>JAHBSF010000025.1 GCA_019639255.1 Acidobacteriota bacterium | reverse complement strand
TCTCCTTACTCCCGATGCCGTATTTTCTGAGGATATCGCGCACCCGGTCGATGGGCAGGGCATCGATGGTGCGTCCGCGCGCGGTGACCGATGCGGCCTGAAGCAGCGAGTTGTATACGGCTTCTTCGGTCGCTTCGAGCGCGGCCTGAAACAGCGGCGATACGGCGTCGGGCGGCAATATTGCGCGCTGCCGCGCTGCGGTTTCTCCGTGCCGGTAGCGCAGTTCGGATGATGTCGTGAAGGCGATGGAAAAATCGCCGCTTCCCTGGCTGTAGGACGATCCCGTGCGCGCGAGGCCAAACAGCGCGCGCGCCGCCAGCCGGCGCAGATCCCGCGCATCGATCGGCGCATCGGTTGCAACTACTATCATGCACGAGCCGTCGCCGTCGCCGTCGCCGGGGTTCGACTGGGGCCGGTAGGCGTAACGTCCAAGCTCTTTCCCGACCGGCGCTCCGCCCATTTCGAGCACTCCGCCGAAGTTCGTCTGCACCAGCACGCCGAGCGTCCATCCGCCGTAACGCGCCGGAAGCAGACGCGAAGATGTTCCGATTCCGCCCTTCCAGCCGTAACAGATCGTGCCCGTGCCCGCGCCTACTGCGCCCTCTGCAACCGCACCCGTAGCGGCTTTCTCAATCGCATACAGAACGTGTTCGCGTTTGACGTGCCGGCCCCGAATGTCGTTTAGACCTGCATCGTTGGTTTCACCTACAAGCGCGTTGACAGAAACGACCGCCTCGTTGCCGGGTTGCGCAAGCGTCCAACCTACGACCGCATCGATGGCCGTGGCTGTGCTGAGCGTGTTTGTAAGGATTATCGGCGTCTCGATTGCGCCGAGTTCGGCGACCTGCGTAGAACCGGCGAGTTTGCCGAAGGCGTTGCCTATGTAAACGGCGCCCGCAACTTTTTCCTGAAACAGATTGCCGGAGTGCGGAAGGATCGCGGTCACTCCGGTGCGTATGGTTTCGCCTTCGATCAAGGTCGCGTGCCCTACCCTGACGCCCGCAACGTCGGTGATGGAATTGAGTGCGCCGGGCTCGAATACGCCGGGCGCAAGACCCAGATCGCGCGCGCGCACTCGGCGCGCAGTTGCATCCTGCGCCGCAGAATTATCAGCCATATCGCCGGGCAGATGCAGCGTCGAAAAAAGGACGATCAATGCGAATGTGAATAAAAAGGCTCTTTGTGAATCGTCGGGAAACAGCACCATATCTTGTGGCGTCAAGCAGCAAAAGCGTCAAGGCCGTTCAAGTCGAGCCAGAGACGGCGAAAGAGAGTTACCGGGTTCGGGATCCCGTAACAGCGACGCTTGATAACTTTGATCTTGTTGTTGAGACCTTCGACCCAGCCGCTGGTCAAACGACTGAGGAAGTAGTTGGTGATCTGGTCCATCCAGTTCTCGAGGGTGATGAGGAAAGAATCGAAGCAGGTCAAACCGGTGCTTCTGACCTCAGCCATCCAGCGGCGCAAGGCGCGCTCGGCGGATTGTTTAGTATGAGCCGTCTCGAAAATGTCGGTCAGCTTCTCGCGTAGTTGGTAACCTCGGCGCAGAACCGGGGAGCATTCAAAGAGCAGGTCAAGCAATTGGAGTTCTTCATCGGTCAAATCCTGATGGTTGCGCCGCAAAGCCCAGATCACGCCCTTCAATCCGGCGTACTCATCGGGTTTGAGGGCGGCTTTGAGGTTGTGCATCTCGGTTTTGCGCAACTCGTCGAGCGCCGCACGATACCCTTTGGCGACGTGAAAACGATCAGCGACGACGCGGGCCGCCGGCAAGACTTCGGCAACCGCGTTGGTGAATCCTTTATACATCTCGGTGCAAACCTGCTCGACCGTCGCACGCAAATGTTCGGGGATGCTCTGGAGGAAGGCTTTGACGGTCTCTTTCTCACGCCCCTCAAGCACCCCGAGGATGACCGGGCGTCCAAGATCATCACGACTTGAAACAACGGTGACAAAATCCTGATGCCCTTTGAGCAAGGAAATCTCATCCAGTCCGAGCACACGCAATTGGGTCAACTCCCGCCAGTCGACCCCTTCGCTCACCTCACGCTCGAGCAATCCCCTCAGGATGCCGTAATTGATCTCTTGCTTGCGCGCCACTTCCGCGAGCGTGCTCCCGACCATCTCTCGCAGCAACGATTTGGCATATGCTTTCGTGCAATGCGCCGCCAGATCGTACCAGTCTCCGTGTTGCGTCGTCGTTGGTCCATCCTCGCAATTCTGACATCGATACCTCTTCGTCCTCAGGTAGATATAGACCGGTCGTTCACAGATCGGCAGATGCCGCAGTTCAACTGTTTCGCCGTCGCTGTAGTATTCAGTCGCTTTTTTTCCGCACTTGTGGCACTTGGTGAAATTCGAGGAGATCTTCGCCCTGATCGTGATCCTTTGCTCTCCGATCTCCAGGTCTTCCACCTCCAATCCCCCGATATTCAGCAATTTCTCGATCGAAACTGTCATCGCCTTACCCTCTTCATAATTTGGGATCCCCGACCACTATATTTTGTGGCCTCTCCCAGCAATTCACAAAGAGCCACCAATAATAGACAAAGTCGAGACCACCATCTCTATCTGCTCCCTTCTCATGTAGACTGTTTCAGAGAAGATTTCTCAGGTTGTTTTGGTTTATTAAGAACAGAGGAAGCTAAAGCGATAATAGCAGTTAGTTTGAATGACTTGCTTTCGAGTGACTGCGCCAGCGCCAGCGCCCCCTCGAAATCAACAGTCGCCATAGTTGCCATCACAGTTCCCAAATCAAAGTTTCCGCTGTTCCGAGTTAAAGCAGGCGTCCGTCCCTGCGCTTTCTTCGATGTTCGCACCATCTTACCTGGTTCAAGAGTATAATCCGGCAATCGATTGGCAGTACGCACTGCGTAAGATAGCATTTCTAAGGTCCGGGTGTAATCAAAGCTTGCCAGCAGATTCGCAATACTCACGAATCCACGAACTTTCGCCGACGAGTCGTCAGCCTTGTCAACCTGTCGTTCCGCTTCGGCGAGAATATCGGCAGCTTGTGTTTTATCTTTTCCTTTCAGTGCAAACCGCGCGATCGCACAGAACAGATACGCACATTGATCAGGGGCCTTCACCTTTAAAGCGTAACTGCGTGCTACTTCCATCTCGCCTCTGGCAATGGCGCGATTTGAAGCGTTAAAGTATATCCAGTCTCCGACGTGCTGGCGCCATTCGCCATCGGATATCTTGTCCATGATCTGAAGCGCCCATGACAGATCATCCAAGTGATCTGCCTCAAGCGCTGCCTCTTGGTAGTAACGATCACGTTCGGCAGGTTGTTGGCTATTCTCCGCTTTACGAAGCAAGTCCTGAATTCTATCCGTTGCATTCTTCGGTTGGGGGGTGAACATATGCCCTGCTTCTTTACGTGCTTTCTCTTCTGACGCAGACATAGCAAACAGTGTACTGCGTTGTTGAGATGACAGGCGGGGAGAAAGCTGTTCAATGATATATTGCCAAGCGGGAATCAGGTCCGGACGGACTCGTGCCACTCGTGGCTTCAGCCATTCAGCGAGGTAACTCGCTGCGCCAATTCCGGAAGCTGGATCCTGGTAGCCAGAGAGATCGGCTGCGGCAATTCGCGAGAGAGCAAAGAACGTGGTTTCGATGTACCAATCGGTCAGTAGATCTTCACTTCTTGGGTTGCGCGCCCTGGCCACGAGGGCTGGGGGAGAGATTGCGCCCTGGCCACCTATCCCATTAGTAACCCAGATAAAGGGCTGGCCAAATGGGTAAGGCGCAAGGATCTGTAATTCGCCTGCGTCGGGAACTTCTTCCATTCGTATACGCGCCAGCAGCCATAGATATAGCTCATCGGCTGCCGCACGGTCCTGCACCGCCAAATGCCAGATAAATATCAGAGCGCCCCTTGTAATTCCTTTCGAATAAACTTTCCTGGCTTCGGTAATTGCGACTTCTTGATTGGTGCGCAGCAAAGTTGCTGCTGAGTCAAGATCGTTTTCCAAGAGGATGTCGTTGCTGCTTCCTCCCCACAAACGAAAGACTTGCCTCTTGGTGGGAGCGGAGGGAGATTGCTGCCGTCGTTTCTCATCACTGAAAGCTTTCGTAAATTCACGCCCGAATACTGCATCGCAGTGGCTGACGACCTGAATAATCTCTTCACACAAGTCGGCACGCGACCCAGCAGTTAAGACTTCAATTGGGTCCGTCAACTGATTCTTGCCATCCCGGTAGTATTCGAGGGCGGCCTCAAAACCCGAGTTAAAGAACTTTCGCGCCCTCTCCAAATCAACAGAGCAGAGGGCTTTACCAGCATTGATTTGAATTAGAGCAGCACTCCTGCGATCATTCAGTTTTGCTGCTTCTTCACCTGCGTCTCGGAGCAGATCTATACTAAGTTGCCGGAGCCTGGCCTCCCTTTGTTCGGTATTCTCCTGAGCAGGTGAACTGCTCTGGACATGCGTTGCGAGGCGAGAAGGCGTTTGTCTGTGCAGACTGGGCAGCGGAAGCTCAACATGGCTTGATGTAGGACTAATAGTGTAAAAAAAAACAACAGTCACCATCGACATCCAATGTATCACTCTGATTCTGACAACACCCAGATCTTTCATTGCGCCTCCGATGTATGGGGTTTCCCCGGTCTGTAGTGCGCTGACACTAAATCCATCCTTATGAGATTGGCACACTCATGCGGCTTTCAGTTCCTGAGAGGTCCTGATCTCGGCCAGTGCCGCCTCGACCTTCGGGGCATAGTACAAGTCCGACAATCGGTAACGCCAAGGCCCGTTCCAACGCAGATGGCGACGCACGTCGGCAATCAGATCGGGCAGAGATGTGCGCTTGTGGTTGCGGGTACACTTGTCATGAACGGCGACAAAGGCGCGCTCGATCTGGTTGGCGCGCGGGCAGTAAGAAGGCAACCAGACCACCTCGAAACGCGGGTGTTGAACCAGCCACAGGACGACAGCCTTGGCTTTGTGAATGTCGTAGTTGTCCACGACGACATAAATCCCGGTGAACTTCGTCGCCGGGCACGTCCGCTCGATGAGACGCAACAAATCAATGAACAGCCATCGGTCCTTTCGCTCGCCGATGACCGAGATCAACTGGCCCGTCAGATAGTTGAGCGCCCCGGCGAGGTAATTCTTTTGATTGGTCCCCGGCGTCATCACTTCGGTCTGCGTTCCCTTCAACATCCACTCGCAGCCGAGTTTGGGAAACAAGTGAATATCGAGTTCATCGGCGAAGAAAAGTGCTGCATTTTGCGGCAAAGTCTCACAAAAATGGCGAATCCGCGCCAGTTTCGCTGCCCGCTCCGAATCATCATCACGCGGAGCGTGCCGGGCTCGTTTCCAGACATACCCGCCTCTCGCAGCCAGCGCCGAACTGTGTCTTGCGAGACCGAGACGCTGCGTCGTGCCTTCAACTCGGCGGCCAGGCAGGCGCAACTCCAGAGCACCCGACACCCCCCAACGCTTCCGGCGTTCGCTTGAGCAAGGCCAGCAACGAACGCTTCAGGCTCGCCTTCACCACTCGCGACGGGGCGGTGGTCGCCTCCTCATCAAGTCCCAGGTTGAGTTCGCCCCGCCGATATGCCGAGACAGTTCGATAGACGCTCGTCCGCGAGCATAACAACGCTCCGGCGATCGCTGTCGGCGACCATCCCGCCGCGCACAGCATCAGAATGTGCAGCCCCAACAAGTGTCCATATCGGGCTCGCCGCAGTTGCCCCAGCATCTGTTCTTGTTCCGCTGGCGGGATCTCAAGTATTGTCTCTCCTGGCACAGGCTGTTTTCCTCTGATTGTCGGTTTGCTTGCACTTACCGATTTATCAGATCGTACTTGCCTGTGCCAATCTCATAAGGACTGATTTAGCTCTTCTATACCTGAAAGAGTAGTATCATAATCTATCAGGTTTATGTGCACGCCTACTTTTCAACGTGATAACCCAACAAAAGTTTCACAGTAATTACCGAAAAGTGACGATTGATTGCCTTGCGATCATGTCGCCGGCCTGATGTGGAACCTGCCATCGGCACAGACAGCAAATCTCGGATAGAGGCGACAGCCAAATCATCAAAAATGCCTGCTGTGTCTAAATATCCGACAATACCCATTTGCCCCATGGCCCAATACCGCAGTGACGAGGGCTGAGACGGCCCTGTTTTGATGGACAATCAGTGTTGCTTAAGAGTTCCATCAAAACAGGGCCACCCCATAGATGTGTTGCTATTTCTATTAAAAACACGGAGATGGATCATTGCAATTATATATTGCTACTTTATTGCAATAAATCTGGTCTTGACTTTGCGGGCTCCAGCATGGCCAATAAAGAATGCAATAAGTCATATTATAGGGGCCCCCTTCTAAAGGGCGCTCCGGCTTACAAAATTCTGGGTCAGCATCATGGCAAGGCTGGAATTCCTCTTTGTGCCAACCATCACAGGTTACACTTAGCCCATCTGTGAATTTGATCATTTGAGCCGATGGAATTCTGGGCTTAAATGTTTGATTCTTACGTATAGCTGAGGCTCTTTCACTATTGAATGGGGCGCTGCCAATAAACCCGGTGCCATCACCAAAGTTCAAGACTTGGGGCATCAGGAGTACTTTACTTGTCGCAGATTCTGGAAGCTTGCCCTTGGATATTAAAGATTGTAATCCCTCATGTTCCCTAGGACTGAGGGATTTAAGTGTGATTGTAGCTCCAGGTAGTATCATTGGGTCCGTTGGTTGTGCTAGCTCTTTGTTATTCACTAATCTGTGTGACCCATGTGATAATTGAAATCCTAGATCAGACCACGAAACATTGGGACACATCACTGGGTACGCACGCGCCAAAGCGTGCTTTCACTCGCCGCCGAACGCACGCGAGGGCGCGTGCGTACCCACTTGCAGACTCCGTTGTGTGTACCATTCTGCTGTGGTTTGATTTAGAAAATGAGAGTCAAGGATAAGGGGCGCTCGTAGGGAAGACAAGCCGCGGATCTATGATCTTGCAGTAAAGCAGGCCGGAAACTCGCGGTTGCCGTCGGCGTCGGTTGATGGAACTATGGTAATCTTACGCCGGAAAGGAGAGCGAGAAATGTCTACGGTTCAGGTCGATCTTCCCGAAGACTTGTTGCGGGCGGCAAGTGTTTTGCCGGATGAGTCCGGCGATTTGTCGGCGGCTACGGCATCGCGTGAGGTGGCGAAACTTCTGGCGCTGGAATTATATCGCGAGGGTGCGGTTTCGCTTGGCCGCGCCTCCGAGCTTTGCAGTGTATCGCAGCCGGAGTTTTTGCAGTTCGCCGCCGAGCGTGAAGTACCTCTGAATTACACGTTCGACGACCACGAAGATGACCGCCGCTTCATAGAGAATTTGCCGTCGTGATCGTTGTATCCAATGCCTCGCCGTTGATAATACTCGCCAGGCTCGATCTCTTTGGTCTGCCGCAACGCCTGTTTAACCGAATCAGGATTACCAGGCAGGTCTGGGATGAAGTCGTCGTCAGAGGCGCCGGATTTCCCGGATCTGAGGAGACGCGGATTGCCGGTTGGATTGAAGTGGCGTACTTGGCGGATCCGGCTCAATTGGCTGTCTGGCAGAGCCAATATTCTCTCGGCGCCGGAGAGCTATCGACGATTCTTCTGGCAAAAGAAATACAGGCGCAGACGGCGTTGATTGATGAACGAAGGGCCAGATTATTGGCCAAATCTGAAAACATACCCGTGCTTGGGACAGTTGGATTGCTCGAACTCGGTTATCGCAGAGGCGAGATTGCGGATTTGCGGCTGGTTTATCAGGGAATGTGCGCCGAGGGCGTGCGTATTGACCCACTGATACTGAATCGCAGTTTGGCCGGATTCAATCTTCCACCGATTTGAACGGGAGTGCTCGGGTAGTACCCGCCCGATTCCCTGTCAAAGCACCAGAAAGCAGGCCAGAAACTCGCGGTTGCCGTCGGCGCCGAGTATGGGCGAATCGATTACGCCGCGCGACTTCATCCCCAACCCTTCGGCGCACTTCCTGATCTCTTCCACTACGCGCAACTGCGCCGCTTCGTCGCGCACGATGCCGCCCTTGCCCACTTCGTTCTTTCCGACCTCGAATTGCGGTTTTATGAGCACAATCAGCACGGCTGCGTCTGCGGCAAGGGGAGGGATGACCGGCAGGATTTTCGTCAGTGAGATGAAAGAGACATCGGCCGTAATGATATCGAAGCGGCAGTCGAAATCCTCACTGGTCAGATACCGAGCATTGACCTTTTCCCTCACATCTACGCGCGCGTCCTGACGCAGCTTCCAGTCCATCTGTCCGCGCCCGACATCCAGGGCGACTACGCGGCGCGCTCCGCGCTGCAACAGGCAGTCGGTGAAGCCGCCGGTGGATGCGCCGATATCGAGGCAGGTTTTACCTTCGGGATTGATTGCAAAGTAATCGAGTGCAGCGGCGAGTTTGAATCCGCCGCGGCTGACGTAGGGCAATGTTTCCCTGACTGAAAGCGGGGCGTCGGGCGCAAGCAGTTGACCGGGTTTGTCGATGCGGTTGTTGCCGGAATAGACCTGTCCCGCAAGCAGCAGCGCAGCAGCGCGCGCGCGCGTTTCCACGATCCC
Source organism: Acidobacteriota bacterium (assembly GCA_019639255.1). Lineage (GTDB taxonomy): Bacteria > Acidobacteriota > Blastocatellia > RBC074 > RBC074 > JAHBSF01. The sequence goes on along the minus strand of JAHBSF010000025.1, from coordinate 57,959 downwards.
GCGTTCGACCAGCAGTTTGTCCGCTCGCTCTTTTTTCAATCCATTCATCGCCGAAGAAACGGATTGAATCTCTTCTCGCGTCCTATGGTTGTAAGAGGCCCGTGGCCCGGAACGACGATGGTGTTTTCGGGCAGCGTGACTACCTTGCGGTGAAGCGAATCCATGATTTCCTCGAAAGAGCCGCCCCACAGATCGGTGCGGCCTATGCTGCCCATAAAAAGCGTATCGCCCGCAAAGAGTCTCCCGTCATCGTGGCCCGGTTCGTGGAAGCATATGCTTCCCGGCGTATGGCCGGGCGTGTGATGAACGCGCAGCGTTATTTCGCCGAAGCCGAGTTCGTCGCCCTCATCGAGATGCGCATCGATTGCGCATGGATCCGGAGCGGCGATGCCGAGCAGTTGCGCCTGCATCGGGAGCGCTTCGTAAAGAAACAGGTCGCTGCGGTGCAGATAGAGGGGCGCGCCCGTCAGGTCCTTGATTTCCTTGAAGCCGCCCACGTGGTCGATGTGGCCGTGGGTGGCGATGATGTATTTGGGTGTGAGACGCAGACGTTTGAGGCGAGCGAGGACTTCTGGTATGTCGTCGCCCGGATCTATTACGACGGCCTCGCGCGTCTGTTCGGAGCCGAGGATCGTGCAGTTGCATTGCAGCATTCCTACGGGAAACGTTTCGATGATCATGCGAATTCGAGGATTCCTTTTGTTACGGTCTTTTTGTCAAAGCCGGTTGTCAAAGCCAGGCGAACCAGTTGAGCAGGCCGCGCGATATCGCCCATTGCAGCAGCCCGCAGCCGAATATGATGATTACCGGATTGAGGCGCGCGCGCATCATCAGAAGGAATGCAAGCGTTGCTACGCCGTAGCTGAGCGGAGTGCTCAAGCCCGACTTTGCGAGGCTGACGCCGGCGGCGGCGAGCATCCCGACTACGGCCGGACCGACGCCGGCGAGAAACGCCTGCACCTGCGTATTGGCGCGAAAGCGCTCAAGCGAGGTGCCCGCAATCGTGGTCATCAGGAACGAGGGCAGAAATGCGGCTATCGTCGCGGCTACCGCACCCGCGATGCCTGCGACCTTGAAGCCGATGAAAGTGGCGGTGATCAACACGGGGCCGGGCGTGATCTGGCCGAAAGCCATGCCGTCGGCGAACGCCTGATGCGATATCCAGCGGTGCACGTCTACGACATCGGTTTCAATCTGCGGGATCATCACGAATCCGCCGCCGAACGTTACGGTGCCCACGCGAAGGAATATCGTCATCAGTTGCCAGATGATTACGAGTTTTTCCAGAAACGGCCAGGCAAACAGCAGCAGCAGCAGCGGCGCCGCAATCGACCTCAGACGCTCGCCCGGAGTTGCGATAGATGGCTCGATGTCCGTTCCCGTTTCATCTTCTTCATTCTTCTCCTGATTATTCTTCTCCTGATTATTTTCTTCGGTAGTACTTGCGGCGCGGACTCTTTTTGCATCGGTCTGGCGTTTCTTGCGCAGGCGCTGGCGTACGCGGTGGCGCGCGCGGGTTTTGAACGAACGAATAAAAACGCCAATGAGCCCGGCGAGCAGCACGACTTCGGCTACGGTCGTATCCGTGAAGATGAGCAGGAATCCCACGGCTACGCCGAGTTCGAGGTGCCACTGCTGCTGGACGGCGGTTTTGCCGAGGCGCACCGTGGTTGCCGCGATCAGTCCTACGACGGCTGCGTTAAAGCCCTGGAAGACGCGCTGTGCGTCGGGGAATACGGAAAGATGATCGTGCGCGATGGTCAGGCCGATCATCATCAGGAAGGACGGGAAGATGAAGGCGCTGGCCGAAATCAGCGCGCCGCGCAATCCGGCGAGTTTGAGTCCTATGTAGGTGATTGCGTTGACGGCGTTGGCGCCGGGAAGGCTTTGCGCGAGGGATACGGCGTCGAGGAATTCGTGTTCATTAAGCCATCGATGTTCGCGGACTACGAGCCGGCGGATCTGCGCGATGACGGCGATGCCGCCGCCGAAGCCAGTTGCGCCGAGTTTGAGAAATATGCGGGCAAGCCGGCGCGGATCGACGCGCGCCGGTTGCGGCGCCATCTGCCGGCGCACCCAGGCGCGCAGCCACGCGGCGCGCTCGCGCAGTATTGATTTCCATTCGTGTGGCAGGTTGGCCGCGCTCACCGCTCTAATTCCGGGTTAGTGCTACAATCCACGGTCAGGGGAAGAAAGTGCTGAAAAGAGAGATAACGGAACAGACGGAATGAAACGGAACAAACGAAATGTTTGACCATTTTCGTGATTTCCGTGTACTTTCGTTTGTTTCGTCATCTTTTCTCTCTCTCTCTCTTGAGTTGCACTCAGCACTACTTCTTCTCGCTCTCTACTACCGCACTTACGAGCAATCAGGAGCAACATTATGCAACGAATTGCCATTATCGGGGGAACCGGCGATCAGGGTAAAGGGCTTGCGCTGCGCTGGGCTGCGGCGGGCTTCGATATAGTGCTCGGATCGCGCGACGCGGGACGTGCAGAGGCTGCGGCAGCCGATATTCGGGCGCAGATTGGCCGAGCAGCCTCGGTCTCGGGCGCGCAGAATGCCGAGGCTGCTGCGAGATCATCCATTGTGGTCATTACGGTTCCGTTTGCCGCGCAGATTGCGACGCTCAAGGAGATTCGGGGTCGGATGGAGCCGGGTGCGCTTCTGGTAGACGTAACGGTGCCGCTCGAACCGGCCGTGGGCGGACGCGCCACGCGAGTGCTCGGCGTATGGGCGGGATCGGCTGCGGAGCAGGCCGCCGAGTTTGCGCCGGAGGGCGTGGCGGTAGCGTCGGCATTCCACAATGTCGGCGCCGCGGCGCTTGCAGATCTTGCGCATCCGGTTGACTGCGATGTGCTGGTTTGCGGCGATATGAAGGCGGACAGGGAGCGCCTGCGGCCGCTTGTGGAGTCCATTCCGGGCTGCCGCTTCGTGGATGCGGGCGCGCTGTCGAATTCCAGAACGGTCGAGGCGCTGACGGCGCTGCTCATTGGCGTCAACATAAGGTATAAATGCCACTCCGGAGTGCGCATATCGGGCCTGCCCGGCCCCGTCTGATGAGACGGTTGTAATTTCCGGGGCTTTGATGGGGATTTTTGTCATGACAGCGGGAACCGTTTCAGGGTATTATGCGCCTACACCTGAACCGGCTTTGAGTAGCTCTGGAGCGCAGCCGCCCACTTTCTTCACGCCCCTTACAGTGGCTGTTTGCCTTATCCAGTGAATAGGTTAGAATGGGTTCCTTGACAAACAGGTTGAAGTTATAGTGCCCGAGGATCGTCGTGGGGGAGCGGCGGATCCTTCCCATAAAGCGGCGCGCGCGGGCGCGCAGGAAGCCCACATTCTGGATGTCTGATCAACGGAAAACGTCGGTCGGAAGACTGAGCAGATGCCAGAGGTCTGTTCACACGACAATGGAAAGCGGAAGAATACCGAACAAACGGAAGAAGCGGAAGTAGCGGAAAGATCAGGTCTTTTCCGCGAGTTGTGGTTTGTGCGGTATTCTGTATCGGTTGTATGAGCAAGGGATCGCTGATCAGATAGAAGAGTTGTTCCCCGTGCACACACGATCAAGGATTCAAAAATCAAGGAGCACGCCTCGATGAATATCAAGTTGAAGTCCGTCAACTCGCTGGTCAAGATCGGACTTGGGTTGACACTGCTTGGGTGGATGGCGTTATCGAGCCAGACCATCCTTTCGGCCCTCTCGCCCCGGGCTGCTGCGGAAGCGGCAGCGATCCCCTCAGAGGCACTTCCTGAATTTTCGGCTCCGGTGAGGAGTTCGTTTACGGGACCGGTTTCGGATGCGGGCGGGATGTCCCGTCTGGTCAACCGCGGTCCTCTGGGATCGGTAATAGAGCCGCAGGGTCGAATGCTGCGGGTGCGGCCGTCGAGTGCGACGCCGGGCAGCGAGCTGACGGTTCCGGTGGAATTTTTCTCGCAGGGCGACGAGCGCGAGATACGTTTCAGTCTGCGTTTTGACGCTGCGGGGTTGGAGCTTCTGGATGCGAGGCTCGCTCCGGGCGTTACGGGGGCGAGTCTGGATCTCGACCGATCGCAGGCGGCGATGGGCGTGCTCGGCGCGGTGATTACGCTCGAGGATGCAGGGGCGTTCTCGGGTGCGCATCGGCTGCTGGATCTGAGTTTTCGCATCGACGGCGGGCGCGAGCGGCGGACATCGGAGATAGAGTTCACCGATTATCCGTTGCGGCGCGGCGTAATCGACGCAGACGGCGCGGAGTTGTTTGTCGGTTACACGAACGGTGTGGTAGCGGTAGCGGCGGCGATAGAAGGCGACGTGGCTCCGCGTCCGAACGGGAGCGACGACGGTGCGCTGACGATAGGGGACTGGATTCAGGCGGGGCGTTTTATGGCGCAGCTCGATGATCCGGTCGAGGGCAGCGAATTTCAGCGGGCCGACACGGCGCCGCGCGCGACTTTCGGCGACGGGCGTATAACGCTTGCCGACTGGGTGCAGGTCGGACGCTATACGGAGGGGCTCGATTCGCCGCAGCCCGCAGCCGGGCCTACGGCCCCGGTTTCGTTTGCGGGTGCAGCAGCGGCAGCGTTTGGCGAGGGAGCATCTCCCGCGCAGGTGCGCACCGTCAGGGTTGTAGGTACAACCTTCACTCGGGGTCAGGACAACACGATCGTTATCGAACTTGACGCTCAGGGCAACGAAAACGCGGTCAGTTTCACGCTCAACTACAATCCTCAGCATATTTCATTTGTGCGCGTGCAGCTCGGCGACGGCGTTCCGGTGCAGGGCGAGCCGGTACTGAACACCAACACGGAGCAGATTGCGGCGGGTCGCATAGGCGTTGCTCTGGCGTTGCGCGGCGGCCGCACTTTCGGCATGGGCGTGCGTCAGTTGCTCGTCGTAACGTTTACGGTTCCGACTGTTGGAAACCAGAATACGTCCGTAGTCGGATTCGGCGACGAGCCGATTGGGAGCGCGGTTGTAAACACGAATGCCGACGAAGTGGAAGCGGCATTTCTTGCGGGAACGGTCAATTTCACTCCCACGGTCAACGCGGTTCCGGTCATCACGTCCATATCGCCGAGTTTTGTGATCGTCGGCGGGCCTACGTTTACGCTTATCGTCAACGGAATGGATTTCGTAGACGGGGCGGCGGTGCGCGTGGACGGTCAGATACGGGCGACGCGGTTTGTGAGCACCACGGAGTTGCAGGCGTTTCTGCCGCCGGGCGACATAGCCGAGCCGGGCACGATCGACATTTCGGTGCTGAATCCGCCGCCGGGCGGGGGCGTATCGAATACCGTACAGCTTTCGATCAACAATCCCGTACCCTCGATACTGGAAGTGACGCCGCAGGTATTCGGCGTCGGTCAGGCGGGAGTCACGATTACGGTGATCGGCTCGGATTTTGTTTCGGGCGCGATGGTTCGCTGGAACGGGCAGGCGCGTCAGACGTTTTTTGACAACAGCTCGCAGTTGCGGGCCGTAATTCCCACGAGCGACTTTGCGCAGGCCGGCACGCCGAAGATCACGGTGCTCAATCCGCAGCCCGGGGGCGGCGTATCGAACGAGGTGGAAGTAACGGTGAGGCAGGCGAGCGCATTGCCTCGCATATCGATGCTTTCGCCGGAAACACGTGTGCCGGGCGACACCGCCTTCACGCTGACGGTTATAGGGACGAACTTCGCTCCCGACGCCTTCGTGCGGTGGCAGGGCAGCCCGCGCATGACTACTTTTATAAGCGACACGGAACTCGAAGCGCAGATTCCGGCGTCGGATATTGCGGTGGGGGGTAATTTCGTCGTCAGCGTGGTGAATCCTCCTCCGGGCGGCGGCAACTCGAACAACATGATTTTCCGCGTCGAGGGGACGGCCAATCCGGCGCCGCAGTTGACGAGCATCTCGCCGAACACGGTAGTGTCGGGCGGGCAGGATTTCACACTGACGCTTAACGGAGCGGGTTTTGTCGGCGAGTCGGTTGTGCTCTACAACGGACAGACGCGCCCGACTACCTTCGTATCATCGACCCAGCTCCAGGCAACGGTATTCGCCGCCGACATCGTTACGTCCGGTACGGCGCAGATCACCGTATCGACTCCGCCTCCGGGCGGCGGGTTGTCGAATGCGCAGACGCTGACGATAACGCTTGGGCCGCCTACGATCCTGTTCCTGAGTCCGAATTCGGCTTTGGCCGGGGGGGACGGTTTCACCCTGACGGTAATAGGAACCAGCTTCATCAACGGGGCGGGAGTGCGGTGGAACGGGCAGGCGCGGGCCACGACATTTGTCAGCGGCAGCGAGCTTCAGGCGCAGATTCCGGCTTCGGACATCGCGGCGCCCGGAACGGCGCAGGTAACGGTGGTGCAGGGAAATCAGACCTCGAATGCAGCGAATTTCTTCATTCAGGCTGAGTCCAATCCTGTGCCGCGAATCAATTCGCTGAGTCCGAGCACGATCATCGTTGGGGGCCCCAGCTTCACGATGATAGTTTCAGGTACGGGCTTTTTCCCCGGATCCATCGTGCGTCTGAACAGCAGTCCGCGCCAGACGACGTATATCAGCGCGACGGAATTGCAGGTACAGGTTCCGGCCTCCGACACGGCGAATGTGGGAACGATCGTCGTGACGGTATTCAATTCGGTTCCGGGCGGCGGAACCTCCAACGCGGTGAATTTCGCCGTTACGGAGGGATCGCAGAATCCGCCCGTGGTCACCACGATCACCCCATCGACGGTCAACGCGGGCGGGCCGGGATTCACGCTCGCCGTCGAGGGACTGAACTTCAATCCGACCTCCGTCGTGCAGGTCGGCAGCGAGTCGCGGACTACGACCTTCATTTCGTCGGGGCAGTTGACCGCGCAGGTGACGGCCGCAGATATCGCATTCGGCGGAACGGTAACGGTCAACGTCTTCAATCCTCCTCCGGGCGGCGGGACGTCGAACGTCGTGAGCCTCACGGTGCTCAATCCGACGCCGGTGCTTACGAGCCTCGATCCGGGGCTGATTTCCACCTCCGGCCTCGGCGGCGGGAATACGACGGTTACCATCAACGGATCGAATTTCGCGCCGGGCGTTGTAGTACAGGTCAACGGGCAGAACCGGCCGACGGGCTTCGTCAATTCGACGCGCATCACCGTTACGGTGCTCGCCTCGGATCGCGCCAACGAGGGCGATCTGACGATCGTCGCCGTGAATGCGGGTCCGGGCGGCGGAGCGTCGAACGCGCTGCTGCTGCTTGTGCGGACGCCGAACGCACTGCCGCGTATTACCTCGATCACGCCGGAGTCGGCCAACTCCGGCGCTCCGGGATTCACGCTCGTGGTTACGGGCACCAACTTCGCCTCGAACGCGGTTGTGCGCTTCGGCAACCGGGATCTGATGACCGAGGTGCTTTCCTCGACTACGGCTACGGCCACCGTAACTTCAGCCGATCTGCTGCTTGGGGGGCAGGTGGCGGTGCGTATATTCAATCCGCCGCCGGGCGGGGGCACGAGCGGCGTGATCAATTTTGCGATCAACAGTCCGGCGCCGCAGCTTACGAGCGTATCGCCGGCGCAGCTTGTCGGCACGGGATTGCCCGTGACGATAACGGTTACCGGTGCGAACTTCGTCGGTGCATCCGTGGTCCGGATCAACGGGCAGGATCGGCCGACTACGTTCCTGAGTACGACGCAACTGTCGGCGGTGCTGCAGGCGGTCGATCTGGTCGGAATCACTTCGGCGACGATTTCGGTCTTCACGCCGGAGCCGGGCGGCGGGGTGTCGAACTCGATCATCGTTCCGGTGACGCCGGGACAGGCGCCCGCACCCGTCATTACGTCGCTTACGCCCGGAGCGGTAATAGTGGGCAGCGGCGCCATCACGCTGACGGTTGACGGAGCGAATTTCGTTCCGACTTCGAGCGTGCGCGTCAACGGCGTGGCGAGGGCGACGACTTTCGTCAGCAATACGCGGCTGACCATAGGGCTTACGGCGGGAGATCTGTCGGCGGTAACGACGCTCGTCATCACGGTATTTACGCCTGCGCCGGGAGGCGGGCTTTCGAATGCCCTGAATTTCGGCGTGCTTGCCGCGCCGCCGCCGGCGCCGGTGATTACAAGCCTTGCGCCTTCGTCTGCGGCCATAGGCGTGCCGTTTGTATTGACGGTCAACGGAGCTAATTTCACTCCCACTTCCGTTGTGCAGGTAAACGGATCGCCTCGCGTTACCACGTTTGTGAGCGGGACGCAGTTGACGGCGCAGATTACGGCGGCCGATGTCGCATCGGTTGCCATACTGACCATTACGGTTGTCACTCCGGCGCCGGGCGGCGGCGTATCAGGGGGGCTGCCGCTGACGATCCAGTCGGCCCCGAATCCGGCGCCGACGCTCGTGAGCCTCAATCCAGTGGTCGTTACGGAAGGCAGCGGGGCATTCCTGCTGACGATCAACGGAGCAAACTTCGTCGGCGGATCTATGGTTCGCTGGAACGGTCTGAATCAACCGACCACCTTCCTCAGCGGGACGCAGGTTCGGGCGCAGATTTCGGGCGCGCTCGTGGCTTCGCAGGGCACGGCGCTGATTACCGTATTCAATCCGGGGCCGGGGGGCGGCGTGTCGAACACGCTGATATTCCTGATCGATCCGGCCGGAACTCCGGATTGCCGCACGATCTGCTTCCGCTCGGCGCAGTACTACGTGCGGAACATCAGCCGCGTCCCGAACGGGCTGGTGCTGATCGGCGGCGTGAACGCCAATACGCCGATTCTGGTCAAGGGCAACGAGACGCTGATCCGTTCGGTATTGCAGGGCGGAACGAGCGCGCTCCAGCAACTCAACGCCGAGTTTGTGGCTTCGCAGTTGAGCTTCATCTCGGCCGGATCGGCAACCGCAGCCGGCGCGCTGCAAAGCTCGCCGCGATGCTACGGCATCTTCTACACCCCGGTGTTGTTGAGCAACGGCGCGGTGATTACGCCGAATACGTCGATCAACGACATCTTCACCCAGATCCGCTCGGCGATTTCCGACAACCGGACCCAGGATATGCCGCAACTTGCGGCCATACTGCTGCTGCTGAACGGCACCGATCCCTTCAGCACCTGCAACCGGCCGGGCGATACGGTTGAGCCTCCGTCGGAAGTCGGCGAATCCCGATTGTTCAACCTCCAGTCGCGCCCGCGCGCGCGCCGGGAGGATGGCCGGATCGAGATTATCGAACAGTAAGGAGAGATAACGGAACAAACGAAACAGGACGGAACATACGGAATTATTCAACCTTTCCGTATGTTCCGTCCTGTTTCGTTTGTTCCTTTATTTTTTCCTGAACCATTCCACCGCGCGAGCGAGAGCATCCTCAACGGGGCTTTGCGGCAAACCGAGTTCCCGCACTGCACGGCTTGAGTCGTAATACATCGCCCTGCGCGACATCCTCACCGCCGCTACGCTAAGCTTCGGTTGTTTCCCGATCGTGTGCGCAAGAACGACTTCATCCAGATAGGCCGCAAAAAGCGGGATGAAATGAGGAATGGCAAAACGCGGCGCGCGCCTCCCCGTTATGACGGCAAGAATTTCCAGTATCTCGCGCAGGGTGAGGTTTCGGTTTCCGAGTATGTAGCGTTCGCCCGTTTGCCCGCGTTCGTATGCGAGCAGGTGTCCGCGCGCTACATCCTCGACGGCGATCAGATTGAGTCCCGTATGTACATAAAACGGCATGCGCCCTTCGAGAAAGCGCACGATGATCTCGCCCGTGGGCGTGGGTTTGATGTCGTACGGGCCTACCGGAGTCGAAGGATTGACTATTACGACATCCAGACCCCCGCGTGCGGCCTCGCGCGCCGCGGCTTCAGCCAGGAATTTCGATTTTTTGTAATCGCCCGTCAGATCTTCAATCCGCGAATCAAATGCTTCATCGGCTGTGCATCCGGGCTGCGGCACGCCTATGGCCGCGACCGAACTCGTATGAACGAAACGCCTGACTTGTGCGCGGCGCGCGGCTGCGAGCAGGTTTTTCGTGCCTTCGACGTTTACGCGGTAGAGCAGATCCCCATCGCGCGCCCAGAGCGAATAATGCGCTGCTATGTGAAATACCGCTTCGCAACCGTCGATCAGTTCAGTGAGGTGCGCACGGTCAGTCAGATCGCCCTCGAGCTGTTCAAGGGGCAGGCCGGCAATGTTGCTTCGATTGCTGTTGCTGCGCACAAGCGCACGCACTTCCCAGCCGTCGGCCAGGAGTTCGCGTACAACCGACGCGCCTACAAATCCCGTTGCTCCCGTTACAAACGCCCGCTTCAAGATTCAACCCGCGCGTAATTGAAAAGGGCAGCGCGCACGGGCTGCCCTCTGGAATGACCTGTACTGCGACGGGATTCAAACTCCCATGGCCTGAAGGTGCACTCTGCGCCGATTCGGTCCGTCAAACTCGGTCAGTACTACATTCTGCCAGGTTCCGAGCTTCAGCTTGCCGTCGACTACCGGAATCGTGAGGCTGAGCCCGACGATGATTGCGCGCAGATGCGCATCGGCGTTCTTGCGGTCGCAGTCCGACAGCAGCGGATCGTTGTGTTTGTAGTAAACGCCGCGCGGGACTACCTGCTCGAACATCGAAACCATATCGGAAAGCAGCGCGCCCTGAGTTTCGTTCAGCATCAGACCGCAGGTTGTGTGGAGCGAGGATACGAGCACGACTCCATCCCGCACGGGCGACTGCTCTACGAAAGCAGCGATCTCCCGGGTAATGCTCTTCAGCTCGACGCGCTCGCTCGTCTCGAAGACCAGATCGGTCGACGCTACTTTGTAGACGCCCTCCTTGATTCCGGCCTGCGGCGCAGTCTCGACCGCTGAGAGTGCCAGGTTGCTCATGTGCAATACTCCTTCATTTTGTCGTTTTACGGGGCAGAATCCCGCCGCCTTGCGCTTTGCGCCGCAAAGCCTGCCGGCGAGATTCAAACTCTATCGGCGGGATTCGGGCTTGTCAACCGGTGGGAGAAGAAGAAGAAAGTGCCGCAGTGCAAACAGGAACTGAAGAATTTCCATTTAGAGTTTGTAAATACTCTGTCAAGCAAGTTCTCGGGGTTTTTCAGCCGCAAAGCGGCGAAAGATCTGTAGCCCAGGGCGCGAGCCCTGGGAGAGTGTAGAGAAGCCGGACCAGCCCCGGAGGGGCGAAAGATCTTTCGCCCTTTCAGGGCTCGGACATTCTTTTTCTGCTGACCTGGCGCTCACGCACCAGGCTACAGATCTTTTGCCGCTTCGCGGCTGAAAAAACCCGAGAACTTGCTTGACAGAGTACTGATGAACTTCAATTCAAAGTATCTGTAAATAAAGTTCCTGATTTCCAAATTGCACTCAGCACTCAGCACTCAGCACTCAGCACTCAGCACTTCTTCTTCCTCGCACTCAGCACTTCTTCTTCTACATCTCGACGACGCGCCGCCCCTCGATCCTGTAACGTCCGCTGAGCAGCAGCGCCACCGCTTGCGGATACAACTTGTGCTCCTCGCGCAAAATCCTGGCCGAAAGCGTCTCGACCGAATCGTCCGGCTCTACGGCTACGACGGCCTGCTTGACTATCGGCCCGTGATCGAGTTCCTCATCGACCAGATGAACCGTGCAGCCCGTGAATTTTACGCCGTAATCAAACGCCTGCTTTTGTGCGTCGAGGCCGGGAAAGGCAGGCAAAAGCGAAGGATGAATGTTCACCACGCGATGTTCGTACCGCCGTATGAACCACGGCGAGAGCAGTCGCATATACCCGGCCAGGCATACCAGATCCACGCCGCATCGCTCAAGCTCCGCCGCAACTGCGCGGTCGTGTTCTTCGCGCGTCTTTCCGCGATGATCGAGCACCACGGCGGGGATGCTGCGGCCGCGCGCCCGCTCTATGCCCGCCGCCGTCGCCGCATTGCTTACGACAAGCGCGATCTCGGCCTGCGGTATCCGCCTCTCCCGCACGGCGTCGGCCAGCGCCATCATGTTCGAGCCGCGCCCCGAGATCAGTATTCCCAGTCGTTTCAAGTCTTCCCTCCACCGCGCAGATTGGTCTCAAACAGCTTCAGAATACGCTTGTACTCATCGGCCCAGCTCGCAGGCTGCACGAATCCGTGATCCTCCACCGGGTAGGCCGCAAGCTCCCAGTTTTCCTTCCTGAGTTCTATGAGGCGCTGCACGAGCCGCACAGTATCCTGAAAGTGCACGTTCACATCCACCATGCCGTGGCAGATCAGAAGCGCGCCCTTCAACCCCTCGGCGTGATAAATCGGCGAACTTCGCTTGTATGCTTCGGCGTCGGCCTGCGGCGCGTTGAGTATGTTCGATGTGTATCCGTGGTTGTAGTGCGCCCAGTCGGTGACGGGCCGCAGCGCGGCGCCCGCGGCGAATACGTCGGGCTCGGTAAACATCGCCATCAGCGTGATGAACCCGCCGTAGCTTCCGCCGTAGAGCCCTATGCGCTTCGGGTCCACTCCGTGTTCGCTCACCAGATATTTCGCCGCATCCACATGGTCGGAAAGATCCTTGCCGCCCATATGGCGGTAAATTCCCGTGCGCCAGTCGCGCCCGTAACCGGCCGAGCCGCGATAGTCCACATCGAGCACGACGTAGCCGCGCTCCATCAGCAGGTGATGGAACATGTATTCGCGGAAGTACGAACTCCACCATTTGTGCACGTTTTGCAAATAACCCGCGCCGTGCACGAACAGAACGGCCGGGCCGCCGCGCTGGAAGCGGGGAGATTTGTAAATCCGCGCAGCGACCGCAGCCCCGTCGCGCGCCTTGAACTCGACGATCGGAGGGTCGATCCAGTTGTGCGAGAGAAACTCTTCGCTCGGCGAAGTGGTTGCCTGTTTGCCCGTTGCGCCTGGCCGGTTCGCCGCAAGATAAAGCTCGGTGGGTTTGTTGCTGTATGAATGCAGGATGGCGAGTGTGGATTCGTCAGGCGATATTACGCACTGATTGTTTCCGGGCATCGACGTGATGCGCGTGCGCGCGCCGCCCTCGACCGGCATCGAGTAAAGATGCCGCTCGTAAAAACTTCCCTCGCTCGAGGTGAAATAAAATTTGGTCTTGTCTTCCGAAAGCCGCACGTCGGAGACTTCGAATCCGCCCGAAGTCAACTGCTTCGCTTCGCCGCCCTCTACAGACACGGTGTAAAGATGCGAAAACCCGTCGCGTTCGGACTGAAAGTAGACGCGCTTGTTGTCGGCAAGCCAACCGAGAGTGAAAGCGCCGGGGCCGTTGATCCACGCTTCATCGTGCAGATGATCCAGAACCTTTGTCTTGCCCGTTGCGGGATCGACGAGCAGCAGCCATCGATCCTTGTTGTCGGCTGAGCGCGCATGCGCCACGGCATGTTTTCCGTCTTCGGACCACTGTATGTTGCCGATCTGCACCGCGCGTTCGGGCGCTTCGCGCGCGGGCCGCCGCTCGCCGCCTGCGCCTTCGCCCTGAGGTTGCGCGGCCCTTTGTCCGTGATCTACCCATTGCGATTCGCCGCTTGCAACCTCGATGATCGCAACGCGCGAACGCCCCTGCGCGTCGCCTACCTTGCTGCGCGCCGGAATGTCTTCGGTGTAGGAAGATTCGGTGATGTAGTTCGGAACGATCGTATTTTTTGCGCCCGTGGCGGGTTGAACGACGGTTGCGACGACGTATTTGCCGTCGGGTGAAAGCGCGAGTCCTGCTACGTTCTGACCAGCGGGCACGCTGAAGGGCTTGCGGGTTTCGCGAGCCTTGCGGCGCGCTTCAAGCTCTTCGCGCCGCTCGGCGCGCTCCCTTACGGCTTCAATCAGTGCGCGCTCTTCTTTTTTCAGATACTCCTGACTTTCGCTGCCGCGCTGCGCGCCCGCCGTGGTGGCCGCACCCGCAACCTGTCGCGGCGGTCCGAATCCTCCGCCGAATCCTCCGCGCCCGCCCCCGCCGCCTCCGCCGGCAAGAGTCGCGGGCGCAGGGTCGGCGCCGCCTCCCGTGCGTATGTCGGTGAGTTGCACGAGCGCGCCGCCCTCGAGCGACATCCGGTACAGATTGCCTCCGCGCGCAAAGACTATGGCCTTGCCGTCGGCGCTCCATCGCGGGTTGTTTTCGCCTTCCGTAGTTTCGGTAATCCGGCGGCGTTCACCCTTCGTGTGATCGTAGATGAAGATGTCGCCGTCCTCGACGTAGACGGTTTGTTTTTTATCTTTCGAGAGATCTCCTCCGGCCGGAGGTGCAAGGCGCGCTTCTTCTTCGGAAAGCATGCGCAGCCCCGTGCCGTCGCGCTCGACGACGTAAAGGTCGGGTTCCTTCAGGCGCGGCTCTCCGGCGCGTTTCCAGCGGAAGTAAACGCGGCGGTTGTCGCGCGACCAGCGCGGCGCGCTCGGCTCGTAGCCGACCAGATCGAAGCCGCGCATGATGTTGTCTACGGTCAGTTCGAACTTCTTCGCCGCAGGTTGCTGTGCAAACATCGGCGGCGGAATCAGAAGTGCGATTACGCACACCAGCACGAGAGTACGATTTCTCATGAAAGCTCCTGAGAGAATCCTGTTCTGTATTGAGACTAAGAAGAGAGATAACGGAACAAACGAAAATAGACGAAAACTACGGAAAGATTCAACTTTTCCGTCTGTTCCGTCTATTTTCGTTCGTTCCGTTATCTCTCTTCTTAGTCTCAATGTCGTGTGGATCGGTTTAAACGAACAGGACTTTGCCGTCGCCGTCGACGACATCGCCGACGACGTAGTATTTTTCGCCCGCATCGGATAATCGGCCGGCGACGAGATCGAAATTCTCGGGCGCGCATACGACGATCATCCCGAGGCCGAGATTGAATGTGCGCAGCATATCTTCGCGCGGGACGCGGCCGATCTTTTCGAGCAGCGGATATACGGGCAGCACCGGCCAGCTTCCCTCCCTGATCGCAACATCCACGTTGCGGGGAAGTATGCGCGGAATGTTTTCCACAAGCCCTCCGCCCGTTATGTGCGCGAGTCCCTTGATGACGCCGTCGTGTTCGATGAGATTTGAGAGCGCGGGCAAGTAGTTCCTGTGCGGTTTGAGCAGTTCTTCCGCTACGGTGCAGCCGAGTTCCGCAACGTGCGTATCAATCTGATAGCCCGCAACGTCGAACAGAAGTTTTCGGGCCAGGCTGTAGCCGTTCGTATGCAGGCCGAGCGAGGGCAATCCGAGCACTACGTCGCCCGATGTGATGCGCGACCCGTTGATGATGCGCGAACGGTCTACGACGCCTACGATGAACCCCGCGACATCGTATTCCCCGTCGGGATAAAAGCCGGGCATTTCGGCTGTTTCGCCGCCGAGCAGCGCGCAGCCGCCTTCTCTGCATCCTTTCGCGAGTCCCTCGACTATGGAGGCGATGACCTCGGGATCGAGTTTTCCGGTGGCGATGTAGTCGAGAAAAAACAGCGGCCGCGCGCCCTGCACGAGTATGTCGTCGATGCAGTGCGAGACCAGATCGTAGCCGATCGTATGGTGAATGCCCGTGGCGAAGGCGATTTTCAGCTTGGTTCCGAGGCCGTCGCAGCTTGCTACGAGCACCGGATCGCGCGCCTCGGTAAACCGCGCGCTGAACATTCCGCCGAAGCTGCCTATGTCGGACAGCACATTTTCGTTGAAGGTCGACTGCGCGAGTTTCTTTATTCGCGCAACCGCCATGTTTGCGGCGTCGATGTCGACGCCCGCGTCCTTGTAGCCGATCGGTTCAGTCATAGATTGGGAAGAGAGATAACGCAACATTCGAAATGAAACGAAAATTACGGAAAAGTTGAATATTTCCGTCTGTTCCGTCTTATTTCGTCTGTTTCGTTATCTCTCTCGTATTTCATTTTGTGTGGATTGCCGTGTGAATCAAAGTTTGAAATTCATCTGATCGGGGTCCTGGTCGGAGGTCAGTTCCTTTTGCAGTTTTTCGATCCTTGCGCGTGCATCTTCTTCTTCTTCGGGCGCGGGCTCGAATCTCAGTCGCAGCATACTTCCTTCTTCGATTCCCGGCGGGAGGTATTTGAGCGGCAGTTCAAGCTGCACCTCGTCGTCGTCGCACGGTATGAGGACCGCCAGATGCTCTTCGATGCGATCGACGAAGACAATGAGCGGGTTCGGCTCTTCGGCTTTCGTAGTCATAGTCTCCCTCTATTCGCTCTGCGTCGCCGTGCGCCCTTTCCATACTGCGGCGAGATCGGCCTCGCGCGTCGGGCGTATATCGAAGCTCTTGCCGTCGGATGAAATGATTATTTCGCCGTGCAGATCGGTGCGGTAAAGCTGTATGTTTTTCTCGCGCAGACGATCGAGCACCTGCGGCGACGGATGGCCGTACTTGTTGTCGCCTCCGCACGATATGATCGCCGCCCGCGGCGCTACCGTATCGAGAAATCTTCCGCTGGTTGCGTGGCGCGATCCGTGATGCCCGACTTTTAATACCTGCGCTCGCAGCGTGACGCCGCGCTTCATCATATCGGCTTCCGTTTCGAACTCGGCGTCGCCCGTAAATATCATCGCAAAATCGCCGTAACTCAGCCGCACGACGACCGAATTGGCGTTGAGCACGCTGCCGCCGCTGCGGATTTCAGTAATCAGTTTTTCGGAAGGATTGAGCACCTCGATTTTGACGCCCGAATCCAGATCGAACGTCTGACCGCTGCGCGCCTTCAGAAACCGGACCTTTTTATCCTGGATCGCCTTGAGCATGCGCTCGTAAGTAGCCGAGGTGTGCGTCTGTCCGCTGTCAAGAAAGTTTCTTACGGGAAAGTTGTCTATAACGCGCTTCATCGAACCGATGTGATCCGCGTGCGGGTGCGATGCAATGACAAGATCGAGGCTCTGTACGCCGTAGCGCGCGAGCGCAGAGGTTATAGCCTCGCTCGCTTGCGGAGTGCCGGCGTCGATCAGAACGGTTTTGCGCTCCGGCGTGATTACGAGCAATCCGTCGCCCTGGCCGACATCCAGAGCGTAAACGACGAGCCGGCCTTCGGTGACTACCTCGCCCGGCGGCGCGGGCTGCGGCGTTTCCGGGGATTCCCGCTTGCAGCTTTGATAAAAAGAGAATGCAAACGCAAACACCAGTGCGATGAGGAATGCGCCGCTCGGCATACGGCCTTTTTTTCTGCTTCGCGTCATCGTTGTTTTTTCACTAACCAACCGTTTCAAGACGGTGGTGGATGTCTTCTCCGTCGCGTCCGGCGCCGCGCAGTTGCGTAGGGTATCGGCCCGTATAGCAGGCGGTGCAGTGATTCGCGCCCGCCGGATCGCCCACGGCTTCGAGAAGACCTTTGAGGCTCAGATAGCCGAGCGAATCGGCTCCGATGAATGCGCGTATTTCCTCTACGGACTGCTGCGCGGCGATGAGTTCCTCGCGCGTGGGCGTATCGACGCCGTAGTAACAGGGTGAAATGGTCGGCGGGCAACTGATGCGCATATGCACTTCGCGCGCACCGGCGTCGCGCACCATCTTGACTATCTTCTGCGATGTCGTGCCGCGCACGATCGAATCGTCGAGCAGCACTACGCGCTTGCCCTCGATCAGATCGCGCACCGGGTTGAGCTTGATCTTGACGCCGAAGTGCCGTATCTGCGAGCGCGGTTCGATGAATGTTCGCCCTACGTAATGATTGCGCACCAGACCGAAGCGGAACTTCAGACCGGATTCCGCCGCGTAGCCGATCGATGCGGCGACTCCGGAATCGGGCACCGGAACGACGATGTCGGCGTCCGCGGGGCATTCGCGCGCAAGGTAGCGTCCGAGCAGGTGCCGGCTCTTGTTGACGCTGCGGCCGAAGACTATGGAATCGGGCCGCGAAAAATAAACGTGCTCGAAGATGCAGTGCGTGTGCGGTTTTTCTACGAACGGGCGCAGCGACCTGACGCCCGATTGGTCGACTACCACGATTTCGCCGGGTTCGACATCGCGAACGTAGCGCGCGCCTATAAGGTCAAATGCGCAGGTTTCCGATGCGAATACGGCGGCGCCGTCGAGTTCGCCCATGCAAAGGGGGCGAAAACCTCGCGCATCGCGCGCGGCAACGAGTCCGGTCGGCGTGGCAAACAGCATCGAGAATGCGCCCTCGTCGCCCTTTAATGCGTCGATGATTGCGTCTACAAGATTGCCCGTGCGCGAACGCGCTATGCGGTGCAGCACTACTTCGGTATCCGATGTAGAAGAAAAAATTGCACCCTCGGATTCGAGTTGATTTCTGGCATCGGAGGCATCGGGCAGATTGCCGTTGTGGCACAGTGCGACCTGCCCGTAGGCGCATTTGACGGCGAAGGGCTGGGCTTCATTTATGCTGACCTTGCCGGCTGTGGAATAGCGCACGTGGCCGATGGCGAGTCGGCCGGGCAGGCGCGCGAGTTCATCTTCCTGAAAGATGTCGCTTACGTGCCCCATGCCGCGTTCGGCGTAAAGCCGTTCGCCGTCGGATGAAACGATGCCGGCCGATTCCTGGCCGCGATGCTGCAGCGAATAGAGGCCGAGGTAGGCCAGACGCGACGCCTCCTCGTGGCCGTAGATGCCGAATACGCCGCATTCTTCCCGGAATTTGTCGAACATATTTATCGCGCGAATTGGTGCTGCCTGCCCGGATGTTGTCTTGCGGTAGAGGGCAGTATAGACGATCAGAGAGGCGGGGCCAAGGGAAGAGAGATAACGGAACAAACGGAAATAGACGAAAAAAAACGGAAAGGCGCGACAATTGCCGAGGTTGTCGCGCCTTTCCGTTTGTTTCGTCTATTTCCGTTTGTTCCGTTATCTCTTCCCTCTTTTATCCGACTCTGTCGGAATCGACGAACCCGCAGTTGGGCGGGAAGATCGGGAAAACGAAGATGGTGATGTTCGACAGGGATATTTCGCTTATCGAGTGTCTGCCGCGCATTAAATTCGTAAACGACTGAGGGGCGGCGCCCATTTCCTGTCCGTTAAATTCGAACGGTGCGGAAGTGACTCTGAGTTTATGCAGATTGCGCGCACCCTGGAAGGCTCCGCTCGAAAGCCCCGAATTCGGATTGCGCTGGAAGACTGCGCCGAGCAGCGCCCGCGCATCGGCCGAAGTGCTGATCGGAGAGTTGTTGACCGTAGATGTGGACCAGAACTTCATCCATCCGGTCTGTCCGGCCGGAATCACTACATCGAAGCGCGGCGCAGTGCGCGGGAAGTTGTTGCTGAGTTGCGTGACGAGCTGACATCCGCCCGCAGATGTCCAACTGTGCGCGCTCTCCTGATCGTCGTAAAGTATGCCGAAAAGCGAACCGACCGTGGTCGGAGCGATGGTGAAAACGCCGCCCACGCCGTTTACGACAAGCAGCGTTTCATTGCCGTCCCCGCGCGAACCGATGTTGTCTACGGCAAGCACTCGCGGCATTCCTGTAACCAGGAGCGCAAACAGGGTGCCGTCGTTGGATACCGATATAAAGGGAACCAGACCCGCCGGAACAGCCTCGGCGCCGAGATTGCCGAAAAAGCCGTTCTCGAATTTCACAAACGCATCACCCATCAGAAAGTCGAACGGCGCAGGCTCTCCGTCCGAACCCGTGGCGACGGCGACCAGATATCCGGTCGTGCCGGGATCCTGCTCCGAGGCCAGGAAGGTCGTCGTCTGGTTCGGCGTCAGGCAGACGTAGCGGTCCGAGATGCTGCACGTGGCCCCATCGACGAAGAACAGATGCACCGAGACCGCAAATTGATCGCTGGTGTTGGTCAGGTTGATGCGCGTGTTTTGCTGCGACGGATTCGTCGCGCTCGATGTGTAGATATTGTAGATCAGCATAAAGCCGCGCGTCTGATCGCTGACCTGATGAGCGGTGCTCGCAAACGGGATCGGGATGCCCGGATCGCCGGCAAGCGCGCCTGCACAGAGCGAGACCAGTATCGCCAGAATACAGGATGTGCGGGTGAGGATGCGTTTCATATGCGTGAAGTCTCCTGTCAAGTCTCAAGCAAGCTTCGTAAGAATGAAGTCCGGCTCGGTAATCGGGTTGCCCCCGTCGTTTCTGCAATCAGACCCGGGACAGGCCCCTGTCAGGGAGGCTCTCGGTGATGCGTGAGAGTGAGGGGCGGGGCGGCTCGAATCCGAAGCCGTATCCTACGCCAGAGCGGTTCGCCGGTCAATCGGAATTTTGCGCAGGGATTTGCAGGCGGTAGTGGGGCGCGAAGCGGTTGAAGCCCCGGGCGCAAGGTGGTAGCGTATAGGCCGGATTAAAGAAGGACAAAAGACACAGGCCACAGATGAACCTACTTCGCCATGACCTCAGCGCGCTGTGGGTGTCGCTGCTTGCGGAGATGAATTACTGCGAGCAGAAGGCGGCTCTCTCGGTGATGCATCCGGAAGCGGAGCCGGAGAGCGAAGAGATGAAGGCGGGCGCCGCGGCACACTCGGTGTTGGAGGCGGAAGCCGAAAAACTGGAACGCGAGGAATTGCGGCGGCGGATAGCTGCGGGCGCGGAGTTGCGCCTGCGCGAGTTTCCGCTAAAGGCCTACATCGACGGCGTCCCGCTTTACGGCAAAATCGACCACGTCGAATTCGAGGGGCGGCGCGCACTTTGGCTCTACGATTTCAAGTTCTCACGCTACTCCCATCGCCTGTTTCCCAATCATCAACTGCAACTCTCGCTCTACGGGCTGCTGCTTGCAGCAAACGACTACGACGTATCGGATCTGATATGCGCCGTGGTAATAGTTCCGCCGAAGCCGGGCAAATCGGGGCGGCTGACCAGGACCGATCCGAAGCTTGCAAATCTGGCGATCACTTCGAGCAAGGAACTGCGCGACGGATACGGCGGTGTGCGGCGCGGCGGGCGGCTTTTTCACGAGGCCGGATTCGCCGTCCACGCCTTCAAGTTTCAGGAACAGGGCGCGCGGGACGAATTTGCCGATGCTCTGGGTTACTGGATCGGCCTGCGCGAGGCGCGTGTAGCCGACTCTGCGGCCAAGTGCCGCTCGTGCGCGTACAACGCGGCCGGATTGTGTACGGTAGCGATTGCGCCCCCGAAGAGAAAAGCCTGAAGGCATTTCTGCATACAGTCGGCGGAGATGCGGGTTTCGCCGTCGGGTCGGGGTATAATCTCGGGGCGGCACGGAGGTGGAGCGATGAGCGCGAATCTGAAGCAGAGGCTCTTTACGCCCGAGGAATATCTCGCCGTCGAACGCATGGCGGAGACCAAAAGCGAATACCTCGAAGGTATGATCTATGCGATGGTCGGAGCGAGTTCGGCGCACAATATAATCACATTCAACCTCGCCGGGTTGCTGTGGGGGCAGTTGAAAGGAAAATCGTGTCAGGGGTTTTCCAATGATATGAAGGTGCAGACGAGCGACGGGGGCTTGTACGCCTATCCCGATCTGACGATCGTCTGCGGGAAGCCGCGCTTCCGCGACGAGAAAAACGACGTTCTGCTCAATCCGAAAGTCATCATCGAAGTGCTCTCGCCGAACACGGAGGATTATGATCGCGGCAGGAAATTCTCTCTCTACCAACAGATCGAATCGCTGACCAGTTATCTGCTGGTTTCTCAAGACAGGGCGAATATCGATCACTGCTGGAAGAATGAGGAAGGCGACTGGCTGCTGCGCAGCGTCGCCGGACTCGGCGCAACCGTTCAAATCGCCTCAATCGAATGCCTGCTCCCGCTCGCCGAAGTCTACGAAGGCGTGGCGTTCGATCGCGGTATACCGGCATTTCCCGAATCAAGATGAACCGACGACGATTTCTCGCCCTCACCGGCGCAGGCGCCCTGCTGCCGCCCTGCGCTTCATTCGGATTCCCGGCAATCATCGCACTTCCGCAATCGATCCCCGTCGCGGCAAGCGGCGTGCAAGTCGGGGATGTGCGGGCGACGAGCGGCGTAGTCTGGTCGCGCGCGGATCGTGCGGCGCGGATGATCGTCGAATGGGCGACCGATGAATCGTTCCGAAATTCAACGCGCATTTCGGGGCCTGCGGCGCTTGAATCGTCGGATTTCACCGCACGTGCGATACTCGCGGATCTGCCGCCGGGCGAGCGCATTTTCTATCGCGTCGTATGGCAGTCGCTTGCCGACAACCGCGCGCACAGCGAGCCATTGAACGGCTCGTTTCGCACCGCGCCGCGAACGCACCGCAACCTTCGTTTCGTCTGGGGCGGGGATGTAGTAGGACAGGGCTGGGGGATCAATACCGGGTTCGGCGGCATGAAGATCTTTGACGCGATGCGCCGGTTGCAGCCCGATTTCTTCATCCATTCCGGAGATACGATTTACGCCGACGGTCCGCTGCAATCCGAAGTCAAACTCGACGACGGGCGCATATGGCGCAACATCGTGACGCCGGAAAAGTCCAAAGTAGCGGAAACGCTCGACGAGTTTCGCGGCAATTACCGCTACAACCTGATGGATGCGGCGCTGCGCCGCTTCAACGCGGAAGTGCCCGTTCTCGCACAGTGGGACGATCACGAAGTGCGCAACAACTGGTACCCGGGTCAGGTGCTCGATGATGCGCGTTATTCGGAAAAAAGCATAGACCTGCTGGCGGCTCGCGCGCGGCGGGCGTTTCTCGATTATCTGCCGATTGCGCCCGACAGACTCGATCCCGAGCGCATATACCGCGCGTTCGATTACGGCCCGCTGCTCGAAGTCATAATGCTCGACAAGCGCAGCTACCGCGGACCCAACACATACAACCGGCAAACGGAAAGAACGCCTGAAACGGAGTTTTTCGGCGCCGGGCAGTTGCGCTGGATCAAACAAAGGCTGCTGGCTTCGCGCGCCCGGTGGAAGGTTATGGCGTCCGATATGCCGATCGGCCTTGTAGTGACCGACGGCCCCGAAGCGTTTGAGAACTGCGCAAACGGGGACGGCCCGGCGCTCGGACGCGAACTCGAAGTGGCCGAACTATTGCGTTTCATCAGGGAGAATCGCATTCGCAACGTCGTATGGGTGACGGCGGATGTGCATTACGCCGCAGCGCATCATTACGATCCGGCGCGAGCGCAGTTCACCGAATTCGATCCGTTCTGGGAGTTCATCGCCGGGCCTTTGAACGCCGGCACGTTCGGACCGGGGCGGCTCGACAATACCTTCGGGCCCGAGGTGAGGTTTATGAGCCTGCCGCCGGGGATGAAGCAGAACCGCCCGCCGAGCGACGGGTTGCAGTTTTTCGGCGCCGTGGAAATCGACGCACAAACTCAGGTGATGAAAGTCGCCCTGCATAATCTGACGGGCGAGAAGATTTATGAAGCGGCATTGACGCCGTCGGTATGAAGTCTCAGGGACGAAATCAAGGAGAGAAAATTGAAGCGTGGATTGTTGCTGTTGATTGTAGCGGCGGGATTGCTGCTTGCTTCGCCGTACGGCGTTAAGGGCTGGGGCGATCACGGGCACCGGTTGTCGGGGCGCGCAGCAGCGCTCAGGCTTCCTGCGGAAATGCCCGCGTTTTTTCGCAGGTCGGTCGAGCAGCTTTCGTATCTCAATCCGGAACCCGACCGCTGGCGCGACCGCGCCGAATTTGATCTCGACCGCGCTATTGGCGGCGCGGCGCCCGATCATTACATAGACCTTGAATTTGTTCCCCCTGGGGCTCTGAAGGCAGCCAATCGCTACGACTTCATCGCCGAACTGGTCAAGGCGGGGCGCAAGCCGGCCGAAGCCGGCTTCGTTCCCTACCGCATTGTCGAAGTATTTCAGCGCCTGCGCATAGAGTTCAGGTTGTGGCGCGCGGAAAAAGACCGGACCAGGAAGCGGTACATAGAGCAGCGCATAATAAACGATGCGGGAATACTGGGGCATTACGTTGCGGACGCCGCAAATCCGCATCACACGACGATGCATCACAACGGCTGGGTTGGGGATAATCCGAAAGGGTATACGACGTATTCGCGCGAGCGCGGCTTCCACGCGCGTTTTGAAGAAGAGTTCGTACGTGCGCGTATACGGTTGGAGGATGTGTTGCCGCTCGTAGGCTCGTCTGCGCGCACAATCGAGCAACCGCGCGAAGGCGTCATCGAATATATCGAGCGTTCGCACGCGCTGGTCGAGCAGTTGTACATACTCGACCAGCGCGAGGCTTTCGGCGAGTCGAATACTTCGGCCGAACACAAGAAGTTTGCCGCCGAGAGGCTTGCAGCCGGAGCGGAGATGCTGCGCGATCTGTGGTGGACGGCATGGGCGACGAGCAAAGAGAGATAACGGAACAAACCAAATAAGACGGAACAAACGGAAAAAAGCATAGTCTGGCCTTCTTTCCGTTTGTTTTGTTTATTTCGTCTGTTCCGTTATCTCTCAGCGGATTTGCATTCATGAAAGCGTATCGTTAGACTCGCATCATCCCCAAAATACGATGACAACAGACCTCACCAAACCATTCGCGACCCAGGAAGGGGGAACCCAGATGAATAAAAGACAAAGAGGATATGGAATGATCGGGAATCGTGCAGGCGGCGGAATGCTGCTTTTCGCGATGGCCTGTTTGATGTTCACAACAGGAAGCGCTTTCGGACAGTTCGGACAGGGCAACAGACCCATCACGCGAGCGCAGGAATCGATTCGCGTGCGCATAGAAGCCGACGTGGCGCGGGATACCAATGTACAGTTCAACAATGACGCCGCAGAGCAGTCCGCCTCCAACACCGAGACGCGCGTTACGGGCACGGGCGTCGCTACGCGTAATGATGGTGGAAGACGGATCTTTTATTACGATGTACTCATCAACCGCCGCACGGGAGACGTCGCAAATGCGCGTTATGACTGGCGAGGCAACTGGGAGGGCGGAAGGCCCGGATGGCAGGGAGGACCGGGCGGACCGGGCAGACCGGGAGGCAACTGGAGCGGCGATGCGCGGCAGGCGGCTCGCGACGCCGTGCAGGAACAGATTCAGCGCGATTACGGTCAGCAGGCGACCGTTACCTTCAGCAGCGCCAATCTTTACAACGCCCCCGGCAACGATCAGGGCGTGCGCGGTCGCGGGCAGATGCGCAGCGGGCGCAATCGGGTGAATTTCGATTTCGATGTGTTGGTCGATAATCGGCGCGGTCGCGTCGAACAGGGGCAGATCACTTTTCAGGACGGCAGGACGAGCTATATCGGGGGCAACCGGCCGGGCGGCGGCGGGTGGAATCGTCCGGGGGGGAACCGGCCGGGCGGCGGCTGGGGCGCCAATCGGCCGAACGGCACAGTGCGCTTCAGCGGGCCGGTCACCAATGAAAACAGCGGCAAGGTGCTCGGCGTGGGCGCCGATAGCCGCGAAGACGGCGCCATTATCGTGCAGTGGGATTATACCCGCGTCGATAATCAGGAATGGGAAGTCATCGAGGCCGGACGCAACGAGTTCGTCTTCCTGAATCGCAACAGCAATCGCGTCCTGGAGATTTCCGATGTCAACCTCAACAGCAACGGCGCAAACGCCCAGCAGTATAGCTGGAGCGGACGCAACAATCAGCGCTGGAGGCTCGAAAGCGTCGGCAGCGGGTTGTACCGTATAGTCAATGTCGGCAGCGGCATGTGCCTGGATGTTCAGGAACAGAGCCGCAACCGGGGCGCCAATGTCCACCAGTGGCGCTGCGGCAATGAACGCAGCCAGCGCTGGCGCATCGGCAACTGAAGAGAGATAACGGAACAAACGAAAAAAGACGAAAATTACGGATCTCTCTTCCTGACAATACAAAGGCGCCAGGATCAACCGGCTCCCCAACGATTACCCCCGATATGTAATCAACCGGCCAACCCTGGCGCCTTTTCTCTGAAGGGGAGCCGCTCAAACCAGGCTCCGCACTATCCCGAACCTGCTCCTGATTCGCCCCAGCCCCCCCCCTCGCTGTCACCTACTAATCTCGCAGCCAAATGTCACAAAACTGTCTCAAAATCGTAGAAACATGATGGTATTGCACAGTATTTGTCTTGGATTTTTCATAGACATCAGGGTTTTTTAGGGATGGTGGAGCGTTTGAAGGAGAGGGGGCGGGAGATGCCGGGTTGTTCCCATTTGCCCTGCCAGGAGGAGCGATCGGGAGAGAGTTTACCGGAGAATGAGCCCTGTATAAGGTCGAGGTCGATGCGGAAGGAGTCGTTTTCGGCGGTGAGGGTATTGACGGGTATGAGGGTTTGCTGATCGAGGGAGTCGAGAAAGCCTGGTATATCGTCGCCGGCGTTGGGTGCAAGCTTGAGTTTGAGTCGGAGGGATTGGTCTCCGACCTGCAGGGCGCCTTCCCAGTCGCCGCTCAGGGCCTCGAGTACGGGGTTTGGAGCGGGAGGGGGAGCGGGTTTGAAGCCCGGGTCGCCCTTGCGTTTCAATGCGGTTGGCAGCGCCTGGCCGCTTTGCAGGAATTCGCCGGCGATGGACTGGCCGTCGTCCGAGATTTTGCCCCTGAACGACGGGTAGCCCGGGGCGGCGGGCATCCTGAATGAAACCTCCGGGCCTTCGACCTTGAGATCGAGCAGCCGGAGTTCCACATCGGACTGATCCGGAAACGAGGCGATGCCCCGCCAGCGCGCGCCTTCGACCAGTTCCAGAATGATGCGTATGCCCTGACCCGGCGTTTTGATTTCCCCTTCCCACCGGCCCGAGGCTGCAGTCTGCGCAGCGGACATAGATGCTGCGCACAGCGCGAGTGCGGCAATGATAAGCGCGGGAGCAGATAGATGCGGTTGGCGATGTTTCATCGGGAAAGCTCCTTTACAGCTTTTATTCGGATCGCACGGCGGCTCACCATCCGCATGACATTGGAACACAGCAGAGAAAAACGGAACAGACGGAATAAACGGAACAGACGGAAATATTGAACTTTTCCGTAATTTTCGTTTTATTTCGTTTGTTCCGTTATCGTTCTTTTATGTTTCAATGTGGTGTAGTTTGATTTTGGGCGAAACGATTGTGGGGAGGGCAGGTCATGAGGCATCCGGCGATGCTTGAACGGAAACGCGCCGCGCTTGCGGTTATCGATATGCAGGAGGCGTTTCGGCCAATGATTGCCGAATTCGGCGCGCTCGCCGACCGCATAGGGGTATTGGTCGAAGGGGCGGCGCTGCTCGGCGCGCCCGTGATCGTTACGGAGCAGTATCCGAAGGGGCTCGGGCGCACGGCGGCGGAAGTCGCCGCGAAGCTTCCGGATGGAATCGAACCGATAGAGAAGCTGGTTTTTTCGGCGTGTGGTGCGCCGGATTTCGATCTGAAGCTGCGCGAGCGCCACGTAGAGCAGGTGATCGTATGCGGCATCGAGGCGCACATATGCGTCAGCCAGACCGCGCACGACCTGATTGCGCTCGGCTATCAGGTGCACATACCGACCGACGCCATCGCCTCGCGCCTGCCGCACAACCGCGATGCCGCCATAGAAAAGCTCGCTCGTTCCGGCGCCGTGATTTCCACAATCGAGATGGCGCTGTTTGAACTGTGCGGCGCGGCCGGAACACCCGAGTTCAAGGCGATACAGAATCTCGTCAAGACGCTGTGCTGAATACCGGCTGCGGCAAAACCACGCAACCCCCGACGCGGCAAGGGTGCGGAAGAAATACCGCCGCCCCCGTCGCACCCAAACCGCTCAACCGACTGCCCACGCGGACCCGGAGTGTTGCTTGACAATCCGGCCCTGCGGTCTATATCCTTACGGTTTTGCGCCAGGCGTCAAGGTGGCGGTAGTGTCGCTGTAGTCCTTGTAGTCAAAGCTTGTAGTCAAAGCTTGTAGTCATATGTTTGAAGCGCTGTCGGACAAACTCAAGAAGGTATTGAAGGATTTGCGGGGCGAAAGCCGCCTGACGCCGGAGCATCTGGATCTGGCGATGCGCGAAATCCGGATAGCGCTGCTTGAGGCCGACGTCAACTTCAAGGTAGTGCGCGGGTTCATCGAGCGGGTCAAGGAGCAGGCGATCGGGCAGGCCGTGTTGCAGCAGCTTTCGCCCGGGCAGCAGGTCGTCAAGATCGTTTACGACGAAATGGTGCGCATGCTCGGCGGCACCTCGAGCCGGTTGCTCTTTACTTCGCGGCGCCCGAATCCGGTGATGATCGTCGGTTTGCAGGGGTCGGGAAAGACTACATCTACGGGCAAGATTTCGCGCTGGCTGCAACAGAATCAGAACCGCAATCCGCTGCTGCTTTCGGTAGACGTATACCGTCCGGCCGCGCGCGATCAGCTTGCGGTAATCGGCAAGGCGCTCGGGATACCGGTATTTGCGGGCGAGGGATTGAGCGATCCGCTGGAGTTGTGCCGTGCGGCGCGGTTGCACTGCGAGCAGGTGGGGTTTGATACGCTGCTGATCGACACGGCCGGGCGTCTGCACATAGACGAAGAGTTGATGACCGAGCTGGATTCGATCAAGCGCGAGATGCAGCCCTCGGAGATACTGTTTGTAGCCGATGCGATGACGGGGCAGGATGCGGTGCAGAGCGCGCGGGAGTTCAACGAGCGGCTTGGGCTTACGGGTGTGGTCCTGACCAAGATGGACGGCGATGCGCGCGGCGGCGCGGCGCTTTCGATCAGGGAGGTGACGGGGCAGCCGATCAAGTTCGTGGGCGTGGGCGAGAAATACGACGCGCTCGAACCGTTCTACCCCGAACGCATAGCATCGCGCATACTCGGAATGGGCGATGTATTGTCGCTCATAGAGAAGGTGCAGTCGGAGGTCGATGAGAAGGAAGCACTCAAGCTTCAGGAGAAGCTCGAATCCGACGAGTTTACGCTCGAAGATTTCCGCGATCAGCTTCGTCAGGTAAAGAAGCTCGGCTCGCTCGATTCGATTCTGTCGATGATTCCGGGCGATCTGTTCGGCGGAATGCCGAAGATGACGCCGGAGATGACGGCGCAGATGGAGCGCGAGCTGAAGAAGACCGAGGCGATCATCAATTCGATGACGCCGCTTGAGCGCGAGCGGCATCAGATCATCAACGGGCAGCGGCGGCGGCGCATAGCGCTCGGCAGCGGCACGAACGTTTCGGATGTCAACAATCTGTTGAAGCAGTACGTAGAGATGCGGCGCATGATGCGGCAGATGACGCAGGGCGGGATGCTCGGCGGTCTGGGCGGTCGCGTGGCGCGCAGGATTACGGGCATCGGCTCGAAGAGGAAAAAGAAGAAAAAGAAACGGCGTTAAGCGGCGCGACCGCACTGCCGTGCGTCGTTATTGTTGCGAGCGTCAACACTCTCGGAGGTAAACATTTTGTTAGCGATCAGATTGACCAGACAGGGCGCCAAGAAGAGGCCGTTTTATCGCGTGGTTGTGGCCGAAAAACAGGCAAAACGCGACGGCCGCTTCGTCGAAATCGTCGGCTACTACAACCCGTGCCGGCAGCCGGTCGAGTTGAAGCTCGACCACGAGCGGATCAGTTACTGGATTGCGCGCGGCGCACAGCCTACCGACACCGTTCAGGGATTGATTCGCAAGAGCGGGCAGACCGAAGCGGCGGCCTGAGATACGGCGGCCTGAGATACGGCGGAAGAATGAAAGAGCTTGTAGAGTTGATCGCCAGAGCGCTGGTGGATCGTCCCGAAGCGGTTCGCGCGCAGGAGCACGAAGGATCGCAGGCGACGGTTGTGGAGTTGCGCGTAGCGGACGGGGATCTCGGTAAGGTGATTGGCAAGCAGGGGCGCACGGCGCGCGCCATCAGGACGATTCTCGGCGCATCGGGTTCCAAGCAGAAGAAGCGCGTAGTGCTGGAAATCGTGGAATGAGCCGCGAATTTCCGCCGCAGACCGGCGATCTGATTTCGGTCGCCGAGATTGCGCGTCCGCAGGGTTTGCGCGGCGAGGTGATCGCGGCCCTGATGACCGACTTTCCGGAGCGGTTTGCACGCATGCGGCGGGCTTGGGCTTTTCGCCCGGGCGCTGAAGATGTCCGCGAGGTGGTCATCGAGCGGGCGCGTATGCACAAGGGGCGCGTGGTGCTGAAGCTCGCTGGTTGCGACGATATGACGAGCGCCGAGGCGCTGCGCGGCGTAAGGCTCGGCATCGAACGCGACGAACTGACGGCGCTTCCGCCCGACGCCTACTACGATTTCGACCTCGTGGATTGCGATGTCGAACTGCCGGACGGAGAGATAATAGGCCGGGTGCGGCGCGTCGATCATTACGGGGCGGCTCCGCTGCTGGTTGTCGAGGCCGCAGCGCAACCCGGACGCGAAGTTCTGATACCGCTTGCGGCATCGATCTGCACCACGGTGAACATCGAGCGCAAGCGGATTGTGGTGGATCCGCCGGAAGGATTGATGGACCTGTGAAGGTCCTGAAAGGGAGAAGAAGTGCTGAGAGAGGGTCTTGAAAGCCCCGAAGGGGCGATAGATCTGTAGCCCAGCGGCGTAAGCCCTGGGTTTCAGGCCAACATCAATTCCAGCCCTGAAAGGGCGGAAGATTCCTATATTGATCTTTCGCCCTTTCAGGGCTCGGAAGCGTTTCTCGATCTGACCTGGCGCTCGCGCACCAGGCTACAGATCTATCGCCCCTTCGGGGCTTTCAAGACACGCTCTGAGAGGAGAAAGAGAGAGTGCTGAGCGCGAGGAAGAAGAAGTGCTGAGTGCTGAGTGCTGAGTGCTGAGTGCAAACAGGAAATCAGGAACTTTAATTACAGATGCTTTGAATTAAAGTTCTTCAGTTCCTGATTGCACTCAGCACTCAGCACTCAGCACTCAGCACTTCTTCTTCCTCCTCAGCACTCGGATTGTTTTGCGTTTCGATCTGCTGACGATCTTCCCGGAGTTTTTCGCGGGTCCTCTGCATCACGGGATCATAAGGCGGGCGCGCGAGCAGGGAATCATAGAGATCGCGGTGCACGATCTGCGCTCTTTTACATTCGACAGGCATCACGTAGTCGATGACCGGCCGTTCGGCGGCGGCGACGGAATGGTGCTCAAGCCCGAGCCGGTGTTTCGGGCCGTAGAAACGCTGCTTGCGGAAGATGCAATGGCAGTCGACGCGGATACGCAAACCGCGCCTGATAAAAAGCGCACGGCGGTAGTGCTGCTGTCGGCGCAGGGACGGTTGTTCGGGCAGGCGGAAGCCGGGCGTCTGGCGCGCGAGTGCCGGAGAATGATCTTTATATGCGGGCGCTACGAGGGCGTAGACGAGCGCGTAGCCGAGCATCTGGCCACGGATGAAATATCGATCGGCGATTACGTATTGACGGGCGGAGAGCTGCCCGCAGCGGTAATAATCGACGCAGTGACGCGGCTGCTGCCCGGTGCGCTTGGCAGCGAGACTTCGGCCGTGCACGATTCTTTTGCTGCGGGCGTGCTGGATTGTCCGCACTATACGAGGCCGGCCGAGTTTCGGGGAATGCGCGTGCCCGAGGTGCTTGTGGGCGGGCATCACGCGGAAGTGGCGCGCTGGCGGCGGCGTGAGGCGCTGCGAAAGACGCTGCGACGCCGGCCCGAACTGCTTGAAAGCGCGCCGTTGACGGATGAAGAAAGACGCTGGCTCGCGGAGCTGGCCGCAAATTTCGAGTCTGAGAATGAATAGAGAGACGACGGAACATACGGAAATATGTTCCGTTATCATCTGATCGGTTGAGGTAAGGGCAATGAATCGACTGGAGCAGTTGGAAAAACAGCAGTACAAAAGCGGGATTCCGGATTTCATTCCGGGCGACACCGTGCGCGTTCACGTGCGCATCAAGGAAGGCGAAAACAAGGAGCGGTTGCAGGCGTTCGAGGGCGTGGTAATAGCCCGGCGCGGCGACGGCATCCGTGAATCCTTCACAGTGCGCAAGACCTCGTTCGGCATCGGCGTAGAGCGCATATTCCCGCTCAATGCGACGATCATCGACCACATCGATGTGGTCAAGCGCGGCCGTGTGCGCCGCGCCAAGCTCTACTACCTGCGCGCGCTGCGCGGCAAGGCTGCACGCATACGCGAGCGCGATACGCGGACTACGGCCAAGAAGGGTTCCGCCGCGAATTCGTGAATCAAACCACGGAACATCGGGACACATTATTGGGTACGCACGCGCCCTCGCGTGCGTTCATTCGCCGACGAAAGCACGCGAGGGCGCGTGCGTACCCAGACGCGGACTCTGTTGTGTGTACCATTCTGCTGGGATTGATTTAGGGCCGCCAACGCCGCAACATATCGCAAACGGGATGAGCAGACGGACCGGCGCTTACAGGGCGGACAAGTCGGCCCCTGAGGTCTACGATCAATCCGGAGCCGCAATTGACACGGCCGATTCACCACGAAGGATCGGCCGCCTGCCGCTGCTTGCCGGACTTGCGACTCTGGCCGGTGCGGCGGCCGTGTATCTGCTGCGGCTGGACCGCGTAGCCGGCCTGGTGGTTGACGACGCGTGGTATGTATTGCTTGCCAAGGCTCTGGCCTCGGGGCAGGGCTACCGCTTGATCAACGCGCCGACGCCCGATCTGATGCCGTTTTACCCGCCCGGATTTCCGTTCCTGCTTTCCTTTGTTTTCCGCATAGCTCCGGATTTCCCCTCGAACGTTCCGCTGCTCAAATCGGTGTCGATCCTCGCCTCGCTCGGCGCCTCCGGCATATGCTGGTGGTATTTTGTGAGGGTGCGTCGCGCGCCGTGGTATTTCGGACTTGCGGTAGCGGCGTGCACGGCCATTGCTCCGTCGCTGGTTTATATATCGACGGCGATGGTGATGTCGGAGCCGCTTTTTCTGCTCGCGCAGATGGGGGCGATTGCGCTCGTAGAGCGCGGCGTGCAGGAGGAAAACCGGAACCGGGTGCTGATATTCATATTGCTGGGCGGGCTTGTAACGGGATTTGCGCTGCTCGTCCGGTCGGTAGCGCTGATGCTGGCGGCAGGCGGCGTGATTTATCTGTTATTGAGCCGCCATAGGCGCGGTGCGGCGATTTTTGTGCTCGGAGCAGCGGCCGTATTCGGCCCGTGGACGATTTACTCGCGCATTCACGCTCCTACGCCCGAACAGCGGCAGGAGCAAAACGGTTATATTGTCCAGGATTACACTACGCAGTTCTGGCAGCGCCGTGCGGGCGACACTTCATCAGGCACAATCCGGTTTGGGCAGGTGCCCGAGCGCGTATGGAATAATCTTGCAGAGGTGACCACCAGCGATGCGGCGAGTTTGTTTCTGGCTCCGTTTCTTTCGGTTCTGAATGAAGCGGGGGCGCGCGGGGGCGTTTCATTCTTGATTTTTCTTTTCGTCGCCGCCGGGCATATTGCGGCGGCGCGCGAGCGCCTGACGATGGCCGAAATCAGCGTCCCGATGATGCTCGGCCTGATACTCGTATGGCCGTGGGAAACTTTCAGGTTCGTCATACCTCTGCTTCCGTTTGCGATCTTTTATCTGCTGATCGGATTGCGCCTGATCTATCATCTGCACCTTCGCCTGTCGCAGCGGCCGATTACATCTGCGTGGGCCGGTATGTCCGCGATTGCATCTGTAATTATCCTCGTCAGCCTGTACGGCAACATCAAATACACGATTGACAAGTACTCGGCCGATGCAAACAAACACCCGCAGTTAATTCGCGCCTTCGACGAGAATCTGAAGCTTCTCGAATGGATGAACAACATGCTGCCGGCCGACGCCGTAGTTGCGACGCCCAATCCGCCGCTCGTATACCTCTACACCGGTCGCCGAACCATCGCGATAGATAATCCGGGTGCGAACTGGGCGACGTGGCAGCGGTTGAGAGTAAGCCATCTGGCGCACATTTCCCCGGCGCCCCTGGGCCAGCCGAGTCAAGCCGAACGGCGCTATTCGATCGTTTATCAGTCGCCCGGAGAACTCAACCTGCGCGTGGTGGACCTCGGGCCGCCCGAATCGCGCGAGCCGTGGGGCACGACGGCGCCGCGCTTTAACAACATGATCCGCTGATGGAAACCGGCCGCCCGATCAGGTGGAAACGGCCCGCAGCCCTCGCCGCCGGGGCGACGGCGTTTGCCGTATACCTGCTGCGCCTCGACCGCGTAATCGGCCTGCAGGCCGACGATGCGTGGTATGTGCTGCTGGCGCGGGCGCTCGCCGAGGGGCGCGGCTACGAATTGATCAACGCACCCACGCCCGGTCTGATGCCGCTTTATCCGCCCGGATTTCCCCTTCTGCTCTCTCTTGTATTCCGCATAGCTCCGGATTTCCCCTCAAATGTTCCGCTGCTCAAATCGCTTTCCATACTCTCGGCGCTCGGTGCGGGTGGGGTTGCCTGCCGGTATTTCACGCATCTGAGAGGCGCGCCGTGGCATTTTGCGCTTGCGCTCTCGACGGCCGCAACCGTTGCTCCGCTGCTTGTATTTCTGTCTACCGGAATGCTGATGTCCGAGCCCGTGTACCTGCTCGTGCAGATGATGGCGGTTGCGCTCGTAGAGCGCGGCGCACAGCATCAGGACGCTGTACGGACGCCGCTCATTGCCGGGCTGATTGCCGGATTTGCGATGCTGGTGCGCACGGCCGGAATCGGCGTGATAATCGGAGGACTCATCTACCTGCTGCTCAAGCGCCGCCGCCGCGCAGCACTTACGTTTGTACTCGGAGCGGCCGCGCTTGTCGCGCCCTGGGCGATATACGCGCAGATCAATGCGCCCACACCCGCACAGCAGGGCGAACACAACGGCTATATCGTCCGCTCGTATGCGGAGCAGTTCTGGCACCGCTCTGCGGGCAGCCCGCATCTGGGCAGCGTAGGCGTGCGGGATCTGCCCGAGCGCGTTTGGCAAAACGCGGTGCGGATGACGACGCGCGATGCAGGGGAATTGTCGGCGGCGCGGCTGTATTACTTTCTCGAAGACGCAGGCGCCGGAGCCGCGGCGCTTTCGCTTGCGCTGAGCGCGCTGATAATCATCGGTTACATCGCAAGCTGGCGGCGCGGCCCTACGATGGCCGAGGTGTTTATCGCGCCGACGCTTGCGATCATACTGCTGTGGCCGTGGGATACGCTGCGATTTCTCGTTGTGCTGCTGCCTTTCGGGTTGTTCTATCTTCTGACGGGCGCAGGTATTGTCTATGGTTTCCTTATGCGGCGGCGCGAGTGGGCGCCGAACTGGCGGGGGCTTACGGTCGCGGCAGTAGTAATCGTTGCGTTCAATCTGTATGCAAACTTTATTTACATCGTCCGCGGCCTTGGATCGGCGCCCGATGAAAGGCCGGCGCTGGTTCGCGCGTTCGAGGAAAACGAGGAGATGCTGCTGTGGATGCGCGAAGGATTGCCCGAGGACGCGGTTGTAGCCGCGACCAATCCGGCGCTGGTATTTCTCTACACCGGCCGCCGCGCGATTTACAACGAAGACCCGGCGGGGAACTGGGAGACGTGGAACCGACTGGGCGTGCGGTATCTGGCGCTATTGTCCCCTACGCGCATTCCCGACCCGATTGCCGAAGAGCGGAAATACCCGATCATTTATCACTCGCGCGGCGAACTGAACCTGCGCGTGCTGGACCTCGGAGAGCCGGATCGGCGCATACCCTGGGGGAAATAAGCAGGGATGACGGAACAAACGAAATGAAACGAAAATCACGGAAAAGTTGAATATTTCCGTCCGTTTATTCCGTTTGTTCCGTCATCTCCCTTACTGACGGGCGGCGCGCAGATCGGCGTCGCCCGCAGCGGTTATCGTCAATCCGCGCACATCCTCGTTGTAGAGCACGTTGAGGACCGTGCTCCAGGGCTTGAGTTCGCGCTTTCCGCCCGCGCCCGTGAAAATCAGATTAGGTACGGCCTGCACGTGCTTCTGCGCGATGCTTTCCTGATGTATGCGCCACTCGGCTGCGAGTTCGCGCCGCATAACCTCGCCGTAATACGCCGTCAGTTCCTGAAAAAAGGCCGGGTCGGCGTCGGCCGTCGTGTGCGTTCTGCGATAAGCGGCGAGATAGGCGTCGATGCGGCGCAGGCTTGCGCGCGTGTAATCGAGGCGGCGCACGCCGGTGCGCAGGCGCTTTTCGAGCCGCTCGATCAGCATCGGAATCTCGCCTATAAACGACGCGCCGTTGGGCAGCAGCTCTTCCAGGATGTGGCGCGGACGGTGCGCTTCCTCGTAATCGGCCGCCGTGGCGTAGAGCAGTCCGTATCCGGGAATGCCCGCCGGTCTTCTGCGTGCGCCGGTTCGTGCGGTTGCGGCTATGGGGTAGAACAGTTCGAGTATGCGCCCGTCGCGCAGTTGGGTGCGCGAATAGCTGCTGGGGCGATGATTGAGGTTTCCCTCGCGCTCGCCGTCGAGCAGTCTGCGCGCATCATCGAATCCGATTCTATGTCCGGCGGATCTGTCGGCATTCGTTGCGCCGGAGGACGGCGTGCGCGCGGATTTCGGCGCCTGCGCCGCAAGCATCAATGTAGAAACCAGAATGACAATCAGAACGGCCGAGGATGTATGAAAGAATCGATAATGCTCCAAACGATACTTCTCCTGAAACTGAAAAAAGCTTCCGTACTTCGCCGGGTTTGATGTTCATTGCGCGAGCAGCAATCGCAGATCGCGCACGTTGTTGCCCGTGGGCCCGGTCATAATCGAATCCCCGAGAGCGGCAAACAGCGAATACGAGTCGCTGTCGTGCAGCGCTGCTTCGGGCGAAAGTCCGAGCGCGCGGGCTTTCGCCGCAGTTCCGGCGTCGGCAATCGCGCCGGCGGCGGGGCTGTTGCCGTCTATGCCGTCGGTGCCCGCACTGAGAACGACCACATCCCGCAGTTCTTGCGCCGCAAGTTCTATGGCCGCGCGCAGAACGAATTCCTGATTGCGCCCGCCGAGGCCCGCGCCGCGCACCGGGCATATCACCTCTCCCCCCGACAACAGACACACACGGCGCCCGGGATTGCGCCGCTTCAGGTCCGCAATGCGCCGCAGATGCTCGCTTGCGTTTTCGGCTACGTCTCCCTCGACGAGATCACGGGCCGTTTCGCAAACGAAGCCGCGCCCTTCGGCAAACGCCCGCGCAACGTCGATCGCCTTCCTGTTGTCCAGCAACAGGTGATGCGTGCTCCGTGCGTCGTTGTTTGTCTGCTTCGGCAAGGGGCCGATACTTCCTTCAGCGATCAGTTCTCTGACTGCGGGCGGAAATCGCGGCAGCAGGTCATATTTTTGGATGATTCGATGGAAATCTTCAAGCGTCGATGCGCCGGGGAGCGTGGGCCCGGAAGCTACGCTTGCGAGGTCGTCGCTGTTTACATCCGATATGTAGAGCGAAATGCGGCGCGAGTGCGGCGCGGCCTCGGCAAGCCTCCCTCCCTTTACCGCCGACAGATGCCGCCTGATTATGTTCATTTCGCCGATCACGGCTCCGCATCCCACGAGCACGCGGTTGACTTCACGCAGGTCATCGAGCGTCAGTCGGGGATCGACCGGAAGCTCGAACTGCGCCGAGCCTCCCCCCGTAATCAGAAACACTGCGAGCGTCGTTTCATCGTCGTTGGCTCGCAGCATTTCGAGCCCCGAACGTGCGGCGGCGAGGCTTTCGTGATTCGGAACCGGATGGCCGGCGAGAAATATCCGGAATTTCTGCGGCGTCTCTCCGACCACGGCGTTTGTAGCAAGCAGGCCCCCCGTGAGCCGCTCGCCGAGCGCGTCTTCGATAGCGCGTCCCATTGCAACGCACGCCTTGCCGATGCCGATGCATATGACCCGTTGGGGGGCGTCGAGCTCCGGCATTATGTATTCCTTCACGGCCCGGCGCGAGATGCGCTCAACGTCGATTTCGGCGAGCGTGCGGTGAAATATTTCGAGCGCTTGTTGACGCAGATTCATGGGCATAAGAAGAGATAACGGAACAGACGAAATAAGACGGAACAAACGGAAATATTCGACTTTTCCGTGATTTTCGTATCATTTCGTCTGTTCCGTTATCTCTTTTCTCAATATCCGACTGCTTTGCCGTTCAGTCGGGGATCGCTTGCGCCGAGCCGCAGGCCGGTTTTGTCATCGATCATGACGCCCTGCGCGTCGCCCATATACCGCGGACGGTCTACGAACCGATGCCCCATCGCCCCGAGCGCGTTGATGACATCGGCAACCAGTCCCATAGGTTCGTAGGTGATCTCATCGGGCAGCCATTGATGATGTATGCGCGGGGCGTCTATGGCCTGCTGAATGTTCATGTCGTAATCGACGATGTTTGTGATGATCTGCATCACGGTATTGATAATCGTAGGACCGCCGGGGCTGCCTGCGGCGAACCAAAGCTTTCCGTTTTTGAGCACGATCGTGGGCGTCATAGAAGACAGCGGCCGCTTGCGCGCACCGACTGCATTGGCCTCGCCCTGCACCAGACCGTAGGCGTTCGGTTCGCCGGGTTTGGGCGCAAAATCGTCCATCTCGTTGTTCAGAAGAAATCCCGCGCCCTCGACCGTGACCTTGCCGCCGAAACTCAGATTGATTGTAGTTGTGCACGAAACCAGGTTTCCGTCCTTGTCCGCTACGGTGTAGTGCGTGGTCTGTTCGGATTCAAAGGGGAGCGGGTTGCCGTGGCGGACGGTTTCGGAAGTAGATGCGCGTTTTGCGTCGATAGTTGATGCGAGTGTATTGGCGTAAGGGCGCGAAATCAGCCCCGCGACCGGAACTTTTACAAAGTCGGGATCGCCGAGATACTGCGCGCGGTCGGCAAAGGCGCGGCGCATGGCTTCTACCTTGAGGTGCGTAGACGCAGAGGATCCGAAGCCGAGGCTTTTCAGGTCGTAGCGTTCGAGTATGTTGAGCATCTGCAGCAGCGCGATTCCGCCCGAAGACGGGGGCGGCATCGTGATTATTTCGTGCCCGCGATAGGCGCCGCGCAGCGGTTCGCGCTCGACTACGCGGTAGTTTTTCAGATCCTCCATCGTCATCCAGCCGTCGGCTTTTTTCATGCTCGCTGCAATCATTTGTGCGGTGCGGCCCTCGTAGAATTCGCGCGGACCTTCCCTGATCGTTCGTGCGAGCGTTGCCCCGAGTTCGGGTTGTTTGAAGATCTCGCCGGTTTCGTAGAATTTTCCGTTGCGCAGAAAAATGCGTTTGCTTTCCGGATCGCGCGAAAGGCCGCGCTCGCCGCTGCGCAGGCTTCTTTCGAGTTGATACCAGACCGGAAATCCGTCGACGGCGAGCCTGCGGGCGGGTTCGGCTACGGCGGCCCATTTCATCGTGCCGTACTTTTCGAGCGCGTACGCCATGCCTGCAACCGATCCGGGCACGCCCGCGGCGCGATGGCCGAAGGTAGAGGATTCGGGGATGTATTCGCCCCTGGAGTCCAGATATACGTTGCGGTGCGCGGCCGCCGGTCCCATTTCGCGGTAATCGATTGCTGTGGCTTTGCCGTTGGCGAGGCGTATGACCATAAATCCGCCGCCTCCGAGGTTGCCCGCTTCGGGCCAGACCACGGCAAGCGCGAGTCCCACGGCTACGGCGGCGTCTACGGCGTTGCCGCCGCGTTTGAGCACATCGACTCCGATCTGCGAGGCGATTTCGCTTACGGAGGAGACCATGCCGTGGCGGGCCCTGACCGGAGCGCGCGATGCGCTTTTAACGGCAATCGGCGGGGAGGCGAGCGCCGCACACAACGCCGCACACAGGATGAGAACCGGAATCTTCTGCGTTTTTATCATAGTTGCGCGATCAATCATTGTTTCCCGGCATTGTTTCCCGGCATTGTTTCCCGGCATTGTTTCCCGGCAGTTTCCCTTTTGGAAGAAAAGATGACGGAACAAACGAAAAAAGATGGAACATACGGAAATATTCAACTTTTCCGTGATTTTCGTATCATTTCGTTTGTTCCGGCATCTTTCTTATCTCTCGGCAAACATAACAACATCGCCGTGCGAAACACCGCGCGCCACGGCGAGTTTGCTGCCGTCGCGCGACCAGGCGTAGGCGAATATGCGCCGGTCGCGAAAGTCCGTCACCTGCACATCGGGGCCCCCGGCGAGCGGACGCCGGAATATGTTCGACACTCCGTTATGGGTGGTGACGTAGGACATCGATTTGCCGTCCGGAGTCCATTGCACCTGCGGCCATACGTTCGGCTGAGGCATCGAGGCAAGCACCTGCGGCGTACCTCCGTCTACCGGCATCAGCACCGCCTGGGGCGTTTGAGTGCGTTCCTCCTGATGGAGAAAAACTACCTGCCGTCCGTCGGGCGAAACCGCCGGATATTCCGAATGTTTATCGGTCAGCGGAACGGCTGTGCCTCCTGCAAGCGGGGTCTTCCAGATCGTGCGCAATCCGTCGCGTATGCCCGAGTAGAAAACCCATTGGCCGTCGGGGGAACAATCCGGGTAGATGTCGAGTTCTCCATCGGTCAGTTGGCGCAATTCCCCCGTAGCTATTTCGAGTCGCCATATGCGCGGCGATCCGTTGCGCCCGGAAGTAAAAACTACGTAACGGCCGTCGGGCGACGCCGACGGATATTGGGGGGCGCCTTCGGGGATGTTTAGTCTCTGCGGTTTGTTGCGCTGCACGTCGATGGTCCAGAGGTCGGTATCTCCGCTGGCCTGCGATGTGTAGATGATACGGTCATCGGGCAGCCAGTCGATGCCGTTTAAGCCGTTTTGCTGCACGGCGCTCGATGTCAGGGGAGCGGCGCCGCGCGGATTGTCCGCCGGAACGATCCATATATCCGAGTGCAACTGCGTGGCCACAAGCACAAGGCGGCGTCCGTTGGCGGTTATGCTCATGCCGCGATACTCGCTCAGATCGCTCGAAATCCTCTGCGCCCGTCCGTCCGGGTAGGACAGGCGCCATAGTTGATTGTTCTTTTCCAGTTTGTGCCCGCGTGCGAGCACCAGCAGTCCTTTTCCGTCCGGAAGCCACGCGACGCGCTTCATCCAGTCCCAGTATTTTTCTCCGAGCGGCCTTTCGGCGCCGGATGCGACTTCGACCGCGACTGCACGGTAATTGAAGCCGGGTCCGTCCATGACAGCGCAGGCGAGCAGCCTGCCGTCGGGCGACCACGACGGTCCATCGACGGAGAAGAACGCCGGCCACTTGCGTTCGGCGACTACGCGACGGTTTGCGCCGTCGACAGATGCGACGACAAGCAAACTGCTGCCCCGCGTCTGATCCTCGAATACAAATGCAATTTGCCGCGCGTCCGGCGAAAATACCGCCAGACTGTCGATCTGCGACATCATCCTGCGCGGCGTCCCGCCCGCTGCCGGAATCGCATAGAGTGACCGCTCCGCATCATTGCCGATTCGGGCTACATAGTACAGAAGTTTGCCGTCGGGCGAAAACGTCACGCCGCGGAAACGCCCCTCTACCGAGGGGACGACCTCAAACTCGCGGCCGGATGCAAGCTCCTTGAGCCACAGGCTCTGACATTCAGCGTCATCATCAAGCACGTACGCTACACGTTCTCCGTCGGGCGATATGGCGGCGTCGAATACACGCCCGATTGCAGTCAATCGCACAACGTCAGGTTCGGTAAGAAATCCCCTGCGTGCTTCCGGCAGAATACTGTAGGCAACAGCCGCCGCAATCGCAATCAGCGCGGCAATTCCCGGCCCGAGCATCCTGCGGCCGACCGATCCCCAACCCGTACCTGCCCCGGATGTTGTGCCGGATGCCGCGGAAGTTGACTCGAATTGCTCCCGGGGCGACTCCTCGACCGTTCCCCGATTCGTAAATCCTGCTCCGCCGGACACCAACTCCCCCGTCCACATCCCCTCTTCAGCAACTATATCCTCCCGAACCTCCGC
Organism: Acidobacteriota bacterium; assembly: GCA_019639255.1. Taxonomy (GTDB): domain Bacteria; phylum Acidobacteriota; class Blastocatellia; order RBC074; family RBC074; genus JAHBSF01. Next base: position 16,507 of record JAHBSF010000025.1, on the reverse strand, counting down.
CACAAACTGATACCCCCGGTTCGGCAATGTCGCAATGTAACGATGACCGCTCTTCTGGTCCCCGAGCGTTTTTCGTATTACCGAGATGTTGAAGTTGATATTGCTGTCCTCAACTATCGTGTCGGGCCATACCAGTTTGAAAAGCATATCCCGGTCAACTACCTCGCCATGACGTTCAACCAGCGCCAGCAGCACGTCGAATGCCTTCGGCGTCAACGATACTACTTCGTCTCCACGCAGAAGCAGCCGCTTCGACGCATCCAGATGATACTCGCCGAAATGGTATAAACGATGGAGTTGCGTTGCCATTGGGGGCGGCTCTAATATCTTCTAATATCTTCTACGCCCGGATTAATAGACTTTCATCCGCAGCGGTGATAGGTTGCCGTCCGGCGCAAAACAGAAAGGAAGGAATCTGAAGCGTCGGAATCTTACGATGAAGTCTGATGCGATGAAGTCTGAAAAGACCGAAGCGCGCAAAGATTCTAGCGTATAGGGTTTCTTCAGGGCAATGCGCCTTTCTAATTTAGGGAGAGCGGAGTAAGGGTCGCGGGATCGTTGCAGGTTGCAGCAATTAGTTATTGGAGTTGTACAAGCTGCAAACCGCTGCAAGGATGATATGCCCGCCTCAGTCGGCAATCGAATTCAGCCAGAGGGGCGGCGAAAGCCGTCAGTTGACCAGCGTCCTCACAAGCCAGGATCTTTACTTCGTCCCCAAAGTTACCGGAAGAGAGATAACGGAACATACGAAATGGGACGGAACATACGGAAATACTCAACTTTTCCGTAATTTTCGTTTCATTTCGTCTGTTCCGTTATCTCTCTTTCTTTCTCACGCTTTGTACCAACCTGCTGTGGATCGGTTTAGATCGCAAGGACTACCTTGCCGGTAGTGCGGCGCGAGGCCAGATCGCGCATAGCGGCGGGGGCCTGATCCAGGGGCCAGACGCCGGTTACTACGGGGTTGATGCGGCCGGCCGAATACATTTCCATCAGCTCGCGCTGCATATCGGCGAGCGCTTCCGGGTAGCGTTCGACATAACTGCCCCAGAAAACACCTACGAGCGACATATCCTTCAGCAAAACCCTGTTGGCTGCAATCTTCGGTATTGTTCCGCCGGCGAATCCTATGACGAGCAGCCGTCCTTCCGGTGCGATGCATTTTGTAGAAAGGTCGAAAATTTCTCCGCCGACCGGATCGTAAATAATATCGGCGCCGCGCCCTCCGGTAATGGCTTTGACGCAGTTTACCCAATCAAACTCGTCGGCGCCGTCCCGGTTGCTGTAATTGAATGCGGCTTCGGCGCCCTGTTCCAGGCAAAAGGCGAGTTTCTCATCGCTGCCTGCCGTTGCTATTACACGCGCGCCAAGCGCCTTGCCGATCTGCACGGCAGAGCTGCCCACGCCGCCCGCCCCCGCGTGTACAAGCAGCCATTCGCCCGGTTTGACGCTCGTTCTGCGCGTCAGTGCGAACCAGGAGGTCTGGTATACGACGATCATTCCGGCGGCCTGCTCGAAACTCATCGAATCCGGAATGGGGAAGGTTTTGGCGGCAGGCGCGCGCGAGTGCGTCGCGTATCCGCCGGTACTGACGATTGCCTGCACGCGGTCGCCGGGTGCAAAACGGGTTACGCCCTCGCCCACGGCCTCGATTACGCCCGCAACCTCGTTGCCCGGCGTGCAGGGCAGCGGCGGCCTGACCTGGTATTTGCCCTGGATCAGCAGGATGTCGAAGAAGTTCAGCGCCGCCGCGCGGTTGGCTATGACCACCTCGCCGGGCCCCGGCTTCAGCATCGGAACTTCGGCCAGTTCCATCGCTTCCGGTTCACACCACTCGCGCGCAAGCCAGGCTTTCATGGTTTTCTCTCCCGTTTGATCAGCCGGTTCGGGGAAAATGCATCAGGAAAATGCATCGAGGCCCGTGATGTGTTTGCCGAGAGCCAGTGTATGGACTTCGTGCGTACCCTCGTAGGTATAGACCGATTCGAGGTTGCACATATGTCTCATGATGGGGTAATCGCCCGTGATGCCGTTGCCGCCGAGGATGCCGCGCGAGGTGCGCGCTACATCGAGCGCCATGGCTACGTTGTTCATCTTCGCCATCGAAACGTGCACCGGCTCCATTTCGCCCGCGTCCTTCATTCTGCCGAGCCGCAGGCACAGCAGTTGCGCCTTGCTGATTTCGGTGAGCATCTCGGCGAATTTCTTCTGCGTCAACTGGAAACCGGCAATCGGCCGGTCGAACTGCACGCGCTGTTTTGCGTAATCGACTGCGGATCTGAAGCACGATATGGCCGCGCCTACTGCGCCCCACGCGATGCCGTAGCGCGCCTGCGTCAGGCACATAAGCGGGCTTTTGAGTCCGCCGCTTTGCGGCAGCAGGTTTTCTTCCGGAATCAGGCAGTCTTCAAACACAAGCTCGGAGGTAACCGACGCGCGAAGGCTGAGTTTGTGTTTGACTTCGGGAGCGCGAAATCCGGGCGTGCCTTTCTCGACCAGAAACCCTCGGATTACTCCCTCGTCGTCCTTTGCCCACACGATGGCGAGATCGGCAATCGTGCCGTTTGTAATCCACGCCTTGCTGCCCTGGAGCAGCCATCCGTCCTTGACGCGTCTGGCGCGCGTTTTCATCCCCGAGGGATTCGATCCCGCGTTCGGCTCGGTCAGGCCGAAGCATCCGATCTTGCGGCCTGCGGCCATATCGGGGAGAAACTTCCGCCGCTGCTCTTCGCTTCCGAACTGGTAGATCGGGTACATACAGAGCGAACTCTGCACTGAAACGAAGCTGCGAAGGCCCGAATCTCCGGCTTCGAGCTCCTGGGCGATCAATCCGTAAGAGACGCTGTTGACTCCGGCGCAGCCGTATTCTTCGGGCAGGGTCGGGCCGAGAAGCCCGAGTTCGGCCATCTCCGGCACGATCTCGTGCGGAAAACGGCCCTGCTCGAAACAGTCAATTATTATCGGGTTGACCCGCTCCTCGACGAAGGTTTTGACCGATTGACGTATGAGACGCTCCTCGTCTGAAAGCAGCGAGTCGAGCTTGAAAAAATCGACTTCCGATGACGACACTTGTTGATCCTCCGCGGCGCTTAGCATAACCGATGCGCCCTGTTTGGATAGCACGGCCCGTGTGTTTGACTTCCGGGACGGGCTCCGGCATTCGGCATATCTTGGCAGAGCCCCGCCGACCAAAGCAAATCACCGCAGACTTTCTTTCGCGCGCGCACCATATCTGTCAGAATGACCATTGAAAACAGAAATGGAGAATACGGAAAAAACTTAAAGCAGAGGAGCCATAATGTCCGACATTGCCGCCGTGCGCCCCGCGCCGAATGAATACGCGCCTTTTTACGCCAAATACGTAGAGCGCGTTCCCGACGGAAATCTGCCCCGTCTGCTTCAGGCGCAGACCGACGAGACGCTGAATCTTCTGGCTTCGATTACCGACCAACAGTCGCTCGATCGCTACGCTCCCGACAAGTGGAGCATCAAGGAACTGCTCGGGCACATCATCGACGCGGAACGCGTATTTTCTTATCGCGCGCTGCGCATTGCGCGCGGCGACAGAACGCCTCTACCTGGTTTCAATCAGGAGCCGTATGTGGAAAACGGCGGGTTTGACCGCCGCGCGTGGAGCGACCTTATCGACGAATACAGCGCCGTAAGACAATCGACTCTGCTGCTGCTGCGCTCGTTCGATGATGCGGCGTGGGAGCGGCGCGGCACCGCAAGCGACAACGAAATAAGCGTGCGCGCCGTCGGCTACATCATCGCCGGACACGATCGCCACCACATCGCAATACTGCGCGAGCGGTATCTGAACGCAGAGCAAACCGCATGACTTGATTACAGGTTAGCAAATATAGCCCACCGGGCTAATTGATTGTTCCAACCGCGAAATACACGGGATTCCGCGTATTCCGCGGTTTTTTCTTTTTCGGGGCATTTTGCCGCACCTCGGTCCTGTTTTGCCTCTTTTGTTTGCGGCGCCGATGGGGGCTAAGTCTCTTGCCTGTTCCCGTTGAAGGTTTCGCGGCAGGTGCGGCACGGTGATTGTAAGAAAATTTTAGAGAAAAATAAGGGAGTTGGAGAATAAGGGAAAGGAGCGGTTATGGCTGATTTTTTTCAAAGCGGGCTGGTAGCGACGTTTCATCGGTTCAGCAATGCGAATCAGGAACGTATAGAGAAGGAGTTGTATGAAATTTCGCGGCGGCGGCCGGTGACGCTTGTTTTGCCGTCGTTGTATTCGGAGCTGGATGGGCCTGCGTTGCCGCGCATAGTGGAGGAATTGAAGGAGGTAAGGTATCTGGATGAGATCGTGGTATCGCTTGGGCGGGCGGATGAATCGGAGTTTCGGCGTGCGAGGGAGTTTTTCGGACGCTTGCCGCAGCCGGTGTCGGTGATATGGAACGACGGGCCTCGCATACAGGAGCTTTACCGGAAGCTCGAAGAGGGGCGGATGACGGTAGGGCCGGACGGCAAGGGGCGTGCGTGCTGGCTGGCTTACGGGTATGTGCTTGCGCGCGGGCGCAGTCAGGTGATTGCGCTGCACGACTGCGATATTGTGACTTATTCGCGCGACCTGCTTGCGCGGCTTGTTTATCCGGTAGTGAATCCGCAGACGGACTACGAGTTCAGCAAGGGATTTTATGCGCGCGTGACCGATCGCATGTACGGGCGTGCGACGCGGTTGCTTGTAACGCCGCTGTTGCGGTCGTTGCTCGAAATAGTCGGCTATCAGAACGAGTTGCTGCGTTATCTGGACAGTTTTCGATATGCGCTGGCGGGAGAGTTCTGCATGCAGACGGATCTGGCGCGCGCCACCCGGATTCCGAGCGACTGGGGGCTGGAGATCGGCGTATTGGCCGAGGTTCGGCGCAACACTTCGATCAAGCGCGTATGTCAGGTGGACATCGCAGACAACTACGAGCACAAACATCAAAGCCTTTCATCCGACAACGCGGATGCGGGGTTGCTGAAGATGTGCATAGATATCAGCAAGATTCTTTTCCGCACGCTCGCCGCGCAGGGCATAGAACTGACGCAGGGGCGGCTCAAATCGCTGCAGGTAGCCTACGTGCGCATGGCCGAGGACACAATCAACCGCTATCAGGGCGACGCCTGGCTGAACGGTCTCGAATTCGACAGGCATCTGGAAGAGTCGGCCGTGGATACTTTCGCGCACGGCATTCGGGTGGCCGCCGAGGAGTACTTCGAAGATCCGCTCGGTGTGCCGTTGATCCCGAACTGGAATCGCGTATCTTCGGCGTTCCCGGAATTCTACGATGAACTGCTCGATGCCGTAGACGCCGACAACAAAAAGAGTGGTATGGAGAACCGACGCCGGGGGGCGCAAGGCGCATGACATCGGGTTCGCATTTGATTCTTTATACGGATCTGGACGGGACGCTGCTCGATCATGCGACTTATTCGCCGGCCGAGGCTGAAGCCGTGCTCGCCCGTGCGCAGCAATCGGGCGTTCCCGTGGTTTTCTGTTCGAGCAAGACGCGGGCGGAGATCGAGGTATTGCGGGAGCGCCTGAGCGTGCGCGATCCGTTCATCGTGGAAAACGGGGGCGCGGTCGTGATTCCAGACGGTTGTTTCCCGGATTCGTTTTTAACATCGGGCGACGGCGTTCGGCGGCGCGGCGAAGACTGGATAATTGAACTCGGCGCGCCGTATGACGAACTGGTTGCGGCGTTGCGGCGGTTGCGAACCGAAACCGGGATCGAAGCCCTTGGTTTCAGCGATATGACGGTTGCTGAAGTAGCGGCGAAAGCGCATATGACGCTTACCGAAGCCGGTCTTGCCAGGGCGCGCGAATACGACGAGCCGTTTATCCTGCTCGATGAAAACACCTCGGCAGTCGAGGTCTTCTGTGCAGCGGTCGAGCGCGCCGGATTGAGAATGACGCGCGGCGGACGTTTCCATCATCTGCACGGGTGCAGCAGCGACAAGGGCGAGGCAGTGCGGCGATTGACGCGTCTTTACCGTCGACTGTACGGCTGCATCGAAACCGCCGCGCTCGGCGACAGCGAAAACGATCTGCCGATGCTTGCAGAGGTAGATCGTCCTATGCTCGTTCGCAGGCGCGATGGAAGTTACGACTCTGTGGTTGCAGATGCCTTGCCGGGTATGGAACTGATCGACGGCATCGGCCCACAGGGCTGGGCTGCAGCCGTGACATCTCTCCTTTTGGCCCGAAGTCGTGTGGTCTGATTTAAATCAGACCACGAAACATTGGGACACATCGCTGGGTACGCACGCGCCAAAGCGTGCTTTCGGCGGCGAATACAAGCACGCGAGGGCGCGTGCGTACCCAGTTGCGGACTCCGTTGTGTGTACCATTCTGCTGTGGATTGATTTAAAAACCGCGGAAGGCGTGGAACAAACGGAAGGAGTCTGAGAGGCGGAGAGAGTGCCTCTCGCCCTGAACTTCCTTTATTCCGCGTCTTCCGCGGTTTTTTCGCGCCGGATCAGAAATTCGCAATCGAATTTCCGGTCCTGACGTTGCGGCTCGCGTCGTAGGTATAACCCGAAGCCGATACGTTAGTAACCGTGAAGGTGAAATTGCCCTTCTTGTTACTCTTCTTCGACGACAGGACTACGCGGCCCTGCGAGTTGGTCGTTCCCGTCACGGCTCCGGTGGTAAGCCCCGACCAGCTTCCTGTTACGGTCGCACCCGGACGCACTGCCCCGGATGCATCTACTATAATCACTTCGGCCTGAGCCGTATTTCCGCCGGCCGAAACTGCAAGCGACATATTGATAGCGCCCACGAAAATCACGTTGTTCGGGTTCTGCGAAACTACGATTGTAAGGGCGCTCGACGCCTGCCCGCCGCGATCATCCGTTACGGTAAGCGTTGCGATGAAAGTGCCTGTGCTGGTGTAAGTGTAACTCGGATTTGCCGCAGTCGATGTCGCTCCGTTTCCGAAGTTCCACGAATAACCGACGATCGTGCCGTCCGGATCGCTCGATCCGGCGCTCGAAAACGCCACGGTGAGCGGTGCGTATCCGGCGGTCGGAGTCGCCGATGCAACGGCGGTCGGAAGCTGATTCGGCGGAGCGCTCACCGTTATGACTACGTTTGCGCTTGCACTCAAGCCGTCGTTATCGGTTACGGTCAGCGTAGCCGTGAAGCTTCCGGCGCTCGTGTAGGTATATGAAGGATTCGGCAGCGATGAAGTCACGCCGTTTCCGAAGTTCCACGAATAACTAACGATCGAGCCGTCCGGATCGCTCGATCCGGCGCTCGAAAACGCCACGGTGAGCGGCGCGTATCCGGCGGTCGGAGTCGCCGATGCGCCCGCAACCGGCGCTGCAAGGTTCGAGGCGTTGAAGCTCCCGGTCAGAACGTAATCGCCGAGGCTTGAGTAATCGGTATACGCGGTTACGGCGTCGCCCGTGCCCGCGCCCTCTACGCTCAGGTAATACACTCCCGCGCTGAGGTTTGCGCTGAGCGATGTGCCGAGCGTCGAGGCGTTGCTCCACGAAATCATGCCGCCGCCCGCGTTATACAGCGTGAGCCTGACGTCGAGATTCGGTCCGCGCGGCGCAACCGCTACGGTAAAAGACGCCGCGCCGCCCCCCGTAGTGAAGGAGAAGAAGTCGAGATCCGTATTTCGTTCGATCTTTCCGGCAACGTTCGGAGCGGGGCCCGAAAGCGGCGTTGCCGCGCTTATCGAGTTGCCGTGGTCGTCGGCGCGATATGTAATGCCGTAATTCTGCATCACGGCAAGGTCGTCTTCCTTGTTGTTCGCAAGATTGTAGTCGCCCTTGCTCCACTGAGTAACATCCCTGTAATAACCTACGCCCATAATCGGAGCCCAGTTTGAGTGGCCCTGATAGTAGGCCGTGCCTCCGGTAACTCCATCGTGGCTCAGGCCGAGGGTGTGACCTACTTCGTGGCTCGTAGCTTCGGCCGTGTATTTTTCATTTCCCGTGCCGAGTTGCGCGGTGAAGACGAAGCACGGCGTATCGCTCGTTGCGCGGAAGGAGCCGACGTAGGCTACGCCGCCCGCTCCGGCGCCGTACCAGTCGTAGCTGCTGCCGCCTATGGCGACGCGTATGCCGTAGTTCTGATCCGAGGTAGTCGTGCGGCGCAGGGCTTCTACGCCCGGATCTTCGGTGGTCACATCCACGTCGAACGCGGCGAAATCCTCGGCGACTCGCTGCCAGATATACTGAATTCTTTCCAGTTCGGTGCTGCTGAACGAGGACGGATTGCCGTCGATATCGTAAGGCGGAGTGATGATGCTTGCGCCTCCGTTGAAGCTGTTGTTCCAGGAAGTGCCCGTTGTAGTGTGTCCGTCGAAATCGAGAAAGATTACTTTGGAAGCGCCGGGGCGGCTGTGCAGCAGGAACGTGTTATTCAGAGGATAGGGCGATGCGGCGGTCACGACGCCGGAGTTTCTTGCGCGTCCGCGCCCGGTTTCGTCATCGTTTTCGCTGTGGGTCGGAACGGAGTCGGAATCGCATATGTAGAGCAGGCGGCCTTCGTGGTCTATCCACGCCGAATCATCCTGGTTGAGTATGTTTGTGAGTTCTTCTTCCGACTTGCCGTAAAAGGCTGCGACCTCGGGCAATCTTCTGCCGAGCGCGTTTACTATGTCGGCGCCGCGCACTGGAGCGGGAATTCGCAGTTGCGGAAATTCACGCCCCACCTGGTCGCGGTCCTGCGCCTGCGCGGGATCTGAGGGCATCCACCAAAGCATCGCCGCAAGCAGTATAACTAATGAAAGAGCAAACCTTTGAGTATTAAAGAGCATCACCGTGCACCGACCCTTATTTACCGGATTCATTCCCCTGATTGAGGAATTTTCATCACCGGTGCGGCAAGTGGGCAAACTGCGTGCCAGTGGGGAATGGGGGCGGCATTTTGGCTGTTGCCGGGTAAGGCTGTATACTCCCTTTTTCGTTCGCGTTGAACAGCAAAGAGAGATAACGGAACAAACGAAATGAAACGAAAATTACCGAAAAGTCGAATATTTCCGTCTGTTCCGTCTATTTTCGTTTGTTCCGTCATCTCTCTTTGCTCCCAAACCGGGAATTGCCGAAGCGAGACAAACAGGAGAGATTGATGGCCAAAGAATATGATGTAGTGGTGCTCGGGGCCGGGCCGGGCGGTTATGTGGCTGCGATTCGCGCAAGCCAGCTCGGGCTCAGGACCGCCGTAGTGGAGAAGAAATACTGGGGCGGCGTGTGCCTTAACGTGGGATGTATTCCGTCGAAGGCGCTGCTGCGCAACGCCGAGCTTGCGCACATAATCAAGCATCAGGCCGGGACTTTCGGAATAAAGTTCGACGGAGAGGTGAGCTTCGATTACGGCGAGGCGTTCCGGCGCAGCCGCAAGGTGGCGGACGGCCGCGTCAAGGGCGTTCACTTCCTGATGAAGAAAAACAAGATCGATGAACTAGACGGCTGGGGCGCGTTCACCGATCCGCACACGATGGAAGTTGCACTCAACAACGGCGGAACCGAAACCCTGAGGTTCAAGCACTGCATACTCGCACCCGGCGCAACCACGCGCCTTATACCCGGTTCTTCGCTGAGCGAACGCGTTGTGACCTATGAAGAGCAGATTATGGAAGACAATCTGCCGGCGAGCATCATCATCGCGGGGGCGGGAGCGATCGGCGTAGAGTTTGCTTATGTGATGCACAACTACGGCGTCGATGTAACGATAGTCGAGTTTCTGGACCGCGCCGTGCCGCTCGAAGACGAAGATGTATCGGCCGAATTGCAGCGTCAGTACAAGAAAAACGGGATAAAGATTCTGACCTCTACGCGCGTAGACAAGATCGAGGATACGGGCTCAAACGTGCGCGTGACCGTAACCGGGGCCGACGGTTCGCAAAAGACGCTCGAAGCCGACAAGGTGCTTCAGGCGATCGGATTCAAACCGCGCACCGAGGGCTACGGGCTCGAAAACACGGGCGTCAGACCAAACGATCGCGGCGCGGTGGAAATAGACGGGCGTATGCAAACGAACGTGCCGCACATTTTCGCAATCGGCGACGTGACGGCGAAGCTGATGCTTGCGCACGTGGCCGAAGCGATGGGAGTGATTGCGGCGGAAAACATCGCCGGCCATCCGTCGATTACTCTGGATTTCGACATGATGCCGCGCGCGACTTATTGCCAACCGCAGATTGCGAGCTTCGGGTATACGGAACGGCAGGCGCGCGAGCGCGGTTATGAGGTCAAGGTGGCGAAGTTTCCCTTTCAGGCCAACGCCAAGGCGCACGGGCTCGGCGAGGCAAGCGGTTTTGTAAAGCTGATTTCGGATGCGAAATACGGCGAGATGCTCGGCGGGCATCTGATCGGGCCGGACGTAACGGAGCTGCTGCCCGAACTGACGCTTGCGCGGTACGCAGAACTGACGCCGGAAGAGATAGCGCGCAACGTGCACGCGCATCCGACGCTGAGCGAGGCGATCAAGGAAGCCGCGCACGGACTGATGGGACACATGATCAATATGTAGGGAGCGTGGGTGCGCGGGCGTCTCGCCCGCATGTCTTTACGGCAAAGATGCGGGCGAGACGCCCGCGCTCCAAATGCTTTATGAAAGAACCGATGACTACAGACAACAGTCCATGCGCGCACGGTTCGGTCTGGAACAGCCACGCCGCGCAGTGGGCGAGACTCGGCCCGCCGCTGCGCCCGTCGTCCGAAGACATCAGCGCGTATGAAGACGTAGTCGGGCGCTGGGCCGCAGCGCACGGCCCGCCCCGCATCGCCTTATTGGGAGTGACGCCGGAGATCGTCGAGATGCATATGCCGCAGGATGCGCACCTGGTTGCCTTCGACATCAATCAGGCGATGCTGGATGTTTTCCCTCCCGCGTTGCTGCGACCTGGATCGGAAGCGATCCGCGCCGACTGGCGCCGGCTGCCGATTGACGGCGGCTCGCGGGATATCGTACTCGGCGACGGCTGCTTCGCCATGATGGGTTTCCCCGAAGGTTTCCGGATACTGGCGCGTGAATTGCGCCGCGTGCTTGCCGAAAACGGCGTCTGTGCATTTCGTTTTTATCTTCGGCCGGAGACGGCGGAATCGATAGAGGCTCTGGTCGCGGACTTGCGCGCCGGGCGGATCGGCAGTTTTCATACATTCAAATTCCGCGCAGCCATGGCGCTGCAGGAGAGCGCTGAAAAGGGGATTGCAGTCAGCCGCGTCTTCGAATGGTGGTCGCACAGCGGTATAGAGCCGGAGGAATTGACTGCGCAATACGGATGGCAACCGGAAACGATTGCGACGATCAACGCCTATCGTGAAAGGAGTGACGTCTACAATTTCCCGACGCTCGGCGAACTGCGGGACGCACTCCGCGAACTGTTTGTTGAAACCGATTGCCGCTTTCCGGGATATGAACTCGGCGAGCGCTGCCCGTTGATCGAACTACGCCCTGGAGGGCGGGCGGAGCGGCGAAGGTGAATGCAGCGGAACTGGAAATCGGCGCGATTCGCAGCGAGCGCCAATCCGGGCATTGGCGCATCGTCGCCGATGTTGCCGGTCAGCCGATCTGGTTTGAATGCGCCGATCCGGTGCTTTCGTGCGTGACTGAAGGCTTCGGCAGCGCGATGCTGATTCCGGCGCTGCACGAAGCGAAGCGGTTGCGTCTGCCGGGAAGCGTCAGCCGCGAATGGCGGCAGAACATTGCGCGCCTTCTGCCCGTGCTTTCCGAATGGTGGCAATATCCGGAATTGGCGCCGTTGAGTCTGTCTGATGAAGCGGCGAATGAAACAAAGGCTGCGGGCGCAAGCGGCCAGGCGGCCCTATGTTTCAGCGGCGGAGTCGATTCGTTTTACAGCCTGCTTCGCGGCAGTGCAGATCCGCGTCTGCTCGTCTTCGTTCACGGTTATGACATGAAGCTGGAGGATGAAGCGCGCTTCTCGGCGTTCATACCTACACTCGAAGCCGCAGCTTCGGCGACCGGCTCGCGCGCAATCATTGTGCGCACCAACCTGCGGGAGCATCCTGCATTCAATGTATGTTCGTGGGAGCGAACTCACGGCGGAGCGCTCGCCGGCGTGTGTCATCTGCTGACGGGCTCGATCGACCGCATGTACATTTCGGCGACCTATGTGCTGGACGATGAACGTCCGTGGGGGTCGCATGCGCGGATCGACCATCTATGGTCCTCGGATCGACTGCGCGTCGCGCAGTGCGGGTCGGAGATATGGCGGCACGACAAGCTGCGCGCGATCCTCGATGAGCCGCTCGTGCGCGATCATCTGCGAGTCTGCTGGGAGAACCGGACGCCTTCGGGCAACTGCTCGCGCTGCGACAAATGCATCATGACGATGGTCGTGCTGGCGCAGGCCGGAAGACTCGAACGGTTCCGCGTATTCGATGCCGGTGATCCTTCGCGCCACGACGCGGAACTGGCTGCGCGCCTCGACCGGCTTGGGCAAACCGTCTACGTCAGAACCTATGCCATTTTGCGCCGGGACGGGCTGGGAAGAAAACTGGACAGGGCCGTAGGGCGTCTGCTCGACCGCAGCCCGGCAGCGCGCGCAGGTCGCGCCCGCAACGGCTTTCTGTCGTTCTGGCGGCGATGATGGGGAACCGGAAGCCGGCAAACAGGATCGGCGAATACTGAAGTACGTGTACGGGGGAAGTATCCATCATGGATGCGGACATGGATGCTGATGAGGTGCGGCCGAAAGCCGTAGTGCTGCTGAGCGGCGGACTCGATTCGACTACCGCGCTCGCCGTGGCGCAAAGCGAGGGTTATGAGATTTACGCCCTGACCTTCCGCTACGGCCAGCGCCACGAAATCGAGATTGCGCGAGCTAAAGACATAGCAGCGCGTGCAAGCGCAGCAGCGCACATTGTAGCGGAAATCGACCTGCGTTCGTTCGGCGGTTCGGCGCTCACTTCGGACATCGAAGTGCCGAAGGGGCGTTCGCTCGATGAAATATCGGAGGGCATCCCGGCGACTTATGTACCGGCGCGCAATACGATCTTTCTCTCATTTGCTCTGGCCTGGGCCGAAGTGCTCGGCGCGTCGGATATCTTCATAGGCGTGAATTTTCTGGATTATTCCGGGTATCCGGATTGCAGGCCCGAGTACATAGAGGCGTTCGAAAGGATGGCGAACCTTGCGACGAAGGCAGGCGTAGAGGGTGCGCAGAGACTGAAGATACACACTCCGCTTATAGAACTCTCCAAGGCCGAGATAATCCGGCTCGGCCTCTCGCTCGGCGTCGATTACGCGCTGACCTCGACCTGCTACGATCCCTCGCCCGGCGGCGCGGCGTGCGCAGCGTGCGACGCGTGTTTACTCAGGCTCAAGGGATTCGCCGAAAACGGTATTGCCGACCCGGCCGCTTATCGAGCGGACTAAAGAAGAGATCAAAGAAGAGATAACGGAACATACGGAAATAGACGGAACATACGGAATATTCAACTTTTCCGTAATTTTCGTTTAATTTCGTATGTTCCGTTATTTCTTCTTTATTCCGCGAAAACTTTCAGCCGTCAAACCGCCCGCCGCCGAAGAATCTCTTTGACCCGGGATAGGCGGCTGCATAATATATTGCTATGCCACATATGAACTCTCAGATGTTCGACCGGGAATTGAAGAAGGGGAGCCAGGGGCGGGCGAGGCGGAAGCATATCGGCGGACGCTGGCGGAATTGAGCGGCAGCGAATTGATGGGGCGCGAGTTGCGGCGCGTCGAGCGGCGAGCAGGGTGTGAACCCGCAGCGCCGGGAAATACGCGGAGGAGAAAGAGGAGAAATATGATTCCAGACCTTTGGCGGGATATACGCTACGGCGCACGGATGCTAATCAAGCAACCCACATTCGCCCTGATTGCGGTGCTTACGCTGGGATTGGGCATAGGAGCGACGACGGCGATTTTCAGCGTCGTTTACGGTGTGTTGATCAACCCGTATCCGTATGCGCGCGCCGATGAGATCTGGGTTCCGGGCGTTGTCGGAGTCAAGTCGAACCAGCGCATGCGGCCATACCCGCCGGCGGGTTACCGGGAGATGGCGAAACTGCCGGGGTTTTCCGACGTCATGGCGACGCGGCCCGGAGGCGTGCTGCTGACGGGCGAATACGCGCCCGAAAACTTCAGCGGCATCCGGGTTTCGGGCAACGCATTTCAGTTCCTTGGTGTGCCGCCGATTCTCGGGCGCACGATCCAGCCTTCGGATATCCGTCCGAGCGGCGAACCCGAACCGGTCGTGGTGTTGAGTTACCAGCGCTGGCAGCGGCTCTTCGGCGGCGATCCGAATGCCATAGGAAAGACGCTCAAGCTGGATGATGAGGTTTATACGATCATCGGCGTGATGCCGCCGCGTTTCGGCTGGTGGACCGAGGACGGCGTCTGGCTGCCGCTCGGAGATATTCTCGGCGACGCGCAGATGGTTTTCCCGATTGTGCGGCTCAAACCCGGAGCGACGACGACCGAAGCCCAACAGCAGTTGCACGCGCTCAATCTGGAGTTGGCCAGGGATACGAGAGCGAGGTTTCCGAACGAGGAATTCTCTACGCTGCTGACGAATTATCTGGACATCACGGTGGCAAGCGGCGCGATGCAGCAAAGCCTGCAACTGCTGTTCGGCGCGGCTGGTTTTCTTCTCCTGATTGCGTGTGCGAACGTAGCCAATCTGCAACTTGCGCGGGCAACGTCGCGGGCGCGCGAAATCGCGGTCAGGATGGCGCTCGGCGCCGGACGCGGCAGGCTCGTGCGGCAACTGCTGACCGAAAGCCTTATGGTTTCGCTGCTCGGCGGGTTGCTCGGATTGGCGTTCGCCTACTGGATCACGCAGCTCATCGTCGCGCTGATGCCGGGCAATTACGTCCCGAACGAATCGCGCATCGAGGTAAACAATCAGGTGCTTGTGTTTTGCCTGGGCGTCTCGATGTTGACGGGTATCGTATTTGGACTGGCGCCTGCGCTGCACTCGCTGCGCGTGAATCTGGTGGAAAGGTTGAAGGATGAAGGGCGCGGTTTGAGCGGCGCAGCGGGGGGGCGGATGCGTGCGGCGCTGGCAGCGGCGGAAGTCGCGCTGGCGGTGGTGCTGCTGCTCGGCGCAAGCCTTACGGCGCGCAGTTTTATATCGCTGAAAACAGTAGAACTCGGTTTTGAGCCGAAAGGTGTGATGGCCGTCAGCCTGCCGCTGCCGCCCAAACGATACGCAACACCGGAGCAGCGCAATCGTTTTGCACGCGAGGTGCTCGAGCGCGTGAGCAATACGCCGGGCGCCGTCGCAGCTACGGTCGGAAACGGCGGTTTGCCGTTCGGAGGCATCGATTCGTCCTTCGCCATCGAGGGCCGGCCGGACGCCGAGAAGGAGCCTGTCAGGATACAGGCCGTAGCCGCCGACTATCTGCGTACGGCGGGGATTCCGCTCAAGCGCGGAAGGATGCTCACGGAACAGGAAATCAACGCCGGAGCACGGATGGCGGTGATCAACGAGGCGGCGGCGAAGTTGTGGCCTGCGGGCGAAGATCCCATAGGGCGCCGCATCATACTGAAGGATCTGGAAAGGCCCTCCCAACCCGGATTGTTTGCGCCGTTCGGCGATTCGCCCGAAGCTACGGTGGTCGGGATTATAGGAAATACGCGCCACGAACTGCTGCGCGCCGAAGCGCCCCCGGCCTTACTTGTTCCCTACACGCTTGTGGATGCCCCGGTTCGCGTTCTGGCGGTTCGCTCCGATGGTGATCCGAAGCTGTTGCTCAATGCCCTGCGATCTCAGGTGCGGGAAATCGACAGCGAGCAGCCGGTAGTCAATCCGGTTACGTTTGAAGAGATACTGGGTTTTCGCACCGAACAGCCGCGATTCACGCTCGTGCTTTTTGGTCTTTTTGCCGCGCTCGGACTCGGCCTGGCGCTGGCGGGCATCTACAGCGTGATTTCTTATATGGTTTCGATGCGAACGCACGAGATCGGCGTGCGTATGGCGCTCGGTGCGCAGGCGTCGGACGTACTGCGGCTGATCCTGCGCGCGGGCGGCATACTGGTGGGCGTCGGTCTGGCGGCGGGTCTGTTTGCCGGACTCGCGACGATGCGGTTGCTCGGCGGTTGGTTGAATCTGTATGATGTGACGACGAGCGATCCGCTTTCGTATCTCGCGGTTGCAGTGTTGATTGGAGTCGTGGCGCTGGCGGCCTGCTTTATTCCTGCGCGGCGGGCGACGCGCGTCGATCCGATGCGAGCGCTTAGGTGCGAGTAAATTCCGTGATTTTCGTCGATTGAGTGTATCCCGCGCGCTCTCTTACAGCGGTTTCGGGTTCAGTGTTCATTACTCTGCCAATTAAGTTCTTTGAGTTTTTCAGCCGCGAAGCGGCGAAAGATTTGTAGCCCAAGGCGGCGAGCCCTGGGTGAGTGTAGCGAAGCGGCGCCAGCCCCGGAGGGGCGGAAGATCTTTCGCCCTTTCAGGGCTCGGACGTTCTTTTTCTACTGACCTGGCGCTCACGCACCAGGCTACAAATCTTTCGCCGCTCCGCGGCTGAAAAACTCAAAAACTTTGTTTACAGAGTA
>JAHBSF010000024.1 GCA_019639255.1 Acidobacteriota bacterium | reverse complement strand
GAAGCGGCGGGATTATCTGCCGTTTGGGGAAGAGATCCTGGCGGGAGTCGGGCATCGGACGATTGGGAATGGATATCCGGGGGCGCTAGCAGGAAACCCGCGTCAACATTTTACCGGCAAGGAGAGAGATAAAGAGACGGCGCTGGATTACTTCGAGGCTCGGTACTTTGGCTCAGTATATGGGCGGTTCACGAGTCCTGATGAGTTTACTGGAGGACCGACAGAGTTATTCGCTGAAGTTGCAGCACACAATCCTACTTTTTATGCTGATATTGCTTCACCACAAAGCCTCAACAAGTTTGCTTATTGTCTGAATAATCCATTTAAGTTTGTTGATCCAGACGGACATCAAGAAGTGACATCTGATAAATTGATGCAGTCGCTTATCTCAATTGACAATAAACTGCGGAGCGCAGAAAACGAAATTAAGTCGATTTTTAGAGGCATGGGAAAAGGGCTGGATAATCTGCGAATTGGAATGAAGAATGATGGCAATAACGTCTTACGAGCATTAGGTTTTGAAGCAGAAGACGAAGCATTTCATAGGCCCAGCAATGAGACGGAATCCATAATGATGGGTACAGTATACAAAGAAGCTGTGCTCGCGGGATTTTTAGGGGGGAGAACATCACCTGGTGTGATGGTGGCGGAGGGAGAAGGAGTAGCTGCTACATCTAGTGTGATTAGAAAAGCAAGAGGTTCATTAACTGAACCGACTTTACCTCCGAAAACCATAATTGCTCAAGACGGAGTAAAAATCGTGCATTATACTGCAAGTGGTGACCATGGACCTGCACATCTACATGTTAAGGGGCAAGGGAAAATGGTTAGAATAGGGCAAAATGGAAAGCCATTAAAAAACAACCCTGAATTGAGTGCTGCACAAAAAAAAGTGGTTAACGAAAATATAGGTACCATTCGTAGATCTGTTGATAAGATTCAGCGGTACCATAGATTTCATGAGATTATTGACCACTGAATAATTGAAAGCGAGAGACATGATGAATATGGAAAAGTTAGTATGGGTATTTAATAGTGCTGGAGGTAGGTTCCCAGGCGCTGTGTTTACAAGTAAACTGCTAGCTAATGAATGGATTAAGGCTAATAGGCTAACAGGGACTCTCACAGCATACCCACTAGATATAGGAATATACGATTGGGCATTAAGCAATGGTTATTTTTCCATAAAGCGTGATGAGCAGCTTACTCCTGAATTTATTGGCAAATTCACTTCTGCGAGCCAAGAGCACTATCATTATGAAGATGGAGAGGAAGATTGAATGTAATTGCTCACGGGGCAGGAGCGTCAACAAAGTGCAGAACTGGCGATCCCATCAGCCGCACGAGAAGATCAAAAACAGGCTGACCTTGAGCTTGGCAGTGGCGATAACGGATTGAAGGGCAGCGTAGGTTTTGGCTCCCCATTCAGAGCGGAAGCCGTTGGTCACCTTACGATGAATGACTGAGGGGCGCAGTGCACGCTCCGATTCGTTATTGGTCGGAGGAACCTCGGGATAGGACAAGAAAGTCAGCAGCTTGTCGCGATGGGTTGAGAAACGGGTTTGCAGTTTGCGCGCGGCAACATTGGCTACTTCTTCATCCAACAAGCGGTCAAGTTGGTTCTCGATTTGGGCGACGCGGCGGAGAAAGCCGTCAAGCGTCATCTCGCCGGAGACGAAACGATTGGGCAAATGGATGGCATTCTGAAAAAGCTCTTGTGCAGAGGCGTCCAGTGAACCGCCCCGGGCTTGCCGGAGACTCCAACTCTTGAGAGAAACTGGTTGCAAGTTTTGAATATCGGCAACCTGCGTATTTCGGTGAAGATGAACACCGAAGGGTGCGGCTCTTTTAGAACGACGGCGAAACTGCAAAAAGTGGGGAATTTTGGCAAAACCGTCTTTTCCTGAGAGCCAATTTCTCGGAGATATGCTCATTGGGCGGTCGTAGCTCATTGTTATTCAATCCATCGCGGCGGCGCGTATTCACTTCACAAGTTTGAAGTATGGGGTCTTTGTTTTACTTTGCGGCTCAGAATTCGGCACAGGCACGCGGCCTTTCTCGTATCGTGATTGATGGTTGCGCCGATATTCCTGGCGCAGATGGAACTCCCAGTATTCATCGAAGTCGCCGCTCGCGCGCAGGCTGCGGAGTTGCAGCACTGCTTCGGCTCCGGCAAGTCCCCAGCGCGCGCCAGTGATTTCCATTCGATCTTTGACAAGGTAACGGCAGGCTCCTTCGATCACTCCGGTTGCAATCGGATAACCTGCTGCCAAGTATTGGTCGTAACGCAGAAACTCACGGTACTTGAGCAGGTAACGAGCGCAAGCATCAACCGCTTCACGTTCTTTCGCGCTCAAACCGCGCAAGGTTGCGCTGCGTGTCATGCCGGCTGCGACACCGGAACTGTCTCCGCACAGAATTCGCGTCAGACGTTCGCTGACCCAGTCTTCGGCGGCGCGGCTTCCGACTTTGTGAAAAGACCAGGCCGCTTTCCACAAGTATTCAAGAACATGAATCAAATCCAGAATCGTCACCAACTTCACGCCGTAATCTTCGGCGGCGCATTGCAGCAAGCCCAGTTGAGTCTGATTGCCGTCCACCAACGCCACCCATTGTTTGCTCTTTTTCGGATCGCGCCGCATTGCTTCTTCAAACATCTGCTCGATGATGACTTCGGGCGAATGCTTGATGCTGGCCCAAACGCGCTTGTCTTCGGGGCGAGGTCGTCGCGGCAAAGCATCGCGAGCCGAGCCGAATTCGCGCACGATCTGTTCCGGCGTGCGAACAAAAGGGTCAATAGTGTAAACGGCGGCCACCGTTCCCATTCGTTTGGAATGGGATTTTTCGCCCGGACTGCGGCGATGCTCCAACTTCGGCTTTTGCTCTTGGGCAGCTTTGCGAGTCGCTTCACGCAAATCTTTCTTGAGCATCGGAACGCCCTTCCCATCCGTAGTCAGGACCAGAATGTTCCCGGTCTTTTTGACTTCGCGCGCGCTTTGACTGCGCTGCTGACGGTAAAACGAATCGAAGTCCTGCGCCGCGCGGCGGGCGAGTTCTTCGACCTGACGTTTGGGAATGGCGACTCCGGTTTGCTTTTCAATGCTGCTGACCACCTCATCGTAAGACTCTTTAGCCGTCGCTTCCGCGCTGCGCAACCGCAGGGAATACGAGTAACTTTCGGGCGGCGGATTCAACTTCGCATCCAGCGGATGCAGGCTCTCCAACCTGCCCCCGCCGTAACCCTGACGATTGACGGTGACTGAACCGAACAGCGTGGCAATCGAACGTGAGTGCAATCGCTGATGCGTATGCTGCCGGCCATTTGAATCAACGACAGGCTCGGCGACGGCGCCAGCCCCTTGCTCATCAATGTAGCCCTGGCAAAAGAGCCGCAAGATTTCACGACCTTCGAGATTGAGAAATTCTTCGAGATCATTGACTGTCCAGTTTTTGGCTTGCGGCGAACGCAGACGTGATTTGATAGAATCGAATTGTTCTTGAGCCGGCGCATAGGCGTCAGCCTGATCCGGTTCGAGAACCGCAGCGAAAGCTGTCATAGAGCGAGGCCTCCTGGTAATAAGATATGGTCTTTCAACTCATATCTACCACGAAGGCCTCGCTCGAATGCCGACGAATTCGCAAAATACCTGATTTTCAAAGATTCACCGTCGTTCTAAAAGAGCCGCACCCAAGGGCAATACACGCGCGGCGAGCAGCGTCGTAGTCGAGAGCGGCGTTCCCGACAGCGCGCGCACAAGTCCCAACTCGGCTATGAAAGAGAACCAGGTGCCTAGCTCGCTCACTACCTGCCCTATCCATATCCTGCGAAAGTTCGTGTTACTCCGCAGTAACTCCCGGTACGTTGCCGAGGTCATTATGTTACTCCCTCACTTCTCCGTAGGGTGCGGCTCTTTTAGAACGACGACAAAACCGCAGAAAATAAGGCTTTTTTGCAAATTTGCCGATCTCATACGAGTTATTTTTCCGGAGATATCGCTTCTGAAGTGGCATATCCCTATGTTATTTGTTGTTACTTGATTTATAACATCCGGGCCCACTCATTTCACTAACCTGAGCCGGGAAGCTTTCGCTTTGCTCTTCGGCGCAGGATTTGGCAACGGTACTTGACCCTTCTCGTACCGCGCTTCGTGGTTGCGTTTGTATTCCTGCTGGAGATGAAAGTCCCAGTATTCATCGAAATCGCCGCTCGCGCGCAGGCTTCGTAGCCGCAAGACAGCTTCGGCCCCTTCCAGACCCCAGCGCGCGCCCGTCTTCTCCATTCGATCTTTGACAAGGTATCGGCAAGCGCCTTCGATCACTCCAGTCGCGATTGGATAACCTTTCGCCAGATAGCGATCGTAATGCAGGAACTCGCGATACTTCAGCAGGTAGTCGGCGCAGTCATCTATCGGGGCGCGCTCCGAATCGCTCAGGCCACGCAACGTTGCGCTACGTCTCATTCCGGCGGCGACCAGCGAACTGCGCCCGCGCAGAATTTCCGCCAGGCGTTGTGTGACCCAACTCTCAGCCTCCGCGCCCCCAACGCCCCCAACGCCCCCAATGCCCCCAATGCCCCCAATGCCCCCAATGCCATGGAAAGCCCAGGCCGCTTTCCACAAATATTCCAGGACGTGAATCAGGTCGAGAATGATTACCAGTTCGACTCCGTAATCTTTGGCCGCCAGTCGCAGGAAATCCAGTTGCGTCTCGTTGCCATCAACCAGGGCAATCCATTCTTTGGTATGTTTCGGATCACGCCGCTCGGCCTCCTCAAAGGCCTGATTGATGATCTTCTCCGGCGGATGTTTGACGCTCGCCCAAACGCGTTTGTCTTCCGGTTGCGGGCGTGGCGGCGGGGCTTCGTGAACCGGCGCCAACTCGCGCACAATCTGTTCGGGCGTGCGGACAAATGGCTCAATAGTGTAAACGGCCGCCACCGTGCTCATTCGTTTGGTCTTGCTCTTCTCGCCGGGGCTGCGACGATGTTGAAGGCGCGGCTTTCGTTCTTCGGCTGCCTTCCGAGTCGCTTCGCGCAGATCCGCCTTGCGCATCGGGACGCCTTTGCCATCCACGGTGATGGCCAGAATCGGGCCGGTCTTATTAACCTCGCGCGCGTTGGCGGAGCGTTGTTGTGCGTAAAATAATTCGAAGTCACGGCTGGCGCGGCGGGCAGCTTCTTCGACTTGTCGTTTTGGAACTGTCACTCCCGTCTGATCGCGGATGCTGATCACCACCTCGTCGAAGGATTCTTTGGCCGTGGCGCAAGCGATCTGACGCTGCAAAGTATGAGAATAACTCTCCGGCGGTAGATTCAGTTCGGCGTCAAGCGGATGCAAGCTTTCAAGCCCGCGCCCGCCATAACCCTGTCGATTGACATCGACTTCTCCAAAGATCGTTGTCAGCGAACGTGAATGAAGACGCTGATGCGTATGCTTCTGTTCATCAGCGTCAACAACCGGCTCGGCGACAGCGCCAGGGCCGCGCTCGTCGAGATAACCCTGAAAAATCCGCCGCAACATTTCGCGGCCATCAACATTGAGAAATTGTTCCAATTCACTATGAGTCATGGAACCGGTCGAGCGCAGATGTGAAATGATAGAATTGAACTGCTCCAGAGCCGGCGCGTAGGCGTCAGCCTGAACCGGGTCGAGAGCAACAGCGCAAGCTGTCATAGAGCGTGGCCTCCTTGTAGTGGGATATGGTTCACAACGCATATCTACCACAGAGGCCACGCTCAACAATTGGCAAATTCGGCAAAATCCTCGATTTTTCGGGAAATCGCCGTCGTTCTAAAAGAGCCGCACCCTTCTCCGTAGAGAACGCGGAATTCGCGGAAACAAAAAATGAAAGTCACGCAAACAACAATGTCCGTACTCTCGCGAATTCTGTTTCCGTTTTTCCGCGTCCTCTTCTTTTCACGCTGCCGCCTGCGTCATACGTTGCCGATTGACTTCGGGCAACGGCCGCAGGTCGGGTTCCATCCAGCCCGTGCGCGCCTCCCACGAGAAGAGGCGTTCGCGGCTGTAATAGGTCAGAAGCAGATCCTTGTCCGCGAACCGCTCGACGAGCCTGTTGATAAGTTCGACGAGCGAGCAGTCGAGATTGGTCTCTGCAAGATAGGCTCGCACGAGTCGCATCCAGCACAGAGTGATGGTTTCGTGGTAGCCGCGTTCCTTTGTGGTTGCGATGCCGTGCGCGCGAAGGTAGTCGTGAATCCCGTCGCGCATGCGAGTTACGGCTTCCGCCTCCTGATAACAGAGCAGATACCAGCAGGCGACTACGACGTGCGAGCGGTGATCCCACGCTTCGGGTGCGATTTCGGCGCGCTCGAATGCGCCGACGAGATGTTCGATTTCCAGGAATGTGCGAAACATAATTTCGATCCTTCTCCTGCCTGATTCCGATATTGGCCGCGCGTGCAGCGGGGCGTCCGCTGACCTGGTCTTCGACCCCACACTCGCCTGCCGCCCGCTTTGGTTATGGCGGATCTCGGTCTCTGGTTAAGACCGGCAGGACTTACTCCTAAGAAGCGGCCGTGCTCATCGGCGCGTCTGGTATGCACGCAGGCCGGAAGTTCCTGCTCCCACCCGCACCGATTTACGTGGACTCTTTAGGCCCGCTCTACCCTGAGCTTGGACCGCACCATGCAGTCCGCAACCACAGACCGAACGAACCCGCTGCACGCGCGATAAAAACAACGGGAGACGGCGACTGGTCTCTCACCAGCTACTGGCGGATATGATCCGCACTTTAGTGATAAAGGCGGAATCCGTGCCGCGATTACTTTGGCTTCGCCGCTCCAAAGTAGTGCTGAGTTCCGAGCAGTACTGCACTGCCTGCTCGCCGCTCGGCACTAAAACCAAAACCCCGACCGGTGATCCTTCTGGATACCGGTCGGGGTTTCTCGCAACACCCGCTATGCGGAAGCTACCTATGGATCAACAGGTAACCCCCTCCGGTATCCGCCGTCGACAACCACCGAGCGCAGGCGCTGTCCGACCACGTGGTCGACATCCTGCACCCGTTGCCCGACTCCGGAAAACGAAAGCGCGCAAAGCAAACCCTTCCCGGTAGCCATAAACGGGCTGAACGGCGCAGTTCGAATCCTGGTAGCCGTTATTGCCGGGTTGTTTGCTTGCGCGTTATACATAGATTTACTGAATAAGACTTGCTGTTTCCTGCCTGTTGCAGTTTTACCTTTGTTACCGGGCGAAGCGGTTTTGTTATAAGATCTTCGCCAATAAAACCCTCCCGATGGGTTGGTTGTTAACTCCTGAAATGATCAATGCCGCATCCGGCAGCAGGGCGGGAATCTAGCACGGGGCTTGTTACCAAGTCAACATAAATCTTCCTTAAACTGCGTCAAAATTCTGATCAAGATTCTGATCGGGATCTTGTGTTGTAGTCGCCCTGCCGTGTTTGTATACGAATCAACGGCTGAAGAGTTGCAGATAATTCTCGATCGTAACCGGGGGCGCAGCCGCTATCGACAGGTTTTCCTCGACGTGTTCGACGCGGCTCATGCCTACGAGGGCCGTAGCCAGGCCGGGCGCCGAGCGTGCAAACTGGATTGCGCGCTGCGCATCGGTATGCATTCCCGCAAAATAATCCGCGATGGTTGCCGGCAGGTTCGAGGCCAGCCGCGCCTGCAAAATAGAAGCGCTTCCCATTACGGTGACGCCCAACTCGCCTGCTGCTTTCAACAACGACGTGCGTTTGTCGCCGATCGGCTGGTTTGCCGCCGTCAATGCTTCGGTCATCGTCAGATTGTAGGGCAGTTGCACTACGCGGAAATGGTGTTCACCGCCCGCGGCTTCTGCTGCCGTCGCCGCTACGCGTTCGAGCGAAAGAAATTCGGGGCTGTCTTCAGAGGCGCGGTATCCGTTCCACGTAGCGGTACCGTAGCAGGCGATGCGGCCTGCGGCGACTTCGGATTCGAGATATTCAAATGCGTCGCGCAATCTTGTGTAAAACTCCTCGCGTCCGATTGCTGCGAACTGCGATTCGGGGTTGTGCAGGTAGTAAACGTCGATGGATGCGAGTTGGAGGTTTGCGAGGCTTTGTTCAAGTTGGTGCTGCAAATAGCGCGGATGCATACAGTGGCTGCCCTGAACGAAATCCTCGTATGTACAGATGCCGGGTTTGATGAAAGTGTCTTCGATATAGGCGGTTATTTCGCCGCGATGGCGCGGGGGCTGGCCGTCAAACGGCAGGTATCCGCCCTTTGTCGTGACGACTATCTCTTCGCGTCCGAATTCGCCCGAATCAAACAGGCTCCTGAGCGCTGCGCCTACGGCGCGTTCGCTGCGCTGAAACCTGTAGTTGGCCGCCGTGTCTATTACGTTGCAGCCGAGTTCTACCGAGCGCTCTACAGCACTGCGGTAAGCGTCGTCGGTGCGTTCGTCGTGGTGACCGAGATAGGTTCCGAGGCCGATGGATGAGATCTGAAGTCCGTGCGATGTGCGAAAGTGGCCGGCTGCGGCCGGATCGGGAAACCGGTTTTTGTAGTGGGTTGTTCCGGATTCTGTAGCTGCGTGATGCTGCATATACGCCTCCTGTGGGCGCGGATGCCGATGTGCGGTTTTGCACACGGCTCGTAAGTGTTGATAAACTGGCGGCAGCTTAACACGAACCGAGGTGCAATGGAGAGAGAACTTGAGGTTGCAAAGCAACTTGCGCGCAGAGCCGGAAAGCGCATCCTTGAACTTTATCGCAGCGACGCGCAGATCCAATGGAAGGGTGTGGATGATCCGGTCACGGCAGCCGACCACGCTGCAAATGAAATTATCGTGAGCGGACTTGCCCGCGAGTTTCCCGACGACGGCATACTTGCCGAAGAAACGCCGGATACGGCTGCGCGGCTCGCAAGGGAGCGTGTATGGCTGATAGATCCGATGGACGGCACCAAACAGTTCATCGACCGGATAGGCGAATTCGCCGTAATGATCGGGCTTGCAGTCGAGGGCGAAGCCCGGCTCGGCGTGGTTTATCAGCCTACGAGCGACCGAATGTATTACGCCGCGCCCGGGCTCGGCGCATTTGTCGAAGAGGGATGGTCTACAAAACGGCTGCACGTGGTGGAGGAAAACCGGTTCGAGAGGATGGTTATAGCGCTCAGTCGTTCGCATCACAGTCCCACGGTTGATCGCATACGCGAGCGGTTGGGCGTGGGCGGGGCAATTCGGTCGGGCAGCGTGGGCTTGAAGTTCGGCTTGATAGCCGAGGGGCGCGCGCATCTTTACATACATCCGAGCGGGCGCACCAATCAGTGGGATACGTGCGCACCGGAGGCGATACTGCGCGCAGCGGGAGGCGTGGTCAGCGATACGCGGGGCGAGCCTTTGAGGTACAACGCGCCGGAGATCCGCAACCTGCGCGGCATACTGGCAAGCAACGGCGCGAGACACGCCGATCTGGTTGCGGCTTTCCGCGAAGGCGTGCAGGAGAGATAACGGAACAAACGAAATGAAACGGGAATTACGGAAAAGCAGAATATTTCCGCGATTTCCGCTGCTTCCGCGCATTCCGTGATTATGTTGTTTTTCCAAACTGAAAACTGCCCTTAGCCTCCCTTTTTGACCAAACTCTTGATGTATAATGAAAACCGAGGAAATTCCCGAGCGCGAGAAAATGCAGCAGAGATGGAAGAGAGCCATGAGGAAGCCAGAGACAACACTAATCCTCGATGTAGTACCGGCTTACATTGAGTCCCGCGATGGCGGCTACTATGTGGCCGGAACGCCCATCAGTCTTGAATCTGTGATTTATCAGTTTAAGGAGGGCCTTTCGCCTGAAACGATCCAACACGAGTGTTTCCTCGCGCTTACTCTGGAGCAGGTATATGGCGTCTGTACATATTATCTGCGCCATAAAGAACAGGTGGAGGAGTACCTTCAAGAAGCAGAGCGGGATTTCAAACGGCTGGCGGAGCAACTCGAAGCGAAGTACCCGGGCCTCCTTAGGAGTAAAGAACATCTTCGCCAACTGCGCGAACGCGCTGCAAATACACAGCCGAAATGAGCATCCGTTTTCAGGCGGACAACGACTTGAATGCCCGAATCATCGACGCGACGCTGCCACTCAATCCCGAAATCGATTTCAATACTGCTGCCAGTGCCGGATTTCATACGGGCGTGCCGGATCTGGAAGTGTTAGTGGCTGCGGCTGAAGAGGGGGCGGATCCTGGTCAGTCACGATCAGCGTACACTTCCGTGGCATTTCGCCAGCTTCATTGAAAGTTGTATCTCGCCGGGAGTGATCATCATCACTCAATCATTGCCGGTCGGCGAGGCAGCCAGATGGTTGCACTTGATATGGGAAGCAGGCCGTCCGGACGAATATTTCAACCGGATTGAGATAATCACCCAGCGCTATTAGAGAAGAGCGACGACATAAGGGAATAGATGCTTTTTCCGTTCCAGGTTTATAGGGAAAGATAGATAACGGAACAAACGAAATGAAACGAAAATTACGGAAATATTCAAGTTTTCCGTAATTTTCGTTTTATTTCGTTTGTTCCGTTATCTCTTCTGCTTACGCGGTTGCCGGGTTTCCGCCCGCGATGGGCGGCAGTATCGGATTGAGAACGGGTTCCTTGTCGGCCGGTTTATCGGCGGGTTTATCCGAATGTTTTGGCGGTTTCGGCGAATCGTCGTCGAGCGAGAGGCCGGCGACGATCCGGCGGATCTGTATGGCGTCGAGCGACTCGCGTTCGAGCAGGGTTTGCGCCAGGCGTTCGAGCGATTCGCGGTTTTCAAGAATGATGCGCCGCGCCCGCTCGTACTGTTCCATGACGATGCGCTTTACTTCCTGATCGATCTTGATCGCCGTGTCTTCGCTGTAATCCTGGTGTTGCGCGATTTCGCGGCCGAGGAAGATCTGTTCTTCCTTCTTGCCGAAGGTCAAAGGCCCCAGGTTCGACATTCCGAACTCGCATACCATGCGGCGGGCGAGTTCGGTTGCGCGTTCGATATCGTTGGACGCGCCGGTAGTGATTTTATCGAGGAAGACCTCTTCGGCCAGACGCCCGCCCATAAGGATGGCGATCGAGCCTTCGATGTATTCGCGCGAATGCGTATAGCGGTCGCCTTCGGGCAACTGCTGCGTCAGTCCGAGCGCCATGCCGCGCGGGATTATGGTCACCTTGTGAACCGGATCGGCGTTCGGCACCTTGAGGCCGACGACGGTGTGGCCGGCTTCGTGATAGGCGGTGGTTTTCTTTTCCTCGTCCGACATCACGGCCGAGCGGCGTTCGGAGCCCATAAGAACCTTGTCCTTCGCCCACTCGAAATCGCCCATGGCCACGAGTTTCTTGTTGTAGCGAGCGGCGTTGAGCGCGGCTTCGTTGACGAGGTTCGCCAGATCCGCGCCCGTGAATCCGGGCGTGCCGCGCGCGATTACCGAGATATCGACGTCTTCGCCGAGGGGTATCTTGCGCGTATGGACGGCGAGGATGCCCTCGCGTCCCTTCACGTCCGGGCGGTTGACGATTACGCGCCGGTCGAAGCGGCCCGGCCGCAGCAGCGCCGGGTCGAGCACATCGGGGCGGTTCGTCGATGCGACGAGGATGACGCCGTCGTTGGATTCAAAACCGTCCATCTCGACCAGAAGCTGATTGAGCGTCTGTTCGCGTTCGTCGTGACCGCCGCCGAGTCCTGCGCCGCGATGCCGGCCTACGGCGTCGATTTCATCGATGAAGATGATGCACGGGGCGTTTTTCTTGCCCTGTTCAAACAGGTCGCGCACGCGCGAGGCGCCTACGCCGACGAACATCTCGACGAAGTCGGAGCCGGATATGGAGAAAAACGGCACGTTGGCTTCGCCCGCGATGGCGCGCGCAAGCAGCGTTTTGCCCGTGCCCGGAGGCCCCATCATCAGAACGCCCTTGGGAATGCGTCCGCCCAGTTTCTGGAATTTCTGGGGTTCCTTGAGGAACTCGATGATTTCCTGGAGTTCTTCTTTTGCTTCATCGACTCCGGCTACGTCCTTGAACGTTACGCGCTTCTGCTGGTTCGAGAGCAGTTTGGCGCGGCTTTTGCCGAAGGAGAGCGCCTTGTTGCCGCCCGTTTGCATCTGCCGGACCATGAAGATCCAGAAGGCGAGAATGAAAATGAAGGGCGCCGAGGTCATCAGCAGGCTGAACCAGAACCCGCCCGTCGAGGACGGCTCGAACTTGACCGCCACACCGTTTTTGTTCATCAGTTCGGCCAGATCCCGCGCGACGAATTCGCCCGCGATCATGCTCTTGAACTTGGTGCGGTTGGTCAGATTGCCCGTCACCTCCGTAGGTTTGATGGTTGCATCCTGTACTTCGTGATCGTTTACTTTTTTAATCAGCGCCGAGTAGGTCAGTTCCTGCGGCTGCGATCCACCCGAATTCTGGAAAAGCTGATAGAGCAGGATCGCCCCTACTATGGTTGCCGCCCAGAAAAGTCCTTGTTTGATTGTCGAGTTCAAACCATATCCTCCCTTACAAACCCTGTGCGCCGCCTATTCTATCCTATCTCCCACCGATGTCTATAGACGCCCCGATAGCCGCTTCGGTTGCATTGCACGCGAAGACAGACCGCGGAGGGCGCAGAAAGAAGAACGGAAATAGGGGAAACAATGTTTCTTTCCGCAATTTTCGCGTCTTCATTTCCGTATTTTCCGCGGTCTCTCTTCATATGAAAACGAGCCGGTGCGCCTCGCGCCTGACGCGTGCGCCGCCGGGAAGTTCCGCTTCGCGCCCTCCGCGGCCCGGTCCGGCAAGCCTTTCAATCGCCTCCAGATGCACCTGATCTATTCTGCGCAGGTCTCCGCGCCGCCGCCTTACCCATTCGCGCAGCGCCCGCAACCTCACCGCCCGCGCCGCTCCCGCAATTACCCGCACATCGATGGCCCCTGCAATATCAGGCCTGGATTCATCTCTCGCCGCGGCTTCCGCCTCATCAAGTAAAGATACGGCGAGTGAACTTAAATATTCCTCATCCTCCAGTATATGAGCGGCTGCGCGCAGCATGGCTTCATCGGCGCGCGGATTGAGTTGTCTGAGCAGGGGCAGCACCTCGCGGCGGACGCGGTTGCGGGCGAGCGTTGGAGAGAGGTTGGTGCTGTCGGTGCGGTAATCGAGTGCGTAGTATTCGCAGTGTGCAATGACCTCGGCGCGCGTGACTGAAAGAAGCGGGCGCAGGAGTTCTACGTTTCGGGCAAGCCTGCGGCGGGGTGCAATACCGCGCCAGCCTGCGGGTCCGGCGCCGCGCAGCAATCGCAGCAGCAGTGTTTCGACCTGATCGTCGCGTGTATGCGCGGTGAGTACGTATAGTGCGCCTGCGTTTTGTGCGGCGCGTGTGAGAAAGTCGTAGCGCCGGTTGCGGGCTACGGCTTCGAGGTTGCGGCGCTCAAGTTTCGCGGCCCCGGCTATGTCTTCGCGTTCGATGATCGATGCAAGTTTGCGGCGTGCGGCAAGACCTGACACGAACTTTTCATCCTCATCCGATTCTGCGCCGCGCAGCAGGTGATTGAAATGGGCGACGGTGACGGGGCCGCGATGACGGCGCGTGAGGGCGTCGAGCAGCGCCGTAGAGTCTGCGCCGCCGGATGCGGCGACCAGGATCGCGGCCTCGGCCTCGATGCCGAGATTGCCGAGTCCCTGGTCGAGACCGATTTCGAGTGCCGTGCTGCGCCGTCTTTCCAACATATGAATTCATCGCGTAAAGTTGCGTGACAAGTTACGTGACAAGTTGCGTGACTATGTTAAATCGATCCACGGGATATTGGTACAAAGCGTGAGACATAAGAGAGACGACGGAACAAACGAAAAAAGACGGAACATACGGAAATATTCAATCTTTCCGTCATTTTCGTCTCATTTCGTTTGTTCGGTTATCTCTCTTTTTTGTCCCGAAAAAGAATGGTTGTCGCGCGCGGGAGTTGCAGCCGGGCTTTTGTCCATGGCGATTTTCGGGAGTTGTGCGAAGCCGGATGCGGAAACCGGGAAAAGTGCTGCGCTTGCTTCGGCGCGCGCGCGGTTGCGCGGTTGCGCGCCCGATCCTGAACAAGAAAAGGGCGCGCTGCGGCTGGCGGTCGGCGCCGTCGAGCGCATCGATAATTCGACGCGGGTGCGGTTGGTGGGTTATGCGGTTGGGGATGATGCGGATTTTGCGCTTCCGGTTTATCTGCTCAGCCGCGGGCGCTGGCTTGTCGAAGAACGTGCGCGCGTTTATCTGCTGGATTCGGATTGTCGCGAATACAAGCTGAAGGATCGCATCGACGCTCCGGGCCAAAAGGTTCCCGATGACGGGCGCGTGAGGCTCAGGGCGGGCGAGGCGCG
The DNA here is from genome assembly GCA_019639255.1 of Acidobacteriota bacterium. GTDB lineage: Bacteria > Acidobacteriota > Blastocatellia > RBC074 > RBC074 > JAHBSF01. The sequence continues at coordinate 53,769 of JAHBSF010000024.1, read as the reverse complement.
CGAAACCGTGCTGCTTTTCCCGCGGCTGCGGGACGGCGTGCGCGAGGGTGCGATTGTATACGGCAAGCGCGTGATTGCGTTTTCGATGCTGCTGGATGCAGAGTAAGAAAAACCGCGGAAGGCGCGGAAATGTTGGCGCGGAAGGCTCGGAAAGTTTCCCGTGTATTTCGCGGTTTAATCGTGGTGATGGCGATCGTAAAAAGATGCGTCGCAGTCGTGGCAGATGTAGGCGCGTTTATCGGAGAGCGCAAAGACGATGCGTTCCCAGACCCGGCGACGGCGTCGTTTGGTGTTATCAGAGCCGCACTGAGGGCAGGTGTGTGCGGCGTGGCGCGAGCGGGCGTGTGCGCTCGCGGCCGGATCTACGCTCGGCGGCAGCTCGATCGGCGGATGTGTGGTCGCCTCCGGTACTGGATTTGGTGCGTTGGTCGGCGGTTTTTTGAGTGTTTGCAGATCGACCGATCCGCCGGCGGCGAAGACATCGGCCTTGCGGTGGTGGTGATGCCGGTGCGGTTTTTTCGGCGGCAGCGGCGAGAATGCGCGGTAAAGATAGTTGCAACTGTCGCACAACAGTTCGCGGACGCCGAACATTCGCAGCGGAAAGGGAACGGGTTTGTATCCGCTGCGCACGCGCGAGCTTCCGCAGGAGGGGCAAACCGCCATGCCTTGTATTCCTCAATGTAAAAAAACCGGCTATTGATACAGTGTTGCTGAGCGTAAGGGGGGGATCACCCTGACGGCGTCTGTATATATTTTTTATCCCAGCGCTGGCTTTGGTTTTCGACGCACGGGAATTTAACATTTTTGCGCGCCGGGGAAAAGGGCTGCGGTTGCTTTCCATCAGTTCGGGCCGTCAGTTCGGAATGGAGCGAAGATGTGCGATGAAGGCGGCGAACGCATAGCGGAGCGGAATGCTGAACGAAGCATCGAGGCGGCGGCCGAGGCTGTCCGCCGGTTGATTGCCGCGCACGGGCGCGCGGTGATCGTAATCGATGGTTCGTTGTCAGACGATTTCTTCGCCGCCTTCGTCGCACAACGCGGCATCGACTGGACGCAGGTGATCGTCTTTCTCGCCGGGGAATACCTGGGCGCGGGCGCCGAAGCCGAAGAATCATTGCGCCGAAGGGTGACGGATAATCTTTTGCGGCGTATGCCGATCGTAGAGTTTCACGCGCCGCGCGGCGAGGCGGCAAACCCGGCGGCGGTCGTTGCGAACTACGCTGCAAGAGTGGATTCACTCCCGCCCGAACTTGCAATTCTCGGTTCTTTCGCCGCGCGGTTGCCGCAGGGTGAAGACCCGGCGACGGTCGCCATAGTCGAGGTTGATGTAAAACGCGCCGTTGCGGTTACCTCGGCGCGGCTGCGGAGGGTTGCGCAGGTCTTTCGATTCGATGAGGCTGGATTATAATGTGCCGAAAAGAGAGACAACGGAACATACGGAATAAACAGACCAAACGGAAATGATCATACCCTTCCGTTTGTTTCGTTTATTTCGTATGTTCCGTTGTCTCTCTTCCATTGATCAAAAAGGAATCGATGATGAAGAAGGTTCTCGCTCTGTTGCTGCTTGTTGCGCTTGCCGTCCCATCAGCACTGTCGCCCGCATCGGCCGATACGCGGCCGGCGCCCGAAGACCGCGGCGCCTCGGGTCTTGCGCTCGCCCTGCGCAGGTTGCAGACGATCGGAAGCGTGCTTCATACGGCGGCGCATCCGGATGACGAGAGCACGGAGCTGCTCGTATATCTTGCGCGCGGCGAGGGAGCGCGCGTCGCCTATCTGTCGCTCAATCGCGGCGAGGGCGGGCAAAACGGCATCGGGCCGGAACTTGGTGAAGGGCTCGGTATTCTGCGTACCGAAGAACTGCTCGCGGCGCGAAAACTCGATGGGGCCGAACAATACTTCACCCGTGCTTACGATTTCGGCTTCACGCGTTCGGTAGAAGAAACGCTCACGAAATGGGACAGGGAAGAAGTTCTGGGCGATATGGTGCGCGTCATACGGATGATGCGCCCGCTCGTTGTAGTCAACGGATTCAGCGGCACGGCGCGCGACGGGCACGGGCAGCATCAGGCGGCGGGGATGCTCACGCCCGAGGCTGTCGAAGCGGCGGCCGATCCCGCGCGTTTTCCCGAGCAGATGAAAGAAGGTTTGCAGCCCTGGCGCGTGCTCAAGCTTTACGGCCGCATATTCGGTCAGGCGCAGGGTCCGGCCGCAGTCATCGACACGGGCCGTTTTGATCCGATACTGGGTCGGTCGTATGCCGAGCTTGCCGCCGAGGGTCGCAGCAAACATCGTTCGCAGGATTTCGGAATGATACAGCCGCGCGGCGCGCAGGTGCGCACGTTCCCGCGCATTTCATCGAGCGTGGAGGTTCCGGCGCGCGAAACGTCGTTTTTTACCGGGCTCGACGTTTCGGTTGCGGGCATTGCAGGATTCGCCGGAGCGGAGGGCGATAAATTCGGGCCGGCGCTTGAGGTTATCAGGGATGCGGCGGCGAAGGCTATGAGCGAGTTTCGCTCGGAAGATCCGGCGCGCGTTGCACCGCATCTGGCCGCCGGGTTGCGCGAAACGCGGGCCTTGCGGGCGTCGATTGCAGGGCTCGATCCCGTATCCAGAGCGACGGTGGACGGGATGCTTGCGCGCAAGGAATGGGAATTTACGGATGCGCTCGTAAAGGCGCACGGCGTAGTAGTCGATGCGCTGTCGACGGTCGAAATAGTAACGCCGGGCGAGACGGTCGAGACTACGGTCAATGTATACATCGGGCGGAAAGCAGGCGCAAAAGCGGAACAGATACGGCTTGCAGCGCCGTCCGGCTGGATGACCGAGCGGATGACGGGCGCGCCGGTTGAGGACGCAGGCGCGCCGCAGTTTATGCGTATGCGCGAAACGGCGGATTCATCGGCGCGCTTTCGCTCGCGCATACCCGACGATGAGCCGTACACGCAGCCTTACTGGCTTGTGCGCGAACGCGCGCGCGAACAGTTCGACTGGGACGCTTCGATGCCGCGCAACCTGCCGTTTGCGCCGCCGAGGGTGCAGGCCGAGGTGGAATTGACGCTCGCGGGCGAACGGGTGACGATCAGACAACCGGTTGAATACAGGTATTCGGATAAAACCTTCGGCGAGATTCGCCGCGAGTTGAAAGTAGCTCCGGCGCTTGCGCTTTCGGTGCGGCCGGGGCTGATAGTCATTCCTTCGGGGGCCGATAGAAGGATGCGCGAAGTATCGGTCGAGATCACGCACGGCGCGCGTCAAAGGACCGAAGGGCGCGTAATTCTGGAAGTCCCGGCGGGCTGGAAGATGGAGGGCAATGCATCTCCGCTTGCGTTTACGCGTCAGGGCGAGCGTGCATCGCGGCTGTTTCGCGTCACCGCGCCTGCGGGCGCTATGGGGAGTTTTGAGTTGCGGGCAGTAGCGGAAGCAAACGGCCGGCGGTATACGAGCGGTTACACGCCGATAGCGTATTCGCATATAGAAACGCATTTCGTTTACCGCGCGGCGCGGGCGCGGGCGGAGCTTTTCGACGTGCGGGTAGCGCCGGGTTTGAGAGTCGGATACGTGCGCGGAAGCGGCGACGACATACCCGAAGCGCTCGCGCAGCTAGGCCTTGCGGTCAGGGAAATCAGCGAAGCCGAACTGGCCTCGGGTGATCTTTCCGTATACGACACGATAATTCTCGGCATACGGGTATATGAAGTGCGCGAGGATGTAGTGGCGAACAACAAGCGGCTGCTGGAATACGTTGCTGCGGGCGGAACGCTGATTGTGCAGTACAACAAGCTGGAGTTCGGGCGGGGGGATTTTGCGCCGTATCCGGTGAGGATGGAGGGCAATCAGCGGGTCACGGATGAAAACGCACGGGTAAGGATTCTTGCGCCGGGGCACGCGGTATTCAATTTTCCGAACCGGATTACGGACAGGGATTGGGAAGGCTGGGTGCAGGAGCGCGGGTTGTATTTTCTGAGCGGGTGGGATGAGCGGTATGTACCGCTGTTGTCTGCGCCGGATGAATCGGGGCGGGAGCTACAGGGCGGGCAGTTGATAGCGCAGTACGGGAAGGGGAATTACGTATTCACGGGTTATGCGTGGTTTCGGCAGTTGCCTGCGGGAGTGCCGGGGGCGTACCGGTTGTTTGCGAATCTGGTGAGTTTGCCGAAGGCGAAGAGGGATAACGGAACAAACGGAAATGGGCGGAAGTGACGCAAAGGAGCAGGCGGAAGCGAATGGACTGCCGGTGAGGCAGGTAACGGTCGGCGCGTTGCTGTTTATAGCCGGGACGCTGCTAGGAGTCTTCGTCGCTTCGTTGCCGGTCAGGAGCCGCGCCCCGCTCGGCGGCAGGCTGCCCTCGGATTTTCTGAGTCTGTTCGGCATCGGTTCGTTGACGCTTTACGCTTGTTTGCTGTCGAGTCCGCTGTATGTCTGGCTGGCGCGTCGATTTCCAGTTTATCAGGAGCGCTGGCGGCGAAACCTGGCGATTCACTTTCTGGTGACCTCGGCGCTGGTGCCGTTTTTCATACTTCAGCCGCTGGTCGAAAATGCGCTGCAACACGGTATTGCGCGGCGCGCCGGTCGAGGGTGCGTGAGCATCAGCGCCACGCATCGTGGGGGAGAGCTTTATCTGAATGTCGCCGATGACGGTCCGGGGCTGGCGCCGGATTCGGGGAAAACTGATCGTTCGTTTCCACGCGAAGGGATCGGATTGTCCAATACCAGGCAACGATTGCAGCAGCTTTACGGCGACCGCCAGCGCCTGACGCTGGAGACGCCGGCGGAAGGTGGATTGCGGGTCGAGATGGTCATTCCTTTCCGAACGGCGCCGGTCATGGAACTTCAGGAAGCGAGAGTATGATCCGTGCGCTGATCGTCGACGATGAGCCGTTGCCGCGCGAACGGATTCGCACGCTGCTGGCGGCGTATCCGGAAATCGAGGTTGGCGGCGAATGCGGGGACGGGCGCGAGGCGGTCGAAGCGATCCTGCTTGGGAGACCCGACCTGGTTTTTCTCGATATCCAGATGCCCGAACTGGATGGCTTCGAGGTCGTCAGATCCATAGCCGGGGAATACCTGCCGGCAATCGTTTTCGTGACGGCTTTTGACCAGCACGCGATCCGGGCTTTTGAAGTCAACGCCGTCGATTATCTGCTCAAACCGATCAATGCGGAGCGTTTTGACGCGGCTGTGCGGCGCGCCGTCGGCCGGATCAGGCGGACGGCGGGCAGCGGGAGCGATCGTCAACTGCTGGATCTCGTCGCGAGTCTGCGCGCCGAGCGGCGCGGCCCGCACCGATTCGTCGTCCGGACGGGCGCAAGGATTCACTTCGTCCGCGCCGCCGATGTCGACTGGATCGATGCGGCGGATAATTACCTCCGGCTGCACGCCGATGGCCGGGAGCATCTGGTGCGCGAGACGCTCAAGTCGATCGAAACGCAGCTCGATCCGGAGACCTTCTTCCGCGTGCATCGTTCAGTCATCATCAACATCGATCGTGTGGAATCGATTGAACCCTGCGGACACGGCGAGTACACGGTGACGATGAAGGATGGTGCACGGTTGACGGCGAGCCGCAGCTACAGCGAACGACTCCGGCGGGTGCTGCGATGAAAAGTGCGAGCGGCGTTTTGTCTCCGAGCGCAACTAACCCTCAGGCTTGATCAAGATGCCCCATACTGATTCCGTAAACAATGGAGGGGTTATCAAGCACAATTCTGACAGAATTAAAAAATAAACACGGAATACGCTGGAGCAACGGAAATCGCGTAAGAGGCGATCGTATATGCGGCAACATCCGCTTGGCCCCGCCACACGTCCAGTCTGTCCCTTCAAGCTACTCATCGAAACCCCGACAGGTTCATACTTCCGGCCATGAACCGAAGAAAATTCCGTCATTTGTTGTTTGTTCCGGTGCTGTTTGTACTGGCGGTCCATTGGTTGTGGGATGGCTCGGCGGCGGCGCAGGAATCCGAGCGCGACCGCAACCGCGATACGTGGCAGCGGCCGGGGGAAGTATTTGACGCGCTCGGGGTGAAGCCCGGAGACCGTGTTGCCGACATCGGGTGCGGTTCGGGGTATTTTGTTTTCGGGCTTGCAGCGCGAGTCGGGGCTGAAGGGCGAGTTTACGGCGTCGACATCGATCCGGCGGCGCTCGACAAGGTGCGGCAGCGCAAGGAGCGCGAACAGCTCGTGCAGGTTGAGGCGATCCTCGGCGAGAGCGCCGATCCGCGCCTGCCGGGCGATCTCGATTCGGTGCTTATCGTCGATACGTATCACGAATTTCGCGAGTATGACCAGACGATGCGGGCGGTCTTTCGGGCCTTGAAGCCCGGCGGGCGGCTGGTGATCATCGACGGCGAGGGGCCGGCCGGCAGGCCGCGCACCGAATATCACCGCCTGCACGTCATCCCGCCCGAGATCGTGCGCGAAGAAGTCGCGAAAGAGGGATTTATCTTTAAAGACAACCGGCCCGGATTTTACGACGCCGAGTACGGCAAGAAGATGTATTTTCTGGTTTTTGAAAAGCCGTCCCAAACATCTTCACCATCGTTGATTGCCGAGGACGGTCATACCGTTCGCGAGACGCGCGGCAACGGCGTGCAATCATTTCAGATCGAATCTGCGATCCTCAAAGAGAAGCGCCGGATTTACATCGCGTTGCCGGCGTCGTATGCGCAGAGTGCTCCCGAGCGTCGTTATCCGGTGACGATCGTGCTTGACGGCGAGGCGAACGTGCCGCCGGCTGCGGCGGTGAGCCACGAACTGAGCCGCAACGGGCAGATCCCTGAATCGGTGATCGTCGCGATCCCGAACACCGATCCTTTTCGCGGCAGGCTGCGCGATCTGACGCCGCCGCAGAAGCTGCTGCGCAACGTCGTCGAGGATTTATTGATGGAGGGGCGCGGAGCGGCGGCGCGCGAGATTTACAACGTGCTCGCTGCCGGGTACGGCGCGCCGACCGACGGCGCCCGGCTGCTCGAACAGATCGCCGAGGTTGAGCGCCGGCCGCCGCCTGCAGAGACGGTCGAAGGGTTGCTCTCGACGCCGTTTCCGACGCCGGAGGAGGCGCGCAACTACATCGGCGATTGGGTCGGCGACGTGTGGATGAATCCGGAAGAGCCCCGACGCGGGAATCTGACGCTGCAGCTCCGGGTCGTGGATGGGGCTGTGGTCGGAGAATTAATAGATGTCGCGATCCCTGACCCCTATCGAACCCGGCGGCTCGAATACCTGCGCGTTACGGCGGACGGGATGACTTACGGGTTCATGAACGGAATGCGCCCGCGCGGCGTGCTGCTTTACGAGGGAAGGCTCGAAGGCGACGCCCTCGCCGGAAAGATCCGTATCGGCGGTGTGGACTTCAGGCCGCCGCAGGGTATGGGCGGCAGGTCTGTGAATTTTTTGCTCAAACGCGTCCGGCGGTAGGAGAGAGAACGCGGAACACGCGGAAATTGAAGACGCGGAAGGCGCGGAAAGAAAACCGGACAATTCCTCTTTCCGTGTCTTGCGTGTTCTCTGTTCAGATCTCGGCGAGCCGGACTATTTGTGCGGCGTCGCGGGCTTCGTCGAGGAATCGGTCGAGTTCGTCGTTGATGCGCTGATCGGAGAGCCGGGCCTCGATTTCGGTTTGCATTTCTTCCAGCGAGCGAATCGTCAGGCCGCGATTGCGCAGGCGCGGAATGAGGACTTCGTTGTAATAACGCTCGATCTCTTCGGGTTGTATGAGGACGAAGGAACGGAAGCGGAAATCCACGTATTTAAGCAGTTCGATCCGGCGGCGCGCCATATCGCGCAGGCTTGTAGGATCGAGGCCGACGCGCTTCAACCGCGATTGAAATACTTCGCGCGAAGGGAAGGCGCTGATGAGTTCCTCGATGTATTCGGTGATCTCTTCTTCGGTCGGAGGGTTTTGCGGAATTTTGGCGGCTTCCTGGCCGAGGATCTTCTGATCTATCAACCGCGCGAGCATGATGCGCCTGTTTTCCGGACTGAGCGAGAGGGGTTCGAGTTCGGGATCGAGCGCAAGCGCCCACCGCACTTCGCTTTCGGTGATAAGTTCCCCGTTGACCGTAGCCAGCATCCGGTCGAGGATCTCGGCGCGCGCCGATAAAACCAGAAAGAGAAAAACGGAACATACGGAAATAACGGAATATACGGAAAATATGCGTCCCACGGGTTCTTTTCCGTATATTCCGTTATTTCCGTATGTTCCGTTTTTCTCTTTCTGGTGCATCAGGCGATGGTGATCTCCGGGGCGAGGTATACGTCCTGGATGGCGTTGAGGATTTTGGCTCCTTCGGCCATCGGGCGCTGAAAGGCCTTGCGTCCTGATATGAGGCCCATGCCGCCGGCGCGTTTGTTGATTACGGCGGTGCGCGCGGCTTCAGCCAGATCGCCCGCGCCCGTCGATGCTCCGCCGGAGTTAATCAATCCGGCGCGGCCCATATAACAGTTTGCGACCTGATAGCGCGCCAGGTCTATGAGGTTGTCCGAGGTCAACTCGGTGTAGATGCGGTTGTCGGTTTTGCCGTAGGGGTTTTCCTTCGAGGCCAGAGCGTTGTACCCGCCGTTATTCTCGGGCAGCTTCTGTTTGATTATGTCGGCCTCGATCGTCACGCCCAGATGGTTGGCCTGACCCGTGAGGTCCGCCGATACGTGGTAATCCTTTTCCTTGGTCTTGAAGGCCGGATTGCGCAGATAGCACCACAATACGGTAAACAGGCCGAGTTCGTGGGCGTATTCGAAGGCGGCGGTGAGTTCCTGGAGCTGGCGCTTGGATTCTTCGGAGCCGAAGTAGATCGTAGCGCCGATGCCTACGGCGCCCATATCGAACGCCTGGTCTACGCTTCCGAACAGGATCTGATCGAAGCTGTTCGGGTAGGAGAGGAATTCGTTATGGTTGATTTTTACGATGAACGGGATTTTGTGGGCGTAGCGCCGCGAGCAGGCGCCGAGCACGCCTAGCGTCGATGCTACGGCGTTGCATCCGCCCTCGATTGCGAGTTTGACGATGTTTTCGGGATCGAAATAGATCGGATTCGGGGCGAAGCTTGCGCCCGCGGAATGTTCGATGCCCTGGTCTACGGGCAGGATCGAGACATAGCCGGTTCCGGCCAGACGGCCCGTATTGTAGAGCAGTTGCATGTTGCGCAACACTACGGGGGACCGGTCCGAGTCCTTCCACACACGGTCGATGAAGTCGGGACCGGGCAGATGCAGTGATTGTTTGGGGATTGTACGGCACTCGTGGGTGAGCAGCGACGCCCCCTCTTCTCCCAACATTTGTTCGATTTCTTTGATACTCAAGGTTTTCTCTCCATTCCGGAATAAGGATAGGCCGCTTCGGGTACGGGTCGCGAAGAGCGGCATTCTACACCCGCGCCCGCGTCAGATCAATGATTGTTCTGGTGCATCGGCTCGGCAAAATGGCGACGAAATCGGGGCAGGCGGGGCGGGTTGCGGGTTCGTCAATGGCACAATTGTGCCATTGCTTTGGGGGGAAAACGGTCGCATGCGACCAGTAAATTTGGTCGCGGGCAACGATGCGGGATGCGGGAGGTTCGTGGTTTTATAGGGACTGTCGGGGAGCGACAGATTGCGCGCAGAGTCCGATACAGAGATTTTGCGCGTAGACTGGCGGCGCGGTGTGGGGGCTGCGCCGCCAGAATTTTCGCTCGTATCCGGCGGGAGGGTCGCCTGGCGAACGGAATGCAGCACAAGGCGATGGAAAAAAGAATGGGAAAAGTACTGATCGTTGAGGATGAACGCCACGTTGCACGTCTGCTGGGTTTCTTTTTGACGCGGGCGGGTTATGAGGTTGCCGAGGCCGGGGACGGCGAAACGGCGCTGCAACTAATGGATGATTTCGGTCCCGACGCCGTCGTGCTGGATTTGATTTTACCCAAACTCTCGGGCGCCGAGGTGCTTGCGGCCATCGACGCCCGCCCCAAACCGCTGCCCGTGATCGTTATGACGGCCTGCCCCGAAGACCAGATTCCGCCGGAAATCACCGGTCGCAACGACATCCCCCGTTTCCACAAACCGCTCATCCCTGCAATTCTGCTCCGTCACCTCCTGGATCTCGACGTGCCCCCTATGATCGATGCAGCCTGAAGAGTAACGGAACAAACGAAAATAAACGGAATAAACGGAAACCATACATGTTTCCATTTATTCCGTTTATTTTCGTTTGTTCCGTTACTCTTCAGCTTATTGCTTCCCGAAACGAGGGGTTTTTGGCTATCATTCGCCGTCGCCCAAATCTTTCCGATAGGCGCCGTCCGACAATTTCCGCGGATGGACGTGCGGGCGACCGCACCTTAGAAAGCACGGCTGATGATGAAAACGCCTCCCCTGGAGCTTCTGCGCGCGCCGCAATCGCGCGAACAATACTGCCGGACTGCGGTGATGCTGGTCCTGGCCGAGGCCGAGACCATCACCGAAGCTGCGCCGCAGGTGCTTGAAGTACTGGGCAGTGCGTGGGGATGGTCGTGCGGTGCGCTGTGGCTGGCGGAGGGCGACTCGGGGCCGTTGCTGCCGGTTGAAATATGGAGCAGCGACCCGGAGCTTGCGCCGCTTGCAGCTTCGCTGTCGGCCGGCAATCCCGCATTGTTTCGGCGCGCGCTGGAGGCGGGCGATGTGATATGGACCGACGATCCGCAGCAGTTCGGGCTTGATCCGGCTGAAGCGGCGCGTGCGCGCATAGCCGGCGCCATTGCATTGCCGATTCACGCAACGTTGGGCGCGTGCCTGTTTTTCAGCCGCGAAGCAGCGGAACCTGGGGGAGAGCTGCGCGAACTGCTTCTTGAAGCGGGGCGGCGTCTCGGAGACTTCATCTCTAGACAAAGGGTAGTAGAGTCGCTGCGCGCAAGCGAAAAGCGCTATCGCGATCTGGTAGAGAACACGCAGGGCATGATCTGCACCCACGATCTGGAGGGCAGGTTATTGAGCGTCAATATGGCCGGGGCGCGTTCGATCGGGTATGAAGTCTCGGAGATTGTGGGGCGCAATCTGGGCGAGTTTCTGGCGCCGGCAGTCAGGCAGCAGCTCGGCGATTACCTGCGGCGCATAGTCGAGCGTCCGACCGACAGCGGATTGCTCGTGGTTCAGACCCGCAGCGGAGAGGATCGCGTCTGGTCCTATCAGAACGTAAGGCTGGAAGAACAGGGCCGCGCTCCCTACGTGCTCGGACACGCGCAGGACGTGACGGCGAGGATTCGCGCCGAGGAGGCGCTCAAGGCCGTCAACTCGCGGCTTGCGGCGCTGGTTGCAGCGCTCAACGAGGGGGTAATCGTAGAAGACGAGGCGAGGCGGCTGGTGCTTGCCAATCGCGAATTCTGCCGCATGTTCGACATCGCCGTGCCGCCCGAGACGATGCTCGGCGTCGATTGCGCGCAGATTTTCGAGCAACTCGGGCGCCTGTTGTCTGCGCCGGAGGAATTTCCGGCGCGCATCGACCGGATACTCGGCGAGCGCCGGATTGTTGTGGGCGAGGAGGTGCGGCTGGCGGACGGGCGCGTGTTTGAGCGCGACTATCACCCGATTTTTATCGGCGATTATTACCGCGGCCACCTATGGGTTTACCGCAACGTCACGGCGCGAAAGCTGGCCGAGGACGCGTTGCGCGCAAGCGAAGAGCGTTTCCGCGTCCTTAGCGATGCGGCGCCGATAGGTATTTTTCAGATCGACCGGCAGTACCGTATTACGTATGCAAACACGAGGATCGAAGAAATCTGCGGATTGCGCGCCGGAATGGATCTGCCCACTGAGGGAATCGAGCCCATACACCCGGAAGACAAGCAGGGAATCATCGACGAATGGACGGCGGCAAGCCTGTCGGGGGGCGAATTTGCGCGCGACTTTCGCGCGGTATCTCCCGCAGGCGAGTTGCGCTGGCTGCGTGCGCGTGCGCGCGCGATTTTCGATGCCGACGAAAACAAGATCGGTTATGTGGGCACCGTAGAGGACATCACGGCGCAGAAACAGGTGGCCGAGGAACTGCGGCAGGCGAAGGACGCCGCCGAGACGGCCAACAAGGCGAAGAGCGAATTTCTGGCCAACATGTCGCACGAGATACGCACGCCGATGAACGCCGTAATCGGGCTGACGGGCATTCTGCTCGGCAGCGAGTTGACCCCGCAGCAGCGCGACCTGATTGCGACCATACGATCGAGCAGCGAAGACCTGCTGACCATAATCAACGACATTCTGGATTTCTCCAAGATCGAGTCGGGCAGACTGGAGCTTGAGCACCGTCCGTTCGACCTGCGCGCCTGCATCGAGGCTGCGCTCGATCTTGTAGCCGTGCGCGCTGCGGAGAAGGATCTCGAACTGGCGTACTTCATGGAAGAAGGCGTGCCCGAAGCGATACTCGGCGACGATACCCGGCTGCGGCAGGTTATGGTCAACCTGCTCAGCAACGCAGTGAAGTTCACCGCCGACGGCGAAGTATCGCTTACGGTAGATAAGGTGCGGGACATCGATGGGGCGGTCGAATTGCGCTTTGCCGTGACCGATACGGGCATCGGAATCCCGCCCGATCGTATGGACAGGCTTTTCCGCTCCTTCAGCCAGGTCGACGCCTCGACTACGCGCCATTACGGCGGAACGGGCCTCGGACTCGCCATCAGCAGGCGGCTGTGCGATCTGATGGGAGGCAGGATCTGGGTTGAAAGCGAAGCCGGGCGCGGATCGACTTTTTATTTCACCGTTCGCACGGGTGAGGCTCCTGCGGGCAGCTTTGCGCGCACCGCGCCCCAGGCGCTGGCGGGCAGGCGGGTGCTGATGATTATTTCCAATGCCGCGCGGCGGATGATGATCAGCCGTCAGATGCGCGCGTGGGATGTGAAGGCCGTCGAGTGCGTTGCGCGCGATGAAGCCGGGCAACGGCTTGCAAACGGGGAGCGTTTCGATGCGCTGCTGATCGAAACGGGTTCGGAAGATCGCGGTGAGTTGCAGTGGCTTGCGGCTCTCGGGCCGGGCGCACCGATGTGTGTGGTAATTGCGACCAATCAATCGCGCACCGAGCAGGAGCTTGCGCGGCGCGGATTCGGCGGCAAACTGCCGCTTGCAGCCGTGCTGTCGAAACCCCTCAAGGCTGCGAGGCTTGGCGAGGCGCTCGGGAATCTGTTTGCGGATCCTTTGCGCATCAGCGCCTCTCCGTTTCCACAGGCGCCGCCGCCGGAAAGACTCTCAACCGTGCAACCGCTGCGCATACTGCTGGCCGAGGACAATCTGGTCAATCAGAAGGTGGCGCTGATGATGCTCGAAAAACTCGGTTACTGCGCCCAGGTCGCCAACAACGGCGTCGAAGCGCTCGCCGCGCTCGAGCGCCAGCCCTTCGACGTGGTTCTGATGGACGTGCAGATGCCGGAAATGGACGGGCTCGAAGCGACGCGCCGCATACGGCGCGACTGGCCCGTGCGCAGTCAGCCCCGCATAATCGCCATGACGGCCAACGCCATGCCGGGCGATCGCGAACAGTGCCTGCACGCCGGTATGGACGATTACGTCAGCAAACCCGTAAAACCCGAAGAACTGCGCCGCGCCCTGGCCCAGGCGAGCGGCCCCGATCTGGACGCCGAGATGCGATCCGGTACGGTTTATCCCGCAATGCTCGAAAGCCTGCGCCAGGCCGAGGAGCAGGGCGAATCGATCCTTACCGAACTGATAACGCTGTTTTTGCAGGACACCCCGACGCGCCTGGACGATCTGCGCGCATCGTTGGCTGCGGGCGATGCCGCGGCGCTGCGCCGCGCCGCACACAGCCTCAAGGGCAGCGCCTATACCTTCGGCGCCAGGGAAATGGGCGCGCTGTGCGAGGATCTGGAAACGCGCGGCCGCGCCGGACAAACCGAGGGAGCCGCCGAAGTACTCGATGATCTCGACGCCGAATTTCAGCGCCTGAAGAGAGTGCTCGAATCGCGCGCTTCGGCCGGAACCGATAGGAACGATTGAGCAATTGATTTATAATCCGGATCTTGAGTCGAAGCCGCAACCCCGGATCAGGATCGAAACCTTATGACGACCCAGACCGAGCGGGAGATCCGCATTCTGCTCATCGACGATCACGTAATCGTGCGCGCCGGCCTGAAGCTCGTCATCGAGTCGCGGTCCGGACTCGTGGTCGTAGGCGAAGCGGGAGACGGCGAGCAGGCGCTGGAACTTGCAAAACAGACATCGCCCGACATCATTCTTCTGGACCTGGATCTCGGCGATACGAGCGGGCTTGACCTGCTGCCCGAACTGCTCTCGATAGTTCCGGAAGCCAAGGTCATCATTCTCACGGGACTCAAGGATCTCGAAGTCCATCGTCAGGCCGTGCGCCTCGGCGCCATGGGCGTCGTGATGAAAGAAAAGGCCGTTGAAGTCGTAATCAACGCCGTAGAACGTGTATCGGCCGGCGAGGTATGGCTCGATCCGCGCCTGACGGCGAGCCTGCTGAGCGACTTCACGCGCGGCAACCGTCCGGCAAAAGTCGATCCCGAGGCCGGCAAAATCGCCGCTCTCAGCAAACGCGAGCGCGAGGTGGTGGAACTCGTAGGAGAAGGACTCAAGAACAAGGAAATCGCCGAACGCCTCTTCATCAGCGAAATCACTGTCCGCCATCACCTGACCTCGATTTTCGAAAAACTCGACCTCTCGGATCGTATAGAACTTATGCTTTACGCTTATCGCCATGGACTGGCGAAGGCTCCGCAATGAAGAAGTGCTGAGCGAGAAGAAGAAGTGCTGAGTGCTGAGTGTTGAGTGCAATGGAGACCGAATTTCTTATGCATATTGAGCCGCGAAGCGGCGAAAGATCTGTAGCCTGGTGCGTGAGCGCCAGGTCAGCAGAAAAAGAACGTCCGAGCCCTGAAAGGGCGAAAGATCTTTCGCCCCTCCGGGGCTTACAGGCTTTTTCCACACCCACCCAGGGCTCGCGCCCTGGGCTACAGTTCTTCCGCCGCTTCGCGGCTCAATATGCATAAGAACTTCGGTTAAGAACTTCGGTTTCCATTGCACTCAGCACTCAACATGTCTTATCGCCGCATTGCTTCGCTAAAGACCGCCGCCGACTTCAACGCCTATCTGAAATTGCTGGGCGTCGATCTTCCGTTCGACCGTGAAATCGAATCTGCGCCCGCCTCGCCGCTTGCGCGCGCTTACGACCTTGACGGTTTCCGGATCGGCAACCGCTTCTGCATACTGCCGATGGAAGGGTGGGACGGAACGCCCGAAGGCGAACCCACGGATCTGACGCGCCGGCGCTGGCGTCATTTCGGAGCAAGCGGCGCAAAACTCATCTGGGGCGGCGAGGCAGTAGCCGTCAGGCACGACGGCCGCGCCAATCCCAATCAGCTCGTTTCCAATGACGCAACGAGTGCGTCAGTTGAAGACCTGCTCAACATACTCGTCGCCGAACACGCCGCGCATTTCGGCCGGACCGACGATCTTCTCGTAGGTCTTCAACTGACGCACTCGGGCCGTTTCGCGCGCCCGAACGATAAAAAGAAACTCGAACCCAGGATTCTTTATCACCATCCGCTGCTCGATGCGCGCTTCGGCATCAAGCCCGACGATCCCTGTCTGACCGACGGTGAAATCGACGACCTTATCGGGGATTTCGTACGCGCGGCCGTAAGGGCCGAAGCCGCCGGATACGCATTCGTCGATCTCAAGCACTGCCACGGTTATCTCGGACACGAATTTCTGAGCGCCAGAACGCGCAGCGGGCGCTACGGCGGCAGCTTCGAGAACCGCACCAGATTCCTGCGCGAAACCGTTGCAGGCATCCGCCGCGATGCGCCGGGGCTGAAAATAGGCGTCAGATTGAGCGCATTCGACCTGCTGCCGTTTCGCATGGGCGCCGGCCGTGTAGGCGAACCGGAATCGTTCGAGGGGCTTTATCAATACGGCTTCGGCACAGACGCCGAAGATCCGTTGCAGATGGATCTTGAGGAAACGTACCGGTTTTGCGAACTGCTGCCGGAACTCGGTATAAAACTTCTGTGCACATCGGCGGGCAGCCCCTACTACAATCCGCACATACAACGACCCGCGCTGTTTCCGCCCTCGGACGGTTATCTGCCGCCCGAAGATCCGCTCGCAGGAGTCGCGCGTCAGTTGAAAGTCACGCGCGAACTCAAGTCGCGTTATCCGGAACTCTGCATCGTCGGTTCGGGGTATACATATTTGCAGGAATGGCTGCCGGCCGTAGCGCAGTACGAGGTTCGTACGGGCGGCGCGGATTTCGTAGGGCTTGGAAGGCTCGTGCTTTCCTACCACGACCTGCCGGCGGACGTGCTTGCGGGCCGCAGGCTTCAGGCAAAACGGCTATGCCGCACATTCAGCGATTGCACTACGGGGCCGCGCAACGGACTGGTGTCGGGATGTTTTCCGCTCGATCCTTTTTACCGCGATCATCCCGACGCCGCTGCGCTCAAGTCGGTGAAGGAAGCGCTGAGCCGGGGTTGAAGAGAAGCCGGGTATTCCGCAGTTTCTCTTCAACCCATTGAGTTGCAGTCTGATTTAGTAGCGTCGGCCGCCCATGTTGCTGCCGCGACTGCCGCCGCGACTGCCGCCGCGATCTTCTCTCGGCTTGGCTTCATTGACATTGAGCGCACGACCGCCGAGTTCCTTGCCGTTCAGGGCCTGGATGGCGGCTGTTGCCGATTCTCTGGTTTCGAGTTCAACGAACGCAAAGCCGCGCGAGGCGCCCGAGTCGCGGTCGGTGATTATGCTTGCGGAGTTGACCTGTCCGTGCTGGCCGAATTCATCCCGAAGATCCTGCTCGGTAGTGTTGAAGGCCAGATTTCCTACGTATAATTTTACTGACATTGATTTCCTCTCAATCAAACTGAAGCCATCGACCGGGCCATGGGAACGGTTCCTTGGGCCGCAATCGGCGCTCAAATCAAAGAGCGGCTTCATTGCGTCTCTAATTGCCTGCCTTCACGGCCCGACTGTGCGAGTCACGATTGACCGCCCAACACCGTTTGCCGCCGGAAGCGCCGGCTCCAGTTGAAGAATTGAGCGGACTTTTAGTTCGATGGAAAAGCTTGTTGCGGTCTGTTGAAGAAGGCAAGCAGCGATGCGATAAACCAAAGAGGCTTTTATTCAACTGGCGAGAGCTTAACACAGAAATCTGCGGTTGTGTGAATTATTTGCGCCGCCCATCATTATTCCGTGATTTCCGCGTTCTTTCTTTACTCTCCGGCCTCGCCAAGCAAAACCAGGATTTTGTGCGATCCTCGGTCATCGGATAACAGGATTTCATTGCCCGCCTGCTTTTCACCATCGAGTTCGAGGCGCACAATTCCGCTACAGACGCCAAGCGGATTTTCCACCTTGATGTGATATTGCGTGTCCTTGTGCCGGAAGTTGAGTTCAAATTCGCGCCAAGCGCGCGGAATACACGGAGCCAGACGCAGTCTCTCGCCTTCAAGGTAAAACCCAAGAATAGATTCCAGCCCGGCGCGATACATCCAGGCGGCCGAACCCGTGTACCACGTCCAGCCGCCGCGTCCCGAATGCGGCGGTACGGCGTAAACGTCGCCGGCCATGACATAGGGTTCAACGCGGTATCTCGCTACGGCAGCGCGTGTTGCCGAGCGGTTGATCGGATTGAGGAGCGCAAACAGTTCGCCTGCCAGATCACCCTCGCCGCATTCGGCGAATGCCATCAGCGTCCAGACCGCAGCGTGCGTGTACTGGCCGCCGTTTTCGCGCACGCCGGGCGCGTAGCCCTTGATATAGCCGGGTTCCTGCGGGCTGCGATCGAAAGGCGGCGTAAAGAGCAGCATCAGGCCGTCGTCTTTTCGCAGCAAATGCTCTTTGACGGCGCGGAGCGCGCGGTCTGCGCGATCCGGCCGCACCGCGCCGGAGAGCACCGCCCACGATTGGGGGATCGAATCGATGCGGCATTCGTCATTCTGCGCCGATCCAAGCGGCGTGCCGTCGTCAAAAAAGCCCCGCGTATACCAGTTGCCGTCCCACGCCTGCGTTTCGAGCGCTTCTTTGAGCTTCGTCAGATGACGGCGGTAACGATCTACCCGCTCGGGCCCGTCGCGTCCGTCGCAGAACGGAATGAAGTTTGTCAGCGTTGCGTGGAGGAACCAGCCGAGCCACACGCTCTCGCCTTTGCCGCGGCGCCCGACGCGGTTCAGTCCGTCGTTCCAGTCGCCCGCGCCGATCAACGGCAATCCGTGTGCGCCCACCGCCAGACTGCGATCGATGGCGCGCAGACAGTGTTCATAAAGCGTTGCTTCCTCGGCGGAAACCCGGGGCTCCAGGTATGCATCGTCAATATCCGCGCCGAGCGGCGGCGCTTCGATGAAGGGAACGACTTCGTCGAGAATCGCCCGGTCGCCCGTCGCACGGACATAAAACGCCATCACATAAGGCAGCCAGAGCAGGTCATCGGATATGCGCGTGCGCACTCCGCGCCCGGTCGGCGGATGCCACCAGTGTTGCACGTCTCCCTCTATGAACTGACGGGCGGCGGCGCGCAGCATCTGCGCGCGCGCCAGCTCCGGCCTTGCATAGACGAGCGCCATGACGTCCTGCAATTGATCGCGGAAGCCATAGGCCCCGCCCGATTGATAAAACGCCGAACGGGCCCATAAGCGGCACGCGATCGTCTGATACAACAACCAGCGATTGAGCATGAGATTCATCGCTTCATCCGGCGTCCGGACTTCGACGGCGGTCAGCACCTCTTCCCAATACTGCACGACGCGATCAAAGGCTTCTTCGACCATGGCAGGCTGCAGGAACCGGCGGGTGAGTGCGCGGGCGCTGTCGTCAGAATCGCATTCGCCGAGCAGGATGATCACCTCGCGCGTCTCGCCGGGCGCGAACTCGATGACGGTTTGCAGAGCTGCGCACGGATCGAGCCCGCCGCCGAATCGTTCATTGAGATGCTTCAGTCCGAGCGCTGCGGGCTGGGATGCGTAGCCGTTGCGTCCGAGAAATGATTTTCGGTCGCCGGTGGCGCTAAACGGCGGCGGATGTATGGCGCTGAAAGCTATGCGCGACGCGAATTCGTTGTTGTAGGAGTTGCGCGCAAACACAGCTCCCGAGGCCTCATCGCGTTCGGTAACGATGAACGGCGCGGATTTCTCGCGGCTGACTCCGAGGACGAGCTCGTGGTATGAGGTCACCGAAAGGCGCCGACTGCGAGTATCGAGATTTTCCAGACGCAGCCGCGCAATCTTCACCGTGGCATAGAGCGGGACAAACAGCAGCAACTCCTGCGCGATCCCGTGGCTCGTATGTTCGAATTTCGTGTAGCCCTGTCCGTGGCGAATTATGTAGGCCGAGGCTTCGCGGATCGGCAACGGGGTCGGCGTCCAGACGGCGCCGGTTTGTTCGTCACGCAGGTAAATTATTTCGCCGGGTGCATCGCTGACTGCATCGTTGGACCAGGGCGTAAGCCGATTCTCGCGGCTGTTGACCGACCAGGTATACCCCGCACCGGATTCCGCCACCTGGAAGCCGAAATCCAGTTCGTTGGCGATGACGTTGAGCCACGGCGCCGGCGTCCACTGGTCGGTGTTGAGGCTGGTGACATACTCGCGCCCATCGCGTGCAAAGCCGCCGAGTCCGTTGAAAAACCGGAGTGCGGAGACCGGCAGCGGCGGCATTGCAGCGGCGGTCGGTGCAGCGCGGCGTGCAATAAAGTTGGGCGGCGGGTTATCTTCCGCCGGGCGTCGTGTGAGTTGTGTTTCGAGAGAGCCCCGTTCGGTTACGAGCACGACGCGAGCCACGGCGTGCAACAGCAATTTATCCGTCTCAGGCATCTGGTCGCTGCGCAGGACATAGACGCCGCCGGGTTGATCCTGCCGGTTCTGCAGGCCCGTCGAACGCAGCAATTGTTGAATGTCCTGCTGCAGGGTCTGGAGATAGCTGGGCGGATGATCGTTGAGAATAACGAGGTCGAGCGATAGTCCTTTGGTCCGCAGATATTCATGGCCCCGCAGTATCTCGCGCACCATGTCGAGTTCGGCCATCTCATTGAGCGAGGTGCTGATGCGCACGAGCACGATCGGCAGATCGCCGCTGATGCCGAATTTCCACAAAGCAGATTGAGTTTGTCGGTTGAGCGCAAGCACGCTTGAGTGTGGGCGCAGCGAGTTGTCGGAATAGAAGACGCGACCGGCCAGTCGCTGAAAGAGATGGCTTTCGTTAGGCGAGATGTTCAGATGGCGCAAGTCCATCTGTGCTTTTGTCCAGGCCATCTGTTCGGTGCGCGCGAAGATGTCGCTGTCGTGGTATTTGTCGGCGAGCATCTCTATATGTTGACGCGAATGAGCTACGGCCGTTGAAAAAGTTGCGTGCACCGATTCGTTCGGTAGCAACCGCACGCGCCGGCGCAGGCTGAAGATCGGGTCGAGCACGGCGCCGGCGGTGTTTGTAAGCGGATGGTCTTCGGTGATCGCAAGCGGCGTGCGCGTATCGTGGCCCCGTCCGAGGAATCGCCGGCGGCTGGTTTCATACTGCACGTTGCCGACCGTTGCGCCCTCAATCGTCAGCGTGTGAACGGCGAACACGGGCGTTTCCTCGGGCGAACGCGGGCGGCGGCGGGCAATCAGCGCCTGAGATTTCGGCAAGAACTCAGTTTCGATAAAAAGATTGCTGAACGCCGGGTGTGAGGCATCGGCCGCCGGCGTCGCGAGGACGATTTCGGCATAACTGGTCAACTCGATTTCGCGCACGTTGGAGGATCGATTCGTCAAGGTGACGCAGCGTAATTCGGCGTTATCTTCGGGCGAGACCAGAATCTCGGTCCGCGTATCGATGCCGTTATCCCGGCGCTTGAAAACGGCCCGTTCCTCGGTAAAGGTTGCTTCATAGCCCTGAGGCGCGGGCGCGCTCCGCCCGACTACAGGTTGATAGGTGGCGGACCAGTGTGCGCCGCTGTGTACATCGCGCAGATAACAGAAACTCCCCCAGTGATCGCGCGTCGCGTCCTCGCGCCATCGCGTCACAGCCCAGTTCCCGCTCGCCTGACTATTGCACCACGAGGCGCCCGAACCGGCCGAAGTAATCAGCAGCGAGTAATTGCCGTTCGAGAGCAACTGTGTGCGCGGCGTCGGCAGATTCGGCGATTCGTAACTGACGGCGAGCGGCGCGGGGATCGTGTTTACAACGTTTGGCATCACTTCTTCGGGCCGCAATCGGATCGACGGCGCCCCCTTTGGTATGCGTTCCTGCAGCAGCAGTTCGGTTGCTCGGATCAGCGGGTCGGCGTGAAAACGCTGCTGCATGACATCCGAGTGCAGAACGTTGTCCAGCGCCACTAGGCTCATGCCCTGATGATGCGCCATAAACGAACGGATAATTACCCATCGTCGCCCCTGCGGAACACGCTCCGGCGTGTAATCTATGGCTTCGTAAAACCCGTATCGCGAGAGTGCTCCGAGCTGCGCCAGGCGTTCCAGATTCTGCACCGCCTCGGCGGGCGCTATCATCGTCGCCAGCAACGTCGCGTAGGGCGCAATCACCAGATCCTCGCTCAAGCCGCGTTTCAAGCCCAGTCCAGGCACCCCGAACGGCCCGTACTGGTAATTGAACTGCAGATCGCGTGCGTTGTAGGCCGATTCCGATACGCCCCAGGGCACGCCGTGTTCCCGGCCGTAAGCGATCTGTCGGGCAACGATCGCCGTGTAGGTCTGATCGAGCAGAGTTTGGGCGTAGGCGCGCGTGACCAGCAGCGGCATCAGGTATTCGAACATCGTCGCAGTCCAGGACACCAGCGCGCGCCCGCGCCGGTTCACCTGCGTCGACTGGCGTCCGAGCCGGAACCAGTGCTCCTGCGGCGCGTCGCCCTTGGCGATGGCGAGGAGGCTCGTAAGGCGGGCTTCGGAGGCGAGCAGGTCGTAGAACGATTGATCGCAGCGGCCGGCCGTTACGTCGTACCCGATTGTGAAATGACGGCGCGTTTCGTCCAACAGAAAACCAAAATCCATCGCGGCGACCAACGCCTGACAGTCTTGCGCAGCAGCGTCGGCTCTTTGCCGCAGTTGCACGGCTGACTCGGACGCGCGTGCAAGTGAGTCTCCAAGCCGCTCAAGTTCGCGGCCGGCGGCTTCGGATTCGACGGTTTCCATCGCAGCGATTTCATCCGACAGCGTACGTATCTCGCCGAGCAGTCCAGCGCCGATCTTTATAATCTCTCCCAGCGTCGGTATACGGTCTAACTCGGCGGCCAACTTCTCCCAACGCGGCAATACCTGCGGTGCTGCGTGCTCGATCCGCCGCGTCAGATCCGCCGCACGGTCCGCTTCCCAGGAAATAATAAAAGCATCATAATCGCGCCGCGCCGCCAGCGTCTGATTTCGTAGCAGCGCAAGCCAGCGGTGAAATTCCGCAAACCGCCCCTGTACCGCGGCGCCCTGCTCCTGTTCCATTGCCTTTGCGATATCTTCCGCTTCGGCGACGTACGACAGCAGATCGGCGAAACACCGCGCCCAGACCTCATTCGCAATCCTGCCCGGACTCGCCGCATCGAGCAGCGCATTGATCCGGGCAAAACAGGCTTCGGTTTCCCGTTGCAACTGTTCGCCGGCAACTACCCGCACGCGACCTTTGATCCTACCGATCTGTTCGGCTTCGTCGCGCAGCAGTGCAAGTGTATCCAGGAAGCCGTTCAGCAGTCGTGCGTCGAAAATGTGTTCATCCGACAATGCGAGGGCTGCCTGTTTGACTGCGATAAGGTGACCAGCCAGATTCCCGCTGTCGACCGTCGAAACGTATAACGGCGGAAGCGGCGCACGTTTCTGTGTGTCGTACCAGTTGAAGAGGTGGCCGCGGTATTTTTCCAGTCCACCGATCGAGCCAAGCGTCAACTCCAGCCTCTCGACCAATTCGAGCAGGCTTAGATACCCGAAATCGCGCGCTGCCACGGTCGAAAGCAGAAGCAATCCGATGTTGGTCGGCGAGGTACGGTGGGCGACAAGCGGACGCGGATCTTCCTGAAAATTGTCGGGCGGCAGCCAGTGATCGTCCGTGCCGACGAAGGTTTCAAAGAATCGCCACGTGCGGCGCGCAATCAATCGCAACGTTCGCCGCTCGACCTTGCCCAGTTGATTGCTCGTACCGTTTGGCGGGCGCAACGGGCGGCTGACCACGAATGCCAGTCGCGGCGCCAGCGCCCAGGCAAGCAAAAACGGGAGCGCCGGCCACAGCGCTGCCGGTTGCCGCACGCCGAATGCCGCGGCCGCAAGCAGCACAGACAACGTCACCGGATAGAGCAGTCGCCGGAAAGCCGCCTGATCGCCGCGACGGTGGCGCTCGGTATGCGCCGCCGTCGTCCATTCGAGCAAGCGGCGGCCGGAGACGAGTTTGCGATAGCCTACGCGTGCGATCGCATCCAGCATCAGCCACGCCTGGTGCGCAAGAAACGCGCAGGTCAACGCGACTTGTCTGGTGTTGGTTCCGAAATCCCCCCAGACGTGCCAGAAGTAGCTCGACCACCCCACGCCGCGCGGATGCGTAAACAGGCTCGTCGTGACGTGGGCGTAGACCGGGAAGCTCACCACCAGCAGTGCAAACAACGTTCCCCACCAGGATGCTCCAGGCAGCCAGAACCACGCTGCAAACAGCCATAACACGAGCGCCGGCGCTACTAGGCTGCGCCGCAGATTGTCGAAGATCTTCCAGCGCGAAACGAGCGGCAACGTGTTGCGCTCAATCTTTCCTTCATCGTTAGGGACTCTCGGAAGCAGCCAGCGCGCAATTTGCCAATCGCCTCGTGTCCATCGATGTTGCCGTTTGGCCCAGGTATCGTACTGCTCCGGCGTATCGTCGAGCAGTTCGATGTCGGACACCAGCGCCGTCCGCGCGTACAAACCTTCAAACAGATCGTGGCTGAGCAGCGTATTGTCCGGTACGCGGTTTTTCAGCACGGCCTCAAACGCGTCTACGTCGTACAAACCCTTGCCCGTGTAACTCCCCTCGCCGAACAGATCCTGATAGACGTCAGAGGCCGCCGTGCTGTAGGGGTCGATGCCCGTGTTCCCCGACAGTATGCGTGCGAACTGCGAACGCGCACAGCTTTCAAGCGTCGCGCTGACGCGCGGTTGCAGAATGGAGTAGCCGCGAACAATTCGCCGGTTTTTCACATCGATTTGCGCACGGTTGAGCGGATGGCGGATCGTAGCCAGCAGCCGGCGCGCCGCATCCCGCGGCAACTGAGTGTCTGAATCAAGCGTGATGACGTAGCGGATGCCGGAGAGCAGATCTTCGTTCGCCGTGCATACGACGAAGCTGGTGTCGGTTGCTCCGCGCAGCAGCCGGTTGAATTCTTGGAGCTTGCCCCGCTTGCGTTCCCAGGCGATCCAGCGGCCTTCGGCCGCATTCCATTGGCGCGAGCGCCGCAGCAACAGGAAGCGAGGCAGCGGCGCGGATTGTGCGCCCTCCGCTCGTTCAAATTCCTGTTCAGCCGCCGCCGGAGCCGCTGGTCCATACCGCGCGTTGAGTCCGGCGATGCCCGCCAGCGCCGCATCGCACAGGACTTCATCTTCCGGCATCTCCGCGGTATCGGCATCGGCGAAATCGGCAAGCAGCGCAAAATGAAGCCGCTCATCCTGGTTCGCCAGATAATGCACTTCGAGCTTTTCGATCAGCTCTTCGACCACAGCCGCACCAGTCAACATCGTCGGCACTACGATCATCGTGCGCGCCTCATTCGGCAATGCCGGCTCGGTGTCCAGCTTGGGCAGAATTCGGGGCTCGAATGTATGAGTCACGATCCAGTGCAACATCGTGACGGCGAAATCGACCGCAAGCGGTAAGGCAAGCAGGGCTGCGGCGCACAACTGCCGGATCGGCGCACCGGCGCGCCCGGCTATCGCCGCGAGTACCGTCAGCACCAACCCGGTCAGCAACGCGAGGCCGCCGAAATAAAAAGCCGTCGGGCGACCAAGCGCCATTCGTCGCATACGCTCGCCCGGTGCGGGACGATAATTGAGATCGCGTTCAAGTACTTCAAGGCCGTCGTCGATCAGATAGTAGCCGACGTGCGTGTGGGCCCGCTGTTGACCGGACGTTTCGCGCGCGGCTGCTTGCGCCAGGTCGATGGCGCGTTGTGCGACTTCCAATTCGTCGAAGGGAGAGCGGCGGGCGAGTTCTTCGACGACGTGGCGGTAACGATCGCGCGTGGCGAAATCCATCTGAGCGTATACTCCCGCCGGATCCGTGCCGAGCAGCAGATCAATGGTGCTGACGCTTTCGACTATGTCGCGCCAGTCGAGCCGCGACAGCAGGTTCATGCTCGTGATGATGTTGCCGACAGTCGCTTGTGCGGCGGCTTGCCGATGATGCTCCTGCTGCACGATCTGTTCGATGCTTGATTCTTGCGCCTGTGCAGCACGCTCCAGCCATTCGACGATCGGCTCGATATCAGGGTCCAGATCGCGCAATCGTTGCGCGATCTGCACGACAAAAGCGCGGCTGCTGGCCGGCCGCTTTTCCAGGTGTTGAATCAGTTCGACCACCTCCGCGCGCTGCACCTCGTCCGAGGCCGCAAGCAGACAGTCAGCCAGGCGGTCGGCTTCGGCGCGTTCATCGCGTCGCATCACTATCCGCACCGTCAGGCGTCGCAAATTTTCGATCAGCGCCAGACGCAGCGTGATCGGCGCGGCCCAGAGTTCGCCGATCGTCAGCGGGTTGACCGTTTGATAGGCCCTGACAAACCGCTGCAATGATTCGCGGTCAAATCGGCTGTCGGTGTGTGCAGTAAAGCCGAGTGCGAGTTCGTAGATGCGCGGATAACCGCGCATCTGGCCCGTGCTGAGCTTGGGCAGGCGGACGTAATAACGCTCCGGCAGGTCCTGATGAATCCGGAGGAATTGTTCCTCTACGGTATGGAAGTTGTCTACCAGCCACTCGGCGGCGGGAGAGACGGGCTGTCCCGACTGCACGCTCGCCGTCAGCGTGCGAAAGGCGGTGCGCAACTCCCGCACGTTGTCTTCAAAACGCGGCAGCAGGGACTGACCGCGCAGCGGCTGGTCGCCAATCTCCTGCTCACAAGCCTTGGTCGCCGCATATCGTTCCAACCGATCGATGCCGAACACTTCTGCACGTATCGGCTCTTCATCCACCCACCTGGGCTGCTTGAGCCGGGATACCCGGTCGCCGATGCTGTTGATACTGGATTTTTTCAATAAAACAAGGCAGGAGAGATAACGGAACAAACGAAATAAACCGGGAAAACGCTTATTTCCGTTATCTCTCCTGCCCCCCGCTCTCGTATATGCAGATTTAGAGAGCTTAAAAACCCATTCCACCACCCGCCGGCATGCCCGTTTCCGGCTCGGTTCCCGGGTAATCCGAAACGAGCGCCTCGGTGGTGAGAAGCAATCCGGCGATTGAAGCCGCGTTTTGCAGCGCTGTGCGCGTGACCTTGACCGGATCTATGATGCCGGCCGCGACCATATCTTCAAACTCTTCGCTCCGGGCGTTGAATCCGATCAGTTCATTCTTCTCGGCGCGGATCCGAGCGACGATAACCGATCCTTCCCGCCCGGCATTCTGCGCAATCAGCCGCAGAGGTTCTTCAAGCGCGCGTTTGACTATGTTGACCCCGATCTGTTCATCGGCATCGCCCTCGCCGTTCTTGAAGATTCTGAATTTTTCCAGCACCAGCGCCGCGCGCACATAGGCCACTCCGCCGCCCGGCACGATGCCTTCCTCGACCGCTGCGCGCGTGGCATTCATGGCGTCCTCGACGCGCGCCTTCTTTTCCTTCATCTCCATCTCTGTCGCCGCGCCGACCTTGATCACCGCTACGCCGCCCACAAGCTTCGCCAACCGTTCCTGCAATTTCTCTCGATCATATTCGGAAGTTGACGCCGCCGCCTGTGCACGCAATGTTTTGACGCGTCCGGCGATCTCGGCCGGTTTGCCGTTGCCCTCGACGAGGATCGTGCTGTCTTTGTCGATCACTATTTTCTTGGCGCGCCCGAGTTCGGCCAGGCCCGTGTTGTGCAGGCTCGCGCCGGTATCCTCGCTGATGACCCGTCCTCCGGTCAGTATGGCGATATCTTCGAGCATCTCTTTGCGGCGATCCCCGAAGCCCGGCGCCTTGACCCCGGCGACGACGAGCGCGCCGCGCAGCTTGTTGACCACGAGCGTGGCGAGCGCATCGCCTCCGATATCTTCTGCGATGATAAGCAGCGGTTGCCTCTGTTCGGCGACTTTTTGCAGCAGCGGCAGAAGTTCATTCAGGGTATTGATCTTGGCATCATGCAGCAGGATGAGGGCGTTCTCCAGCACGGCTTGCTGCGTGGCGGGATCAGTCGCGAAATAAGGCGACAGATAGCCGCGGTCAAACTGCATGCCCTCGACGAACTCCAGCGAAGTCCCCATCGTCTGCGCCTCCTCGACCGTGATGACGCCGTCCCTGCCTACTTTCGCCATCGCCTCGGCGATGATTTCGCCTATAGCGGCGTCGCCGTTGGCGGAAATGGCGCCGACCTGCGCGATCGCAGCGCCCGCAATCGGTTTGGAGAGGCGCTTGATTTCCTTCAGGGAGCGCTCGACGGCTTTATCTATTCCGCGCTTGAGCGCCATAGGATTAGCGCCCGCTGCGACGGTTTTGACGCCCTCGCGGAAGATTGCCTGAGCGAGCACCGTCGCCGTAGTAGTTCCGTCGCCTGCGACATCGGAAGTCTTCGAGGCGACCTCGCGAACCATCTGTGCGCCCATATTCTCCACCGGATCCTGCAGCGTGATTTCCTGCGCGACCGTCACACCGTCCTTGGTAATCATCGGCGACCCGAATTTCCTGTCGATGACGACGTTGCGCCCGCGCGGGCCGAGCGTGATCTTGACCGTGTCGGCGAGTATGTTGACTCCGCGCAGGATTGCAGCGCGCGAATCAGCGCCATATACGATTTGTTTGGACATCTTTGGTTTCCCTTCTTCTCAAAACGAACGGAATCTTTTTGTCGATTCGCCGTTACGCACCCGTCAGTTATCCTTGATTTTTTGAAACGATTTTTTGCAGCCTGATTGCGGCATCAACTTTTTTCTCTACCTCGCTCATCGATTCCTGCATGACTTCGGCAATCTCGCAAACCAGCAGTTTTCTGGCCTTTTCCAGCATCCAGTTTTCACGGAACGACAAGGATCTCACCGCCTTCAGCTTCGTCAGCGACTCTACGATCTCAGCCAGATCGAATGCCGATCCGGACGATAGCCGCTTGTAGTTGTCGATGCCGCGCTGCTTCCAGTTCTTGTCTACCTCTACAGTCTGTCTGAGCCGGCCGAGCAGCTTCGGAATCTCCGCCCTTCTGAGCAGTCGCCGTATGCCTATTTCCTCGGCTTTATCCACGGGGACGAATAATTCGCCGCCGCTGCCGTCGAGCAAGGATAAAGTGTAGAAGTTGATGGAACTGCCGCCGATCATCCGGTTGATGGATGCATTGACACGACAGGGCCCCTGGGAGGGATAAATTACCTTGTCTCCAATTGTCAGCATCATATTTCCCCCGTACAGTCAAAGCTTGCCTGCCGTTGATTGCTTTACTGGTATTTAGCTCCGATGGACGAAACTCGTCCCATAAACAGTTCATACCTGAACATAAGGAATCCGAAACCGACACCGCTCAGTAAAAGCAGCGAGATCGCAGGGAAGTACCAGAAAAGGCTGAGCGGGGGCAGAATGTGTGCGTTGCTTCCGCCGAGTCCTAACAAGACGAGCGGCCCAACCACTACTCCAACGAACATCATCAGAAATGCAGTGCGGGGAAATGAGCCGGCGCAGATAGCTTTGAACTCTCGCAGGATATGTTGGACAAACAATGTATAACTCCTTGGAAGGTGAGCTGGAGATGTCAGATAGTCCGGGTGATTCCAGAGGAGCTGAAGAAAAGAGTGAGCCAGGCTCAGTTCCCGACCATGCTGAGGCACCGCTACCGGTTTTGTCAACCGAAGCAATTTTTCGCCCTCCGGCGCTCCAATCCTTGCCTCGAACCTTTCCTTTCCGCAACGGAGATTTTTCGCCGGTGTGGATTACCGGCGCGACTTTGCCTATTATTCCGTTGTTCCGTATCCTTTTTTTCGCAGGGGAGGACGATTGATGAGATTAAAAAAAGGCGCGCCCTTGGGCAAGGAGAAAGAAAACGCCGAGACGCGATCGCAGGCCAATCTGGAACGCCTGCTGACCGAGATGATACGGTATCCTGCGCGGCGCGCAGAGGTAGTTGAGACCATAGAGAAAACCTTCACCCAGAAGCGCGCCATTCTGGTGCTGGATATGAGCGGGTTTTCGCGCACTACGCAGCGCCTCGGCATAGTTTCATTCCTGCTGATGATCCATCAGATGCGGCTGATTTGCCGCCCCTGCGTCGAAGAAAAGCGCGGCTCCGTAATCAAGGCCGAAGCCGACAATCTTTTCTGTTTGTTCGATGCGGTCACGGACGCTTTGGGCGCGTGCCGCGAGATGATCGAACGGCTCGACGCCGCAAATCAGGTGTTGCCCGCAGAGCAGCATCTTTACGCCGCCTTCGGCATCGGCTACGGCGACATCCTTAATATCGCCGACGAAGACATCTTCGGCGATGAAATGAACATCGCGTGCAAACTGGGCGAGGACATCGCACGACCGCGCGAGATACTGCTGACGGCGGCCGCGCGCGCCCAGATTCTGGAAAACGAGGGCTCCGGCGATATCCGTTTGCGTGAAGAGGCAATCAGCATCTCGGGCCTGACGCTCTCGTATTATTCGGTCGAGAATTGAAAGTAGAGGCGGTCGGGAAATCCGCCGGGGAGTTCACCATATGATGGTTGCGACTGAATATGTCGACGTTCCAGTAGACGGCGCCGTTATGCGCACGTTTATTGCCGCGCCGAAGGCCGAAGGGAAATATCCGGGGATACTGTTTTACTCGGATATTTTTCAGCTTACGGGGCCGATGCTGCGTTCGGTCGTCAGGCTGGCCGGATACGGTTTTCTGGTTGCGGCGCCCGAAATTTATCACCGCATCGAACCGCCCGGATCAGCCATCGCCTTCGACGATGCGGGCCGGGAACGCGGTCTGTTGAATGCCGCAAAAACCCCTGTTGCGGATTTCGACGGCAGCCGCCGGGCCGCGCTCGATGCAATCAAGGGGCATACGCGATTTGCGGAAAATAAACTGGGCGCTGCGGGTTTCTGCCTCGGCGGGCATCTGGCGTTTCGCGCCGCGCTTGAACCCGATGTGCGCGCTACCGTGTGCTTTTACGGCACCGGTATACACAACGGAAAACTCGGACTCGATGCGGACGCCGGATCGCTCGGCCGCGCGCGGGAAATCTCGGGCGAACTGCTGCTTGTTTGGGGGACGCTCGATCCGCATATTCCGGAAGAAGGGCGCACGGCGATTGCAGAGGCGCTTACATCAGCCGGAGCGGATTTTTCCGAGCGCCTTTATCCGGCCGAACACGCATTCATGCGCGATGAAGGCCCGCGCTACGACCCCGAAGCCACGGATCGCGCATTCGCCGATATGGTGGGACTTTTTCGGCGCATCTTCGCCTGAAGAGAAGAGAGATAACGGAACAGAGGGAAATGTACGGAACAAACGGAAAGGTGCGGTCTTTTCCGTTTGTTCCGCTTATTCCGGGTTCTCTCTTTTTAATTCGATTAGCACGGCTTCCGGCGGGCATAAAAAACGCACGGGAACGCCCGAAGATCCTATGCCGTTGCTGGTATAGCCCTGCACGCGGCCGTAGCTCCATCTGCCGCGGGCGTAGCGGCGTGCGCAGCTTGCATTGAGCAGTACGGGTCCAATCAGCGGAAAACATATCTGTCCGCCGTGCGTATGGCCGCACAGATAAAGGCTGATGCCGGCGGCTGCGGCTTCGGGGATGATTTCGGGCGTGTGAACGAGCAGTATCTTGAAGGCGTCAGGTGGAACGCCGCGCAGCGCGCCCGGCAGGTCGTCGCAGCCGTAGTAATGCGGGTCGTCGAGTCCTGCGAGCCAAAGCGATTGATCCTGGCGCCGTATTTCCGCCGATTCGTTGATGAGCATTCGCACGCCCATGCGCTCGAGTTCGGCGGCCTGCTCTATGAAGTCGTGGTTGCCGAGGATGCCGTAGACGCCGAGCGGCGCGCGGACGGCCGCGAGGATCGTGCTCATATGGTGGTAGACGTTGTGGCACGGACCGTGGATTTCAAAGCGGTAATCGCCCGTAAGCACGCATACGTCGTATTCAAGATCGGCTATGAGCGAGACTATGGCTTCGGGCAGTCCGTGCAATCCGTCGGCGTGAATATCCGACAGATGCAGCAGGCGCATCCCGTCGAAAGCGGGCGGCAGATCCGGGAAGCTGAAAGTCAGTCGTTTCAGTACGGGTGAGCGCGCGTTGCGTTCGCCGCGTTCGAGCAGTCCCGAAAACCTGAGTACGTTTCGCACTACGACCGGAATCCATTCGACATTCTCGAAATGGAACGAGCCGCGCCCCTGATGCAGCCAGGCTTCGAGATGGCTGAGTTCGATCGATCTTCGTTTTTTCCGCAGATCGGTCATCGCATAAATGCTCAACCGCGCAGGGCGGTAGTCAGCAGATCCTCGATGTTGGCGAAGCGCGCCAGATAATCCTCGTGGCTTGCGCGGATGACGCGGTGCGCGTCTTCGCGCCCGTACAGATGCGTGATTTCGCAGTGCTGCCGGTCGTCGCCCGGCGCGCTCTTGTAGGTCAGGAAATAATGCTTCAGGCGGTCGATGATCGCCGCCGGACAGTCGGTGATTTCGCGCCAGCCGCCGTAAGCCACATCTCCGCGCAGAACCGCTATGATCTTGTCGTCGGCTTCGTTGCCGTCAAGCAGGCTCAAGCCTCCGATGGGAGTCGCCTCCATCAGCAGATCGCCGTGCGGAATCGTCTTTTCCGTCAGCACGCATATGTCTATCGGATCGGCGTCGCCGACGATTCCCTCGCGTCCGGCGCGTTCGGCAAGCAGCGCCGCTACGCGTTCGCCGCAATAAGTCTGCGGCACAAAGCCGTAGTAGGTCGGGCATACGTTCGAGTAACGCTGCGGCCGGTCGACCTTCAGCAGGCCGCTCACCTTGTCGATTTCGTATTTGACCGTATCGGTCGGGACGATTTCGATGTAGGTAGTGACGATTTCCGGCGCATCATCGCCGATCGGGATGCCGTGCCAGGGATGCGCCTTGAACAGCACGCCCATCAGTTTCCATAACGGTTCCGCCTGACTGTTGCCCATATTTGCGCCTCTTTTTCGTGGTTTCCGTTTTCCCTTCGCGGTTTCCTTCAGTATGCCGGTCCAAGCAGCACCGCATTGATGAACAGAAACTGCGTTGCTTCGGCGTAGGCCCGGTAATTCGGATCTTCGGCGAACGCAACGATGTGCCCCTGCCCTACGGGCTGATGAATCAGAAAAGCCTTCTGCGGCAGTTGATTCAGTGATTCCGGCCAAATCAGGCCGCTTGCAAGCAGCCGGTCCTTGATTGCATATACCCCGACATTGCGCCCGCGATCGAGCCTTATGGGAGAGAAAACCCTGCGGCTTTCTACCATCGCCTGAATCTCGCCGTCGGTTCCCGATGAAAGCCAGTGATCCGAATCGAGCGCTACGCGCAGGAGCGCCCCCGGCACCAGTTCGGGCAACTCGCGTGCGGGCTGAATGGCGGATTCGTAATCGGGTGCGCGCCGCGCGCTGTCGGCCCTTGCTGCGCCCTGCGGAGCATCCGATTCGGGCGAGCCGTCGCGCCACTCCGTGCGCGTATCGAGCAGCCCCGTGCTTTCGCGCGCCGCCCACCTCGACGCCTCGCCTACGGTCACAAGCGTCCCGCCCGCATTCATCCAGTCCCTCAAACGCCGCAGCATATCACCGCCGAGCGCCGCCGAATAATTGCCCGACGGCGCTACGATGACATCAAAGCGCCGCAGATCCACGCGCGCAAGCGAACCGGTTCTCACTGCGGTGACCGCCTGCCCGTAGCGGCGTTCGAGCACAAAACGCGACCATCCGGCCGACAGACTGGACGCCGGCTGATCCCACAGCAGCAGCACCTTCGGCGACTTCAGCGCAACAGTCTGATTGCTTCCGAGCGAAACGCCGTCGTCTATAAACGCCGAATCCAGCTTCACCCATTCCACGTTGCGGCGGGCGAAAATTGCGCCGAGTTTTTCCCGCAGATCCGGCCCGTTATCGGATTTTCTGACGATCGCCGTGCCGCGCTCGAACCTGCGCCCGCCGAGCGTAAACGACGGATGCAGAAACCTGACGCTTATGCCCTCGTGCAAAGCCTCGGCTACTGCGCCCGCCGCCGCAGCATTCCACCCCACGAGATAACCGACGACGGCTTCGGGCAGCACGGTATTTGCAGCGCCCGGGTCTGCGGCTTCGACCGGCGTGCGTTTTACGGTTACGGGACGATCGCTGACGATGCATTCCAGGTCGTAGAGCAGCGGCAGATTCCACGCCGTGGTGTCATAGATTTCGTCGGGCAACCGGCGTTTGCGTCTTTCTTCCTGTCGCTTGAGAAAGGCATCGGGCATCAGAGCCTGCGGGTCGAGCAGATTGCGCACAATCATACCTGCGGGCTGCGGCAGCGCGATGATGAATGTGCCTGCGGGCAGCGCACGCCCGTTGATGTTCAGGGTTTCTGAAGCGCGTTCGACGATGACGCCGTTTGCCTGCAACGTCTCGACGAGGCGCTGCACCTGCCCTCTATCGGCGGCGGGTGGAATCAGGTAGGCGTGCGGTCCGGAGTTGTCGCTGCGTCCGGCGGTGCGGCGGAAGTTGTAATAGTCGCGCAGCATCTTTTCGCGGTTGTTTGCCGCCGTCGCCGCCGTCGCAAGCGCGGATGTGAAGTGACGAACCGCGCCGTCAAGGTATGTAAGCGTGCTTCCGTCTCGGCGGCGCACGGCGAGACCTCGCGCCGATGCCATCTCGAAAGTCATGCCGAGTGCGCCCTGCGCCGTAGGCCACGATGCGCCGTAACCGGGATAGAAAGCGTCGAAGACTTCGCGGTTGAAATATGCAAAACCGCGCGCATCGAAGCGGCCCGCGATTTCGCGGCCGAATACTTCGTACCAGTCGCGCTGCGAGACGGTGCGGTGCGGATTCGGGGGCTCGGCGGCGGGCGGAAAGTAATACGTCGATTCCGCGCCCATTTCGTGCAGATCCACCACAACCTGCGGCGCCCATTCGAGCAGGAATTTTACGCGTCCGCGCGATTCCGGATGCAGTTGCGCAAACCAGTCGCGGTTCAGATCGAAGAGGTAATGATTGCTCCGCCCGCCCGGCCACGGTTCATCGTGTTCGGCGGCTGCGGGTTCATCGTCGGGTTTCATCGCGCCGCCGAGCAGGTTCTGGAACACGAATCGCGCGCGCCCGTCGGGATTCTGCATCGGATCGATGATGACGAGGGCTTCGCGGCGAATCAGGTCTGCGGTTGGGTCGCCCTCGGCGGCAAGCAGGTGATAGGCTTCGGCAAGCGCGGCTTCGCCCGAAGAGATCTCGTTGCCGTGAACGCCGTGCAGCAGCGCAACCACGACCGGCAGATTACGAATCAGTTCGTCGACATCGCCCGAGGCCGATGCGTTGGGATTGGCGATGCGCTGAAGGCCGGATCTGATTTCATCGATGCGGCGCATTCTTTCGGCCGAAGCGATGATGATGGCGTAAAGCGGGCGGCCCTCCCAGGTTTCGGCGTACTTGACCAGGCGCGTGCGGTCGGGCGCGGCGGCGGCGAGCGCCTGAAGGTAACGCACGATATCGTCGGGCGGTGTGATGCGTTCGCCGAAATCATATCCGGATACGGTTTTGAGAGACGGAATCGCCGCGTTGTAACGCGCGCCGGGAGCGAATTCCGGACGCTGGGCATAAACCAATCCCGCCAAAAACAGCAGCAACAGAGTTATTGAAACAGGGCGAATCTTCAAGGTCGTCTCTCCAGTCGTAAGAGAGATAACGAAACATACGAAATAAACGGAAAAAACGGAAGGATGTGATCTGTTCCGTTTTTTCCGTTTATTTCGTATGTTCCGTTATCTCATCACAGTTTCGGTCGGCGGCCGGCCCACGGCTGCGCGCGTTCGAGTTGCGAGGCCAGTCTGAACAGGGTTGCTTCATCGCCGAAGCGCGCCGAAAACATCGCTCCGACCGGCAATCCGTCCGGCGTCGAGTGCAGCGGCACGGACATCGACGGTTGTCCCGTGATGTTGTAAAGAGAGGTAAACGGACTGAAATCCGAAACCTCCCGTCCGTATTTCTCCGCATCCCGCTGCGAAAGGCTGAGAATGCCGAGTTCTACCGGCGGCTTGCCGAGCGTTGGGCTCAGTATCACGTCGTATTTTTCCTGGAACCGCGCCATTGCAAGCCCGATGTGATGAAATATTCCCACCGCACGGGCATAAGCCACGCCGGAAATCCGGCGTCCGGCCTGATAGGTCAACCAGGTTATCGGCTCTACATCGGATTCGGCAACGGGTTGATTGCGCGCCGCAGCCGCATCATCAAAAATCCTCGCAATCGAAGTCTGCAATACGGTCAGAAAAGCGTCGCGCATCTGCACGCCGTCTACGGGCAATGCGGCTTCTTCAACCTGATGGCCGAGTCGTTCGCACAACCGTGCGGCGTCTTTCGCCGCCTTCAGGCATTCCGGATCGACTCTGGTTTTAGTGGGGCTGTCCAGTACAAGCGCGATTCTCAGTCTGCCGGGATCTGCGCCGACTTCGTTGAGAAACGGGCGCGCGGGTGCGGGCGCGTGATAGGGCGAGCCGGGTTCGGGGCCGGCTGAAACATCGAGCAGCGCTGCACTGTCGCGCACCGAAACGGTGAGCGCGTGATGCGCCGAGGCGCCGGCCCAGCCCTCGAACTGCGACGGTCCCATCGGCACGCGGCCGCGCGTGGGTTTTAATCCGAACAGTCCGCAGCACGAAGCCGGAATGCGTATCGAACCGCCGCCGTCGCTGCCGTGCGCCATCGGCAGTATTCGCGCGGCAACGGCCGCTGCGGCGCCGCCCGACGAGCCTCCGGCTATGCGCTCGCGATTCCACGGATTGCGCGTCGGGCCGTACATTTCCGATTCCGTAGTCGTCGTAAGCCCGAACTCAGGCGTGGTGGTTTTGCCGAAGATGACGAGACCGGATTGCAGGTAACGCGCTACGAGCGTGCTGTTGTAAGCGCCGACATTGTTCTTGAAATACCGGCATCCGGATGCAGTAACGGTTCCGTCAAGATAGACGCCTATGTCTTTGAGAGCGAACGGAACGCCGCGAAACGGCCCCGCGCCGAGCGATTGAATCTGTTTTTCCGCGCGCTCGAAGAAAAGATGCGAAAAAGCGTTGATCTGCGGATTGATTGCCTCTATGCGGCGGCGCACGGCGCCGAGCAGTTCAACGGGGCTGACTTTTCTTTTTGCTACAAGCTCGGCGAGTCCGAGTGCGTCGTATTGCGTGTAATCGTCTTGCATGGCGATGGATTCCGACGGGCGTGGGTTTGGGACTGCGACTGCAAATGTAGCTGCGGCGCTGCGGCGCAGCATCTCACGGCGCGTGATGCGTCGCTGGTTGTTCATTACTGCTCCTTGATTGCGGGAGAAGAGATAACGGAACAAACGGAAATAAACGAAACAAACGAAAAGAATGGGTCGAAAGCACGATTCTGTTTGTTTCGTTTATTTCCGTTTGTTCCGTTATCTCTCTTTCAGTCAGCGCGCGGGCCGGAAGCCCTGACTTCATCCGACACGCCCGAGGCGAACTGCTCGAAGTTTTCGCTGAAAAGCCGCGCCAGATGCCGCGCCTTTTCGTCGTAGGCTTCCGGGTTTTTCCACGTATTGCGGGGTTGAAGCACTTCTGCAGGCACATCGGGACATTCGACGGGTACGTGCACGCCGAAGAACGGATCGGGCCGCGTGGCTATGCGCGCGAGGCTGCCGCTGAGCGCCGCTCTTACCATAGCCCGCGTGTGCGCGATCTTCATACGCTGCCCCTCGCCGTACGGGCCGCCCGACCAACCCGTATTGACAAGCCAGCAGTCGGCCTTGTGTTTCGCGATCCGCTCGCGCAGCAGTTCCGCATACACGCCCGGATGATGCACCATAAACGGCGCGCCGAAACACGTGGAAAAAGTCGCCTGCGGTTCTTTGCTCAACCCCTTTTCCGTGCCTGCAACCTTCGCCGTGTAACCCGATATGAAGTGATACATCGCCTGTTCGGGCGTCAGTTTGGCTATGGGCGGCAGCACGCCGAAGGCGTCGGCCGTGAGCATGATGATGTTCTTCGGATGCCCGCCCATGCCCGACGGCTCGAAGTTCGGTATGTGCGAAAGCGGATAACCTGCGCGCGTATTTTCCGTAAGCGAGTTGTTCGACAGATCCAGCCGCCGCGTTACGGGATCGATGACTACGTTTTCGAGCACGGTGCCGAAGCGCCGCGTACAGGCGTAAATATCCGGCTCGGCTTCGGCCGATAGGTTTATGACCTTGGCGTAGCAGCCGCCCTCGAAATTGAATACGCCGCGATCCGACCATCCGTGTTCATCGTCGCCTATGAGCCGCCGCTCGGGATCGGCCGAAAGCGTGGTCTTGCCCGTGCCCGAAAGGCCGAAGAATATGGCGGCATCGCCGTCGGCCCCGATGTTCGCAGAACAGTGCATAGAGAGCACGCCGCGCAGCGGCAACAGGTAGTTGAGCAGTGTGAAGATAGACTTCTTGGTTTCGCCCGCGTAGGAAGTGCCGCCAATGAGGATGAGTTTGCGCCCGAAGTCCATCAGGATGAATGTCGGGGAGTTGGCGCCGTCGGTTTCCGGATTGGCCTCGAAGTTCGCGACGTTGATGACGGTGAATTCGGGAACGTGCGCGCCGGCCTGTTTGTCCCAATCGGGCCGCACGAACATGTTGCGGGCAAACAGGCTGTGCCAGGCCAGTTCCGTGACGATGCGGATCGGAACCTGAAATTCCGGGTCTGCGCCCGCGAAGCAGTCCTGTACGTAAATCTCGCGATCCTGAAGGTAATCGAGCGAGCGCTGAAGCAGGTTGTCAAAGCGCGCCTGCTCGAATTCGCGGTTTACCTTGCCCCACCATACGTGAGATGAAGACGACGGTTCGCGCACGATGAACTTGTCGTTGGGCGAGCGGCCCGTGTGCTGGCCCGTTGTGACTACGAGCGGCCCCAGATGCGCTATCACACCCTCGCTGCGCCGTACGGCGTGTTCGTAGAGTTCGGGTGAGGTCAGGTTCCAGTAGGCGTGCCTGACGTTCTTGATCCCATGGTTGGCCAGACCATACGCGCTGGGATTCCAACCTGATTGCTGCATATAAAACACTCCTTGATGCCTTGGTTGATGGAAGTTGGCGCGTACTGTGCGCGCCGATAATCCCGGAATAAGCGATAACAATAAGCCATTCGAGGCGGTAAAGTCGAGTTTCGCGAAACCGTGGAGGACGCGGAAACAAAGACGCGGAAGGCGCGGAAAAAGAGCCTCGCAGGTTTTCTTTCCGTGAATTCCGCGTCCGTGTTTCCGCGTCTTGCTGCGGTTGGTCTTATCGCTCGGCGAGTTGGTGTCGGCTTTCGGGCACGCCTTCGCGGTAGCGGATGGCGAGTATTGCAAGCGCGCCTGCAAGCGCTGCGACCGAGAGCAGGTAGAATCCGGATTCATAGCTGCCGGTCGCCTCGCGTATTCGCGCGATGAACCACGGCATAAGCGCTTCTCCCACCGAATCGCTCGTGATGATGATTCCGAGTATCCGGCTCAGGCCCGCGAGCCCGAAGCATTCGGCCGTCATCAGCGGGATGAGCATGTAGTCGGCGCCGAGTCCGAATCCGAACAGCACGGCGAAGACGTAAAGCAGGGCCGGATAATCTCGCGCGAAAACAAGCAGCGGAATCGATCCGGCGACGATGAGGAACGTGGCGATCATCACGTATTTTTTGCGGAAGCGGTCGGCGAAATATCCCATCAATAGCCGTCCGGCGACGCTCGAAAGCAATACGATGCTGGGATAAAGCGCCGCTGCTTTCTGCGCCTCCTCGCCGGATTTCGAGATGTCGCCCAGATAAAGCGGCAGGTTCTGCGTGATTCCGCCGACCGCGCTTATGCTGAGCACGCTCCCCAAGGCCAGCAGCCAGAAGGCGGGCGTGCGAAAAACGAGCGACAATCGAAGATGCCGCGTCGCAGGTGCGGCTGTTTTGTTTTCATCTTCGGGCACGGCGCCGTCGGGCTGTTGTCCGAGGTCCGACGGCTGACGTTTGACGACGAAAAGCGCCAGTACGAGCAGCGTCGTAAAAACCATTCCGGCCATCGCCGCAAGCGCTCCGCGCCATCCGAACGCATCGCGCAGCCATCTGATGAGCCACGGGACTATCGCTCCACCCACGCCTATGCCGACATAAGCGATGCCCATCATCCGCCCGCGCAGGCGCGAAAACCAGTTCGATATCAGCACCTGATTCGGCAGCGGCCCGGCGCACAGGTAACCGAGCGCATTGAAGAAATAAAACGTATAGAGCATCGAGAGCGAATCCATGCGGCTGAAACCCGTGAGGGCTACGCCGGCGAACAGCGCTCCCGCGATCATCACCGCGCGCAATCCGTAACGCTCCATCGCCCATCCGGCGGCGAAGCCGAAAAGCGGGCCTACCAGAATCTTGCTGATCGTGTTGCCGAGCTGTATTTCATCGCGCCGCCATCCGAATTCTTCTACGTAGTTCGGGAAAAACTGCGGCAACCCGTAGAGCACAAAACCGACGATCATCATCATAAAGATGAACGCCGAGCCGACGATCCACCAGCCGTAGAAGGAAGCGCCGGGCGCCGGGGGGTGAGCGTGCGCTTCAATCTTTTCTTCAGACTTCATCTTTTCCGTAGTTTTCCTGTTCTTTCGTTTGTTCCGTTATCTCTCTTATCTCAGCAGGAAGCCCCGTCCGATTTCATCCTCAGGATCGAAAAGAAATTCGCTCCGGCCGAGTATGCGAGCCGCGCCCGCGACTTCCGGTACCACCGCCGCATACGGGCCGCAACGCGCAGTCTCTACCACGCGGCCCGTAAATCGGCTGCCCACGATGCTCTCTATGATTATGGCCTCGCCCGTAGCGATTTCGCCGCGCGCGTGATCGATGGCAAGACGCCCGCTTACGCCCGTGCCCGTAGGCGAGCGGTCCACCTCGCCGTCGGCGAATACGCATACATTGCGCAAGTGCACGTCCGCCGCCGGTTCGGAAAAAATCACTCCGTACAAAAAACCGAGGTCGGATTCAAGCGGATGCTCGATCTTGCGGCTGTCGGTCACGGCGCGCTTGATTGCACGGCCCGCTTCGACTATGCGCTGATAATCTTCAGGGATGCATCGCAATCCGAGCGGCGCTGCATCGACGTAGGCGTAAAACGCTCCGCCGAAGGCCAGATCGTAATGCACTCTTCCCCAGCCCGGCGTGTTGACGGTTCGATTGAATGCAACGACGAAAGACGGCACGTTGTGAAAGCGAACGCTGCGCACGCGGCCCTGTTCGACCGCGGCGTGCGCCTTGACGAGTCCGGCCGGCGTGTCTATGTAAATCCCGGTTTCGGGTTCGCGCATCGGCGCAAGCCCTACCTCTACCGCTACGGTCGCAAGCGCAATGACCCCGTGCCCGCACATGGTGCTGAAGCCCTCGTTGTGCATAAAAAGCACTCCGAGATCGGCGCCGGGAGTAACGGGCGGCGTGACTATGCCGCCGTACATATCGGCGTGTCCGCGCGGTTCCCACATCAATGCACGGCGGAGATGATCGAAATGTTTTTTGGCGTAGCGGCGGCGTTCCAGCATCGTCGCGCCCGGAAGTTCGGGGAAGCCGTCGATGATGACGCGGAAGGGTTCACCGCCCGTGTGCGCCTCGATTGTTTTTACAAGCACTCCGCCTTCGGGCGGCGTCCAGTTATACGCGGTCGATTGCCCGGCCATGTTGATGCGCCTCGATTCCAGGCCCGAATCGGGCCCGATTCGCTCAATCAGGAAATCAGTCGCGGCAGCGCGCGTCCGATTTCGTCGTTGATTACAAGATCGGCGATATCGTCGAGCGGAGTCGGCGTGCGATTGATGATGATCAGGCGCGCGCCCGCCTGTTTTGCGAGCGCGGGCAGCGAGGCCGCAGGATAGACTACGAGCGAGGATCCGACCGCAAGGATCACGTCGCATTCCAGACAGGCGCGCGCCGCACGCTCCATTTCTTCTGCGGGCATCGCCTGACCGAACGACACCGTTGCTGTTTTCAGCATACCGCCGCACGAAAGACACGCGGGCGCATCTTCGCCGGCGCGCACGCGCGCTATGACTTCATCCATCGGTGTGCGGTCGCCGCAACTCAGACATACGGCTTCGGTCATCGTGCCGTGGAGTTCTATGACGAGTTCGGGGCTCTGTCCGGCGCGCTGATGCAACCGGTCGATGTTCTGCGTGATCATTGCGGTCAACTGCCCGCGCCGTTCGAGTTCGACGAATGCGCGGTGCCCTGCATTCGGTTCGGCGTCGCGCATCGCGGGCCAGGCTACGAGTTTCTGCCGCCACGCCTCGACGCGCGCCGCGCGGCTGTTTATGAATTCGCCGAACTCGATCATTCGCGCCGTAGACCATACGCCGCCCGGGCTTCGGAAATCCGGTATGCCGGATTCGGTAGAAATTCCGGCGCCGGTGAAGCCCACTATGCTGCGGGCTTCGGCGATCCAGGTTCTGGCGGCGGAGTAGTCGATCATTGTTTTAGCAGTTGGTTGAGGGCTTCGACGGCCGGGCCTGCGTCGCTTCGCGCATCCAGCGCGCGCCGTATGCGGCAGATTTCCTGATTGATCCGTTCGCCCAGAGGATTGTCCTGATGTGCGAGTACGACGCCGAGTTGCGCGGCAGGAAATCCGGGCGACATTTTCAGATACACCAGTTCGCACCCCGAACCCGCTTCGGTGGATGCGTAAAGCGATTGCGTCTGTTCGTTGCGCTCCGCGTTTTGCTGCGCGGCGCTTCGCCTCGGCGCAGACGCATCGGTAGCGCGCGGAATCGGATTCGTCGCGCGCGCCGTAGTTCCGACTACTGCACCGGTAAACGATCGCGAACCTATATGCCCGGTAAGCTCAAGCTTCCCGTTGCGCAGGCGCGCCTCGCGCAAAACGTATTTGAGCTTGACGCCCCGCCTCTGAATGATTTCGATTTCGCGCCCGCGCATTACCCCGCCAATGGAGCGCTGCTGCGCGTCGACGAAAATCGGCGTCATCACCGAAACAGAGAACACAAACATCATTGCACTGATGATACGTTTCATTATTGGAATGAAAAAGAGAGATAACGGAACAGACGAAAAAAGACGGAACAGAGGAAAATATTCAGGTTTTCGGTAATTTTCGTATCATTTCGTTTGTTCCGTTATCTCTTGTCTCACAGCCTTCCGGCCCTGAACTCGCGCGCAATGTAATCGCAGGCGCGCCCCGTAATGGCCATCATAGTCAGCGTCGGATTCTGGGATGCAACGGAAACATAACACGCGCCGTCGGTGACGAATACGTTCCAGCAATCCCACACGCGGTTCCACTCGTTGAGCACGGATTTTTTCGGATCGTCTCCCATTCGGGCGGTTCCGACTTCGTGAATCAGTATGCCGGGTACAGAGAGCGGCCCCTTGCGTATGCGGATTTCCCTTGCGCCCGCGGCTTCGAGCATCTCGGCTGCGGTCTCTCCCATATCGTTGACCAGTTCGCGTTCGTTGTCGCCGAACGCCATGTCGATGTGCAGCACCGGTATTCCCCACGCATCGACTACGTCCCTGTTGATCCGCACGTGATTTTCATACCGCGGGAGACACTCGCCGAACCCGCCCAGATTGATCGTCCACGGATGCCACTCGCGCACGCGTTTCTTGAACTGAGCGCCGAAGCCGTCGATTTCCCTGCCCATCTGGAGCGACTGGTTCGAACCGCCCTGATAGCCGTAACCGCGTATGAATTTCGATTGCTTCGTGCGCGCGTCGAGATTGCGGAATCGCGGAATGTAAATGCCGTTTGCACGGCCGACCTGGCTTTGATAATCGGTAGTCAGCATCGGCAATACTCCGCTTGCCCCGCCTCCGCCCACGTGATCCATAAGATAACGGCCGAGCACGCCCGAAGAATTGCCCAGTCCTTCGGCGCCGTCGGCGGATCTGGAATTCAGCAGTATGCGCGTGGATTCGAGCGTTCCGGCGCAAAGCACTACCGCTTTGCCGTAGGCTTCGCGCGCCGCGTTCGTCACGCCGTC
Source organism: Acidobacteriota bacterium (assembly GCA_019639255.1). GTDB lineage: Bacteria > Acidobacteriota > Blastocatellia > RBC074 > RBC074 > JAHBSF01. The sequence continues at coordinate 10,585 of JAHBSF010000024.1, read as the reverse complement.
GATGTAGGCTACGCCCTTGGCCTGCCCCGTATTTTTATCCAGCACTATATGGCTGACTACGGCGTTCGGCGCAAGCGTCATGCGTTTTGTGCGTTCGGCGGCCGGAAGCGTAGATGAAATGCTGCTGTAGTAAGAGCCCGTGTCGCAGCCGCGTTCGCAGTTGCCGCAGTAATGGCAGGCGGCGCGCTGATCGGGGGTGCCCGCGTGTATGGGTTTTGTAAGGATCGCGACGCGGCCTATTGTAAGCCTGCGCCAGGGATCGTTCATGCGCGCGATCGCATCGCGCATCCGCACCTCGCCGCACGTGAGATTCATCGGCGGCAGGTATATGCTGTCGGGCAATTGAGGCAACCGCTCCTCGCGCCCGCTGATGCCGACGTAGCGTTCGACCTGTTCGTAATAGGGTACGAGATCTTCGTAGCCGATCGGCCAGTCTTCGCCGTAACCGTCGCGGCTTGCGGCCTTGAAGTCGAAGTTCGACAGCCTGTAGGACTGCCGGCCCCAGGGCAGGCTGCGGCCCCCGGTCTGGCGCGAGCGAATCCAGTAGAAGGGTTTGTCGGGCGGCGTGGTGTAGGGGTTTTCCAGATCGTTGACGAACCATTTGCGGCTGTACTCGTTGCACGCGTAGCATTTCGATTGTATCGGCTGCGTGCGTTCCAGATCGGCGCGGTCGCCGAAGCCCCGATGCTTCAGCTCGTAGGGCCACGCCATCATATTGTATTCCTGCGCGGGATCGGTCCTGCGCCCGGCTTCGAGCACCAGAACGTTCAATCCCGATTCCGCCAGCAGCTTCGCCGCCCATCCGCCGGTTGCCCCCGAACCGACGATGATCGCATCGTAGACCCTCGTTCTTTGCATGACGACTTGTACCCTCTTTGGTCAGACCATTCAATCCCGGCCCGGATCTTACACTGAAGGTAGAACACGGAACAATCGGAAAAAAGAGCAACGACAGGAAAGTCGGGCAGGAAAGTCGGTTATTAAGATTCAATTCATTAATCAAGATTCAATACATTGGCCATTACGATTCGCATCCGAGATTTTGAATCGTTCATACGGATTTTTGCATGACTCGTGCGGGAGAGCGAGCGCGAAGCGGCGTAAACCGAATCGCTTCAACGATCGCGCTGTTAAGCGGAACTTCGGCATTGGGGTTGCCGTATTCAGAGTACCCCTTAAGCCATCCACGAAGTATGAAGGAGTCCATTCAATGAGCCTGTCAAAGCAGTTCGACAAGCAAAAACAATTTTCTTTTATCGTTCTGACGCTGGCTGCAATGATTATAGTCGCGGCTTCGGCGTTTGCGCAGGAGGCGCCGAAGTATGAAATCGGCGGGCATTTTTCATTGATCCGATTGCGCGACCTCGACACTACCGACGCGGGCCTGGGCGGGCGTTTCGGCGTCAACGTAACACAGTGGCTCGGCCTCGAAGCCGAATTTACATCCTTCCCCCAACTCGAAGGGCGGCAGCTTCAGGGCGGACGCAAAGTGCAGGGACTGTTCGGCGTCAAAACCGGCGTACGCTCGGAGAAGTTCGGGGTTTTCGCCAAGGTGCGGCCCGGATTTATGCGCTTCGGCCGCAATGAGATCGCAAATCCGTGTCCGCCCGACACGGTCTGCACCGCAGCCATCATCCTGAAAGAACAGACAAACTTTGCGCTCGATGTCGGAGGAGTGCTCGAGTATTACCCTTCGCGCCGCTTCGTCACCCGCTTCGATCTCGGCGATACCATCATCCGCTTCGGCGAGAACTCATTCCCGAAAGGCCGCGCCTACACCGGCCATAACCTGCAATTCACAGTAGGCTTCGGCGTCAGATTCTGACGGGAAGAAAAGACGAGATAACGGAACAAACGGAAATAGACGAAACAAACGGAAAATCTGGCGATTTCCGTGGTTTTCGTCTTATTTCGTTTGTTCTGTTATCTCGGTTTTTTCTTCTCAGCGCAATCCGCCTACGCGCACGCGCACGCCGGCCGAGAAATTCAGCCGGTAGGCCGGGTATCCGAGCACTTCCTGATAATTCCGGTTCAGCAGATTGTCTATGCGCGCAAAAAGCGTCGCGCGCGGCGTAGCCCGATACGCGCCCGCCCAATCCAGTCTCGCGTATCCCTCATTGATTGCGAGCCGTGAAAAGCTCAACGGGTTTATGTCGCGGCGCGGGCCTACAAACAATCCGGTCAGCGTGGTTTCCCATCGCTCCCCGATCCAGCCTGCATTGAACGCCCCCGAATGGCGCGGCCTTCGCAGCAGCGGTCTTCCCGCTTCCGGGCTCGGCGCAAGCTGAAGCGTGTTGAAATCTATTACGTCGGCGACCGCAGTCAACTGCGAATCGAGAAACGTATATTGTCCGCCGATGTTGAATCGACGCACGGGCCGCAGCATCGCGCCGATTTCCAGACCGCGCGCGCGTGCACGATCGAAGTTTACGAAATGCGTCAACCGCCCGTCGGGCAGCGTCACGGGTCCGCCGAACGTAGCCGGATTTCCTACATAAGCTATCTGATCGCGAAAACGGTTTTCAAACCACGTCAGTTCTATGCGCGCGCGATCGCCCCACAACATCTGCTCTATTCCCGCGTCGAATGTGCGCGCTCTCTCGGGCCTGAGCAGCGGGTTGCCCAGAAAAAATCCGTTCGGACTGAATGCTTCCACAAGCGTGGGCGCCTTTATTCCCTCGCCGTATCCCATACGCAGCCTCGTAGCGCCCCACGCGCCCTGTGCATCGCCGCTTCGCAGCACGACGGTTGTCGCTATTTTGGGGACGACTTTTGTGCCGAAGCCAACGTTGCCCGAGGGAGCCGGGGAACCGAGGCTGCCGAGAATTGCTGCAAGACTTGCGGGAACCTCCGCGCGATTGTTCTCCACGCGCAGGCCCGCTACGAGCGACCAGCGTTCAACCGGCGTGAACTGATTCTGTATAAACACGCCCGTGTTTGTCCTGTCGGACGCCACTCGGTCTATGCCGTCGAATCCGCTTACGAATACCGCGCGCTCGTTTTCATACTCCACGCCCGCAGACAGCAGATTGCGCGCAGGCAGCAGCAGGTCGCTCTGGTAGCGCGCGCCGCGCCGCCGCTGATGGTTGCTGAAAAAAGAGCGAAAATCATTGAAGGCGAAAAACGTATCGGGCGGCGTCGAGGCTTGCGAAAGATCCTGCGCCGCGGGATCGAAGTTCGCCTGATTGTTTTCCGAATACACGAATGAAAAACTCTGATGCCAGCGCGATGTGGTCTGATCGTCGAGGCGCGCCCCCGCGGCTATGCGCCGCCGCCGCGCGCGTTCATCGGGATCGGGAAAAATCACGGCCGTAGCGCCGGGCGCGCCAAGACCCGAGTTTTCATTTCGGACCGTAACGCGCAACTGCGTTCTGTCGCTGAAGCTGTAGCCGATGTTGGCCGATGCGGTGCGGTTCTGATAGTCGTCGTTGCGGTCGCGGCCGCGCGTGCGCATGTGCGCAAAACTCGTCGCGTAATCAAAACGGCCCGCAGCTCCGGCAATCGACGCCCACTGCCGGTTGAATGCAAAGCTGCCGCCTTCGGCCGAAACCGTCAGCTCCGGCGTTTCGCCTGCACCGCGCCGCGTGACGAACTGTACGACGCCCGACATCGCATCCGAACCGTAAAGCGCGCTCTGCGCTCCGCGCACGATTTCCACGCGTTCGGCGTTTTCCGTAGTCAGGTCCGAAAAGTCGAATGCTCCGCCGGCGTCGTTTACCGGTATGCCGTCTATGAGGATTTTCGTGTAATCGGATTCGCCGCCGCGCACAAAAAGCGAGGTCACACCGCCGCGCCGCGCCGTCTGCATAAGCGTCACGCCGGGCGAAGACCTGATCGCATCGAGCACGCTCGGGCGCCCCGAACGCAGCAATTCATCCGCCGAAACGAGAAATACGCTCGACGGCGCATCGCCTGCCCGCGTTGCCGTGCGCGTAGCCGCAACGACCAGGCCGTCCTGTAGGGCGCCTACAGAAAGCCGTATTTGCAGGTCTTCGATCGAAAAGGAATCAAGCGCGATTTCCGTAGCGCCCCCGGTTTGAACCAGTCCATCGGCCTCGACAAGCAGTCGGTAGTTTTGCGGTCTGAGGCCGGTGAATCGAAATTCGCCGCGACCATCGGCTACGGCAATGCGCACGATATCGCCCGTAGGGCGTTTCAACGTCAGGCGCGCGCCGGGGACTGCTGCGCCCGCCGAATCGGTTACCGCGCCCGCAAGCGTTCGCTGTGCGGTTTGAGCCGCTACGGGTAATGAGCAGATCAGGAGCAGCGTTATAGCCGCAACGGATTTTATAAGTTTCATAATATGCCTCGTCTGATAAGCGAGACGCGCGGATTGCCGCTATGCGGATGCAGATCGACAAGCAGCGGCGTCTCGAAACATTCGCTCAGGTTTTCGGCCGTCATGACATCTCGCGTCGGGCCGCAGGCAATAAGCCTGCCGCCCTTCAGCAAGGCGACGCGGTCGGCGAACTCTGCGGCCAGATTTATTTCGTGGGTGACGATGAGCACGCCCGGATTTCTGTCTCTCGCAAGGCTTCTGACGAGTTCCAGAAGCGAAACCTGATGCGCGAGATCCGCATTCGCCGTCGGTTCATCGAGCAGCAGCACGCGCGGCTGCTGCGCTAGCGCGCGAGAGAGCACTACGCGCTGCCGCTCTCCGCTCGACAATTCATTGAAACGTCGGGAGGCGAATTGCAGCGCATCGGTTGCGGCGAGCGCTTCGCGCACGATTTCTATGTCCTCCGGGCGATCAAAGCCGATTGCCGCTACGTGCGCAAAACGCCCCGCAAGCGCGTATTCGAGCGCCGTCAGCGGAAACCGCACCTCGCCCGATTGCGCTACGAGGGCCAGCAACCGCGCCGCCTCGCGCCTGCTCATCGAGGTTATTTCGCGTCCGTCGAGCAGCGCCTCGCCGAGAGATGGGCGCAGCAGCCCCGCAGCCACGGCAAGCAGCGTGGATTTGCCCGCCCCGTTTGCTCCGAGCAGCGCTACGACTTCGCCCGCGCGCACTTCGAGCGTTACGCCCGAAAGCACCGGATGCGCATAGCGAAAGTGAATATCGCGCAGTTCAAGCATGGACGTTATGCCAAGCAGAAGAGAGATGACGGAACAAACGGAAATAAACGAAACAAACGGAAATGGACGGAATTCACGGAAAAGTGCGGTATCTTTCCGTTATTTCCGTTAATTTCCGTTTGTTTCGTCATCTCTCTTCATCGCCTTCGCAGCAGCAGATAAATAAAAATCGGCGCTCCTACGATCGCCGTCACCGCGCCCGTGGGCAGTTCTCGCGGAGCAAGTGCGGTTCGCGCAGCGGTATCGGCTGCAAGCACCATCAGCGCTCCGGCGATTGCCGAAGCCGGAATCACCCAGCGGTTGTCTGCGCCTCCTGCAAGCCGCACCAGATGCGGGGCCACAAGGCCCACGTATCCGATTGCGCCGCCCGCGGCCACGGCCGAACCGGTCAGCATCGATGCGGTAGCGAACACTATCCAGCGCACGCGCGCCGTTTCGACGCCGAGCGCAAAGGCATCGCGTTCGCCGATCATCATCAGGTTCAGGGCGCGCGCCTGGGTCAAAAGCGCGCCGACTCCGCATATCGCCGCAACTGCGATCACGCCGAGTCCTTCGCTGCTGCCGCTCGACAGATCGCCGAGCAGCCACAGCGTGATGTTGCGCAGCTTGACGTCTTCGGCAATCGAGGTCAGCACCGCAATCACCGAAGAAAGAAATGTGGATATGACGACTCCCGCGAGTACCAGATGCGCCGGATCGTCGTCCCTGCGGCCTATGCGGTACACGACCAGACTCGCCGCCGCCGCGCCCGCAAAACTCATCGCGGGCCGCGCCCACAGCCATTGCGAGGCGAGCATAATTGAAAGGATTGCGCCGAGCGCCGCGCCGCCCGAAACGCCCAGTATGTACGGATCGGCGAGCGGATTGCGCAGCAGCGCCTGAAACGCCGCTCCCGCTGCCGCAAGCGCCGCGCCGACGCCGACGGCAAGCGCTATCCTCGGCAACCGCAGCCCGAAAATGATTACTTCCTGCTCGCGAGCAAGACCCGTGACTCCGCCCGTAATCTTCGCCGCAATCGCGCGCGCGATTTCCTGCAGCGGAACCGATTCGCTTCCGATAGACAATGCCGCAGCCGTTGCGACAAACAGCACGGCTCCCATTACGAGAAATGAAAACGCCGCTTTGCGCGCGCTCATAACGCCCGGTTGTGGCGAAGAGCTTTTTTTCATTGCCTGAGGTTCATTGTCTGCGTTGTTCGAGGTTAGATTCCGGATGCAGCGCGCGCGCCATTTCTTCGAGCCCGTCTGTAATGCGCGGTCCGGGACGGTTGACCAGATCGGGATCGACAAGCGCGATTCGTCCTGAACGCGCCGCCGGGGTTTCGGCGAATATGCGCCGCAAAGATTCTTCGCTCACGGCGCTGCTGCCGTGCAGGCGCTGCGCGACTATGACTTCGGGCGCGCGCGCAATAACGGTTTCGCGCGAAAACTGCGGATAATCGGCCGTTTCAGATGCGGAGACCGATTCGCCGCCCGCAAGCGATATCAGATCGTTGAGGAACGTGCGCCGGCCGATGGTGATCAGCGGTTCGGTTTGCAGCGCGTAAAGCACGCGCGGACGCGCAAGACCCTCTACGCGCGCCTCGACCGCCTTTATCCGGCGCTCCATTTCTGCGGCGAGCGTGTTTGCGGTTTCGGTTGAATCGGTAAGTTCGCCGAGCGCAAGCAGCGAAGAGGCGACCTCGCGCACCGTGCGCGGATCGGTGACGTAAACCGGGATCGACAGTTCGCCGAGTCTTCGCGCGAGGCTTTCCAACTGGCTCGATGTGGAAACGAGCACAAGATCCGGGCTGAGCGCAATCAGGCGTTCCAGATCGGGTTGCAGCGTATCGCCGACTTTTACCTTCGATTGCGCTGCAGGCGGATAATCGCAGTAACTCGTCACGCCGACTATCTGCGCGTCGAGTCCGAGAGCGAAAAGCATCTCGGTCAGATTGGGCGCAAGCGAGATGATGCGCTGCGGCGGATGCGAAACTGCGATGCGCCGGTTGAGTGCATCTGTAAATTCGCGCGTATGAGGTTGCGGGTCGGGCGCGGAAGCCGGACTTTTGCAGCCTGCGAGTACAGCAGCAAGCGCAAGCGTGGCTGCGAGAGAAAGCGCGCGGAGTTTTGCCGGACTATGAAACACGAAAGCCTCGGGGGGCGGCGCCGCAGCAGCAGCGGGCGCTCATCCGAGGCTTTTGATTCCGTCGTCTGAATCGGTTTGGGGAAATAGGGACGGAGCCGGTCGGGGTCGCGCTCTTTCAGCCGAAGAGCCGCCTGGAAGTTTTTCTTCTTCAGGCAGGTCTCCTGACTCGGGGCGACGCGCGCCTTCTCGCGCAAAAGCGCAATGGCGGTAAAAAGCGCGCCGCCGGGATCGGCGATGATCTCGATAATCGCGATCCCTTGACCTTACAGTGGCGGTGACCGTGCGGGATTTGCACCCGCTTCCCTATTCTCCCGGCGCCTTGCGGGCCGGGCACCTGAAGCCGATTTGAAAGAATCCGGACTCGCGCCCGGTTCGGAAGGCGAACCCTACCACGCGCCTCGATCCGCAGTCAAACGCAAGAGAGATAACGGAACAAACGAAAATAGACGGAAACTACGGAAATATTCAACTGTTCCGTAATTTTCGTTTCATTTCGTTTGTTCTGTTATCATTTCGGCAACTATCATATCGCAATCATATCGCAATCATATCGCAATGATTTCTGAGGTACTCCCGTGAGCAACAAACAAACGCTTCTCGATAAAATTTCGTCGCATAGCGCCCGCATCGGCGTCGTCGGTCTCGGGTACGTAGGGCTGCCTTTGGCGGTCGAATTCGCCGCCGCCGGTTTTCGCGCCACAGGGTTTGAGGTGGACGCCGAAAAAGTCGACAACCTCAACCGCGGAGTTTCATACATCCCCGACGTGCCGAGTGCGCAGCTCGCCGCCGAGGTTTCCGCCGACCGCTTGCACGCGACTACGGATTTCACCGCGCTCGGCGAAGTCGATATCATCATCATCTGCGTGCCGACGCCGCTGCGCAAAACCAAGGAGCCGGACGTTTCCTACATTCTTTCGGCCGCCGAAAAGATCCGGAAGGCGCTGCGCCCGGGCCACCTCATCATTCTCGAATCCACCACCTATCCGGGAACTACCGATGAAGTGCTGCGCCCGATGTTCGATGAAACGGGCAAAAAAATAGACGAAGATTATTTCCTCGCCTTCTCTCCCGAACGCATAGATCCGGGCAACGAACGATTCAACACGCGCAACATTCCGAAAGTAGTCGGAGGCGTCACCGCGGATTCGACCGATGTAGCAGCAGCCGCCTACGAGGCGATAGTGGATACGGTGCATCGTGTAAGTTCGGCGCGCGTAGCCGAGGCGTGCAAGCTGCTCGAAAACACTTACCGCGCGGTCAACATAGGACTCGTCAACGAACTCGCACAGTTGTGTTACACGCTCGGCATAGATACCTGGGAAGTAATCGGCGCAGCGGCTACAAAACCGTTCGGATTTATGCCCTTTTATCCGGGCCCGGGAATAGGAGGTCATTGTCTGGTTGGAGACGAGATGATCGTGGTCCGCTCAATAACGGATCGAGTGCAACGGCTGGAAACACTGGACAACCTGTTCGCCGGGGAATTCGGTGAAGCGGGCAGCAACAGGTTGAGCAGCCACGACGGTGACGTGATTTTCCACCCCCAACTGGAGGCCCTGTCGCTGAATCAGGAGCAGCAATTGCCGCAGTGGAGGCCGATAAGCCACATGTTCCGGCGACAATATACCGGCTGCACTATCAGTATCCTTACAAGCGACAACCGTCGCCTGACGGTGACGAACCGACATCCGATGTTAGTCTGTGCTCCGGATGGGCGGATTCAGCAAATCGCTGCTGAAGACCTGAAAATAGGAGACCGTCTGCCGGTTTACGTGCAGCCTGCACCAGTGTCGGGAGGGCGCGGCGATGCTACCACGGATATACATATTGACCTGCTTCCCCTTCTGCCCACCGACCTTGCTAAACAGGTGCGAGTTAGGATTATCGGCGGATCGTGGCGTGAACATCGCGCGACGATCCGGCAACAGTTTGCTCCGGAAGCCTTACAGGAATTTATCCGTCAGGACTATCTGCCGCTTTGCGACTATCTTGCTCTTGAGCAGGCTGATGTACTACGTCTGCCGCACGAATCGCTCAGGCTATATACGGGGCGCGGCCCAAGTACTTCATCATTTCCCGCTGTAGTTCATTTGACGCCGTCTTTCTCCCGGCTGATCGGCTACTATCTGGCTGAAGGCTGCATCACGCGGGAGCGCGGGCGCGACCGCGTCAGGTTCAGCTTTAACCGATCTGAGACCGAATTTATCGAAGATGTCCGTTCGATTCTTCAGAATGAAGTTGGAGTAGGTATATCCATTACCCACTCGCGGATCGATCATGTTACGCACATCCGGGTCGCATCGCGATTATTTGGCTGGCTGCTTAATGATGTCTTTCGGTGTGGGCGTGGTTCTTATGAAATGAGAGTTCCCGATGCGTTGATGAACTCTTCGATCCCTCATCAACGAGAACTATTGAAGGGGCTGTTCCGCGGAGACGGCGATATTTACGTAAGAGTTGGGGCATATCCTTATCAAAAAGCAGGGCGCCGGTATATCTCGCGCAATGCGACGGCCGAGATCGGATATTTCAGTAGCAGCAAAATACTGTTTCAGCAGGTAATCTATCTCCTCCAGTCTTTGGGGTTCACTCCGACATTCAAACGAACGAAACCTCATCTAAGCCTAAAAGGGCGAAATCAACTGGCGCGAATGGAGTCCTGGTTAGGCTCCAAAGGCGCACGCCTCGGAGATTACTTTGCTGAAAGTCGCCGCGCTCCAGCCAGTCGGACGTTCAAGCAGGCAGGCTTGCTCACTACCGTGCCGGTCAAATCGATCGAGATAACACAGACTACGGAACCGATCCCGGTCTACTCGGTCGAAGTGGAAGGAACTCACACCTTCGCAACTTCTTACGGGATATTCGTTCACAACTGCATTCCCCTCGACCCACACTACTTATCGTGGAAGGCGCGAATGCACGGGTTCGAGGCGCGATTCATTTCGCTTGCCGAAGAAATCAATTCGCGCATGCCCGAACACGTCGTCGAACTCATTACCGACGGACTCAATAGCCGGCGAAAGGCAGTAAACGGCGCGCGCATTCTAATACTCGGCGTCGCTTACAAACGCGATATAGACGACGTGCGCGAAAGTCCCGCGCTCGCAATTATCGAAAGACTGCGCAAACGCGGCGGCGAGGTCGTCTACCACGACCCGTATATCCCTGAATTTCACCTCGACGGCGAGGGCGATGAACTTATGCAGAGCGTTGAGTTGACCGAAGAACTCGTAGCCGGAGCCGATTGCGTCGTCATAGTGACGGATCACCGGCGCATTGATTATCGGTGGGTAGTCGAGCGCGCAGGACTCGTAGTCGATACGCGCAACGCTACGCGCCCGCTGAGCGATGCGGATCTCGCAGCGAAAATAATTCGCCTGTA
>JAHBSF010000023.1 GCA_019639255.1 Acidobacteriota bacterium | reverse complement strand
CAGAGTTTGGTAGGCTTTACATTCCCCGTAGATAACGATATGTTTCGCCTTCGCCCAGCAGTTCAGTTCAACCGGGTTTTATCCACCATGCTCGATGCTCTCGGTACCGACGGCGCTGGTTTCGCATAGTAGATAAAACTCTATTCGTTCGGCCGAAGAAGCGAAGGTTCGCCCATGCCGTTCAATACAGCAATTTTCTACGACATAGAGAATCTGCTGAAAGGGTACAGCTTTTCGCAGCAGATGGCGGCGAACCTGTCGCTTGAGGAGATCTTCGGAGCGATCAAGCAAACCGAACGCCTCAGTCAGGTCGCGGTGCAGCGAGCCTACGCGAATTGGAGTGACCCCCGACTTGCCATCATGCGCGGGGAGATCAACGAGCTTGGAATTGAACCCATCCAGGTGTTTGTTTTTCTCGAGATCAGAAGAAGAATGCTGCTGACATCCAACTTGCCATCGACGCGATCGACTTGGCGCACGTTCGACCGGCCCTCGACGTTTTTGTCATCGTGTCGGGAGATGGTGGCTTTGCCTCTCTGGCGAAGAAGTTGCACGAATATGGAAAGACAGTCATCGGTTGCGCGTACCGGCGTGCCGCGAACAAAATATTCCAGGCGGTGTGTGACGACTTCGTCTGGATCACCGACCCAGACGAGGAAGAACGCCACGAGCGCAGTAGCCTTGCCTCTTCCACAGGCGGATCGCTGATCGTGAACGACCCGCGAAATGTTCGTCTCACCACAAAAATCACACCGGGCAAGTCCCTCGCCCCAGATGATGTACTCGCCAAGGTGAAGGAAGTGCTGAACTGGTACGTCTCGGACTCGGCTTGCCGAGGCGACCTCACACGAGGAGGGATCTTTCTCAGCGTGGTTCAGGAAGCAGTAAGGTTTACGGTTCCCGGCTTTCAGCCTCTTCGCTTTGGCTTCGCCAAGTTCAGTGAATACTTGCAGTATGCATGTAAGGGATCGCCACTCTGTATCGCACGACCACTCCATTCGCAGGCTGTCTTGGCCTTCCGCAACGCTGTTCGGAGCGACGTCGAAATCCTACCCGACATTGATGTGCGGGATCTACAGACTGCCGACGGGTATAGATCCCTGCTGGCAACGGGGACTCCGGTAATCCGGCTCCCGCCAGCGGGAGAACTACTAGCAATCGCGGGCTGGATCTGTCAATTCCCCCCGGAGCGGGCCGATCTGGGGTCGATCATCGAAGGGGCCGTTGGTGGACTGAATGGCGCGATCTCGTCGGAGGCAGCAAGACTCGGGATTCTTTCTCTCGTCTCTGCACAGGCATTTGAACGCGAGCCGGAAGGCATCTCCCTGTCCGAGCAGAAGCTCTCGCTTCAACTAAATGCTCGGACGCCAGAAGGGTTGCTGGCGCTAGTGCGGAACGCTGCTCGGACAAAGCTCATTGCACTTCTGGGGCAGGTCCGCGATGATGTTCTGCAGCAGGCGTTGGGAGAAACCGCCGAACCAATCGCTGCAGCAGACGACGGGGGCATGTAGACTTTCTGGGGTTTGTAGCTCACTTGGCCCCCACCGCGGCTGAGATGAATCGTTCAGCGGAGGAGAACGGCGTGGTGGATGAGAAGGACTACTCGCTGGACGGGAAGGACCGCGCCGAGTGGGATCAGGCTTGGGCGTCGATGCCGCACCGTCGTTTGTTGGCTCCGCCGAAGATTGATGTCGCAGGCTCTCTCGGCTCGGGCTGCGGTGAGTTGGTTTCGACTACAATCTCGGAAGACCCGCCGCAGTTCAGCAGCAAGGCTTGGAGGCCGTCCGAGAACTGCCCGGTCTGTGGGGTATCCACGGTGGGGATGCAGCGCTTGCCCGCGAGTCTGCACCCCACCTTCGCTGGCGGGCTCAGTTATGGGCTCGGCGTCTGGGTGCATCGGTCTTGCTTCGACGGTTGTCCCGAAGCGGGAGAGCCAAGCCCGATCCCGTGGTGAGACGCCGAACAACTCGCTGCAGCCTACGGCAGCCGCATTACGGTTTCTCAGAGTTCGTCGTCTCACCAGCGGCCGCCGCGGGTGAGCTAAGTCAATCCACAGCAGAATGGTACAGAGAGCAGATTCGGCGCCTGGGTACGCACGCGCCAAAGCGTGCTTTTATTCGCAGCCGAAAGCACGCTTTGGCGCATGCGTACCCAAGGTGTCTGCATTCCAATGTTTTGTGGTTTGATTTAGCTGAAGCGTGGCCGAACGAGCAATTTATGCAACAGGTTGTTGCACAAATTCCCTGGTTTCAGGCTCTACGACAATCGACGTGCTTTTCGTCGAGCGTGATGGTTCGCAAACGTTAATTCGCCGGATGCCGCTCAACGAACGGGGCGAACTGGTCAAGGCGTGGCCGGGAGGCTTTTTCGAGGAAGATCTGGAGGAGATTGGTACACGGCGTGAGACAGAAAAAGAGAGGGATGACGGAACAAACGAAATAAGACGAAAATCACGGAATAGTTCAATATTTCCGTATGTTTCGTCTTTTTTTCGTTTGTTCCGTTATCTCTCCTGCTCTTCGCTCTTTTTCCGCTCCAATAGCCGCTGTCGGAAAGATACTCACCCCAAGCACAATCTATCTTGTATTCCTACAAGACATCTTGTAGGTTGGCGGCCATGGAGCAAGTTCTATTCACGTGGATCGGGAGGACCGACCTCAACGCGGCGGCGGGCGAAACGCCGGCCGGGTTGGGGCCGATCGGGCAGGCCATCGAGCAACTTAACTTCGACCGGATCGAACTGCTGAGCAACTACCCGCCTGAACAGAACAAAAATTATCTGGCGTGGCTGCGTCGGCGCTTCGCGGGAAAAACGATTCTGCACAATATCGCGCTATCGAGTCCGACGGCATTCGGCGAGATCTACCAATCGGCTGTCGAGGTCATTCGTCAATCGGACGGGGGCCGATCCAAAGACCGGAAAATGACCTTTCATCTCAGTCCCGGCACGCCGGCTATGGCCTCGATCTGGATCATACTCGCCAAGACCCGGTACGGTGCGGAACTGATCGAGTCATCGCCTCAGGGCGGAGTGCGGACCGTCTCGATTCCATTCGAGATTTCGGCGGAGTTTCTTCCCGATCTGCTCGCCAAACCCGACGATGAGTTGAAGCGCTTGAGCGCAGGTGCGCCGCCCGACTCGCCGGTCTTCACCGACATCATCCATCGCAGCGCGCCGATGAAGCAATTGATCGAGCACGCCCGACGGATCGCGGTCCATAACGTACCGGTCCTGATCGAGGGCGAGTCCGGAACGGGCAAGGAGTTGCTGGCGCGAGCGATTCATCGGGCAAGTCCGCGAGCGGGAAAGCCGTTCATCGCCGTCAACTGCGGAGCCATTCCGCAGCATCTGGTGGAATCGGAGCTTTTCGGGCACAAACGGGGCGCCTTCACCGGAGCGACCCACGACCGCAAGGGTCATTTCGCCAATGCCGATGGAGGCGCCATCTTCCTCGATGAAATCGGCGAGCTTCCGCTCCCAGCGCAGGTGGCTCTGCTTCGCGTGCTTCAGCAAAAGGAGATCACTCCGATTGGGGAGAGTCGGGGTCGCCCCGTAGATGTTCGCGTCATCAGTGCGACCAACCGCCATCTGCTCGACGAAGTCGTAAAGGGCAAATTTCGGGAAGATCTTTTCTATCGCCTCGCCGTCTTCGTTCTCCACATCCCGGCAGTACGCGACCGGCCCGGCGACCTCGGCCTGCTCATCGATCACGTCCTGGACCAATTGAACAGCGAGAGCGCTCCCGGACTCGGGATAGCGAGGAAGCGTCTGGCGCCGAATGCCAGAAATCTCCTGCTTCAGCATTCGTGGCCCGGCAACGTCCGCGAACTGCACAATACGCTGTTGCGCGCGGCAGTCCTCTCGACCGGCGAGAGAATCAGCGAAACCGACTTACGAATGGCGATCCTGCCGACGCCCGCAGCCGCCGTCGAAAGAATACTAAACCGCCCGCTCGGAGATGATTTCGATCTTCCGGCATTGCTCGCTCAAGTCGCCAGGCACTATCTTGAACGGGCGATGAGGGAAACCGGCAACAACAAATCCCGAGCTGCCCGACTCGTCGGTCTGCCTAACTATCAGACGCTTTCCAACTGGCTGCACAAATACAAGGTGGAGTCCGGCACATAGGTTGCTTTGATCAGATTGCACTGATCAGGTTGCATTGATAACGGCGCGGATGACGTGCAGGAGTCCGGAATTTGCGTCGTCAGGCATTTGACGGCATGAAATCGATCAACTTCGAATTTCTGAGACCTCACCGACCGGAACTGGCCTTGCTCGCGGGATTCGCCGAGGCTTACGCTCCGGCCGATCCCGTCAGTTCGCTCGTCAAGCTGCGCACCTTCGCCGAGGAGGTCGTCAAAGAGCTGTACCTCAGATTCCGGCTGCCCGTCCCCCCGCAGGCGAACCTGTACGACCTGACCCGCGAAGACTCATTTCGCGCCGTCATTCCTAGGGTCATTCTCAACAAACTCGACTCGCTGCGCGTTCAGGGCAACAAGGCCGCTCACGGCGAAAAATGTACGACGGCCGCGGCTCACTGGATACTCCGCGAGGCTCACGAAATAGCGGGCTGGCTCCTCGTCGCCGTCTATAACGGCTCTCAGGACGACATTCCCCAGTATCGCGAACCGCTGACTCAGCCCGCGACCGACGACGACGAAGCGCGGCGCGAACGCCGGCAAATCCTCGCACGCATCGCCGCGCAGGAATCGCAAATGCAGCAGGTGCTCGCCGAGCTCGAACGCACACGCGCACAGCAGAACGTCGCCGCAGCCGAACCCGAAAGGCTGTGCGAACGCGCTGCATCGGCGGTGCAGATGCTCCGCTTCGATGAAAGCACCACCCGACGCCGATTGATCGACGCCGCACTCCGCGCCGCCGGCTGGGATGTCGCCCCCGATGGGGGCGCTTCGGAACACGTTGGGCAGGAAGTCAAGATCCCATCCCCGTCCGGCGCAGGCTACGCCGACTACGTGCTGTGGGGTGAGAATGGACTTCCGCTCGCCGTCATCGAGGCCAAGAAGACTTCGGAAGACGCAACCATCGGACGCGAGCAGGCCAGAATTTACGCCAACGGTCTGGAGAAAAAGTACGGTCGCCGCCCGGTCATCTTCTACTCGAACGGATTTGAGACGTTCATCTGGAACGACGCCGCCAACGAAACTCCGCGCCTCATCCACGGCTTCTACTCGCGCGACAGCCTCGAATACCTGATCTTCCAGCGCGAAAACCGGCGCACGCTCGGCGACGTATCTCCCGATCCGGACATCGCCGGGCGAATCTATCAGCGCGAAGCGATCCGCAGGGTGACGGAGCGTTTCGAGGGCGGGCGCCGCCGGGCGCTCATCGTTCTTGCAACCGGAACGGGAAAAACGCGCGTCGCCGTCTCGTTGTGCAAACTTCTGCTCGAAGCGCGCTGGGCCAAACGCATCCTCTTTCTCTGCGACCGTCGCGAACTGCGCAAGCAGGCCGATCAGGTTTTCAAGGAATATCTGCCGGCCGAACCCCGGGTCACCGTCTCGGCCGACACCGCGCGCGACCGCGACAAACGCATCTATCTGGCGACCTACCCGGCGATGATGAAGATTTACGAAACGTTCGACATCGGCTTCTTCGACCTGATCATCGCCGACGAATCGCACCGCAGCATATACAACCGCTACCGCGATCTGTTCCGCTACTTCGATGCGCTGCAGATCGGGTTGACGGCGACGCCGGTGCGCTTCGTCCACCGCAACACCTATCAACTTTTCGGTTGTCAGGATCAGGACCCAACCGCGCACTTCGGCTACGAGGAGGCGACGCAGAGCCGGCCGCCTTTCCTGGTTCCGTTCAAGGTCTTCGTCACAACGACGCAGTTCCAGCGCGAAGGCATAAAGTATTCGCAGATGACCAGGGAGCAGCGCGAGATGCTCGAAGAGGCCGAGGACGATCCGGCCGCCATCGACTACGAAGCCGGGCAGATCGACCGGCAGATTTTCAACAAGGACACCAACCGGGCGATTCTGCGCAACCTGATGGAAAACGGAGTCCGCGACGGGTCCCTGTCGCGCCCCGGCAAGTCGATCATCTTCGCCCGCAATCACCGGCACGCCGTTCTGTTGCAGGAACTCTTCGATGAGATGTACCCGCAGTACGGCGGGAACTTCTGCCGCGTCATCGACAACTACGACCCGCGCGCCGAGCAGTTGATCGACGATTTCAAAGGCGTCGGGACCAACCCGAATCTGACCATCGCCATCTCGGTAGATATGCTCGATACGGGCATCGACGTGCCGGAGGTGGTCAATCTGGTCTTCGCCAAACCGATCAAATCCTACATCAAGTTCTGGCAGATGATCGGGCGCGGGACGCGGTTGTGCCCGGATCTGTTCGGCCCCGGTTGCGACAAGCGCGAGTTTTACATCTTCGACCATTGGAGCAACTTCGAGTTTTTCGGGGAAAACTACGAAGAAGCCGAGCCGGCGGCGCCGAAATCCCTGCTCGAGCGCCTCTTCGAAACCCGCCTCGCGCTGGCCGAAGCCGCGCTGGCCGCACAATCGCCTGAATCCTTCGACGCAGCGATCGAGGCCATAGAACAGGACATACGACTCCTGCCGCAAAACTCCATCGCCGTGCGCGAAAAGATCCGCGACCTCGCCTTCGTCTCCGATCCGGAGACGCTGCGCACCCTCGCACCGGCAACGCTCGCTCGGCTGCGGACGACGATAGCCCCGCTTATGCAGTGGCGCTCGATCGAGGGCGAACAAAGCGCCTACGAATTCGATCTGCTCGTAGCGCAGTTGCAGGCGGATCTGCTCAGCGATTCGGCGTCGGGCGTCGAGAGGCATCGCGGACGGTTGATCGGCGAGGTTCGCCGACTGCCGATAAATCTGAATCAGGTGCGCGCCAGAGCCGCGATCATCGAGCGCGTCGGCGCGGAAGAATTCTGGCAGGCGCCCCGGTTCGGCGATCTTGAAGAGGTTCGCCGGCAGTTGCGCGGGTTGATGCAGTTTGCCGGTGCGGCGCCCGTATCGCCGCCCCCCATAGTCATTGATGTAGCCGAGGTGCAGAGCGAAATCCGCAGCCAACACTACATCCCGCAGTTCGAGGGCCTGGAGATGGCAGCCTACCGCGCCCGCGTAGAAGAGGTGCTCAGGCGGCTGATGGACGACAACATCGCACTGCGAAAGATCAAGGCCGGGCTGGCGGTTACACCCGGCGACCTTCAGGAGTTATGCGATCTGGTCGCCGGCCTTGATCCGCAGGTAGATCTGAACCGGATGCGCGAGCGGCTGCCCGATCTGTCCGAAAACCTCGAAATCGCCATCCGCAGCATCATCGGAATGGACGCCGAATCGGTAAATTCGCGCTTTGAGGAGTTCATTCACCGGCACCCGCAGTTGAACTCCAAACAGCTCCGATTCCTGGCGCTGCTGAAAAATCATCTGATAAAACACGGTTTTATCGAAATCGGACAATTATTTGAGGCTCCTTTTACAACTATAGATAGTGTGGGGATCGACGGAGTCTTCACCGAAAGCCGGCAGGTAGACGAACTGCTGGAGATTCTGGCGACTTTCAATTCGCCGAAGGAAGCGGAAATGTAAGGAAGAAGAGAAACCACGGAATACACGGAACTGGACGGAAGACGCGGAAAGATTCATTCATTCGGTAACTTCCGTGTGTTCCGTGTCTTCCGCGTCTTCCGCGTGTTCCGTGGTTTCTCTTCGCGACAGCACTTATGATCACGATCACGGGACAACTGAAAAGCGATATCGACCGTCTCTGGGAAGAGTTCTGGACCGGCGGCATCACCAACCCGCTGACGGTCATCGAGCAGATCTCATTTCTGATGTTTGTGCGGATGCTCGATTCCAACGAAACGCGCAACGAAAAAATCCAGCAGCGAACGGGCAAACCCTTTCGCCCCATCTTCGGCCCCGGCGAGCAGCGCCTTCGATGGTCGAGTTTCAAACAACTCAACGCCGAAGAGATGCTGCGCGTAGTGCGCGACGAGGTCTTTCCCTTTCTGAAAAAGGCGGTCGGCGGCGGCGAAATCCTCGGCAACGGCAACCAGTCGGCGAACGTCAATCTGATGGCCGACGCGATGCTGCTGATACAGAAGCCGAGCCTCCTCGTTTCGGCCGTCAACAAGATCGACAACCTGCCGCTGAGCGAGGGAGACACCAAAGGGAACCTTTATGAATATCTGCTCTCGAAGCTGACCACCGCCGGCATCAACGGCCAGTTTCGCACGCCGCGCCACATCATCGAGCTTATGGTCAGGATGATAGATCCGCGGCCGGGTGAAACGGTCTGCGATCCGGCCTGCGGCACGGCCGGCTTTCTGGTCGAATCGGCCAAATATCTTGTCGAGCAATACACCTCGCCGGAAGGTGTATTTGAGGATGATGAGGGCATCAAACATTACAGCGGGGATCTGCTCGGGCCGCAGGGCGCGCTGGGGCTGAACGAGATGTTTTACGGCTTCGATTTCGACGTTACGATGCTGCGGATCGCGACCATGAACCTCATGCTCCACGGCGTTGAGCAGCCGAGGATCAGGTATCAGGACACGCTCAGCAATTCTTTTCCCGAGCGTGCGCCGTCGCTGGCAGCGAATCATTTCGATGTCATCCTCGCCAATCCGCCCTTCACCGGCAGCCTAGATGAAAAGGATGTCGCGCCGTCGCTGACGGGCAAGGTGAAGACGCGCAAGACGGAGTTGCTTTTTCTGACGCTGATTCTTCGGATGCTGAAACAGGGAGGCCGGTCGGCGACGATCGTGCCGGACGGAGTGCTTTTCGGATCGAGCAAGGCGCATCTGGCGCTGCGCCGGACGTTGGTTGAGGAAAACCAGCTTGAAGCAATCATTTCGCTGCCGTCCGGCGTGTTCAAGCCATATGCGGGAGTCTCGACGGCGATCGTCGTTTTTACAAAGGGCGGTCGGACTGAGGATGTCTTTTTTTATGATGTGCAGGCCGACGGGTATTCGCTCGATGACAAGCGCATCGAGTTGGATCGGTCGAAACACGAAAACGACAATCTGAAGGATGTGCTTGCGCGATGGAAGAATCGCGATGAGGAGAGAGAGCGGAAGCGGACGGATCAGTCATTCCTTGTACCGAAGGCCGATATTGAAGCTAATGGATTCGATTTGAGCATCAATCGGTATAAGGAGATCGTTTACGAGCAGGTCGAGATTGATCCGCCGCAGAAGATTTTGAGCGATTTGAAGGCGATTGAGGCGGAGATTCAGCAGGAGATGGCGGAGTTGGAGGTGATGTTGAGATGAAAAGGGTCGCACTGGGTGAGGCATTATTAATTGCTGATTCTGGGACGTGGGGAGATGAAGGGCACCCAGAACATTGTAGTCCTGTTCTCAGGAGTTCAAACATTCAAGACTACAAGATGACGTTGAGTAATCATGCTTTAAGGGTCATTCCTCCAAAGGATATCGATAGAAAACGGCTTCACACTGGCGATATCATCGTAACCGCGTCGAGCGGAAGCCCAGAGCTTATTGGCAAATGTGCGCTCTTCAGTCAGCCAGATTTAGAGAAAACCTCCTACTATTTCTCAAATTTCACATTGCGGCTCAGAACAAACAGTGAAAAACTCGATTCACGCTACCTATACCATTGGTTAATCTCGCATGAAGCCCGTGCGTATTTGAGTCGAATCAATGACACAACGAGTGGGCTGCGAAATCTAAACAAGACTTTATACTTGCAACAGCTAATACCGTTGCCGCCGCTTATCGAACAGCGCCGTATCGCTGCGATTCTGGACAAAGCTGATGCCCTGCGCGAAAAGCGGCGGGAGGCAATCACCGAACTCGATGAGTTAGTTAGATCATTTTTCTTTGAACTCTTTGGTGACCCACTCACAAACCCCAAAGGCTGGCCACGCAAAAACCTTGGGCAGATCGCGTCTTTTATTGGAGGTGGCACACCGAGACGGGATTTCCCAGCTTACTATGAGGGAGATATCTGCTGGGCAACGTCTAAGGATATGAAGGGCGAAATCCTCCGTGATACTCAAGAACATATTACAGAGGAAGCCATTGCCAATAGCGCTACCAAGTTGGTAATGCCTGGAACAATTATGATAGTCGTCAAAAGCAAGATCCTCATGCATACGCTACCGGTACTGATCTCGGCGGTTCCTACTTGTTTCGGTCAAGACCTAAAAGGGATTCAGCTACGTGACCATATCCCGCCCAGCTATGTCGCCCGACATCTCAGAATCGGCTCGCGAATGCTTTTGGAATTGGCGCGCGGAGTAAATACAGAAGGATTAACACTGGACCATTTGAAGAGCTACAAAATCATGATTCCCTCTGACGACTTACTGGAGAGATATGAAAGCTTTGAAAATCAAATAGCCAAATTGAAAGAAAAAAGTCTAGCTGGTCAACAAAAGTTCGACGATCTTTTCAAATCACTTCAACAACGCGCCTTCAACGGCGAACTATCGTTTACAAATTCCTCCGCCACCATAACCCAGCCGCCACTCTTCAAGATGAAATGACGACGCGCAAAAAATCTCTCCCGCCACGGCCGTCCCCACCTCCGACGGCCGACAGCATCACCGCCGGGTACGAACAACTGCTGCACGATCTGAAAGAGCGCATCGCCGCCGCCCGGGTGCGCGCCGCGATCGCCGTCAACCGGGAACTTATACTGCTCTATTGGCAGATCGGCCACGAGATCCTCCGCCGCCAGCGCGAAGAGGGTTGGGGCGCCCGCGTCATCGACCGGTTGTCACAAGACCTCCGCCGCGAGTTCCCCGGCCTGAAAGGGTTCTCCGCCCGCAACCTCAAGTACATGAAGGCTTTCTCTGAAGCCTGGCCCGACGAAACAATTGTGCAGCAGCTTGCTGCACAAATTCCCTGGTTTCACAATTGCATCCTTCTGGACAAGATCTCCGGCGCCGCCGAACGCGAATGGTACGTCCGGCAAACGATCGAAAACGGGTGGAGCCGGAACGTACTCGTCCTGCAGATCGAGAGCAGTCTTTACCGTCGTCAGGGACAGGCGTCCTCCAACTTCTCAAGAACCTTGCCGGCGCCGCAGTCGGATCTCGCCCGGCAACTGCTCAAAGACCCGTACAACTTCGATTTTCTGACGCTCGATGCTCCAGCGCACGAACGCGACATCGAACGCGGGTTGATCCGACACCTGCGCGAGTTCCTGCTCGAAATGGGCGTCGGGTTCGCCTTCGTCGGCAGCCAGTATCATCTGGAGGTCGCCGGCGAGGATTTCTACATCGATCTGCTCTTCTACCATCTGCGGCTGCGCTGCTACGTCGTCATCGAATTGAAGTCGGGCGCTTTTCGGCCCGAACACGCCGGGAAGATGAATTTCTATCTCTCAGCGGTCGATGATCTGCTGCGGCACGCGGAAGACCGCCCGTCGATCGGGCTGATTTTGTGCAGGAGCCGGAAGGGCGTGATCGTCGAATACACGCTGCGCGATACGGCGAAACCGATCGGCGTGGCGGAGTTCAGATTGACGGAGAGATTGCCGGAGGAGTTGCGCGGAAGCCTGCCGACGATCGAGCAACTCGAAGCGGAACTCAACAAGGCCGGAAGTGAGGAGGCGGAATGATTACGGCGATCACGCTCAAAAACTTCAAGGGCATCGGCGACCGGATGACCATCCCGCTGCGCCCGCTGACGCTGCTGTTCGGCGCCAACAGCATCGGCAAAAGCACTGTCGTTCAGGCGATCCATTACGTGCAGGAGATTCTGGAACGGGGCAATGCCAATCCCGACCGGACGCTTGCCGGGGGCGGCGCAATAGACCTCGGCGGTTTTTTGAACCTGCTGCACAGGCGCGACAAAGAAAGGAAGATGACGATCCGCATCGACCTCGATTTGAGCAATACCGATCTCCCGCTGGATTATTTGGCACGAACCACCGACTTTTCGTCCAATCCTGCGGATCAGGGTGAAGAAACGGAATTGCTGCAAAATCTCTGGTATGAAGGCGGTGTGCTCGAAAAGATAAGCCTGGAGTCGCAATCTGCATGGATCGAAATGGAGATTGAATGGAGTCCGATTCTGGAGGGCCCGGTCATCCGGCGCTACGAAACCGGAATCAACACAATCCCGATCGCCAGACTATCCACATCGATTGATCGGGCCAGATACTGGGTTGAAATCAACGTTGTTCATCCGTTGCACTCCCCATTCGAGCCCGAACCCCAAGATGAAGAGGTTCCGATGTGGCAGAGGGTAGAGGTTGAGAATATCCAGCCGGAGTTGCCGAAGCCGGGCGAGATGCTGACGGTGAAAAGCAGCATTCCGGGGATGTATGAGGATGAGCGGGGCGCAGGGCTCTATTTGACGCAGGCGCTGGTCGGTCCCGGAGACCTGCTGCGCGAACGGCTGCGCGAATTCAGATACATCGGCCCGCTGCGGAGCACCCCGCCGCGCAATCATCAGCCGTCGCTGACGGAAAGGAAGGAGGACTGGGCTAACGGCATCGCCGCCTGGGATGAACTTTACCGGAACGAGGCTTTGGTCAGCGAAGTCAGCGACTGGATGTTTAATCCGGAGAAGCTTGGGACCGGATACAGCCTGCAGTTGAGGCGATTCAAGGAGATCCCGATCGACAGTCCGTTATTGAATGAACTGTTCGTGGCGTTGCAAAACGGGACTTTCTTCGAGGACTACGATCTGGATTCGTTCGTCGCCGAAAGGGACCGGTACGAGATCCGAAAGCGGCTGACGCTCGTCGAAGAGGGCCGGGATCTGGAATTCACGCCCTACGACATCGGCATCGGCATCTCACAGGTACTCCCGGTAGCAGTCGGAGCGCTTGCGACGAGGAGCGGGATTCTGGCGATCGAGCAGCCCGAATTGCATCTGCATCCGGCGGTGCAGGTGCGGCTCGGCGATCTGTTCATCGAATCGGCGATTGGCGAACGCGGCAATACATTGATTATCGAAACGCACAGCGAGCATCTTTTGCTGAGGATCATGCGCCGGCTGGGGGAGACAAACGCCGGCAGGCTGCCGGAGGGCAAACTGCCGATCAAACCGGAGCATATCGCGGTGCTTTTCGTCGAGCGCAACAGATCGCAGACATTGATTCGTGAGATGCCGCTCAACGAGCAGGGCGAACTGGTCAAGGCGTGGCCGGGAGGCTTCTTCGAGGAAGATCTGGAGGAGATGCTCTGATGCGACTGCTGACTGAATATGCGATCACGCCGGATGTTTTTGAGGCGGTACTTTATCCTCACGAAGAAGTGGCCAATGTACGGCTGCGCGAATTGAAGCACAGGCTCCTGGAAGAAGCCGTAGTTCGCGATCTGCGGAGCGGTGAATGGCTCACGTCCATGCTTCGAAATCAGGTTGCCATGCATTCGTATGCAAAAGAGCTGCTATCCAAAATGAAGAAGCAAGGGCGGCTGATTAAAGCTTCGCCGATAGTGGAAGCACAACCGACATCGGCGGTAGAGTGGTGCCGCGAAGCAATGGGTTCTCACGGAGCGTCGCCGCTGCGCGGGATCTTCACGCAGCAAGCGACGGCGGAATGCTTCGTCGGACACGAGCATTACAACGTACTCGGCGCGATGAACCTGCTGGAAAGATGCGATTGGTGGACTGAGCGCGGCTGTTCGGTTCGGCTGCCCCGTACTATAGACAAGTATCTCGATCACCTCGGGCTGATTCTGGAATCGTCCAATTCACTGATGTTCATCGATCCGCATCTCGATCCGGAGAGGGCTCATTACCGGAACTTTCCGAAATTGTTGGAACGGACAACGGAGCGGGGCAAAAAGCCGCTGATCGAGATCCATCGAGTTTGCTATCTCGGATCAGGCCAGCAGCGAAAGATATGGAAAGAAGAATGGGAGCGACCGTTTCGAGAGTGGCTGGGCGAGTTGGCCGGAAGACTGGGACTCACGATCGAAGTCTTCATCTGGGATGACTTCCACGATCGATATTTGATCAGCAATTTGGTCGGCATACTGATGCCCAATGGTTTCGACACATCAGTAAGCTCAACCGATATGACGACGTGGAGTCGGATGGATCGGGCAGCCCGCGATGATGTCCAGAGAGAATTCACCCGCGAAACGCATCCCAACCGCCTTCATCATCGGTTCATCATTTAGCGGTTCATCCGGCAAGTTTGAATATTTCCGTATGTTTCGTCTTTTTTTCGTTTGTTCCGTTATCTCTCTTCCACGCCTTCTACCCCCGCCGCCCCTCGGTCAGAAACGACATCGCCTCGATGCGCGTGCGTTCATCCGATCTGAAAACTCCCCTCACGGCCGAAGTAATGGTCGTCGCTCCGGGCTTCTTCACTCCGCGCATGATCATGCACAGATGCTCGGCCTCAATTACAACCATCACGCCCTTCGGGTTGAGTTCGCCGTGATAGAGCAATTCGGCGATCTGCGTGGTCAACCGCTCCTGCACCTGAAGCCTTCGCGCGTAAATATCCGCTATGCGCGCAAGCTTCGATAACCCTATGACGCGCCCCTCGTCCGGCACATACGCTATGTGCACTACCCCGGTAAACGGCAGCATATGATGTTCGCACAGGCTGAAGAGCGGAATGTCTTTCACCATCACGATTTCGTCCTGCGTATCTACGGGGATAACCTTGACCTCCGCCGCAGGATCTTCGTGCAATCCGCCGCACACTTCGGCGAACATCTCGGCCACGCGCTCGGGAGTTTCTACAATGCCGGAGCGCGCCGGGTCCTCGCCCATACCTTCCAGAATCAACCTGACGCCCTCGGCGATTTTTTCCCGATCGATCTTGTTATTGCTCATTCAAAAGAAACAACCTTTCCGCGTCTTTCGCTTCTTCATCGCCGCGTCTTTTCGCGGTAGCCCTTCAATTGATCCGGATGAGTTCGACTTCAAACAGCAGCGTCGAATTGGGCGGTATCGGCCCTACGCCGCGTGCGCCGTAACCGAGTTGCGGTGGAATGATCAGCTTGCGTTTGCCGCCGACCTTCATCGTCATCACGCCCTCGTCCCAGCCCCTGATTACGCGGCCGACGCCGATCTGAAACTGAAACGGCTGCCCGCGATCTACCGAACTGTCGAACTTCGTTCCGTCTTCAAGAGTCCCCGTGTATTGCACAACCACGGTCTGTCCGGGCTGCGGGCTTGCGCCCGTTCCCTCGACGATTTCTTCGTATTGCAAACCCGATGCAGTAGTCACTGTGCTTCCCTTTCGTATAAACGGCGTAGCCTGCCACGACACGATCTGCCAGCGCGTCGCGCGCCGCACCCATACGCCGGTGTAAACCGCCTCGCCGAGCCTGCGCCCCGCGCGCGAAAACTCAACCGCGCCCGTTATTACTCCGGTGGCGCCGTAGAGGCGCAATCGCGGATCGCGGCTTTCAACCTCATCCACTGCGCGCGCCGGGCCCGAGTTTTCCGCCAGCCATTCGGCGCGATTTTTTTCGATCCCGTCGCCGCCCACGGCAGTGAAATCGGCGGCAATCAGCGGTTCAAGCCCCGCAGCATCGCCCCTGTTCCACGCTGTAAACAGGGCCCGTTCCGCCCTTTTCAGCGCGGCGTCCGGAGGCGGCGGCGGCGCGGCGGCGCGCCGCCGCGTTTGCGCCGAAACGGGCAGAACGATCAGGAAAAACAGCAGGATTGCAGGCCGGAAACGGGGCATGTGTTTTTACTCCTTTGATTGACTCCCTTGATTGCGATTTGGCGCGGCGCGTGGATTTGTGTTATTCCGTTTTGACACATCCGCGCTTCGCTACTTGTCAGCCGTGACATTACTGGAAGTTGCAGCGACGGGCAAGCGCATCCACACGGTACATACCCGGACGGGAGATCTTGATGAAAGACAAACGCCCTGCACGCAGGAAAAATGCACAACCCTCCACAACCGGAATCGGCAGACGCACTTTTGTCAAGCTCCTGCCGGCGGTAGGCGCAGCCCATCTTGCCGCGGATGCATCGGCTTCGCCGGTTAAACCGCAGCAGCAAACGCCGAACCGCATTACGCGCGAGATGCTGCGCGCGGCCGAAGAACTCATCGGCGTAGATCTGAGCGATGAACACGCCGGGATGGCGCTGCCGGGCGTAAACCGCAATCTCGGCAATTACGAGGCGCTGCGCCGCATAGACGTGCCTCTCGACACAGATCCCGCCGTGTGGTTTCACCCCGCGCTTCCGGGCAAAAAATATCGCGGCCGCGCGGGCAAGCCGCGCCTCCTGCGCGCAGAGCCGCCGAGCTTCAATTCGGTTGAAGACCTCGCATTTGCAACCCTCGCGCAACTCGCAGCGCTGCTGCGCGCGCGCAGGGTTTCTTCTGTAGAACTCACGAAGATGTATCTGGACCGGCTCAAACGGTACGGGCCGAAGTTGCTGTGCGTAGTGACGCTCACCGAAGAAATCGCGTTGCAGCAGGCCGCACAGGCCGATCGCGAAATCCGCAGCGGGCGTTGGCGCGGACCGCTGCACGGCGTACCGTGCGGAATCAAGGATCTGTTCGCTACAAAGGGCGTGCCTACAACCTGGGGCGCAGAACCTTACCGCGATCAGATGATCGATTACGATGCAACGGTCGTAGAGCGCCTGCGCGCGGCCGGCGCCGTGCTTGCAGCGAAACTCTCTATGGGAGCGCTCGCGCAGGGCGGCCGATGGTTCGCCGGAATGACGCGCAATCCGTGGCAGCCCGATGAAACGAACACGGGATCGAGCGGATCTTCGGCGGGTTCGGCTTCGGCTACATCGGCGGGGCTTGTGGGTTTTTCCATAGGCACGGAAACTCTCGGGTCGATAGTGTCGCCGTCGTCGCGATGCGGCGTAGTCGGATTACGCCCGACATACGGACGCATCAGCCGCTACGGTGCAATGGGCCTGAGCTGGACGATGGACAAAATCGGCCCTATCTGCCGCGGCGTGGAAGATTGCGCCTACGTACTCGACGCGCTTTACGGCCCCGACAACCGGGACATTACGGTCGGAGATGTTCCGTTCGGATGGAACCCGGCGGCGCCGCTTTCATCGCTGCGCATCGGATATCTGAAAGAAGAATTCGAACCGAGCGCGCCGAATACACCGGGCGCAGGCGGACAGAATCAGGCGGTTATGGAGGAGCGGCGAAAGATGTACGCCGAGGCGCTCGATGCGCTGCGCTCGGCCGGAGCGCAGCTTGTTCCGATCGAATTGCCGAAGTTTTCCGCCGCAAGCCTTCGCATCATCCTTGTAGCCGAGGCTGCGGCTGCTTTCGACGACATCACGCGCGACGGGCGGGTAAACCAACTGTCGGGACAAAGTCCGAACGACTGGCCCAATACGTTTCGAACCTCGCGGTTCATACCGGCGGTCGAGTATCTGAGGGCGCAACGTGCAAGGACGATGCTGATGCACGAGATGGACGGGCTTATGTCGCAGTGGGACGTTTTCGTATCGCCCGCACCCGGCAGCGCGAGCCTGCTTGTTACAAACCTGACCGGGCATCCTGCGGTAGTAGTTCCCTGCGGGTTTGTCAACAATCTGCCGCAGTCGATTATGTTCACCGGCGGATTGTACGACGAGGGAGCGCCGCTGCGCGCAGCGCTTGCATTCGAGCGCGCTACGAAGTGGCATACCATGCACCCCCAACTGGACTGAGAGCGTGTCTTGAAAGCCCCGAAGGGGCGAAAGATCTGTAGCCTGGTGCGCGAGCGCCAGGGCAGATCGAGAAACACGTCCGAGCCCTGAAAGGGCGAAAGACCTATACAGCGGGGATCTTCCGCCCTTTCAGGGCTGGAATTGATGTTGGCGTGATACCCAGGGCTTACGCCGCTGGGCTACAGATCTTTCGCCCCTTCAGGGCTTTTAAGACACGCTCTGAGACAAACCAGGGAGAGATATCAGAAAGCGGCGGCGCGGATAAGGATGCGTGCGCCGTCGACCAACCTTCCCGACGGATGCATTATCAGGTCTTCGCCCTCCTGCAATCCGCCGAGGATTTCCACATCAAAGCCGCCGCGCCGGCCCGTTGCAACCTCGCGCAAACGCGCGCGCCCGGCATCCGCTACAAACGCGGCCCATCCGTCGCCGCGGCGAAACAGCGCGCTCTGCGGCGCCTGCAGCACGCCTTCGCCCTCCCATACGACGATCTTCGCCCCGAGGCGAAAACCGTCGCCGAGCCGGCCCGGAGCATCCATCAGATCGCCGATGACGTATACGCGCTGCTCTTCGACGCCGAGCGCCGAAACCTTGGTGAAGGCCGAGGGCTCTACGAGCCTTACCTGCGCGCGCAACATTTCATCGCCTCCCCATCCATCGATGATCATCGCAGCGCCCGGCGCAATTCTCACCGCTTCGGTCGAGAGCACATCCACGATGATTTCCAGCCGCCCGGGATTGCTTACTTCAAGCAGCGGCGCGCCCGCCGCCACTACGCGTTCGCTTTCTTCGATCACGCGCAGAACGCTGCCCGCAGCCGGAGCGCGCACTTCTACGGGAGGCGATGCATCCCTCGCACCAGCGCGTTCGAGCGCAAGGAGTGCGGCGCGCGCGGCGTCTACTTCGGAAACGGCTGCACTCGCGCGGAAGCGCACAGCGTCCAGGGTGCGCAGGCACGAGTATTCCGCGTCGCACAAGCGGTCGTATTCCTGGCGGGAGATATCGCCCGATTCCACGAGCCTCTCGGCGCGTTCGCGTTCGCGGCGCGCCTGCCCGCATTCGGTTTCTGCGCGTACAACCAGCGCCTCGGCCTCGCGCTGGCGTGCAAGGGCGGCGGCGATGCGCGCTTCGGTTTCCGCGCGCTCGCGAGCGTCGAGCGGCTGTATCGGCGCGGGCTCTATGCGCGCAACCACCGCACCCGACCGAACCTCATCGCCGCGCCTGAGCACGATGCGTTGCAGCCTTCCAGCAACCGGCGCAGCCAGCACGTAACGATCCCGCACGCGCGTTTTTCCTTCGGCTTCGATAACGGTCTGCATGTGCGCGCGCCGCACCTTCACCGTTTCGACCGCAATGGGATCGGGACGCAGCGCAACAACCGCAAGCGCAACCGCCCCCGCAGCAATTGCAATCCTGATTGCAATCTTTATCGTCCGCCTGAGCGCCATCCTGCGTCCGATCCTGTTCCCTGTGCTATTCCCTGTCCTATTCCCTGGTCTTGAGCACCTCGATCAAATCGAGATGGCGAAGCCTTCTAACCACAACGAGTCCCGATAAAGCCGAAGCCGCCGCTACGATCGCAAAGGCGAACAGATACGACTCGCGGCTGATTACAAGCGGCAGCCTGAACAATTCCGATGCAACGGCCATCGGAATCAGGGAACAAACGCCGTACCCGACGGCGAATCCCAATGGTATTGCGGCGAGGGTCAACAGCGCCTGTTCACCGAGCAGCATCGCAGCAATTTCCCTTTGCGTAAACCCCAGGACGCGCAGGCTTGCAAGGTCGCGCCCGCGTTCGGCCAGAGCAATGCGCGCGCCGTTGTACACAACTCCGAATGCAATTACGCAGGCGAATATCACGAGAGTTATGGTCGTGATTGCGAGGCTCTGTGCGATCGTTTCGTCGAATCCGCGCAATATGGCTTCGCGCATCGATGCGCCCCCGACCGCCGGCAGCCGCTTCAATTCCGAATTCAGAAGGGCCGACTGCCGCTGATCTATGCCCAGAAACGCCCCGCTTGCAGTCTCGCCCTCGCCGAGTAACCGGCCGAGAGCGGCAAGGTTCATATACCCCGAAATTCCGATCAGCTCATCCACCAACCCGACGACAATCACATTGCGGCTCGGACGCCTGCCCTCCAGCACCTCGACCGATATGCTGTCCCCTTCGCCGACGCCCAGAAGATCGGCAAGCGCACTGGTTAAAAGCAGCCCATCCTGCGGCATTTGGATCGGGCGCCCGTCGCGATCCATCAATCGCCGCAACTCCCCTCCCGGCGGCATCCCCAGAATCGAGGTGCGGCGCGACCGATGTTCGTGCCGCAAGCGCACCGGAACCGAACGAAACAATTCCACGCGCAGCACGCCGGGCAAGCGCTGCAAATCCAGGCGCACGCCCGCTCCGAGCGGTTCATTGAATACTACTACAACGTCTTCGCGCTGAATTTCGCCGAACTGAACCGCGACGAGATGATCCACGGCATCGAAGAAATACCTCCCCACAAGCAGCAGCGCCACGGCCATCGACAACCCAAGCGTCGAGAGCACCGCCTTGACGGGATGGCGCCCCGCCTGCCGCAGTATCATGCGCGGCGTGACGCCTATGAACCTTGCAATGCCCAGCCGCTCGATCCAGCCCGCGCGAAACTTCGCCGGCGATTCCGGCCTCATAGCCTCCGCCGGCGGCAGGCGCACCGCCGAACGCACCGCAGTCAACGCGCCGAGCGCCGCCGCCCCGAGACTTATTGCAGCCGCGGCGGCGACCAGATCCCATCCCGCCTCGTAGCGCAGCAGCGGGAAACGGTAGAACTGCGTGTAAACTCCTGTAAGCGCGTTTCCGAGATAAAGCCCTGCAAAAACGCCGAGCAGAGCGCCTCCCATTACGGGCACGAGCGCCAGCTTCAGATAATGCGCGCCTATTGCAGTATTGCCGTAGCCGAACGCCTTGAGCACGGCGATCTGCGCGCGCTCGGCCCCCACGATTCGCGACAGCACAAGATGAAGCAGAAACGCAGCTACGCCCAGGAATATTGCAGGAATGATCGTTCCGCTTACGCGGTTTTGCGCAATCTCGTCGGAAAGAAACCGGTGCGAAATCTGCTCGTCGCGGCCGTAAGCCCCGAGTCCGCCGTAACGTTCGATCCTGCGGTCTATGCGCTCTATTAACGCAGACTCGCCCGCACCCGGCGCAAGCGCGATCGCGAGATAGTTGAATGCGCCTTCGAGATCGAATGCCGGGGCGAGCGCCTCGCGCCCCATCCACAATACGCCGAATCGACGGTTGTCGGGGAATATGGCGGCGCCGCCCCGAACCTCGTAGACGTATTCCGGCGAAAGCGCGATTCCAACAATGCGCAGCCGCTTCCAGCGCCCGTTGATTACAGCGCCGATACCGTCGCCTACGCCCAGAGAGTTCGCCGCTGCGAACGCCTCGCTTGCAATCACTTCGTCGCTTTGTCCCGGCTCCACCCAGCGCCCCGCGCGCAGGTACAGATCGTTGAGCATCGCGCGCCGGCGTTCCGGGATCGACACCAGCCGCCCCGTAGCCGGTTCATCCAGACCCGGCACATCCAGCGTCACTTCTACGACGACGCGCGTTTCCACGGCCGCCGCTCCCGGCAATTGCGCGATTTCATCTGCAACGGACGAGGGTGCGCGCTTGAGCGAGGCGAATACGTCGGCGAAACGATAATCCGCGTAATAAGTCGCCTGCGACGCCAGCAGCGACCTGTAAGTGCTGCGCAGGGCAACATACGAGGCAATACCGCACGCCACAACGAGCAATATGGCGGTCAACTGCCCGCGCAATCGAAAAATATCTCGCGCAAGTTTGCGATCCAGCACGCTCATCGCCGCCCCTGCATTTTCGTCCTTTTACGCGTTTTCTCCGCGCCGCTACCAGACAAGCTCCGCAGGCGAAGCGCGCCGGGCGTTGTGCAGGATTTCTGCTATCCGGCCGCTGCGCATCCGTATGACGCGATCCGCCATCTCCGCTATTGCGGCATTGTGGGTGATAACGGCAACCGTAGTGCCGAGTTCTTTATTGATGTGCGCGAGCACTTCAAGAACAACTTTCCCCGTAGGGTAATCGAGCGCCCCGGTGGGCTCGTCGCACAACAGCACATCGGGCCGTTTGGCTATGGCGCGCGCAATCGCGACGCGCTGCTGCTCGCCCCCCGATAGCTGCGAGGGAAAGTGATCCATGCGATCGGCGAGTCCAACGCGCCGCAGCGCCTCGCGCGCATCCATCGGATCGGCGGAAATCTCGGTAACGAGCGCGACGTTTTCCAGCGCTGTAAGACTCGGGATCAGATTGTAGAACTGGAATACGAATCCGACGTGCTCGCGCCGGAACTGCGTCATTTCCGCATCGTCTGCCGTAGTCAGATCGTGATCGCGAAACACGACTTCCCCGCTTGTGGGCGCGTCCAACCCGCCCAGAATGTTGAGCAATGTGGATTTCCCGCCTCCCGAGGGCCCCAGAATCACCACGAACTCGCCCGCATACAGATCCAGATCAACTTCGTAGAGCGCACGTACCTCCACCTCTCCCAACCGGTAGATCTTGGTCAACCCTCGCGCCCGAAATACCGCTGCACCCCTTTCAGCTTCCCCCATACCCTCTCTCCCCGCCAAACTCCCCCTCACTACACTGTTAATAAAGTTCTTTGAGTTTTTCAGCCGCAGAGCTGCAATAGATCTGTAGCCTGGTGCGTGAGCGCCAGGTCAGCACGCAAAAAACGTCCGAGCCCTGAAAGGGGCCAAAGTTCTTCCGCCCCTCCGGGGCTGACGCCGCTTCTCTACACTCACCCGGGGCTCGCCGCCCTGGGCTACAGATCTTTCGCCGCTTCGCGGCTGAAAAACTTAAAAACTTTGTTTACTGAGTTTTTATACGATGTGCATAAATCTTGTAGCTCCGCCCGTATCGTAACACTTTATGTTGAGGAACTTCCTGAGGAACTTTCCTCAAGCCCAGCGCATGACCTGCGAAACTTATCGCACGTTTCCTCATCATTGTGAAAATTCTACGACATATTTGCAACATTTCGGCAACAAACGGGCATTTATAAGGAGTGAGGTGAGTGGCATGGAAGTTGCTCAGGGTAGTGGCATCTGCGCAAAGGGATGCGCGGTACGTGGTGGGGGGGAGAGATGACTAAAGGTCAATCGGCCGCCCAAATGGTGACGGCGAGGTGCATGGTGATGGTGGAAAGGCTCCGAAACTCTCCTGACTGGTTGCCCGAGGAACAGCCTATCGAGATGTTGCAGACGCCCATATCGGTAGTGTTGCTCGGGCGCCAGCACGTACTCAAGGTGAAGAAGCCGGTCGATTACGGGTTTCTGAATTACACGACGCTGGAAGGAAGGCGCAGGGCGTGCGAGGCCGAAGTGATGCTCAATCGGCGCCTGTGCCCGGAACTATATTTGGGGGTTCAACCGATTTCATCCGAGGGCGGCGAGTTGCGGCTTTCGGGCGAGGGTGAAATCGTGGATTACGCGGTCGTAATGCGCAGGCTCCCGGCCGAACGCATGCTGGACAAACTCATAAGGCGCAGCGCCGTGGCGGAGTCCACGATAGACCGGATAGCGGAGAAGCTGAGCGGCTTCCACCTGCGCGCCGCCAACGGGCCGGAGGTGGCCGGATACGGCGCTCCGGACCGCATTCGGCGTCTTTGGGAAGACAACCTCTCGCAGGCGGAAAACTACATCGACCGAACGATTGCCGCAGCCGACATTCAATGGATGCGCGAATGGGTCGATAACTGGATGGAAGAGAACGAAGACCTGTTTTTGCGGCGATGCCGGGAGGGGCGCATACGCGACGGGCACGGAGATGTACGAGCCGAGAGCATATGTCTGACGCCGACCGGGCCGGAGATCTTCGATTGCCTGGAATTCAACGATGAATTTCGCGCCGGAGACGTTGCGGCTGAGGCGGCGCTGCTCGCTATGGATCTGGACGCGCTCGGCCGGCCCGATCTGGGTTATTACTTCGCCGAGCGATACCAGGCGCGCTCGGCCGATCCGCATCTTTTCAAACTTCTCCCGTTTTATAAAAGCTTTCGAGCCTTCGCACGCGGCTGTATGCTGAGCGCGCAACTCGACGAATCGACGACATCCACGGCGCAACACGAAACCGCGCTTGAGCGCGCGGGGCATTATTTTGCGCTCGCGCGGCGTTATGCATCGCCGCTCGATGCACCTGCCGTGATTGCGGTAGCGGGCCTGCCCGGAACCGGAAAAACGGCTCTTGCGCGCGCGATTGCGGGCGAACTGGGCTGGCGCGTGGTTTCGGCCGATGCCGTGCGGCAGTCGCTGTTCGGCGCCTTCAGACATACGGCGGGTCTGGGCGCGGGACTCTACAATCGCGAAGCCAATATGCTGACGAGCGAATCGATGCTCCGCCTCAGCCGGGAATGGCTCAACATCAACGGGGGCGTAGTCATCGACGCGTCATTCCGGCGGGAAAGTGAACGTGCCCGCGCCCGCTCTCTTGCCGAGGACAATGGGGCCGACTGGCGGTTGATTGAAGTCACCCTGCACCCGGAACTCGTGCGGCACAGGCTCAACCGGCGCACGCAGATCGGCGACGGACTGACGGATGCTTCGTGGGAAAATTACCTGCGACAATCCCAGGAATACGAACCGATCGCCCCGGATCATCAACACCTGAGCCTCAATGCCCGGGACAACCTCGACGCCCTTGCCGGCACGGCTACCGACTGGCTGCGAAAACCGGAACCGAAATGATGCACAACGTAGAAACCGCGTTCGACGCGAAGCAACAGCAATCCTGGACCGTGTGGTACGCCGAAGTGCTTGATTCCGGCCATCTCGTCCATTCCGAGATATCGCGCGAAAACGTCATTCGGTGCATCTGGATCGACAACCTCTGCACGTCGTCATCAGACGATGACGACGCTCCCGATTTCGATGTATCCGCAAACTACATAATGTAAAGAACAACCGCTGAAAGCAAGGAAAGAGAGATAACGGAACAAACGAAATGAAACGAAAATTACGGAAAAGTTGAATATTTCCGTAGTTTTCGTCTATTTCCGTTTGTTCCGTTATCTCTCTTTCCTTCTTTCAGGGTCGCGGGCGGGCCAATCGCGGCCGCCCGTTGCCCGTCTCGCCCCGATCGGCTTGCGCCGACTCGCCCGCAGCGCGATACCCTTCGCGCGTGCGCACTACCAGATTCTGCTGCCGCGCCCGTACCCGGATCTTCCTGAATGCTCCGTCGCGCGCCGCATTCGTCGGGTAGTAACTGAGCGCGTACTGGTGGCGCAGTTCCTCGGCTATAAGAGAAAAGGCTTCATCCAGATTTCTCAGCGTATTCGCATCGTAAAGGCGCGCGCCGCTGCGATCGGCCAGATCTTGAAGGTACTGGGCGCCCTTTCGGTAGTCGGCGCGGCCGCCGCCGCCCGTACGCGGCCATTGCGGAAACGCAGACTGCGGCGTCCACTGCATGTTCCCCGTCAACGGCCAGCGCCGCGTCCTTCCGCGCGGAAGCGGCAGATCAATTATCGGCCCAGTCCCGCCGCGCCCGCCGCCGCCGCCGAATACCGGCCCGTTCATCTGCGTTTCGGTATCGTAGCGTATCGGGTAAACCAGTATGTCGGATTCTTCCACGAGTTCGAGCGTGCTTGCAGCCTTCGCAAACCGGCTCGTCGTATCTACGCCGTCGGTAAAGAGCACTATAGCCTTGCGCCCGTCTATCGCATTGAGCCGCTCGGTGATTACCAGGTCTACGGCGTCGTATAGTTTTGTGCTGCCGCCGGTGCGCGTTCCGTATATTGCTCGGCGCAGCCGTGTGCGATCGCTTGTAAATTCCGAATCGACGTAAATCTTGTCGTCGAACGAAACCACCATCACCCGATCGTCGCGCCTCAACTGATCGACGAACGAAATGGCCGAACGCTGTATGTCTTCGATCTGGAATACGGTGCTGCGCGAAGTGTCTATAAGCAGCACGACGTGGAACGGAGCCTCTACCGATATGAACTCGGCGATTTCCTGCTCGACACCGTCCTCGTAGAGTTGAAAGTCGCGTTTCTGAAGGTTGGGAACGTACTTGCCGTCGCGGTCAAGCACGGTAAGCGGAATCGTCACCAGCGTGGTGTCGATCTTGATTGTGCCGTCTTCGCCCGCCTCTTCAGGCGCCTGCTCGGGTTGCCGAGGGCGCGGCGGATCCTGATCCGGACGCCCGATTTCGCGGCGCTCGGGCTCGGGCGGCGACCGCCGGCCGGATTGCGCTCCGGCTGGAATCACCAGATTGCTGAGCAGTACCAGAGCAGCAATGACACTCGACAGGGCGCGTCTTTTCATCGGTCGATCCCTCCCCGCCGGTCCCCTCAGTCTGGTCTTCTCATTCGCAAACGCAAATGCACACACCTCGGGGCCGATCACTTCACATTGCCACTACGGAAGGGGGAAACCGCAACGCCGGCATTATATCCCAAATCGCGCGGCTGCAACAGCGCCCGGAGAACGCGTTGTGCGCGTTCTATTTTCCCTGCCCCTCGGCGTGCTGCGGCTGTCGCCCGGTCCACGCCTTCGGCAATACCTGGTACGCCGAAAGATTCGCCCCCAGTATCAAAATATAAGAAAGCATAAACACCCAGGTAATCAGCACCATCACCTTGAATACTTCGCCGTAACTCGACTCGAAGTTGAGCAGCGGCAGCGCCAGTCTGAAGGCGAACGTACCCAGCATGCACAACACGGCGGTTGCAGCGGATGTGAAAAATATCTGCCTCCCTTCTACCCTTCCGTGCGGCGTCCAGTAATAAATCAGAAACAGCAGCAGCGTCAGAAACGGCAATCCGACGAGTAATCCTATGGCATTGAAAACTATCGCCCGCCCCCTCCCCTCGCCGAATACCATCAACAGCCCCGTATCCCAGAATCCCACGACCGCGCCGGCCGCCAGAAGCACCGCGCCGCAAACCGCTACGAGGGCGAAATAAGTAAGATACTGCTTTATGATGCCGCGAGGTTTGTCGAACTTGTAGGCGCGGTTGAGCGCCTGCTCTATGGGCAGAAACACGCCCGAACTCGCAAATATCAGAAGTCCGAACGATAATACGCCCACCCTGCCGAAAGAGCCCCTCGTCGCCACGTCCAGACTTCTGAAGAGCATGCCGGATTCCACGGGCACAAACGCGCGCAGCAATCTGTAAACCGTCTCGTAGCCGTGCTGCCAGCCGAAGACGTTGACGAATATGCTTCCGACCAGAACTATGAACGGAAAGAACGACAACATTATGTTGAAGGAAATCGCCGAGGCGTAGATATAGCTTTCGGTTGTGGTCAGGTCGTAGATGGCGGGCCACATTTTCTTGAAGAAAAGCAGGCTGCCGCGCGCATAAAACAGCAGGCCGCGCCGCGCCGGGGGCGCAGGTGTAACCGAAACCGGCGCCGCAGCGGAAGGCGCCCCGACATCCGAGGCATCTTCACCGGGCTCAAGCTGTGCGCTCATTGGGGCGGTCTCCGTTAGGCTGAGTTTCAGGCAGACAGTTCAATCTCGCGTATCTGCTCATCGAGCGCGGCAATCGCGCGCTCAAACAGCGCGCGCTGCTTGCGGTTGCGCGCCGATTCCAGTTGAGCGAGCGACCGCGTGCGCGCCAGTTGCAAAGACTCCAGCCGCTGCACGCGCTCCAGATCCTCGATCGTCATCGCGTGGCGCACGGCACCTTCGGCGACGATGTCCACCTCGCGCATCTCCTCTACCGATTTGCTCTCCCATCCTCTGGCCATAATTCATCCCTTCACAATCACTCCACACGACTTCGGGACATACAAGAGAGATAACGGAATATACGAAATTAAGACGGAAACTACGGAATCTCTCTGCGGTTGACGGGTTCCATAATCATGAGTGTAGGCGCGCGCGCAGCCAGCCGTCAATCGCGCGATCAAACCGGGACTGCATCGGGAGGTACGACCGGGGTTGGCAACGGTTGCCTCAAAAAAATTGAAATCGGGCTTGACTGCCGATGCGTTCAGAGTGTAAGGTTGGCGACCAGTCAGGTTCGTGGTGATTTAAGGCGACTTGCTCCACGTAAAAAAAAGCGCTAAAGAGCCGATGCAGGGTTTTCAAAACGCCCCGCGCTCTTTACGGCGCGGGGCGTTTTCGTTTTGGTCCCATTCAGGTCGTATGCGGTTTTGAAAACACACAGTGGCGATTTAGGCGACTTGCTCCACTATAAAAACTGCTAAAGAGCGCGAGTCCGCAAAGGCCCGACGCTATCTTTAGCGTCGGGCCTTTTGATTTTCGTTATGCTTTCTTTCAAGGATCGGATCGTGTTGATTACGGGCGCATCGCGCGGCATAGGCGCGGCGGCGGCGGTAAAGTTTGCGCAGGCGGGAGCGGCCGGAATCGTTATTCATTATCACACGCAACGCGCGGCGGCGATGGAAGTGGCCTCGGAGGTCAGACGCCTCGGCGCCGCATCGCTCGTGCTTGCGGCCGATGCAGCCGATCAGGGCCAGGCGCGCGCGCTCGTCGATCATACGCTGGAGCACTTC
This sequence comes from Acidobacteriota bacterium, assembly GCA_019639255.1. Taxonomy (GTDB): domain Bacteria; phylum Acidobacteriota; class Blastocatellia; order RBC074; family RBC074; genus JAHBSF01. Next base: position 42,354 of record JAHBSF010000023.1, on the reverse strand, counting down.
GGCCGCCTCGATACGCTTGTAGCCAATGCCGGCGTATGGCCCGCGCAGGACGTTCCCGTAACCGAACTCGAGGAAGCGCAATTCGACCGCACGATACGCACAAATCTTTACGGCGTTTATTACCTGTGCAAACGCGCCGCGCAGGTTTTCGTGCGCCAGCGTCGCGGCAACATCGTCATCGTGGGATCTACGGCCGGACAGCGCGGCGAAGCCGGGCATTCGGATTACGCGGCGTCCAAGGGCGCGATTTCGAGTTTTACAAAATCGCTCGCATCCGAACTCGGGCGATTCAACATCAACGTCAACTGCGTGGCGCCGGGCTGGGTCGATACCGATATGTCTGCTGCGGCGCTTCGCACCGACCCGACCGAACTGCTGAAGATTACCGAAGCGATCCCGCTCGGACGCGTAGCTTCGGCCGAAGACGTGGCAGGTCCGATACTTTTTCTGGCCTCGGATCTGGCGCGACACATCACGGGCGAAGTGCTCAACGTCAACGGAGGCTCGGTGCTCTGCGGATGAGCGAATGGACCCAATTTGATTTGGGATGAATCCGGAGGAAGACAGTGAGTTACGTAAAAGGACTTAAGTGCAGGGTTTGCGAAACGCCCTATCCCGTCGAACCGCTCGCAATATGCGAGGAGTGTTTCGGCCCGCTCGAAGTCGACTACGATTACGATGCGATCAAAACAAAACTGACGCGGGAGGAAATCGCCTCGCGGCCCCCAACGCTGTGGCGCTATCGCGAACTGCTGCCGCTCGACGCCGACCCCACCGTGGGGCTTCAGACCGGATTTACGCCGCTTATCAGGGCCGACCGTCTTGCGCGCACAATCGGAGTGCGGGAGCTTTACATCAAAAACGACGCCGTATCTCATCCGAGCCTTTCTTTCAAAGACCGCGTCGTGGCCGTCGCGCTTTCAAAGGCGCGCGAGTTCGGATTCGAGGCCGTGGGATGCGCTTCGACGGGAAACCTCGCCAACTCTGTAGCCGCCAATGCCGCGGCCGCAGGCCTTCCCGCCTACATACTCATCCCCGACAACCTCGAAAAAAACAAGATCATCGGCACGCAGGTTTACGGGGCCAACCTCGTTCCCGTGCGCGGCAACTACGATGAGGTAAACCGGTTGTGCAGCGAAATCGCGGGCCGTTACCGCTTTGCATTCGTAAACGTAAACCTGCGCCCGTTCTACGGCGAAGGCTCCAAAACCTTCGGCTACGAAATCGCCGAACAACTGGGCTGGCACGCGCCCGACGCCGTAGTGGTGCCTATGGCGGGAGGCTCGCTGATAACGAAGATTTACAAGGGCCTCAACGAACTTGCAAAACTCGGACTCATAGACCGGGCCGAAACGCGCTTCTACGGCGCGCAGGCCGCCGGTTGCAACCCGATCGCCGCAGCAGTCAAGGCCGGCACGCGCGACATACGGCCCGTCAAGCCGGATACAATCGCGAAATCGCTTTCCATAGGCAATCCCGCCGACGGCTATTTCGCAACGGGCGTGATTACGGAAACGGGCGGCTGGTCCGAGGATGTAAGCGACCGCGAGATTCTGGAATCCATCGAACTGCTCGCCGCCGCCGAGGGCGTGTTTGCAGAAACCGCAGGCGGCACGACTCTGGCGGTAACGCGCAAGCTCATAGAGCAGGGGCGCATCCGTCCCGAGGATCGCGTAGTCATCGCGATAACTGGCAACGGATTGAAAACCGTCGAGGCGTTGCAGCTCGAAGAACTGAATTCGATCGAGCCGAAACTCTCGGCCTTCGAGGCGCTGCTCGACAAACAGCGCTCGGCCATCGCAGCCTGAACAACGGGGGGAGTAAAAGAATATATGGCACAAACCGTGATAATTCCGACGCCGCTGCGCCGCTTCACCGACGGAGTCGAAACCGTGGAAACCTCCGCAGCTACCGTGGGCGAAATCTTCGGCCAACTCGAATCCCGCTACCCCGGCATCCGCGCCCGATTGTGCGAGGAAAACGGCGACCTGCGCCGCTTCATCAATGTATACGTAGACGGCGAAGACATACGCTTCCTCAACCGCCTCGATACCCCCGTAGGCCCACAGGCCGAAGTCTCCATAGTCCCCGCAATCGCCGGCGGATAAAAGAGATAAGAGAGATAACGGAACAAACACATAGTTTGACCATTTTCGTTTGTTCCGTCCATTTTCGTTTGTTTCGTCATCTCTCTTTGCATTTTAAGATCATCTTATAATCTATAAAAGATTTTCTTGACACAGGTATAACAGATACGTATATTGGCGGGGCAAACCGACTGGGGTAGAAACGAACAAAAAGGCAAGTGCTCTCGGCGTGAGAGATTCCCGTACCGGGCATTGAAGAAGGGAGAGGTGTATTATGCCGGGGAGGAGATCGGCGCGAATAGATTGTTTGGGGGGGAGTTTCTGGGTAACGCCGCGGATATTCTGGCGTTGGGTGCGCGAGGGGGTAGTAAGGTGTGAAGCCGAGCATCCGCTTGCGGGCCGTTATCTCGGCGCGGCCGAAGAGTTTCAGGTAAGCCTGCACAGGATCATACTGGACCGTTCGTGTCCCGAGCATCTGCACGAGGTGCTGGAAGTCAGGCGCCGGCACAGGGATCGCATATGATCCGCTGATAAAGAAGGAAAAACGGGATGAAAGGGAGCGTGCTTCAGCACATCAAGCCGATCTCGAAGAAGGACCAGGTCATCGAGATGATCAGGGCGGCGGTGCTTTCGGGGCGGATGGAGCCGGGCGAACCCATCGTCGAAAACAGGGTCGCGGGCGAACTCGGCGTCGGCACGCCTCTGGTCCGCGAGGCGCTGCTCGAACTTGAACATCAGGGTTTCGTGCAGAAGTTCCCCTACAAAGGCACCTATGTCACGAAACTCAGCCCCGAAGAAATCGAGCAGATCTTCAGGCTGAGGATAGAACTCGAATCCCTGGCCATCGAATGGGCGAAGAAAAACGCCGCATCGACCGACATTGCCGAGCTTCGCCGCCTTGCAGAAGAGATGCGTCACGGCGCCGAAAGCATGCAGATCGACCATTTCTATGACAACGACATCGCCTTTCACCGAAAGCTGTGGGAGATGTCGGGCAATGCGTATCTCGTAGATACGCTCGAACGGCTCGTCGTCCCGCTTTTTGCTTTCTTCCTGATGCGCAACGATCGCGATCAGGAAAACTACATCGAAAGCGCGGCCAATCACCTTCAGATCGTGGAATCGTTTCCCGTACTCGAAGCAGGCGAGCTTCGCCGCAGCGTCAAACAGACGATGGGGCGATGGAAGTCCGACATGCTCGGCCGCCTTTTCCCCGAAACGACTGAAAACGCATCCGAAAGAGAAGAAAGAGAAGAGAGATAACGGAACATACGGAAATTCACGAAACATACGAACACGAAACATACGAAAAGGATTACTCGCCTCCGTTTGTTTCGTTTATTCCGTTTTTTTTCGTTATCTCTCCTGTCGCGCACGACGCCGGAGATGACGGATAATCCACTGCTTCACGCCGCCGGATTGAGCAAGGCATTCGCGGGCGTGCAGGCGCTCGACGGCGCCTCCTTCGAACTGCGCTCGGGCGAGGTGCACGCTCTCGTAGGAGAAAACGGAGCGGGCAAATCCACGCTCATTCGCATCATCACGGGCGCAATCGAAGCCGACGAAGGCAGCATTCTGCTGGACGGCGAAACTCTTTCGCATCTCACGCCTCAGGAGGCGCGCAGGCGCGGAATCGCCGCCATATACCAGCAACCGCAGATTTTCCCCGAACTGAGCGCGGCGGAAAACATAGCCTTAGGATGCGAACGCGGCGGGTTGTGGCGGCTCATAGACCGAAGCGCGCGCCGCCGTCGCGCCGGGCAGTTGCTCGAACGCATAGGGGCGCGTTTCAGTCCCGACGCGATTGCCTCCGATCTGACTATGCCCGAGCAGCAGTTGCTCGAAATTGCACGCGCGATCGGCGCAGATGCGCGCCTGCTCATCATGGACGAGCCTACGGCGTCTCTCACAGAAGCCGACGTAGAAAACCTCTTTCGCGTAATCGGGGAACTGCGCGACGGCGGCGCCGGCGTCATTTATATTTCCCATCGCCTGGAAGAGCTTCCCGTCATTGCCGACCGCGTTACGGTGCTGCGCGACGGGCGCACGATTGCTACGCGCGCAATGCCGGAAATCGACCGGCGCGAGTTGATACGACTGATGGTCGGGCGCGAATTGTCCGCCGTATTCCCGAAGCGCGAAATCGAGCCGGGGGTTACGGCGCTCGAACTGCGCGGCGCAGGATGCACAACCTCAGGCGTAAGCGATGTAACCCTCGAACTGCGCGCCGGGGAGATTCTCGGGCTTGCGGGGCTTGTGGGCGCGGGCAGAACAGAGCTTGCGCGAATGATATTCGGACTTACCCCCGCAGATGAGGGTGAAATCAGGGTGCACGGCGAAGGCGTGCGTATAGAAAGCCCGGCCGATGCAATCCGCCTAGGCATTGCTTACGTGCCGGAAGACCGGCGACGGCACGGAGTGATCGCCGAGCTTCCCGTGCGCGCCAATACCACGCTTGCAGCGCTCGATGAATTCTCCCGCTACGGTTTTCTCGACCTCGGGCGCGAACGCGACACGGCCGCCGAATACGTAGCGAGACTCGGTATAAAAACCGCATCCGTAGACGCCGAAGCCGCTACGCTCTCGGGCGGCAATCAGCAGAAGGTAGCGCTCGGGCGCTGGCTTGCAACGAAACCTGCGGTATTGATTCTGGACGAACCGACGCAGGGCATAGACATCGGCGCAAAGGCCGAGATACACCGGCTGATGGGCGATCTGGCGGCCGAAGGCATGGCGATACTGATGATATCGTCCGAGATGCCCGAGATACTCGGGATGAGCGACCGGATCGCAGTTATGCGCGGCGGGCGGATCGTGGGTCTGTTCGATCGCGCGGAAGCCACTCCGGAACGAGTGCTCGAACTGGCGCTCAAGGAATGAGCCGACGATAACGCAACATTCGAAATGATACGAAAATTACGGAACGGTCGAATATAGTTGAATATTTCCGTAGTTTCCGTCTTTTTCCGTTTGTTCCGTTATCTCTCTTTATTCTCCCGATGAACCGTTACAGACGAGAAATCGCCGCAGCCGCTGCGCTCGCCGCGCTGCTTGCTACCGTTGCATTGATTGCGCCGTCGTTTTTCAGCCCGGCAAACGCGCGCGATCTGGCGCTCAACAATGCTCCGGCGCTCATCGTTGCAACGGGCATGACGTTCGTCATACTGACCGGGCAGATCGACATCTCGGTCGGTTCGCAATTCGCCGTAGCGAGCATTACTGCCGGCGTGCTGGCGAAAGCGGGGCTGCCGATGCCCGCCGTCGCAGCGGCGGTAGTGATTTGCGGCTGCGCGATGGGAGCGGTAAACGGCGTACTCGTTGCGCGCTGGCGGATACCGTCGATTGTAGCGACGCTCGCAATGATGGTTGTGCTGAGAGATGCGCTCAGGTGGGCTACCGAGGGCGCGTGGGTGCAGAATCTGCCCCGCAACTTTCAATGGTTCGGGTTGGGGCAGACGGCGGGCGGTTTTATTATCGTACTGGCTGCCCTGCTGATTTTCGCCGCGTCGATTTTTCTGCTCGGCAGGGTTGCGGCGGGCCGCGCCGTCTACGCCGTGGGCGCAAGCAGCGAAGCCGCCCGGCTTGCGGGAATCGATCCTCGGCGCGTAACGTTCGGCGTTTTCGTATGGATGGGAGCGCTCACGGCGCTGGCGGCGTTTGTGAACGCCGCGCGTTTTGCGGAAGTGCCGGGGAATGCGGGCGTGGGGCTTGAACTCAAGGCCATCGCCGCAGTGGTGGTCGGAGGAACGGCGATCACGGGCGGGCGCGGAACGCTTGCGGGAACGCTTGCGGGCGCTGCGCTGCTTGCGGTCATAGGTCCGGCGCTTGCCTTTCTCGGAGTAAATCCGTACTGGGAAAAGGCGCTGCAGGGCGCAATTATCCTCGCCGCGCTGTTATCGGAAATCGCGCTCGGACGAATGCAACGACATGCACAATTCGCCTCGCGCTGAAACAGATACGCCGAAGAAATCGCCGCGTGAGATCTTCAATGCGTGGTTTCCGAACAACGAATGGGCGCTGCTTGCAGTCATTGCCGTGGAAGTTTTCGTCTTCGGTATTAGCGGCGAAAACTTCCTGACCGCGGCCAACGGTTTTGAAATCGGAAGGCTCGGCGTCGAACTCGGATTGCTGGCGCTTGCGCTCACGCCGATCATCATTTCGGGCGGCATAGATCTTTCCGCAGGCTCTATGATGGGGCTTTCCGCCGTAGTGTTCGGCGCGCTGTGGCGCGATGCGCAGTTGCCGATTCCGGCGGCAATCGTGTTGACGCTCGCGGCGGGGCTCGCGGGCGGCGCGCTCAATGCCGTAATGATTGCACGGTTTCAGCTTCCGCCGCTTATAGTCACGCTCGGATCGTTTTCGCTTTTTCGCGGACTGGCCGAGGCGCTTACGCGCGGGATTGAAAACTACTCGGGATTCCCGCCCTCGTTTCTTTTCTTCGGGCAGGGATACCTCGGCGGAGTGCTGCCGCCGCAACTGCTGCTGCTCGGCGCGGCCATTATCGGTTACGCGCTGCTGCTGCACCGCACGAGTATAGGACGCGCGATTTACGCAATCGGATTTTCACCCGAAGGCGCGCGTTTCGCCGGCATTCCGGTCGCGCGGCGGCTGGCGCTTATATATATGCTGTCGGGAGCGGCGGCAAGCGCGGCTGCGATAGTTTACGTAGCGCATCTCGGGCAGGCGAAGGCCGACGCCGGGACGGGCTTCGAGCTGATGGCGATTACCGCCGTAGTGCTCGGCGGCACGTCGATTTTCGGCGGGCGCGGAACGATTCCCGGCTCGGTGCTCGGGTTGATTGCGATCGTCGTATTGCAGAACGGACTGCGGCTGAGCGGGCAGCCGGCGGAGCTGGCCGGAATACTTACGGGCGCGCTGCTCGTCGCGACGATACTGATTGATCGGGCGACGCGTCGCGCGCGAATTCGCACCGCTGCGGCGGCCGGGATTGCAAACGGGATTGCGGGAGATGCGGAGGAAGCGGAGGAAGCAGGCGTGAAGAACTCTCAAGTGGCGGTCCTCAGCGCCGTCATACTGGCGGCGGCGCTGATCGTCGCCGGAAGCAACTGGCTGCTTGTGCGGTCGCTGCGCGAATCCGCCGCGCCGCAGGGCGGGAAGCGGGGAGAGTCTTCCGTCGAAAAATCACGCCCCGTGATCGCAATGATGCCGAAGGCGAAGGGCGATCCGTATTTCATCAGTTGCCGTCAGGGCGCCGAAGAAGCCGCCCGCGAACTGGGCGTCGATCTGCTGTGGGACGGGCCGACCGATCTTGATCCGGCCAAACAGAACGAAGTAGTCGAGGCGTGGATCACGCGCGGCGTGGATGCGATCGCAGTAAGCGTTGAAAATCAGGCGGGAATATCCACGGTGCTGCGCAAGGCGCGCGAGCGCGGCATCGGCGTGCTTACCTGGGATGCGGATTCAGAACGCGACGCGCGCGACTTTTTCATCAATCAGGCCACGCCGCAGGGCATAGGCTACACGCTGATGGACGAGGCCGCGCGCATACTCGACCGGCGCGGCGAATTCGCCATAATCACGGCAAGCCTGAGCGCGGCGAATCAGAACGAATGGATCAGGCACATAAGGGCGCGGCTTGCCGCCGAGTATCCGGAAATCAAACTCGTCGCCGTGCAGCCGAGCGACGGGGATCGCGACCGCGCATTTGCAGAAACGCAGACGGTGCTCAAGGTACATCCCGGCGTGAGGCTGGTTATGGCCATAGCCGCGCCCGCCGTTCCCGGAGCCGCCGAAGCCGTCAAACAGTCCGGACGCAGCGAGGTCAAGGTTACCGGTCTTTCGCTTCCTAATATGTGCAAGCCTTATGTGCATTCGGGCGTGATTGAAAGCTTTGTGCTCTGGAATACGGTCGATCTAGGATACCTGACCGTATACGCTGCGCGCGCGCTCGTTGCAAAAGAACTCAAACCGGGAGCGCGCAGGCTTGGCGCGGGAAGGCTTGGGGAAATAGCCGTCGAGGGCGACGAGGTGCGGCTCGGCGCGCCATTCATATTCAATAAAAGCAATATCGACCGTTTTGATTTCTGATGAAGAGAGATAACGGAACAAACGAAATAAGACGGAACATACGGAAATATTCGACTTTTCGGTAATTTTCGTTTCATTTCGTTTGTTCCGTTGTCTCTCTTCGAATCCCTGCCAGGGCAAATATGAAAAACGTCCGGATCAAACACGTGCGTGCATACATCATCGACCCTGTCGAGATGGGCGCCGACTACCACAATCAGCACGACCCGCACTGGATCATCGATTTGCCGGTCGCAAATCCGATGTCGGTTTACGCCGATTACAAGGCGCGGCGCACAAGCTGGGGCATCAATGCGCTCGGCACGGTGCTGGTCGAAGTGGAACTCGACGACGGCGCGACGGGGCTCGGATGCAGCATTGGCGGAGAGCCCGCCTGCTACATCATCGAACGGCATCTCAGCCGCTTCGTAGAGGGGCAGGACCCGCGCAACGTCGAATTGATGTGGGATCAGATGTGGCGCGCAACGATGCCCTACGGCCGAAAGGGACTCACCCTGCACGCCATCAGCGCCGTGGATCTGGCCGTATGGGATTGTCTCGGCAAACTGCGCGGCGAACCCATCTACGCGCTCATAGGCGGCAAGACCAAGGACCGGCTGCCGGTATACGCCACGACCGCGCGCCCCGATATAGCGAAGGACTGGGGGTTTCAGGGCGCAAAGATTCCCTGCCGCTACGGTCCGGGGGACGGCGTCGAGGGACTGAAGAAAAACGTTGCGGCGATGGCCGAGGCGCGCGCGGCCGTAGGGCCGGATTTTCCGCTGCGCCTGGATTGTTACATGTCGCTGACCGTACCCTACGCGATTGAACTGGCCAGGGCGCTTGCACCCTACAACCTGCACTGGATCGAAGAATGCCTGCCGCCCGATGATTACGACGGATACGCCGCGCTTAAAGCCGCAATCGGGCATCTGTGTCTTGTGACTACGGGAGAACACGAATACACTCGCTACGGTTTTCGTGAACTCATTGCGCGTAAATGCGCAGACATATTGCAACCCGATATCAACTGGGTGGGGGGCCTGACCGAGGCGCGCCGCATAGTTGCGATGGCCTCGGCGTGGGACATTCCGGTCATTCCGCACGGATCGAGCGTGTTTTCGTATCACCTGCAATACGCCTTCACCAACTGCCCCGTGGCGGAGTTTCTGGTGATGAGCCCGCAGGCGGATCGAATGGCGCCGATTTTCGGTGAACTGTTTGAAAACGAGCCGATGCCCGAGGGCGGAAATCTGGATCTGCCGGACCGTCCGGGCTGGGGCGTCGAGTTGAACAGAAATCTGAAACTGATCCGTCCTTATCAGAGAGACTAATTAATGAGATTGGAATTTGAACGTCATACGGCCGTCATCACCGGCGCGGCATCGGGACTCGGGCGCGCGATTGCCGAAAAACTCCACGCCTCGGGCGCCCGCATCGCGCTGCTCGATTTGCAGGCCGAACCGCTGCAGCAGGTCGCAGCCGAACTCGGCAACGACGCCGAAGCCTTCGCCGTCGATATCACGGACGAAATGCAGGTCAATGAAACTATCGCGCGCATCGGAGAACGATTCGGGCAAATAGACATACTCGTCAACAGCGCCGGCGTTACGGGCCGTACCGGCATCCGCAGCGAAGAGGTTGAAAGCGCGGATCTGCATTTCGTATTCGATGTGAATTTCTTCGGATCGTTTTATACCGCGCGCGCCGTGCTGCCCTGGATGCTGCGGCGCAATTACGGGCGCATACTGCACATCGCATCCATCGCGGGCAAGGAGGGCAATGCCGGCATGCTTGCTTACTCCGCATCGAAGGCCGCCGTCATAGGAATGACCAAGGTGCAGGGCAAGGAATACGCCGAAACCGGAATCACGATCAACGCGCTTGCGCCCGCCGTCATACGCACGGCGATGGTAGAGGCGATGCCCGAAAGCCAGGTCAAATACATGACCGACAAGATTCCCATGAAACGCTGCGGCACGCTCGAGGAGATTGCGCACATCGCGGCCTTTATCGTGTCTCCGGGGACGAGCTTTACCACCGGGTTTACATTCGATATGACGGGCGGGCGAGCGACGTACTGAAAGAGATAACGGAACAAACGAAAATAGACGGAATAAACGGAAAGAATCACAAATTTCGTTTGTTCCGTTCATTTCAGTTTGTTCCGTATTTTCTCTTCCCCCTCGCGGAGGAGCACGGATGGGCTACGAGGTACAGGTATTGAATATGGGCCGCTGCGAGGTGGCCGGGCCCGAAGTATTCTGGATGAGCCGCTGGAACGAGTGGATAGAGCTTTACTTCTGGATGGTGGTCATTCGAGGCGAGGGACGCACGATGATCATCAATACCGGGCCGCCCGACGATCTCACCGAACTCAACGCGCGGTGGTCGAGCGCCTTCGGCGAGCGCGGCGCATTGAAGCGCGAAGAGTCCGAACGTCCGATTGCGGCGCTCGCCTCGCTCGGCATTCAACCCGAAGATGTAACCGATGTGCTGATTACTCCGCTTCAGATATACGCTACGGCGAACATACAGAAATTCCGCAACGCGCAGATATGGATTTCAAAACGCGGCTGGATCGAGGATTTTCACGCCGAGAAGTTTCCGATGCACGTACCGCGCCGGTTCCGCATCTCCGACGAGACGCTGCATTACCTGATGTTCGATGGACACGCAAAGGTGCGCTTGCTCGACGATGTAGACGAGATCGCGCCCGGCGTGCGGTGCTTCTGGGCCGGCGTGCATCACCGCTCGTCGATGGTGTACGTAATGGAAACCGCGCGCGGCAGGGTTGCAGCGTCGGACTGCGTGTTTACATACAGGAACATCGAGGAAATGGAGCCGCTCGGCATACAGGAAAGCCTCGAAGAGTTTCACCGCACGTGCGGGCGAATAAAACGCGAATCCGATATCTTCGTTCCGCTTTACGAGCCGGAAGTGCTCGCGCGGCATCCGGGCGGCAGGATCGCCTGAGAGGAGAAGCCCGATGGGTGAGCGGCTGCGGGACAAAGTAGCAATAGTTACGGGCGGCGCAGCGGGCATAGGACGCGCGACGGCCGAGATGTTCGCCGAACAGGGAGCGAGCGTCGTCGTAGCCGATCTCGATGAATCGGCAGGCATCGAAACCGCCGAGGGTATTTCGGCCCGCGGCGGCGCTGCATTATTCGTTCGCACCGACGTTTCATCCGAAAGCGATGCGCAAATGGTGTGTGAGCGCGCAGCAGAGACTTTCGGCGGACTGCATATACTCGTCAACAATGCGGCGGCGTTTGTACTCAGGGGCCTCGAAGCGACGCCCGAGGAGTGGGCGCGCTCGCTCGGCGTCAACGTTGTGGGAACCGCTTTGATGTCGCGCTTCGCCGCCATGCACATTAAACGATCGGGCGGCGGAGCGATAGTGAATCTGGGATCTATGTCCGGCTTCATCGCGCAGCCGAATTTCACGGCCTACAGCGCGACCAAAGCCGCAATCGTGCAGATGACGCGCAATATGGCGCTCGATCTCGCTCCCGACCGCATACGCGTCAATTGCGTATGCCCGGGCACGATTCTGACGCGCGCTTCCTGCGACCATATGCAGCGCACCCAACAGTCGCTCGAAGAGTTCATCGCCGCCGAAGCGCCCAAAACCATGCTCGGGCGCATAGGCGAACCGCGCGAGGCGGCTGCGGCCATACTGTTTCTGGCCTCCGATGAGGCCTCGTTCATCACCGGCGCTTACCTGTGCGTCGACGGAGGCTATACGGCTCTCTAAATCAATCCACAGCAGAATGGTACACACAACGGAGTCATCAACTGGGTACGCACGCGCCCTCGCGTGCTTTCGCCGGCGAATACAAGCACGCGAGGGCGCGTGCGTACCCAGTGATGTGTCCCAATATTTCGCGGCCTGATTTAAACCGCCGCCCTCAAGCGAATGGAGATTTTTCTTGATCTGATCCCTTCTGCCTGCTATATTGTCCTACGTTAAGACAATCTCTCCTCCAGAGAGAGTTCTCCCGGCAGGGATTCGGGTGAAATTGGAGGGGCCGCAGGCCGCGCCCCGGCGCTGAAAAAAGCCATCAGAGGCAGTTTTGCTGGGAAAACTTGGGGACGCGCGGAAGGACGCCACACTTCTCGCGCGTCTCTGCGCGGATATTTGCGGCTCCATTTGTTTCAACATCGGACAATATATCAAAATATAGCGGATACCGAAGCCATCAGGGTTGGCGGGTATGGTTGGGCGGGCATTGGGCAGATATGAGGATGCGAAAGATCAATCCGCAGAATTTCCGGGTAGCGACGCGGGGCACATCGCGGGAGATCAACCGCAGGATAGCGTTGGATCTGGTGCGCACGCATCAGCCTTTGTCGCGGGCGGATCTGGCGCGGCGGATGGGATTGAGGCGCGGCGCGGTGAGCCTGATAGTGAACGATCTTCTGGAAGAGGGGTTGATCTTCGAGGGGATGATGGGCGAGAGCGCGCGCGGGCGCAAGCCGACGTTTCTTTACATAGAGACGCGCATGCGGTGTGTAGTGGCGGTCGATATACGCGTAACGCGGACATATTTGATGCTTGCGGATCCGCTGGGGCGGACGCTTGCGGCGACTACGAGTTTCGCCACCGAACGCGACCCGAAGCGTCTGGCTGCGGAGCTTGCAAGGCGCATCGAGCGCGTGCTCATTGAACACGCGGAGGCGGGTACGTGCGAGGGCGTAGGCGTGGTTGTGCCGGGGATGGTCGACCGGGCGACGAGCCGGATCATACACGCGCCTACGATGGGGTGGCGCGACGTAGAGCTTCGCGAGTCGCTTGCGGCGGCTACGGGGCTGCCCGTCTTTATAGAAAACTCGGGCAAGGCGTGTGCGCTTGCGCAGATGTGGTCCGCGCGCGGGGATGCGGCGGAGGTGAGCGACCTGGTATTCGTAAGCGTATCGGACGGCATAGGCGTGGGCGTGGTGGTCAACGGCGAGATACTGCGCGGGCGTCACAACATTGCGGGCGAGTTCGGCCACGTGCCCCTGAGCATCGACGGGCCGCGCTGCGCCTGCGGGGCGAACGGCTGCTGGGAGGCTTACATATCGAATCTGGCCACGCTGTCGCGATATTTCGGGCGCGACCTGCGCGAAAAACCGATGCCGGCCGAAGTTGCGTCCTTCACCATCGAGGATCTGATAGCGCGAGCGCGTGCGGGCGACGCAAAAGCGGTAGCGGCGATGAGCGCTACGGCGCGGTATCTGGGCCTCGGGCTTGCCTCGATAGTAAATGCGGTCGATCCGGCCCGCATATACATCGGCGGCGAGATCATCGCCGCCTGGGATCTGATCGAATCCGCCGTGCGAACGGCGATTGCGGAACGCGCGCTTTCGCCCGACGCGGCCGAAACCGAGATCCGCACCGTATCGCTTGACGAATGGCCGCGCCTGCGCGGAGCGGCCGCGCTTGTAACGGCGCCGGCCTTTGCTGCGCCGGCGGTCGCCTGACGGGGAGAAGGAGTTTCGTGTCCGCATCCGGAGATCACCGCCTGGAATCGCAGCATCTGGACTGGAGCCGCGTGCCCGTCGAGACGCTGGGCGAAGGCATCTCGCGACAGATGATCGTCGGCGAGCGGTTGATGGTCTGCCGTTTGCGCTTTGCTCCTCACATCATAGCCCCGGCGCACACGCATCCGCACGAGCAGATGACGATAGTAGAGCGCGGGCGTGTAAGGTTCACGATCGGCGACGAGGAACGTGTTGCAAGCGCGGGCGACGTGCTTCACTTCCCTTCGGGCTGCCGCCACGGTGCGGTGATGCTCGAAGAGGAAGTGATACTGATCGACATCTTCACTCCGGTGCGCGAGGACTTCCTGAATCGATCTTTACGAGATTGGGGCGCAGCGTGAGACGGAAGAGAGATAACGGAACATACGAAATGAAACGAAAATCACGGAAAGACTGAGTATTTCCGTCTGTTCCGTCTATTTTCGTTTGTTCCGTTATCTCTCTTTATATATCCCAGATGAAGCCTGCCTTTACCACAGCATTGGGGCTGCTTGTCGCGATTGCGCTGATAGCCGGGTCTGCAATTGCAACACGGACGCCGCAGGCGGCCTGGTCGAAAATCCTCGATCAGCCCGTCGCCTTTTACGGCTCTCCGGAAGCCGAGCGCATCGCGGACAACGTGCTTGCTTACCAGCGATCGAGCGGCGGCTGGCCGAAAAACATCGAGATGGCGGCGCACATCTCCGCCGCCGAGCGCGCAGCAATATTGAAAGACAGGGACCTGGACGACTCGACCATCGACAATGACGCGACGCATTCGCAGATTGCATTTCTCGCGCGCGTGCATCACGCCACGCAAAAACAGCGTTTCAGCGACGCTGCATTGCGCGGCATCGACTACCTGCTCGAAGCGCAGTACGAAAACGGCGGCTGGCCGCAGTATTACCCGCGGCTGAAGGGCTACTACCGCCGCATCACGTTCAACGACGGCGCAATGACGGGGGTGCTCGAACTTCTGCGCGAGATTGCGCACGAGCGTCCGGCTTACGGTTTTGCAGACCGCGAGCGCCGCGAGCGCGCGGCATCGGCCGTAGAACGCGGCATCGACTGCATACTCAGATGCCAGGTAATCGTAGACGGAAAACCTGCGGCGTGGTGCGCGCAGCACGACGAGGAAACGTTTGCTCCGGCCGAAGCGCGATCTTACGAAAAGATTTCGCTCAGCGGCAGCGAAAGCGTAGATATCGTCCGGTTTCTTATGGGAATAGAAAATCCGGATGAGCGCGTAATCGACGCGATAGAAGGGGCGATCGGCTGGTTCGAAAGCGTGCGCATCAAGGGTCTGCGCGTCGAGCGCAAACCCGACCCGGCGCTTCCGCGCGGCTACGACGTCATTGCAGTCGAGGATGCAGGCGCGCCCCCACTATGGGCGCGGTTCTACGAAATAGGCTCCAACCGCCCGTTCTTCTGCGGGCGCGACGGCGTCATCAAATGGAGTCTGGCCGAAATCGAACACGAACGGCGCACAGGGTACAACTGGTATACAACGGCGCCCGAACAACTGCTCGTCAAGGACTATCCGGCGTGGAGCGAAAGAACTCGCACCTCGCGGAAATGAACCCTATTCACGAAGCAGCCGATCACTACGTGAATTCGGTTGATTTCCGCGCATTGCGCGTTCCCTGCTCACACAGATTTACCGGCGGGAAGCTGGGTCCGGCCGGCTGTACACAAAGCACTGACGGTTATGATTTCCCTCATGGCATGAAACGATAGATCGAGATCCACCACCTCAAGGAGTAGATATGAACAGTCGAGGACTCTTAATGCGCGTTCTGGCCCTGGCGGCTGTAGTCGCTGCGGTCGCATTCATCCCCGATCCGACATTCGCGCAGGAAGCGCGCGGAACGATTTCGGGGCTCGTAACGGACACAAGCCGGGCTTCGGTGCCCGGTGCGGCGGTAAAGATCACAAACACCGCGATGGGGACTACCGTAACGGCGCAGTCCAACGATACCGGACTTTATCAGGCGCCGTTCCTTCTGCCGGGCGCCTACCAGATCACGGTCGAGGTTGCGGGCTTCAAGAAGTACGTGCGCGAAGGCATACTGCTGCGCGTAAACGATTCGCTGGAAATCAACATCGCGCTCGAGGTCGGAGACGTGGGCGAAACGGTTACTATAACGGGCGACGCGCCCCTGCTCGACACCACTTCGTCTTCGCTCGGGCAGGTAGTCGATGCGCGGCGCATCGCCGAGTTGCCCATAGGCCACGGCGATCCCTACGCTCTGATAGGCCTGTCGGCCGGCGTCTCCTTCACGAGGAGCCAGCGCCTCGACCGTCCCTTCGAACCGACCCATATCGTCGGTTACTCGATGGACGGCACTCGCGCCAACCGCAGCGACCTGACGATCGACGGCGCATCGAGCACGGCTACGGCGAATGCGGGCGAGGTCATTTCCTCGTTCGTTCCGCCGCAGGACACCGTGCTTGAGTTCAAGGTGCAGACCGCAACCTTCGACGCAAGCCTCGGCAACACCGAAGGCGGCGTTACGAACCTGAGCATCAAGTCCGGAAGCAACGAGTTTCGCGGCACCGCCTATTACACGAACTTCACTCCGGGCACATCGGCCAACGACTTTTTCTCGAACCGCAACCGCCAGCCGCTGCCCGACTTCTACTATCACCGGTTCGGCGGCACAATAGGCGGCCCCGTATGGGTGCCGAAAGTCTATCAGGGACGCAACAAGACGTTCTTCTTTTACGGCTTCGAGGGGATACGCGAAGCGCGGCCGCGCAACAACGGAACGTTCAACATCCCGACCGAGAGGATGCGCAGCGGCGATTTCTCGGAGCTGCTCGCGCTCGGATCGCAGTATCAGATCTACAACCCGTTTACGCGCCGCGCCGTAGCGGGAGGCCGGTTCCAGCAGGATCCGTTCCCCGGCAACATCATCCCGCAGGCGCTGATCAATCCGATCGCCAAAAACTTTGTGGATAATTACCTGCCGAGGCCTACAAGCAACGCCACCGGCGCAGACGGCACGGGCAACTTCCAGCAGCCGGGCCTGAAGGAACGCGCGATTTACTATTCGCACACGATACGCGTGGATCACGTGCTCAACGAAAAGCACCGTATATTCGCCCGTACAAGCTGGTACGATCGCAACAGCGACTACAACAACTACTACGGCAACCTCGCCACCGGTTCGCTGTTCCAGTTCATTTCGCGGCAGGGCGTGTTCGATCACGTATACACGGTCACGCCGTCGATGGTGCTCAATGTTCGGTACGGCTACAACCGGTTCATTCGCGTAGACGATACCAACCCCGCGAATCACGGCTTCGATTCGACCACGCTCGGATTTCCGTCATCCTTCACCAATCTGATCGACGAGAACATCAGAAGGTTCCCGCGCTTCAACATCAGCGGGTATCAGGGAACGGGGTTCGGCGCCGATTTCCGGCCTAACGACACGCATTCGTTCGTAGGTCAGGTGACGAAGATTTCGGGCGCGCACGCCGTAAAGTTCGGCACCGAGTTCCGTTCGTATCGCGAAAACAGTTTCTTTTACAGCAACAACCAGTCGGGCGAGTTCAACTTCGATGCAACCTACACGCGCGGGCCTCTCGACAACGCGCCGTTCCCGACGCAGCTCGGGTTTTCATTCGCCGCGTTTCTTCTGGGCATCCCGACTTCGGGCCAGATCAATCAGCCCGCGAGCTACGCCGAACAGTCCACAACCACGGGCCTGTACATACACGACGACTGGCGCGTAAACACGCGGCTTACGCTCAACATCGGCCTCAGGTACGAGATTGAATCTCCGCTCACGGAGCGTTTCAACCGCAGCGTGCGCGGCTTTGCATTCGGAGCTTCGCAGGCCTTCGAGTCGCAGGTGCAGGCGCGATACGCCAACAATCCGACGCCCGAAATTCCGGCCTCGCAGTTCCTCGTGCGCGGCGGATTGAACTTCGCCGGAGTCGGCGGTGAACCGCGCGGGCTTTACACGACTCCGAAGAAGAACTTCATGCCGCGCTTCGGATTCGCCTTCAAGGTAAACGACAAGACCGTCATGCGCGGCGGCTACGGCATCTTCTTCGGCTTCCTCGGCCAGCGCCGCGGCGACGTCGTACAAAGCGGTTTCAGCACCAACACGCTGCTCAACGTGACGCTCAACAACGGCTTGAACTTTATCGAAACGCTCTCGAATCCGTTCCAGAACGGGTTGCGGCAGCCCGTAGGCGCGGCCGCGGGCATCGCGACGTTCCTGGGTCAAAGCATCACGTTCTTCAATCCGAATCCGCTCTCGCCCTATATGCAGCGGTGGCAAGTGGGCTTCCAGCGCGAACTTCCGATGGGATTCGTAGGCGAAATCACCTACGTCGGCAATCGCGGCACACACATCGAAATCACGCGTAATATAAACGCCACTCCGCTGCAGCACCTGAGCACGAGTCCGACGCGCGATCAGGCGCGAATCAACTATCTGTCCCAGAACCTGCCCAACCCGTTTGCGGGCCTGGTGCCGACGGGCACGTTCCTGGCCGGAGCCAACATAGCGCGCGAGCGATTGCTGCGTCCGTTCCCGCACTTCGATGCAGTGAACACGACGACCAATCAGGGTTATTCGTGGTACCACTCGATGCAGATGCAGGTTGAGAAGCGCTTTACCCGCGGCTACACGCTGCAGGCGAGCTACACGTTCTCGAAGTTTATGGAAGCCGTGGAGTATCTCAATCCGGCCGATACGCGGCCGGTGGAAGTCATCGCCCCCGACGACCGTCCGCACCGTTTCGTGGCAAGCGGTATATGGGAGCTGCCCTTCGGCAAGAACCGCGCCATCGGTTCGAGCATCAGCGGGGTGGGGTCCTACCTGATCAGCGGCTGGCAGGTGTCGGGCATCTACACGTTCCAGAGCGGTCCGGCGCTCAACTGGGGCAACGTAATCTTTACGGGCGACGTTAAAAACATTCGGCTGCCCCGCAATCAGCAGACGGTCGAGAAATGGATCAACGTCGATGCGGGATTCAACCGCGTAGCGGCCGAGCAACTCGCATCTAATGTCCGGACCTTCCCGTTTCGCTTCGGATCCATCAGGGCCGACAAGGTCAACAACGTCGACATCGGTTTCATCAAGAAGACGTTCATCGGCGAGAGCCGGAAGGAATTCCAGTTCCGCGCCGAACTCCTGAACGCCTTCAACCATCCGCTGTTGTTCACCGGACAGATAAACCTCAACCCGGCGCAGGCCGCCTTCGGGCAGATCACCGCCGGAACGCAGGAGAACTATCCGCGCCGCGTGCAGTTGACGGCAAGGTTCCAGTTCTGACAGCAATTCTCAGTTTAGGAGGAAAGAAAGATAACGGAACAAACGAAATGAAACGAAAATTACGGAAAAGTCGAATATTTCCGTTTGTTGCGTCTAATTTCGTTTGTTCCGTTATCTTTCTTTCCTCCTAAACTGAGAATTGCTCGCAGGATACACCGAACACGCGGAAGTTGCGGCAAAAACCATTCGCCCGTTTCGTAATTTTCGTTCCGTGTATTCCGTGTTTATATTTTATTCCCAAACCGGGTAAGGAGTGCTTTATGAAACGTTATGCGCTGTATCTCGCGCTTGTCGTCTGCGTCCCGGGTCTTCTCATTCACAATGCGGACGCCGCGCGTTCGGCTTCGGGAATGAAAGAGGGCAAGGTCGAATTCAAATCGGTCGGACCGCTTGCCTTCGGTCCGGACGGCATACTGTTTGTCGCCGATACGAAAGCCGCGGCCATAATCGCCATTGCAACCGGCGATGTGAAATCCGGCGGCGGCTCGGGCGCCTTCAGGGTAGAGGGTGTGAATGAAAAGATCAGTGCGCTGCTCGGCACGGCGCCCGATCAGATCCTGATTGAAGACCTGGCAATCAATCCGCTCTCGCAAAACGCCTACCTGTCGGTTTCGCGCGGGCGCGGCCCCGACGCCATTCCCGTGCTGGTGCGCGTGAAGACGGACGGGAAGATGGATGTTATTTCGACCGACAAGGTGAAATTTTCTCGCGCGGATCTGCCCGATCCCCCCGTTGACGGCCTGATCGGTCAGGGCAACCGCCAGAGCAACCCGCGCAGGGAGTCGATAACCGATCTGGAGTACTTCGACGGGCGGGTGCTGGTGGCGGGGCTGGCGAATGAAGAATTCGCATCGACCCTTCGAGCCGTGCCGTTCCCCTTCCAGACGGTAGAAAACGGCGCCCAGGTCGAGATCTATCACGGCGCGCACGGCCGGTTTGAGACCCGATCCCCTGTACGCACTTTCACGCAGTTTCGCATCGGCGGTCAGCCGCATCTGCTTGCGGCATACACCTGCACCCCGCTTGTGCAATTTCCGATAAGCCAGTTGAAACCCGGCGCGAAAATTCAGGGCAAAACGATCGCTGAACTCGGCAACCGCAACCGGCCGCTCGACATGATCGTTTATGAAAAGGACGGCAAACCCTGGGTGCTGATGGCCAACAACAGCCGCGGCGTGATGAAGATCGACCTCGGCAGGATCTCGCAGGCCGAGAGCATCACGCAACCCGTGCCCGATGGCGGCGTCAAGGGACTGGCGTTCGAAACCATCGCGGGCTGGACGGGCGTCGAACAACTCGACCGCTTCGACGACAAACGCGTCGCCGTAGTGCGCCGCAGCGAAAGCGGCTCGCTCAATCTCGAAGCACTCCCGCTGCCCTAAATGAGCAGAACGCGGAACAAACGGAAATGAACGGAAAGTACGGAAAGAACGCAAAGAACGCAAAGAAAGAGGCCCCTCATTCTGTTTCCGTATGTTCCGTTCATTTTCGTTTGTTCCGCGTTCTCGCTTTGGTTCTTGCTGCGGGTCTGCTGTGTCAGTCGCCGTCATTTGCGGTGCAGAATCCGATCTCCATCCGGTGGATCGTTGATCCGGCGGAGGCGGCGCGCGCCGTAGCGGAGGTCTCGGGCATCGACCACAGCGCCTTGCGGCGTCTGAGACAGGGTGCGTGGTCGCAGGCGAAGTGGCAGCAACTCTTCGCCGTGTACACGGAGGCGGAGGGCGCACCGAGCGCGCTACCTGCTCTTCCGATGCTCGGCGCTTACAGCATCGAGGGAAACGCAGTGCGATTCACGCCGCGCTTTCCGCTCGAACCCGGTCTTTCATACCGGGCCGTATTCAATCCGCACCTGTTGCCCGGAGCGCAGCGGTCGCATATTCAGACCGTATCCGCGGTTTACCGGCGGCCGCGGCCGGAACGCGCTGCAACGACGACGGTCAGCCGCATCTATCCGAGCGCCGATACGCTGCCGGAAAATCTCCTGAAATTCTATATTCACTTTTCCGCGCCGATGAGCCGGGGGCGAATTTACGACCATATTCGCCTGCTCGACGCCGGCGGGCGCGCAATCGAGCTTCCGTTTCTGGAGATCGACGAGGAATTGTGGGATGGAGAAATGACGCGGTTGACGCTTTTCATCGACCCGGGAAGGATCAAGCGAGGCGTCCTGCCGCTCGAAGAAATCGGCCCGTCGCTCGAAACCGGCAAACGCTATACCCTGGTCATCGACCGGCAGTGGCGGGATGCAAACGGAGTGATGCTGCGCGAGAACTTCGAAAAGAACTTCTCCGTCGCTCCCCCGGATCGCGAGCCGCCCGTACCGTCGCGCTGGCGGATTCATACGCCGCCCGCAGGAACGCGCGATCCGCTGACCGTAGACTTCGCGGAACCCATGGATTCCGCGCTTGCGCTGCGCGTAATTTGGGTCGAGGACGAATCGAGCCGGCGAGTCGAGGGGAAAGCATCGCTTGCGGATGAAGAAAGACTCTGGATGTTTGCTCCGGATATCGACTGGCGCGGCGGCCGGTATCATATCGCCGTTCAGACTACGATCGAGGATCTCGCGGGAAACAACATCGGCAAGCCGTTCGAAGTCGATCTCTTTGAAGGCATCGACCGGCGCCTGAAGATACAGACGGTCAGGCTTCCATTCGAGATCCGTTGAACGATCGGGTCATTTCGTTTCAAGCAGAGCTATCGTCGCCCAGCCGGTGGTCGAAAGGCGCTGCGCATAGCTTTCTCCGCCCGAGGGCCTCGTGGTCTCGATCCAGCTTCCGTCCGCCCGTTGCTGCGCGATCAGATATTGGCGTCCGCGGCGTATCATTCGCTCCATATCCACCCGTTTCTCAATATCCATATCGGACGTTTTCTCAATAAAAGAGAGCGCAACGAGCGCCAATGCCGTATCGAAGGCTTCCGGCGGCGATGCACGATACGGACCCCAGCCGCCGTCGCTGGTTTGCGACGAGATCAGATACTCCAGGCATTCATCGCGTTTGCGTTTTTTATCCGCGTCGTCGGTCGCCGATGAGAAGGCGAGCAACAGCGCCGAAGCCGACGGGGTATTGTTTACCGGCGCTTCGAGCAAGAAGCGTTCGGCGCGGCGTTCGGATTGGCGCGTTTCCGCGAGATCTGCGGAGCGCAGCGTCCTGAGTGCGAATTGTGTAGCGAGCGCGGCCCCGTAAGTTGCGGGCGATCCGAGCCCGGATCCGGCGTCTATTGGCCAGGAACCATCCGAAGACTGTCCGGCAACGATCCTTCGCGCAGCCTGCGCGAGCGGGTTTCGGTCCGAAATGTGAGCCGATTCGACCGCGGCAAGCAGTGCAGCACCGAACTGCACATCGGCGAGTTGCTTGTCGCTCGAGGCCGGATCACCCTTGTTGTCGTCCCAGCGATCCGGATTTTTGAGCCAGGCCGTCGTTTCAGCGAGTGCAACGGCCGGAATAATGAAACCCTTGCGGGAAGCCACATACAATGCACGCGCCGCATCCCCGTTGTTGTGGCAGGAAAAGCATCCGTTCTCCCGTCGCCAGGCCGGCACCTCGCGGATGAGAAAATTCAAGGCCTTTTCTTCCGGATGCAGATCTGTATCCGCGGCAATAGCAACTACGAGAAACGCCGCTGCAACCGCCGGCGGCAGTAACTCGATCTTTCTGATATGCACTATTCGACGCAGAAACATGTCAGGAAATAAAGAAACCCCGGAAGCCGCAGAAATAAACGGAAAATGGCAGCGGATTTCCGTCAGGACTCCTGCCAGTTTTCTTTGCCCCTGCGTGCAACTCCCGTGCGGCGCGCTGCGTCCTCGACGCCTGCGGCCACTGCGGGAGCTACGCGGCGGTTGAATACCGAGGGGATGATGTAATCCGTGCTCAGTTCATCATCGCTCACGATTGCAGCGATGGCGTACGCGGCGGCGAGTTTCATCTCCTCGTTTATGTCGGAGGCGCGGCAATCGAGCGCGCCCCGGAAAATTCCGGGAAAACACAGCACGTTGTTTATCTGGTTCGGGTAGTCGGAGCGGCCCGTAGCCATTACGCGCACATATGGCGCGGCGTCTTCGGGCATGATTTCCGGCGTCGGATTTGCCAGCGCAAAAACTATTGCGTCGCGGTTCATGCGCGACAGCGCGTCGGCCTCGATCGTGCCCGGTCCCGAAAGCCCGAGATAAAGATCCGCGCCCGCGATCACCTCGCCGAGTTTGCCGCGCAGACCTTCGGGATTTGTATTCTCGGCGTACCACTGTTTCGCCGTGTTCATGTGTTCGGTGCGGCCGCTGTAAATGGCCCCGGCGCGATCGCATCCGATGATGTTTTTGACTCCGGCGTTTATCAGTATCTTCGAGCAGGCCACGCCCGCAGCGCCTACGCCCGAAACTACGACCTTGATGTCCTCGATTCTCTTCTCGACGATCTTCAATGCGTTGATGAGCGCGGCAAGCACCACTACCGCGGTGCCGTGCTGATCGTCGTGAAACACCGGGATATCGAGTTCGCTTTTCAATCGGTCTTCGATTTCAAAGCAGCGCGGCGCGGAAATGTCTTCGAGATTGATTCCGCCGAGGCCCGGCGCAATCGCCTTCACCGTGCGCACGATTTCATCCGGATCTTTTGTATCCAGACATATGGGGAATGCATCGACGCCGCCGAATTCCTTGAACAGCATCGCCTTGCCTTCCATCACGGGAAGCGCCGCGGCCGGCCCTATGTCGCCGAGCCCGAGCACTGCCGTGCCGTCGGTGACAACGGCGATCGTGTTGCGCTTGATCGTGAGGTTGAATACCTTCTGCGGATCGTTGTGTATGGCCATGCATACGCGAGCTACGCCCGGCGTGTAGGCCATCGACAGATCGGCGCGCGTTTGCAGCGGGCGCTTGTTGCGGATCTCGATCTTTCCGCCGAGATGCCGGAGAAATACGCGATCCGATACGTTTACCACCGTAACATCGGGCAGTTTGGCGACAGTCGCGACAATCTCTTCGCCGTGCGTTTCGTCACCGGCTGCTACGGTTATATCGCGTATGATCTGCCCGCCGCCGGCCTCTACGATATCCACCGCGCCTATGTCGCCGCCCGCCTCGCCGATGGTAGATGTAACGCGGCCGAGCATACCGGGCCGGTTGGCGAATCGCAATCTCAGCGTCAGACTGTATCCATCACTCGGAGTTTTGTGCATGATCTTTTCTGTGTTGCGTCTGAGAGCGTGTCTCTTTAGCGTCTCTCCATTGTTCCGTTTATTTCCGCGTATTCCGCGTTCTATGCGTTCCGGGAAGATACCACGCCCGGGAATTGGTACAAAGGAGATAACGGAACAAACGAAATAAGATGGAAAAGACGGAAATATTCAACTTTTCCGTAGTTTTCGTCTATTTTCGTTTGTTCCGTTATCTCTCTTCTATGTCCCAATGCCGTGTGGATTGATTAAAACGAAAGCGAGCCAACTGATGCGTCGAGGATTTGTTCTGCCGTTGATTCTGCTCATATGCGGCATATTTGCACGCGACGCCGCCGAAGTATACGCCCAGGCCTCCCCACTCGACTGGCCCCCGGCAGCGCGCGAGCACAAGCCGTGGACGCGGTGGTGGTGGCTCGGCAATATCCTCAACAGGCGCGATCTCGCCCTGGAGATGCGCAAGTATCAGCGCGCCGGTCTGGGCGGAGTTGAAGTCACGCCCATTTACGGCGTGCGCGGCTACGAAGACCGGTTCATCGACTTCCTCTCCCCGGCCTGGGTCGATCATCTCGTCGCAACGCTCGATGAGGCCGAACGCCTCGGCCTCGGCGTAGACGTGGCGGCGGGCACGGGCTGGCCATTCGGCGGACCGTGGGTGGGAGATGAATATCAGAGCCGGTATTTCGCCTCGCGTACATACATCATCAATGAAGGCGCGCGGCTCGGCGAAGCCGTGAGGTTCATTCAAACGCCGCTTGTGCGCGCCGCAGGTCGCCGCATCAACATCAGTGAACTTAAAGATCCGATAAGCGCCAACGAAAACCTTCAGGCTCTTGCGCTCGATCAGGTGCGATTTGAAAAGCCGCTGCCGCTTGCGGCGCTCGTCGGGTATTCGGATCGCGGAGAAATCCTGGATCTGACCTCACGCGTAGCTCCGGACGGCGCGCTCGACTGGACGGCCGCTCCGGGGCGATGGAAGCTGTATGCGATTTTTCAGGGCTGGCACGGAAAGATGGTCGAGCGCGCCGCGCCCGGAGGCGAGGGATACGTCATCGACCATTTCTCCAGATCCGCGCTCGAACACCATCTGAAACAGTTCGATCGGGCGTTTGACGGAAAACGCGTCGCCTCGATCCGCGCCTACTTCAACGATTCCTACGAAGTCGACGACGCGCAGGGCGAAGCCAACTGGACGCCGAATTTCCTTGCCGAATTCGAGCGCAGACGCGGATACGACCTGCGACGACACTTGCCCGCGCTCCTCGGAGAAGACGCAGCCGAGCAAAACGAGCGCGTCAGATGCGATTTTCGCGAAACGATTTCCGACCTGCTTCTTGAAGAGTTCACCACACCGTGGCGCGAATGGGCGCGCCGGCGCAACGCAATCATACGAAATCAGGCGCACGGATCTCCCGCCAATCTCCTGGATCTTTATGCGGCCAGCGATATACCGGAAACCGAAGGAACCGACATCATACGTATGAAGTTCGCTTCCTCGGCCGCTCACGTTACGGGCAAGAGGCTTGTATCTTCGGAATCCGCCACCTGGCTCAACGAACACACGCTGGCCACGCTCGGAGAGGTCAAGGCTGCGGTGGACAGATATTTTCTCGGCGGGATCAATCACGTCTTTTACCACGGCACGCCGTTTTCACCCGAGAGCGAGCCGTGGCCCGGATGGCTGTTTTACGCCGCCGTTCACTTCGGACCCACGAATTCCTTCTGGGATCACTTCCCGAAGCTCAACAGCTACATCGCGCGCTGCCAGTCGTTTTTGCAGTCCGGACGCGCCGTAAACGATGTGCTGGTTTATTACCCGATACACGACAGTTGGGCGCAGGCGGGACGCGGCACGCTACAGCATTACGGCGGCGGATTCGACAGCGCCATGAATCAAGGCGCGGGCGAAACGCTCCTCAGGCGCGGATATTCCTTCGATTTCATTTCCGATCGCCAGATCGCCGGAGTGAAATTCGACGGTGCAATGCTGCGCACCGGAAGCGGAGAGTACAAAACCATAATCGTGCCGCATGCGCGGTTGATGCCGCTTGCAACGTTTGAGGCGCTCACGGCGCTTGCAGGCAGCGGAGCCACGATCATCGTAGAGAACAATCCGCCGCAGGATGTGCCCGGACTCGCGGATCTTCAACAGCGCCGCAGCAGGTTTCAAAGTCTCATCGGGCAATTGCGATTCCGCGATGAATCCGGCGTAAAAACGGCCGCCGTCGGGCGCGGGAGATTTCTGCTCGGCGACGATCTGGACCTGTTGCTCGAACACGCGGGCGTCGCACGCGAAACGATGGTCGATGCGGGGCTTCGGTACGTACGCCGTCGCGAGGGCGGCAGCAATGTTTATTTCATTCACAACGGCGGCGAACGCGCCGTGGACGGATGGGTTGCAATACGCGCACAAGCGGCGGCAGTCGTACAGTTCGATCCGATGCGGGAAACGAGCGCACTTGCAGCGCACAGGCGTTCCGGTCCGGATGCAACCGAAGTTTATTTACAGCTTGAACCGGGCGCGTCCTGCATACTCAGAGTTCTTTCCTCTCCGGTTCGCGGCCGCAGGCACGAGTATTTTCAATCCGCCGGAGATCCAGTCCCGATCGAGGGCGAATGGGCGGTGAAGTTCGTTGCGGGTGGGCCTGATCTGCCCGCCGATGTGAAAACAGGAAGTCTCGGGTCGTGGACGAATTTCGAGGGCGAGGATGTAAAGCGTTTTTCGGGCACGGCGCGCTACACGATCGCATTCGATCGCCCGCACGGCAGGGCGGATGCGTGGGAACTCGATCTCGGACGCGTAGCGGAAAGCGCGCGCGTCAGGCTCAACGGGCGTGAAATCGGGGTGCTCATATCGGCGCCGTACCGGATTCGACTGCCCGGGGAGAGTTTGCGGGCGAAGAATGTGCTTGAAATTGAAGTAGCAAATCTGATGACGAACCGTATAGCGGATATGGACCGGCGCGGCGAGAACTGGAAGAGGTTCTACAACGTGAATATGCCGGCGCGAAGGCGCGAAAATGCAGGGCCGGACGGGCTTTTCAATGCGGCGAAATGGGCGCTCGGCGAGTCGGGGCTGATCGGGCCCGTGACGCTTGGGGCGCGCGTGCGCCGCGTCATCCCTTCAGGCGGCTGATGCGGCGCGCGCTCAGCACCTCGCTTGTATGGATCGGGGTCGCGTGATTCAGAATCGTGTGCTGGAGCGTTATCAGCAGATGTTCCTCGCGGCCGCGAAACCTTCCCGTCAGAGGATGATTGTCGGTCTGGATTACCATTCCCTCGCGAACCAGATTCCAGAACTTCTTCTGGGTAATCCAGTATTGCTTGCCGTTTCCGCAGATGATCAGCGCCGTCTTTTTTACTTGCATAATATGATTCCGGTATCGGGGGCGACGCAGTGATTCTGGCACGTTCGCGGGCGAAGGGGCAAGGAAGAGAGAATAACGGAACAGACGGAACAAACGGAACAAACGGAAAGAAAACCTGACTATGCTTCTTTCCGTTTGTTCCGTTTGTTCCGTTTATTTCGTCTGTTCCGTTATTCTCTCTTCCTGAGTCCGACGTAAGGTTCGATTTCGTTCATCATCTCGGCGAACTCTTCGGGTCGAAGCGATTGCGGCCCGTCGGACCAGGCCTGCTCCGGCCACGGATGAACTTCAGTCATCAGACCGTCTGCGCCAACGGCGACTGCGGCGCGTGCAAGGGGGCGCACGAGGCTGCGCTTGCCCGTGCCGTGGCTCGGATCCACCACCACGGGCAGGTGCGACAGTTCATTGAGCAGCGGCACGGCGGCCAGATCCAGGGTGTTGCGCGTCGCAGTTTCAAAGGTTCGTATGCCGCGCTCGCACAGCATCACGTCCGGATTGCCGTGCGAAACGATGTACTCGGCCGAGAGCAGAAACTCCTTGATCGTAGCCGACAGCCCGCGCTTGAGCATCACGGGCTTGCGCACGGCGCCGAGCTTCTTGAGCAATGCAAAGTTCTGCATGTTGCGCGCCCCGACCTGCAATACGTCGGCGTATTCGGCTACGAGCTCAACATCCGCCGTATTGACGACCTCCGTGATGACCTTGAGACCGGTGCGCTCGCGCGCCTCGGCCAGAAGTTTCAGGCCGTTTTCTTCGAGGCCCTGAAAGTCATACGGCGAAGTACGGGGTTTATAAGCGCCGCCGCGCAGCAGTTTCGCACCCGCAGCGGCTACGGCCTCGGCCGTAGTCATCAACTGTTCGCGAGTCTCGACCGAACAGGGTCCGGCCATGACGACGAATCCGCCGTCGCCGAGCGTCACGTCCCCGATTTTTATCGCCGTCTTGGGCTTTATCTCGCGGCTGACGAGTTTGAACGGCTGCAATATGGGAAATGCGTCTTCAACCCCTTCGGCGGATTTAAGCGATTCGATATGTTCTTTTTTGTCTCCGTGGCCAACGGCGGCAATGACCGTGCGCTCCGCACCGCGGATGACGTGCGGCGTATAGCCGAACTCGCGGATGCGGTTGCATATATGGTCGATCTGATCGTCGGTGGCCCCGGCTTTCATGGCTATGATCATTTGGTTCTGCTCCTTGAGATCTGATGGTGAGTGTGGAGAAGCACGTTCTCAGCCCTTCTCCGCCGCGCGCCGGTAACACCCGAGCACCCGGAGATCGACCGCAAACTCTTCCAGGTGTCCGAGCGCTGCACGCACGCGCGGTTCGGCCGTGTGGCCGAGAAAATCCAGATAGAAACTGTATTCCCAGGGACGGCCCACAAGCGGCCGCGATTCGATCTTCAGAAGGTCTATGTCGCGAAGCGCAAAAACCGCCATCGCCCGAAACAGCGATCCGGCCCGGTTTTCAAGCGCGAAAACTACCGAGGTCTTGTCGGCCTGCCCGTCAGGCTCCCCGGCCCGTTCGGGTTTCGCAAGCAGCCAGAACCGCGTGTAATTCTGCGGATCGTCCTCGATGCCTTCGAGCAATAACTGCGCGCCGTATTCGGCCGCTGCGCCCAGACTTGCAATCGCCGCCGCGCCCCGCTCCCTGCTTTCCATCACCTGTTTGACGCTTCCGGCCGTGTCGTAAGCCGGGGCGGACTCCAGTTCAGGATGTGCGGCGAAAAATTTTCTGCACTGTCCAAGTGCCACCGGGTGCGAATACACGCGGCGCACTTCCTCGAGCGCTACTCCGGGAGGAGTGATAAGGTTGTGAACTATACGCAATTGGACCTCGGCCGTGATCCGGAGGCCGTGGTGCAGCAGCAGGTCGTAGTTCTGGTAAACCGAGCCGAAAAGGGAGTTTTCGATCGGGGCGAGACAATAATCCACATCGCCGCCTGCTGCGGCCTCGAACATCTCGTCGAAACTGCGGCACGGCACAAGCACGGCGCGCTCGCCGAGCAGTTTGCGCCCGGCCTCGCTGCTGAACGCTCCGGGCTCGCCCTGAAATGCAACCCTCGATTCGGTATCTTCCCCTGAGTTCGCCGATTCCACGATTTCCAAACTCCCCTGTCACAATGTCAAACAGGCCCTATAAAAGCGAAAGGCCCCTCTTTCTGGTCGAAAGAGGGGCCGCCATCTCAGGCTCTTCGTATACCGCTTGGCTCAGGCGAGCGAACCACCGGCCCCAATGGAGGGGCTAAAGTAAAAGGGATTCGCAAAGGAGAAACGGCAGACGATGCCGCGTGCTGCAAACGCGACCGCCTGCTGGGATTCAAACTCCCTAGTTGAAACCTGCCGACTAACCATAAGCTAAGCGATGAAGAACTCGAACAACGCTCTGGCATATTCTCCGAAATCCGCCGCGAAGTCAAGAACGAATCTCGCCCAATTTCACCTGATCGGCAATTTGTCCCCCAGTATTGTCGGCGGCGGCCACCACTTAAGGTTGAACCAGGCCTTGATCTCCGCCCCAAGTTCCCGCATCCGCTGATATCCGATCGAGGTCCTCGGCGCAGGATCGGTCGCCACGCCGTGCGCGTCAAGTCCAAGCCCATTCGCAAGATACAGCGCTCGCGAGAGATGAAAACGCTGCGTGACGAGCACCGCTCTTTCGAGGCCGAAAATCTCTCGCGCGCGCAGGCAGGTGTCATACGTAGACCTCCCGGCGTAATCCACCACCACGTCGCGCGGCGCAACCGCATGCGAGACAAGGTAATCCTGCATTGCACGCGGCTCGTTGTAGCTGGGGTGGCGATTGTCTCCCGATACCAGTATCCGGTCCACCTTCCCTGCCCTGTAAAGCGCAATCGCCGTTTCAACGCGCTCTTCGAGCGTCGGCGACAGGTCGCCGTTGCTGTAAACGCTTGCGCCGAATACGATTGCCACCCTCGGCTTCGGCCAGTCGGACGTTTCCAGATGATCGGGCGCGGTAAGGATCTTTGCGTCGTAGCCGTGCACCTGACGATGGATATGGTAAAACGCCGCCAGAATTGCCAGCGGCGTCAAAAACAATATCTGAATGACACGGCGACGTTTCATAGGACTTCCGAAACAACGGCGGCGCGCCCAATGCGCGCCCCGGGCATGGAATTGTAGCAGATCGCCGCCCGCTGCGCCGAACTCCAGCGCCCCCATCAATCCCGACTCAACCAATCGCCGGAACGATATTCCTGCTTTATCCATTATCCTTCCATTATCCGGGCACGCTTAACATTGACTTAATATGGACCTAATATGAATGTAATCAAAAGTCTGTAGCATAGGGGCTGTAATCGATTGAAATCCACCGAGGGCGAATGAGGGTAAATCCGTTAAATCGCGAATTGGCGCAGTTACGCGATCAGGTGCTGCTGCTTGGGGGCGAAGCCGAGAATGCGGTAGACCGCGCTACGCGGGCGCTGGTGGACCGCGATTCGGATATGGCCGAGCAGGTTCTGTACGACGACGACCAGATAGACGCCCTGGAGTTGCAGTCGGATCAGACCTGTGTGCGGGTGCTGGCCCGGCAGCCGCCCGATGAGCACGATCTGCGATTCGTAGTCACGGCGATAAAGATCACGCCGATCCTTGAACGCATCGCCGATCACGCGTGCAACATAGCGCGTGCGGCGCTGGACCTGAACAACGAACCGCAGTTGAAGCCCTACGTCGATCTGCCGCGAATGAGCCGGCTGGCGCGTGAAATGCTCCGCGACTCGCTCGACGCCTTTGCCGCATCCGACCCCGCAGCCGCCCGGCGCGTCATATCGCACGATGACGAAGTCGACCGGCTGTACGACCGCATATTCCATCACCTGCTCGACCATATGACGCGCGACCCGGCGGCAGCCGGACGCGCCGCACGGTTGCTGCTTGTGGCAAAACATCTGGAACGCATAGGCGATTACGTCACCGATATCTGCGAACTCATCGTCTACATGACCGAAGCGCGCGTTATCAAACACCAGAAATGAGTGCACCGCGCTGCTCTGCTGCACCTTTTCTCAACACGTATGAAACCCTACATACTGATCATCGAAGACGACCCTGACATAGCCGAAAGCATCCGGTACAATCTGGAGCGCGACGCAGCCTTCACCGCACAGGCGACGCTTACGGGCGAGGAAGGGCTTGCGGCGGCGCTCGGGCGCCCGGGCGGCGCTCGTCGTCCCGACGGCAGCACGGCTGCCCCGGACCTCATAATACTGGATCTGAATCTGCCGGGAATGAACGGATTCGAATTATGCCGAAGGCTCCGCACCGAGCAGGCAACCCGCCGTACGCCGATCATCGTGCTTACGGCGCGCACCGAGGAAAGCGACAAGGTGCGCGGACTCGAACTCGGAGCCGACGACTATGTAACGAAACCCTTCAGCGTGCGCGAACTCGTCGCTCGCGTTCGCGCAGCACTGCGACGATCTGGTTTCGATACGCAAATGCCCGCCAACTACGACGACGGCAATCTCATTATCGACTACCCCGATTTCGCCGTGTTCTGTCAGGGGCAGCGGGTGAAGTTGACGCGCAAGGAATTTGCGCTGCTCTCCATACTCTCGCGCAACAAGGGACGAGTGGTGCCGCGCGAGCAGTTGCTCGACCAGGTATGGGGACTCGAATATTACGGCGAAGCGCGCACTCTGGACGTACACATATCGGGTCTGCGTAAAAAACTGGGCGTTTGCGGCGGTTGCATAGAGACCATGATCGGCATTGGGTATCGCTTCCGCGGCTGCGCCGACCCGGTTGAAGCGGCCGGCAACTGATGAGGGGCACCCCATAAGGAAGGCGCAGCAATTCCCGGTTTGAGAGGAAAGAGAGATAACGGAACAAACGAAATGATACGGAACAAACGGAAATATTAAACTTTTCCGTAATTTTCGTTTCATTTCGTATGTTCCGTTATCTCTCTTTCCTCCTAAACCCGGAATTGCTGAGGAAGGAGCGAAGAGAACACGAAATACACTGAATACAAACGTGTTGCCTCCCTTTATTTCTGCGTATTCCGCGTTCCCTGTCCCTCTCTATGACCCAGGAACGGCGGCAAATCCTGCTCGCCACGGCGGTGATGGTAGCGGTCTTCGGGCTGTATGAAACGGCAAAGACGCTGCTGTTCCCGGCGATGGAGGTCGTCACGTCGCACGTCGTATCGACCGTCGTAGTCGGGGTGATAACGATCGTCACGGCGCGCTACGTCATACGCCAGCAACTGAACCTGCTGCGCGAGCGCGAACTGAGCAACCGCAGGTTGCGCGAGGCTTTGGGGGATGCGGAACGAAGCGGGAGCCTGCTGGCCTCGATAGTCGCCTCGGTAGCCGAAGGGCTGGTAATCATCGATCGTGACTCGCAGGTGCTGCTCGTAAACGATGCTGCGCGATCGCTGCTCGGCATTTCGGATCGCCCTGTTGCGCGGCTTTCGGAAGTCAGCCGCGATCCGCAGGTGCATCGAGCTTTTTCATCGGTCCTCTCTACGGGAGAACGCGCCGAAGCCCGCATCGAGATTTGGTCCGGCAGCGGCGATGCCGGCGACCAGCGCCGTGTATTGCATCTGCACGCGGCTCCGCTGCGGCTCGGCGAGGTGCAAACGGACGGCGTAGTCGGCGCGCTCATCGACATTACGAAACTCGAACGCCTGGAACGCGTGCGTCAGGAATTTCTGGCCAACGTATCGCACGAGCTTCGCACACCGTTGGCATCCATAACCGCTTATATCGAAACACTGCTCGACGGCGCGATCGACGACAATGAAAACAGCCTGCGTTTTCTGCATACGATACAACGCAACGCCGAGCGCATGCGCGATCTTGTCAACGACGTGGCGGAACTCTCGGCAATCGAGACGGGGCGCGTGCGCCTGAATATGGAAAACCTGCCGCTGCGGCGCGTGGTTGCAGAGGTATTCAACGGGCTTGCGCATCGCGGCGCGAGATACGGCATCCACATGCGCAACCTCGTAGACGAGGACTGCACGGTTGCGGCCGATCCCCGACGGCTCGAACAGATACTCACCAACCTTGTGGATAACGCGATCAAGTTCAACCGTCCGGGCGGCGAGCTTCGCATCACCGCCGCAACTTCCGATGACGGACAATACACCCTCATACGCGTGCGCGATACGGGCCCCGGCATAGCTCCCGAACATTTGCCGCGCGTATTCGAGCGGTTCTACCGCGTAGACAAGGCGCGCTCGCGCGAGGCGGGCGGCACGGGGCTTGGTCTGGCCATCGTAAAACACCTTGCGCGTGCGCACGGCGGCGAGGCTTACGTAACGAGCGAACCCGGTTCGGGCTGCGAGTTCACCGTCAAACTGCCTGTCCGCCCGGTTGCCGCTAATACGGGGAAATCATCAACTGCCGAATTCACGGGGCGGGAGGTTGCGAACGGATGAGGATCAATGTAAAGCGCCTGCGCGACTCAGCAAGGCTTCCCGCGCGCGGAAGCGCCGATGCGGCCGGTGCGGATCTTGCCTGCGCCGAAACCGTAACGATAGGCCCTGGAGAACGCAGGCTCGTTCCTACGGGGCTGGCAATCGAGATCCCGCCCGGCTACTACGGGCGTGTAGCCCCGCGTTCGGGTCTTGCCGTACGCCACGGCATAGACACGCTTGCCGGCGTTATCGACGCGGACTACCGCGGGGAAATTCTTGTGTTACTCGTCAACCTGGGCGCCGAACCGGTTTCATTCTCGCCCGGAGACCGCATCGCCCAGCTAATCATCGAACAGGCTGCCCCGGCTGAATACAGCTTTTCCGAAGACCTCGGTTCAACCCATCGGTCCGACGGCGGCTTCGGCTCTACGGGCCGCTGAATTCCCCAAAGAGCAGTAACGTAACGGACGGAAGCAGGCGAAACATACGGAGTGATTCTTTTCCGTATGTTCCGTCAATTTCCGTATGTTTCGTTATCTATGATGAATTGCACGGTAATTGCTGTCAGGCCCTGAAGCTTAATTTACGCGGGTAATTCCCCAGCGGGGGAAGCCGGTGAGGGATGTCGTGCGGATAAATCTTGAGCGGAGAGTGAATTATCACCTGCCGTCTTGCCCGTGCGCAGAATGGGGCGTAACATGCACTCCCCCACGTACCTTGGCCGGCAAAGTGAAAGACAAAATCGCAGTTGGGAAGTATGGCAGGCGAAACGGAAGTTATTTCATTGACGCAAAGGCTCGGGGCCGGCGCTGCACGGCGCAGGGAATTCGCCCGAAGCTGCGGCGCATTCCTGAAAACTTCGGCGCGCCTGCTGGGTATGCAGGGCGCCGCTCTGAGCGTAGTGTCGGGAGAAAGCGAACTTGTGCTTGCCGGCTTCGGCATCAGGTTGCCCGATGCTCCGCTCAAAGGTTCGCCCGCAGTCAACATCGTCGCAGCACCTGCGGCCGCACAACCGAGGCCGCTGCGTACAGGACCCGAATACCCGGAAATACCGCTGCGAGCCGAAGACGGAAATTCGTTTTCTTACTATCTGGGCATCCCCTGCCCGTCGCCGGAACACGAAAAGTACCAGGAATCCATCGTGCTGGCGCTGTTTGCAGACGAGGCCGGTACGCCCGTACGTGATCCTTCACCCGAACAAATGGAAGCTCTCGCAGAATCGGCATCCGAACAGGTTCGCCAGGCGCTGTTGCGCCTCGATTACGAAAGCTTTCGCCGCGAGATGCAGTTTTCCCGCCTGATTCGTGAAAGCATCGACGACGCAATCATAGTGACCGAGGCTGAAAGCCGTGAAGGGCGGGGGCCGCGCATCATATTCGTGAACGAAGCATTTGTACGAATGACCGGGTATCAGCCGGCCGAGGTCATAGGAAAAACGCCGCAACTGCTTGCAGGCCCGGACACCGATCCAGTGGAACTCGATCGGCTGCGCTCGGCCATTGCAGAAAAACAACCGGCGCGGGCCGAACTGCTCAACTACCGCCGGGACGGTTCGGAATTCTGGGTAGAGATCAATATTTCTCCCGTCGCCGACGAATCGGGCAGGCACACAC
This sequence comes from Acidobacteriota bacterium, assembly GCA_019639255.1. GTDB lineage: Bacteria > Acidobacteriota > Blastocatellia > RBC074 > RBC074 > JAHBSF01. Next base: position 6,901 of record JAHBSF010000023.1, on the reverse strand, counting down.
ACTGGGTCTCGATACAGCGCGAAACCACCGAACGGCACAATTTTGAAGCCCGGCTGAAGGATCTGGCCTCGCGGCTTGAAACCGCGCTCGAATCCACTACCGATCACGTAATGATCCTCGATCCGGACTGGAAGATCACCTACATCAACACCAGGGGCCGGGCGATGCTCAACCTGGATACGGACCTGACAGGAGCCCATTTCTGGGAGACTTTTCCGGAGGTGCAGGGATCGAAGTTCGGCGAAGAGTTTCTGCACGCAATGCGTGAAAACCTCCCGGTTCACGTGCTCGAATACTACGCGCCGCTCGGCAAATGGTTCGACGCTCACGCCTACCCGTCAAGTCGGGGCCTCACGATATTTGCGCGCGATGTCACGCAGCAGAAGCGACTCGAACAGGAGCTTGAGCGCGCGCAGAAGATGGAAGCCGTCGGGCAGTTTGCCGGCAGCATTGCACACGACTTCAACAACCTCCTGACCGTCATCAACGGTTATACCAGAATGATGTTGCGGCGCGGGCGCGGCGACGATCCGCATCGGCGCGATCTGGAAGCCGTATGCGACGCGGGCGCGAGGGCAGTGCATCTGACGCAGCAATTGCTGGCCTTCGGACGGCAGCAGGTAATGAATACCGAAGTCGTCGAACTCAACGCCGTCGTGGGCGGCTTTGGATCGATTGTCGCCGGAGTGCTGCCGGACGATATAGAAGTGACTACAACGCTCGCCCCTGCGCCCGGCAACGTCCGTATAGATCCTCATCAGTTCGAGCAGGTGATTCTGAACCTCGTCGTCAACGCGCGCGATGCCATGCCCCGCGGCGGCCGATTGACGATCGAAACCGCAAACGTCGTGATCGGCAACCAGGATGCGCAATTGCAGTCGGGCCCCGCGCCGGGCCGCTATGCCGTGCTCATCATCAGCGACACCGGGACCGGCATGACGCCCGAGATTCTCGGCCGCATCTTCGAGCCGTTCTTCACAACAAAACCCAAAGGCCAGGGCACGGGCCTCGGACTGCCAACGGCATTCGGCATCGTCAAACAAAGCGGCGGTCACATAGAGGCGGAAAGCGAACCCGGGCGCGGCTCGACCTTCAGAGTCTATCTGCCCATCACCGACGAAGCGCCCAGCGCATCGCCCGAACTCAAGGACGCCGGCATCGAGCCCGCCATCGCGACCCTGCAGAACACCGAAACGATACTTGTCGTGGAAGACGATGTGCGCGTTCGCGACTTCACCGAAACAGCCCTCACCGCATTCGGCTATACCGTTCTATCCGCTCAGAACGCCGACCGGGCGCTGCGCATTTCGGAACAACACTCCGGGCCGATCCATCTGTTGCTGACCGATGTGGTGCTGCCCGAAACTTCGGGCCGGGATCTGGCCGGACAGATTCGCCGGAAGCGAACCGAAACCGCCGTGCTTTATATGTCGGGCTACACGCGCGAAGCCCTGATTTCACGGGGGGAAATCGAACCCGAATACGGCTATCTTCAGAAGCCGTTCCTGCCCGAAGGCCTTGCTGCGGCGGTGCGCGGCGCGCTAGGGCCTGTGCTGCGCCGCAGCGTAATGGTAGTCGATGACGAGGCTGCAGTGCGAGACTATCTGAAACGGACGATTTCCGAAGCAGGTTACGATGTAACTACGGTCGGTGACGGAGACGAAGCGCTGCGAATATTCCGCAACGCGCCTGCGGATCTGGTGCTTACCGACCTTGTGATGCCGGAAAAAGAAGGTATAGAGACGATTCAATCGTTGAAGCGCGAAGATCCCAATCTCAGGATAATTGCGATGTCGGGCGCCGTCAGCGGCCCGATCCTCGCCGCAGCGAAATACCTCGGCGCCAATGAAGTGATGCAGAAGCCCATAGCGGCCGAAGATCTGGTTCGTCTGCTCAGAAAGCTGATCGGTTGACGCTCTCCAGCCATTTGGGTGGAGTATTCGCAGAGCAGGAAGATTAAACGTGGACAGAAGCGGACTCATACATTCAATCCACGATGATGAGGCGCTGCGCGGCGGGTTGCGTGCAGCACTGGAACCGCTTTTGCGCGCCGCAATGCTCGCGCTTGAAGCCGATGGGGCGCTGCTTGCCGTAATCGGCAACGGGCGCGAAGCGATTCCCGTATCCTGCAATCTTGCTGCGCCCGAACCGCCGCCGGCGTTTGCGGCCGCGCCGTATTCGGGAATTGACGGAGCGACGTTTTTCGAAACCGATCCGGCCGCTCCCCTTCTCACATCCGAGGGCGAAACCTGCCGCAGATGTGCTGCGGTCAGCTTCGAGATCGCCGTCACGCCTGAAGACTCCCCCGACGCAGCCGCGGATGAACGCACACTGCGCGGTATTCTCCTGTTGTGCGGCACGTCATCGGATTCGGCATTCGACAAAAAACGCGATGCCCGGGTGCTCGAAGCCTTCGGCGCAGCCTCGGCATCGCAATTCAGGCTGTTTCTTTCCGCATACAGTAAAGAAAACGCGCGCAATCAGGAGGCCGCCTCGCGAATCGAAACCGCGCTCGAATCCACTACCGACAGCGTCGTGATCGTAGATCAGGACTGGAAAATCACATATGTCAATCGGCGCGCGCTAAGGATCTTTCCCGCAGGCGTAGATCCCATCGGGCGGCCGTTGAGCCAGATGTTTCCCGGGGGCAGCGGATCGAGTTTCGATCAGGCGTATCAACACGCGTTTCGCAAACAGGAGCCGTCGGTCATCGTGGATTTTTATGAGCCGCTCGACGCCTGGTTCGAGGTGCACGCTTTTCCTTCGCCCACGGCGCTGACGATGTTTTTCCGCGACATAACGCGCGAAAAAAACCTCGAAGAGCAGTTGCAGCAGGCGCAGAGGATAGAAGCCGTAGGCCAGCTTGCGGGCGGCATTGCGCACGACTTCAACAACCTGCTCACGGTCATAAACGGGTATACTCAACTGCTGCTTTCGCGCGCGGGCCCGGGCGATCCGAATCGCAGGGAACTCGAAAACATCCGGGATGCGGGCAATCGCGCCGCGCAACTCACGCAGCAGCTTCTCGCCTTCGGGCGCAAACAGGTGCTGCAACCGAAGCACGTAACGCTCAACGAGATCGTAGCCAGGGTCGAACCTCTGCTTGCGCGCGTACTTCCTGCAAACATCGAAGTCGCAAAGCTGCTTGCCGCATCGCCCAACCAGGTCAAGGCCGATCCTGCGCAGATCGAGCAGGTGCTGATGAACCTCGTAATCAATGCGCGCGACGCGATGTCCGAGGGGGGCCGACTGACGATCGAAACCGCCAACGTGGAACTCGACGATTCCGACGCGGCAATGCTGCTCGACGCCGCGCCCGGGCGCTACGCCATGCTCGCCGTAAGCGACACGGGAACCGGCATGAAGCCCGAAACCCGCAGCCGCATCTTCGAACCCTTCTTCACTACAAAACCCAAAGGTCAGGGTACGGGCCTCGGCCTGCCCACCGTATTCGGCATCGTCAAACAAAGCGGCGGTCACATTGCGGTCGAAAGCGAATTGGGTCGCGGCTCTACGTTCAACATCTACCTGCCGATTACGGAAGAAGCCGCGCCGGTTCAGGCCGCGCCCCAAAGCGCGCGCGCGCCGGCAAAGGAGCCTGCAAACAGAACGGTGCTGCTTGTAGAAGACGACGAATACGTGCGCAACTTTACGAGCGCAGTGCTCAAACAATTCGGATACGCGGTTCTTCAGGCGTCCAACGGCCCCGAGGCGCTGAAGATTTCGGCCGAATACGCCCAGCCGATCGACCTCCTGCTTACCGATGTAATCATGCCGAAAATGGGCGGGCGCGAACTGGCCGCCAGGATCACCCGGCAGCGGCCCGAAACCAGGGTGTTGTTTGTCTCCGGGTATACGGAAGACGCGCTCTCTCCGGAAGGATCTCTCGACCCGGGCCTGGAATTTCTTCCCAAACCCTATACGCCGCGCGATCTGGCCGAACGAGTCCGCACAGTAATCGAAAAACCGAATCGCGAACGCCGGATACTCATCGTAGACGACGATGCGGCGATATGCGATCTGCTGCGCACCATACTCGAATCAGCGGGTTATATCGCATCGACTGCACACGACGGCCGCGAAGCGATCCGGTTCGTACACCAACACCGGTTCGACCTGGTGCTTATGGATCTGGTCATGCCCGGACAGGAGGGCATAGTGACGATTCAAATGATCAAGCAGGAATTTCCGCACATCGGGATAATCGCCATGTCGGGCGCAGTCAGCCCCGCAATCCTCGCCGCAGCCAAACACCTCGGAGCAAACGAAGTGCTGCAAAAACCCATCGCTTCGTCCAGATTGCTGCAACTGATCGCAGAGATAACGGCCTAGAAGAGAGATAACGGAACAAACGAAATAAGACGAAAACTACGGAAATATTCAACTTTTCCCTGATTTGCTTTTCCGTTCTTTTCGTTATAGTTCGTTTGTTCCGTTGTCTCTCTTAAGGCTTACGTTGCCTCAAGCTCGCGCACCAGTCCCGTGAACCGGTGTACGGCTTCGAGGTTATGCATCGCTGCGCCGATCGCCCGCGTAGTCCCCACCATCACCACCATACTCCGCGCCCGCGTAAGCGCCGTATAAAGCAGATTGCGGCTGAGCATCATGAAATGCTGCATATGCAGGGGCAGCACGACCGCCGGGTACTCCGATCCCTGCGACTTGTGCACCGACACGGCGAACCCGTGCCCGAGTTCGAGCACATCCGCATAATCGTAAGTCACCAGCCGGTCGGCAAACCTGACGGCCACCAGTTGATCGATCAGGTCTATGTACTCGATCGCGCCCATATCGCCGTTGAAGACTTCGAGCTTGTAGTTGTTCACTTTCTGTATGACCTTGTCGCCCACGCGCAGTGTGCGTCCGAACTTCGCAAGTTCGGTTTTGTTCGAACCCGGAGGATTCAGATTCTCCTGCAATACCTGATTGAGGTTGTTCGCCCCGACCCGCCCGCGATTCATAGGCGCAAGCACCTGTATGTCCCCAAGCGGATTCCACCCGTACCGGCGCGGCAGGCTGGTCGCCACGGTCTTGATGATCCATTGCAGTATCTCTTCGGGTTCTTCGGCTTCGATGAAATAACAATCGCTGCGCGATGCGCCGGGCCTTACCAGATGCGGAAACTCGCTGCGATTGACCCGGTGCGCGTTCTGTATGATCAGGCTCTCGGCCGCCTGCCGGAAAACAGTGGTCAGCCGCGCTACGGGCATCGCGTTTGACCCGATCAGATCGCGCAGAACCGTACCCGGCCCTACGCTCGGCAGTTGATCTACGTCGCCCACCAGAATCAGTTGAGCGTCCGCTGCGACGGCCTTCAGCAGGTTGTTCGCCAGCACGACATCGAGCATCGAGGCTTCATCCACGACTACGACATCGGCTTCGAGCGGCATCTCTTCATTGCGCTTGAAACCCATGTGCGTGGGATCGAATTCGAGCAACCGGTGGATGGTCTTTGCCTCGACGCCCGTCACTTCCGAAAGGCGCTGCGCTGCGCGGCCCGTAGGCGATCCGAGCAGCACGCGCCGCCCCATTGCCTGAAACAGGGCCACCATTGCGCGCAGCGTAGTAGTCTTTCCCGTACCCGGCCCGCCGGTCAGGATCAATACGCGCGAACTTGCAGCCTCGATGATCGCCCGGTGCTGCTCGTCCGAGAGTTCGATATGTTTCGCCGCGGCGAAACGTCCCAGCCAGTCTTCGACGCGCTTCAGATCCGCGCGCACGCTCCGCGCAAGCAGCGATTTCAACCGCCGCGCAAGCGACCTTTCCGCCTGCCACATCGGCGGCAGATATATGCCCTGATCGTCGCCCGCCGGTTCGGTTTTCAACCCTCCCTCGTCGAGCAATGCTTCGACCGATGCGGCAAGCCGCTCTTCGCTCTCTACGCCGAGCGCCTGCGCCGAGCGCTTGAGCAAATCCCCGAGCGGCAAATAACAGTGCCCCTGATCGGTCGCTTCCTGAAGCACATACTGCAATCCGGCGCGCAACCGCGCTTCGGCATCCACGGCAATGCCCATATTGCGTGCTATCTGATCGGCGGTCTTGAATCCGATGCCGTAAACTTCCGACGCCAGTCTGTACGGCGTATGTTCGACTACCGGAATCGACTCGTTTCCGTACTGTTTGTAGATCTTGACGGCGAAGTGGGTAGATACGCCGTGCCCCTGCAAAAAGAGCATTACCTCCTTGATTGCGCGCTGCTCGGCCCACGCGCTCTGGATCATCTCTACGCGCTTGCGCGCTACGCCCTTGACCTCGACAAGTCGCTCGATCTCGGTTTCTATGACGTCGAGCGTCGAAGCGCCGAAATGGTCTACTATGCGCTTGGCCGTCACCGGCCCCACGCCCTTGATCAGCCCCGAACCGAGATACTTCTGGATTCCGGCCACAGTAGCGGGCCGCGTAATTTCGTAATCGAGCGCCTTGAACTGATCGCCGTATTGCGGGTGCGAGGTCCAGATTCCCTTCAGGCGCACGCTTTCGCCGGGGGATACGGAAGAGAAATTTCCCGTGACCGTAATCGCACCGTTGTGTCCGGGCGCGTGCAGTCGCAGCACGGTATAACCGTTCTGCTCATTATGATAGGTGATCCGCTCCACCGACCCGATGAGTGTGGCGTGTGATGCGGCTCCTTGCCGAGGATCTTCTTCCTGCCGTTCCATAATTCCAGGCAATCATACCAAAAACGCTTTGTACACATCGTGAGAAAGAAGAAAGAATAACGGAATAAACCTGATGTCGGGACACATTTCTTAGCCCCATCAGGGGGGGACGAAAATAGCCCAGCAATAAATTGCTGGGCTATTTTCGTCCCCCCCTGACGGGGCTAAGAAATGTGTCCCGACATCAGGGAATAAACGGAAAATACGGAACAGATTGCAACCTTGCTGTAACGGGGGTGTAA
>JAHBSF010000022.1 GCA_019639255.1 Acidobacteriota bacterium | reverse complement strand
TTCACTTTACCGCTTTGATCAATGAAAACGCCCGCCCGCGCCGGTTGCGCGGCTGCAGGCCCCGTACTATCGCGCCGGCAAATCCGGCGTCGTTAAGCATCCCGACCACTTCTTCGGCCAGATAAAACTGCTCGCCGGGTTGTTGCGGCGTGCGCCTCAACAGCCTGTCATAGCCGCGCACGGCCGCTATCCACAGCCACAGCGGGCCGACCGGAGATTTCAATTCATCCACTGCTGCGAGCCGGCCGCCCGGTTTCAGCACGCGGTAAGCCTCGCGCAGAAAACCCGCGGCCGGCAGCCGATGAAGATTCGCCGCTCCGCACACCACTATGTCAAAACCGCCGTCTTCAAAAGGCAGGTCGTCCGCCGCGGCGACGCGCCATTCGGTGCGCGCAGCCAGGCCTCCCGCTTGTGCGCCGAGCCGCGCCCGGTCTACGGCTTCTGAGGATTCATCGACTCCGGTTACGCTTCCCGAGGCGCCTGTACGCAGCGCAAGTTGGCGCGCGATGAATCCGTTTCCCGTAGCAATATCGAGCGCGCGATCGCCCTCGTGCGCCTCGGCTGCATCGAGCAACTGCGCGGCCATCCATTCAAAGTCGAGGCGCGTACGCAGCCTGAATTCGCGCGCCGACTGAATATCGGCGCTGCTGCGCCAGACCTGAGGCGGCAGATGTCGCGACGGCACGGGAAGGATCTCGGTAGCAATCTCCGGCCCTCGCGCTCCAGCCGGATTCGGCGTCGGTTCGCGCTCCTCCATTCACCTTTTCTCCCGGCTCTCCTCCAGCCGTTTCCCGGCCCTTCCGGGAATTCCGTCACCTTCCGCGTGTTCCGCGGTTTTTCTTCTTCACGGCTTCAACCTGTAAAGCATGCGCGGAAACGGGATCGTTTCCCTGACGTGTTCCAGTCCGCAAATCCAGGTAACCGCGCGTTCGATGCCCATGCCGAATCCCGCGTGCGGCACGCTGCCGTATTTTCGCAGATCCAGATACCAGTCAAACGCGCTTTCGGGCAATCCGTGTTCATTGATCCGTTGCATCAGCAGTTCGAGCGACGCTGCGCGCTCGCCGCCGCCTATGACTTCGCCGTATCCTTCGGGCGCCAATACATCGACGCACAGCGCAAGGTCGGGCCTATCGGGATCCGATTCCATGTAAAACGCCTTGACCGCCGCAGGATACCTGTGAACCATCACCGGTTTGTCGTAAAGACCCGACAGATACGTTTCGTCCGGCGATCCGAGATCACCGCCCCACTCGAAGCGGCTCTCCAGATTACCTTCCGCGTGCCCCTGTTGCAGCAGTTTTACCGCATCATCGTATTGCAGTCGCGGGAAGGGCGGAACGATCTTTTCAAGCTGCGCCGTATCGCGTTCGAGTTGTTTCAACTCCTCCTTGCGCCTGTCGAGCACGCGCCCGACGATCGAGGAAAGAAACCGCTCGGCAAGCGTCATTATGTCGTCGAGTTTCGCATAAGCCACTTCGGGTTCGACCATCCAGAATTCGGTCAGATGTCTGCGCGTCTTGGATTTTTCGGCGCGAAAGGTCGGACCGAAACAGTAAACCTTGCCGAAAGCGGCCGCCGTCGCTTCGTTGTAAAGCTGCCCGGACTGCGTCAAATAAGCCTTGTCCTCGAAGTAGTCTACTTCAAACAGCGTCGTCGTGCCCTCGCACGCCGCGGGCGTGAATATGGGCGTGTCGCAAAGTATGAATCCGTCGTCGTCGAAGAAGTCCCGCACCGCGCGGATGATTTCGTGCCGCACGCGCAGTATCGCCTGCTGGCGGCGCGAGCGCAGCCACAGGTGACGGTGATCCATCAGAAACTCGACGCCGTGCTCCTTGGGCGTAATCGGATACTCGTGCGCCAACTGCACGATCTCCAGTTCGTGCACGTCGAGTTCATAAACTCCGGGCTTTTTCGGATGCTCGCGCGGCGCGCCGCGCACGATGATGGAGGATTCCTGCGTAGCCCGCTCGCTTGCATCCCACGTCGAGTCGCTGACGTCTTTTTTGGAAACGACGCCCTGAATCAGTCCCGAACCGTCGCGGATTTCCAGAAAACCCAGCTTCCCGCTCGACCGCTTGTTGTAAAGCCAGCCCTTGATCGCGACCTCTTCGCCGAGATGCCCGCCGATTTCCGATATGTATGTTTGCTTTGTGTTCATGAGTTCAGAGTCTGCAGCAGTTCTCGGTTGAGGAGGAAAGAGAGATAACGGAACAAACGAAATGAGACGGAACAGACGGAAATATTCAACTATTCCGTGATTTTCGTCTCATTTCGTTTGTTCCGTTATCTCTCTTTCCTCCTCAACCGAGAACTGCTGCAGAGTCGGCCACTCCACCTATAACTCTTCAGCGTTTAGGTAGAGTGGTTGACCTTTCAAAAATTCTCCAGCGCCCGCCGCAGCGCCGGATACTCCCTCATACCCGGCGCGCGCATCGCACGCAACACCGTGGCTACGGCCGGGCCTATGTACTTCTCGTAATACTCGCCGCGTCCGACCACGCCGGTCTGGTAAGAAAACGTCCCCGTAGCCTTCAGTTGCCGCTGCACGGTCATCAACCGGAACTCGTAGCCGAATTCTTTCCTGTCGATTTCGGGCAAACCGAGAGCCTCGCGCCTGCGCAGAAAATCCTCCTGCCGGGCGCTTACCCACGCGTCATCCGCGGGTTCGAGCCGCCGCTCGACGAGCAGCGGCACCAGATCGTAGCTCGCCGGTCCCATCCTCGCATCCTGATGATCGATAACGCGCAATTCGCCGCGTCCGTCCACCATCAGGTTCATCGCGTGATAATCCCGGTGACACAACACCCTGGGCCGCGCAGCAAGTTCAGCCGCCACCGCCTGCAGATCCGCCCGTATCGCCGCTTCGGTTTCCGGGGCAAACTGTTCGTGACGCAGGCTGCCGAAGAAATGATCGTAGAAGAAATTCAACTCCCAGTACAGTTTGTCTTCGTCAAACGCCAGCCGGCTCGCTGCCGATCCGGTTTCGGCCGCAAGCGCGGAAACCTGCTGTATGCGCGCAATCAGGTCTATGGCCCGCGCCATCATATCTTCAATGCGACGCTCGGCTTCTGCCTCCCGTCCGGTCTGCTCGATCCACCTTGCAAGGCTGCAATCGCCCAGATCCTCCTGCAATATGATGCCCTGCGTCCCGGCTACGTCGATTACACGCGGCACGGGAAGCCCGGCGCGCTCAAAAAGCCGCGTGACATCCAGGTAGGCGTTGTCGCCGGGGTGAAAAGGCGCCGGATAGAGGCTGATGATGAAGGTTTCGGAGGGGTTGCGTTCGGCGCTTATGCGGTAGTACTTGCGCGTAGATGCGTCGGGCGTCAGCGCCTCGAGCCGCACGGCGCGCGGCGCGACGCCGAAATGACGCGCAGCATACCGCCGCACCCGCTTCTCGCTCAGATCTGGAGCCGCGCCTGCGGATCGTGGTTTTTCTGATGTGTATGCCGTCATAAAGGTCGTATTCTCAGCCGCACTTCTGCTCGCTCCGTCCCTCCCTCCCAGGTTCGAATGGTAGCACCGTCAAATGGGGACAACAAGATTTTCGCCCCGCACCTCTCCGGCTTGCGCCTTCTCGGGCCGCACGCTTCCGCTTGCCGCCTCTGCGCGCACAATCACCGCCCGGGCGTATCTTTCTCCGGCCCCGATCCTTACATCGTCGCCGATCAGGCATTCTTCTATTTCCGCGCCCCGCTCAACCCTCACCCGTTTCCACAAAACCGAACGCACAACCCTCGCGTCTGGATCTATACGACACCCCGCATCGGCGATGAAAGTTCTCCCTTCGCGCGCCAGAAACGCAAGGCTCACCGACAAATAACGTTCAAGCGTGCTCAGTTCATACCATTCGCCCTCGGCTGCGTACCCGTCAATCGCCTCGCCCGCCTGCATCGCCGCCGGATAAACATCGCGCACGAAATCGGAAAATACGCCGCGCGGTATGTAACGGAAAATTTCAGGAGAAAGGATATGTATGCCGGTAAACATCAGGGGCGCGCTCCGCGTCCCGGCCGCGCGCGGATCGGGAAACCCGGCAAAGCGATGTATGCGGCCCGAGGGTGTGATTTCGACTTCGCTGAATCGTTCGTGTGCGGGGTTGGGGCGCAAAACCAGCGTAGCCATTGCGCGCCGTTTTCTGTGCGACTCGATTGCCGCCGTCAGATCCATGTCGGTGATTATCTTGCCGTTTATGGCGACGAAAACATCGCCTTCGAGCAGATGCCGTACGCGGTCGAGCGCGCCCGAGGTGCCGAGGATTTCCGGCTCCTCGATCGAATACGAGATCCGCACGCCGTACTCGGAGCCGTCTCCGATCTGCGCGCGCACCGATTCGGGTTCGTGGTGCAGGTTTATGATCAGGTCTTGGATGCCGAAACGCCTGAGATATTCGATCGTGCAGGCGATCAGCGGACGGTTCAGAAAGGGGATCGCAGGCTTGGTCCGCCCTATCGTCAGCGGCCAGAGCCGCGTGCCGAACCCCGCAGCCAGAATCATTGCTCGCATCGCCCGTAAGTTTACACCCCGATGCCGGGAAAGACCATGTCTTCGAGCGCGCGGCCCGCAGCCGAACAAAGCCTTATTTGCAGTACCAGATAACTGTCGAGTATGTAATCCTCGCGCGTCGCGCCCAGTAGCCCCACAGCCTCGGCAATAGCCTCTTCCTCGCCCTCGAGTTCGACGAAGTTTCCGATCGGCGTTTCATCCAACATCGCGTGCAACGTGCGGCCCGAAGGGAGCCCGGCGCGGTAGACGGTGCGGTATTTCTGGTAGCGGAACCACGCGCGATACCCGAGACGTTCGAGCAGGCGCGTTATCTGTTCCGGATCTCCCACGGTGGTTTCGATCTCTACGCGCTTTTTGAACTGCGATGCGGGGGCGTCGGCTGCGGGCTGGGCCTTGTAGGTCAGAACGCCGGCGCCGTTTGCGCTGCGCACGCGCAGTATGGAGAGGCTTTTCTGAAGTTGGCGGTCCGGAGTATCGAACAGGCGGTTGTCCTCGAAGTGGCGCGGCGCGTCGATTTCCAGCGCAATACCGCAGGATTCGAGGCGCTCCACGCCGTCCAGGCGCAGTTTGATTTCGATTTCGTGTCCCGATGTGCTGCTCATAGCCGTGATCCTAAACGGAAAAGAGATGACGGAACAAACGGAAATTCACGAAACTGCGCGAAACAAACGGAAATGACGATCCCTTGCCTCTTTTACGGCCCCCGTTGTCGGCCCCCCGGCGAATATGCTAAATTTTGTGTGAATTTTCCACGAATCGGAAATTTCTTTATTGGAGGTGTGAGGACAGGGTATGCCGATCTATGAATACGTTTGCGGCAAGTGCGCACATCATCTGGAAGTTATGCAGAAGATGTCCGACAAGCCGCTGAGCAAATGCCCCGAATGCCGCGGGAAGCTCGAAAAGATCTTCTCGCAGACCAGCTTTCAACTCAAGGGATCCGGTTGGTACGTAAGCGACTACGCACGCAGCAAACCGGCAACCGAATCCAAAGATTCAAAAGATTCAAAGGATTCAAAGGATTCGAAAGGTTCAAAGGATACGAAAGACGGCAAGCCTGAGACGAAGGCCGCAGCCGCGTGTGCATCGACCGGATGCGGCGCCGGCGTGTGCGATACGAGCAATAACTGAGTTCGATCGAACGCCGTCGCCGTATACGACGGCAAAAAGATCGGGAGCGAGCAGATGAAGCGCGCAGTGTTCCGTCAGCATTATCGACACCGGCCCCAATACTTCGCGCTTGGTCTGCTCGCTCTCGGCGTCCTGCTCGGCCTGCTCTCCGAAGCCGTCTCCGTAGCTGCGCAATCGGGCCGCAGCGTCAATCCGGCCAACCGCAGATCCACAATCATTCCGGTAATCGCCGAGCGCGTGGAAGATCCGTCAAAGCCGCGGCGTCTGCTTACGTCGAGTTCCGAAGAGCAGAACGATCTGCTGATAGCGCGCCACGAACTTGAACTCTTCGACGGCGGAGTGCTGCAGAAAATCGAGGCGTTCGCCCCGGATCCGAGCCCTGCCCGCTACGTCGTGCTGATCGACAATTCGGCGACTCTTCAGTCGGACGTCAAAAAACTTTCATCCGTGCCGGCCGCCTTTTCGCCCGAAATCTACGAGGGCGACAAGGTAATGGTGATCGGCTACGACCAGAAGCCCGAAATCATCACCGAGTTCACCGATGAGCCGAAAGAACTGCAGGGCACGCTTTCGCTGCTGCGCAAGAGCGATCAGCCCTATCTGTTCGACGCGCTCAATGTAGTTATGGAGGACGTGCTGCGGCCCGAAGTGGGATTTTCCAAACGCGTAATAGTGCTCGTTAGCGACGGACTCGACCGCGGCAGTTCGATCAAGTTTCCCGAGATTCTGGCCAAGCTTCAGGACGAAAACATCACCGTTTACGTCATACAGATCCGCGACCGCACGCGCGGCGCATTGCGCAAGGACGCGCCGAAACCGGCCGAAGCCATCGAACAGCTTACCGTGGGCACGGGCGGCGCCGTTTTCCCGTTGGACGGCGATGTGAAGGAAGCCGTCAAGCAGATCTGCGACGAGGTGCGCAACAGCCGCTACCAGCTCACCTACTACCCCGAAGGCGTCAACCCGATCAACAAGCGCCGGTTGCTGCTGACCGCTTCGGACCCGGGCATCAGCATTCGCTACAAGGGCTTTCATCCGCCCCGCCCGCAGTAGAAGAGTTTCTAACCGACGATTTCGACCCGGTAATCCTCGATCACCGGATTCGAAAGCACATCGTGCGCGAACTTCTCGATTTCGATGCGGGCCGTTTCCGCATCCAGCGTCTCGTCGAGTTTAATCTCAAAAAACTTTCCCTGCCGCACATCCGTCAGCCCGCGATAGCCGATCGTCTCGGCTGCATGATGGATCGCCTTGCCCTGCGGATCGAGCACGCCGTTTTTCAGCGTCACATATACTTTTGCCTGCATTCTCGCTTTTTCCCTTCCGTCTTTTCCGTGAATTTTCGTTTGTTTCGTTATCTCTCTTCCTCTTCTCTCTTACCCGATCTTGCCGAAGACCCGATCAAATATCCGGCTCACGTTCTTCAATTGCGCGCGCACATCGAATGCCCTGTCAATCCGCTCGACGGTCAATACGCGCGATATGTCCGCATCCTCGCTGACCAGTTTGCGAAAATCCAGCCCCTCGTCCCACGAACGCATGGCGTTGCGCTGCACCCAGGCGTAAGCCGCTTCGCGCGCGACGCCGGCCGCCGCAAGCTCCAGCAGCAACTGACCCGAAAACACGAGCCCGCGCGTGGCGTTGAGGTTCTCCAGCATCCGCTCCGGCCTGACGACGAGCTTCTCGATCAGCGAAGCGGTTTTGGCCAGCATGTAATCCGCCGCGATCGTCGCATCCGGCAGCAGCACCCTTTCGGCCGACGAATGCGATATGTCGCGCTCGTGCCACAGGGCGTTGTTTTCGAGCGCAGCGACGGCGTATCCGCGCACGAGCCGCGCCATTCCGCATATGCGCTCCGACAGTATCGGATTGCGCTTGTGCGGCATCGCGGATGACCCCTTTTGCCCGGGCTTGAAATACTCGTGCGCCTCGCGCACTTCGGTGCGCTGCCAGTGACGTATCTGCAATGCGAACTTCTCGAGCGACGATGCAATGATCGCAAGCGCAGCGACGAACTCGGCGTAACGGTCGCGCTGTATGATCTGCGTAGAGATATTCGCCGGCTTGAGTCCGAGCAGAAAACACACGCGCTCTTCTATCTCCGGGTCCAGATGCGCAAACGTTCCCACGGCGCCCGAAATCTTGCCGTAACTGACTCCCGCGCGAGCGCGCGCCATACGGTCGATATCCCTTCGGATCTCTTCGTACCAGAGCGCAAACACAAGCCCGAGCGTCATCGGTTCGGCGTGTACGCCGTGCGTGCGGCCTATCATCGGCGTGTCTTTGAATTCAAAAGCGCGCCGCCTGAGAATGTCGCTGAGGGTCTGCAAACGCGCGATGATCAGATCGCCCGCCTCGCACAGCAACAGGGCGTTCGCCGTATCCACTACATCCGATGATGTCAGCCCGTAATGAACCCAGCGCGATTCGGGGCCGATGGACTCGGCGAGGTTGGTAGTGAATGCAATTACGTCGTGGTCGGTGGTCTTTTCCAGTTCGTGAATCCGCTCGACCGAAAACGCCGCGCGCTCGCGGATCACCGCAACCGCTTCCATAGGGATCAATCCCGCTTCGGCGTTCGCCTGACACGCGGCGAGTTCTACGTCCAGCCATTTGCGGTACCGGTTCTCTTGGGTCCAGATTGCGCCCATTTCGGGCAATGTATATCGTTCGATCATTCGCTGTTTCCTGCTCCTCCATCCATGGTCCGGTAGCGTCTGTAGCAAAGCACGCTCAGCGCCGCGGCGCCGATCGGAATCAGGATCGTAAGCTCGGACCATCCGCGTTCGCGCGCTGCGAAATAGGCCGCTGTCCACACCGCAGCCGCTATCGCCAGTCCTATGCTCGCGCGCCTGTAAGCCCTTCTCAACTCCGATTGCGCTTCGTTATTTGCTTCGCTCATTATTTGCTTTGATATGCTTTGATATTTGCTTCGCTCATTGTCCGACCGCATCACCGATGTAATAGCGCCGCCGCGCCCTTATTGTGAGTCCTTTGCGCGCGGGCAATACATCGACGCGTCGTTCGGGCTCGAGTCCCGGCCCGCGTTCGGTGAGAAAAGCGAGACTGTACTGCGCTCCGATCTCGCGGTGCAAGCTGCGCGGCGCGCCCGAAACCAGCGCATCGAAATCTTCGGGTGCGATCCACTCGCCGCCGCTTTCGGAGGCGAGCTGCTGAAGCGTATAGCTCGCGCCGTCGATCTGCGACATAAAGCGGCGCAGCTCGTGCACGCGTTTGAATGTCGAGGTTGTTTGCCGTTCGCGCCGGCCGATCCATTCTATAGCGAACGAGATTTCGCTTGTCAGCACCTCTTTCCATCCGACGATGAATATCGCCGCGCCCGTGCGCTCGATGGCGGCGTGGGCTTCGCGTTCGCGCAAACGGCTCGCCGTATCTACGCCGTCGGTGAGCATCACGATCACTTTTCTGCCCGTGCGGTCGCGCAGTTTTTCGGCCGCGAGTCCGAGCGCATCGTAATAACGCGACTTGAGCCCGATGCGGTATTTCGAGCGCAGCGCGGCGAGCGCGCTCTCGCGATCGCTCGTCCAGTCCTGTATGAGTTGCACGCGATCCGAATATTGAATGACGGCGATTTCATCGCCGGAGGCGAGTTCGGATACGAAGTTGTCGGCGAATTCGCGCGGCGCCGGGCGCGGGATGATATCGTATTTTCTCTCCCATACCGGCGCATTGCGCTCGATTGGAGTCGAAGATTCGGCTTTCGGCTCGCGGCGCTGCGTTGCGCCGTTTTTGAACGTGCCGATTTCGTTTGCAAGATCCAGTACGAGGACGATGCTCGCCGGATCGCGGCGCAGATCCGTCACGGGGCGGGGTAGGCCGTCTTCGATGACGAGTATGTCGGCGGGTGCGAGGTCGGTGGTGTTGCGGCCGTCGGCGTCGTAGGCGTTGAGCGGCAGTATTACCTCGCGCGTCTCGATCCTGACCACTGGCGCTTCGGCCGAAGGCGGCGGAGTTATCCTCCGGCCCGATTGCCCGGCAGCCGTCGTCGCCAAAAGAAGAGAGATAACGAAACAAACGAAATGAAACGGAACGAACGGAGTTTTCCGTCTGTTCCGTAGTTTCCGTCTGGTTTCGTTTGTTCCGTTGTCTCTCTTACGTTTCATCATCGCCCGATCTCACAATTCTATCCACGCGCCCGGCCCATCATACCGCGCAATGCTTACACGGCGCTCCGAACCTCGGGCGAACAGCGGCCCGCGCGCCTCGAGCGCCTGCAGCGCGGCGAGCCGCGCCAGATCGGGGTGGTTGGTGTTCTGCGACAGGTGCGCAAGCACGATGTATTCGGCGCGCCCGTCGAAATCCTCGCGCAGGTAACGCGCCACTTCGTCGTTCGACGTATGCCCGTGGCGGCCGAGTATGCGTTGTTTGAGCGACCACGGGTAGAAGGTGCAGGCGCGCAGCATTTCGACTTCGTGGTTCGCTTCTATTATAAGCGCGTCGGCTCCGCGAAAATGTTCGGCCGCAAGCGCGTTGAAATATCCGAGATCGACCGCCATGCCGAGTTTAGCCCCAGCCGACTCCACGGTGAAGGCGAACGGATCGGCCGCATCGTGCGGTATGCTGAACGGGTGGAATTTGAGCGACCCTATCTCGAAGTCCTGCGAAGAGGATATGGCCTCGGCGCGTTGAATCTTTTTGCCGCGTTCACCGAGGGCGCAGGCGTCGAAGGTTGCATCGGAAACATATACGGGCACGTCGAGGGTTTTGGATATGGCCGAAAGCCCGCGCGCGTGATCTCCGTGTTCGTGCGTGATGACCAGGCCGGATAGACGGCCCGGGTCTTCGCCGACTTCGCGTATACGGCGCACGGTCTCTTTGGCGCTGAGCCCGCAATCGACGAGCACGCGCGTATCGCCCGCGACGATCAGCGTCGCATTTCCGGAACTGCCGCTTCCGAGTATGCAAATGCGCATGGGCTTCGGGTACCGCTTCGAGGATGGCCTCAGTGCGCAGGCATCCTACCACGGGGCGCGGGTGAAAATGAACAGAGCCCGTCATTTGTCGTACGCCTGCTTCATCGAATTGCCGGGAGCAGGGAATGGCACTATGATTCCCGGGTGCGAACGCGGTCCGGAAAATCGGGACAAAGGAGGCACAGATGAAGTTTTCCATGCACAACTGGATGAGGCCGGAGCCTCTCGAAACGACGCTCGCGCGCCTGCACCGCTTCGGCTACGACGGCATAGAAATCAGCGGCGAACCGGCGCGCTACGACGCCGATGAGGTGCGCCGCCTGCTCGACAAATACGAAATCGAATGCTGGGGCGTGGTCTCGATGATGACCGAGGGGCGCGATCTGGTGCATCCGGACAAATACGTGCGTCTCGGCACGATCCGGTATATGAAGGATTGCATAAGTATGGCGCGCGCGCTCGGCGGAAAGATGTTTTGCATCGTGCCTTCTACGGTGGGCAAGGTAAAACCGCTTGCATCGCCCGCTGAAGAATGGGCCTGGGCGGTCGAGGGTTTGAAAGAGGTCGCGGCGTTTGCCGAAGACAACGGGATCGCTCCGGGCGTCGAACCGCTCAACCGGTTCGAGACCTATCTGATAAATCGCCACGATCAGGCGATACGGCTTGCCGATGAGGTCGGGCACGGATTGGGCGTAGTGCTCGATGCGTTTCACCTCAACATAGAAGAACTCGATATGCTCGGCGCTATCCATGCAACCGGTTCGCGCATAATCGATTTCCACGTCGCGGACAACAACCGCCGCCCGGCCGGTCAGGGCCGCTTCGACTGGAAGCCACTTCTCGGCGCGCTCAAAAGCGTGGGTTTTACCGGGCATCTTACCGCCGAATTCGTATTGCCGATTGACCGGACGCCGCTGGCTGTGTTGTTTGAGAGACCGGAAAGCGAAATGGAGTTCACCGAAGCAGATCTGAAATTCCTCCGGGATCACGGCTCGGGGCTGATTTCGGAGGCCGATTACGATCAGGCGACGAAGGACAGCATCGATCACCTGAAACCGCTGCTTTAAATCAAAAAAGAGAGATGACGGAACAAACGAAATGAGACGAAAATCACGGAATTGTTGAATATTTCCGTCTGTTCCGTCTTATTTCGTTTGTTCCGTCATCTCTCTTTTATCCGGTCAAGCGCCGTCATTCGGTCAGCACTGAAGTTGCCGGCGCTCGACATTGAAATCTTCCAGGTTGCCGAGAACCGTCACGGCGAGTGTTTCCCTGCGGAAAATTTGATTCGCCAGCCGCTGCACGTCGCTTGCCGTTACCGCATCGACGGCCGTCATGATTTCATCGGACGAAAAGAAACGCCCGAAATTCATCTCCTGCTGCGCAAGCGAGCTCATGCGCGCCGAAGAAGATTCCAGATTCAGCATAAGCGAGGACTTCAGTTGCTCCTGATTGCGCTCGAGTTCCTCCTGCGGCACGGGCTCGCGCTTTATGCGCCGCAACTCTTCCATAGTCGCCGCAATCGTTTCGGGCAACTGCTCGGTGGAAGCTCCGGCGTATATGCTCAGGTAGCCCGCATCGGTGAAGGGGCTGATAGAGGAGAACACCGTGTAGGCCAGTCCGCGGTCTTCGCGTATCGACTGAAAAAGGCGCGAGCTCATCCCGCCGCCCAGAAGCAGCGTCATCAGGTGCGTTGCGTACCGGTCCGCGCTCAGCAGCGACGGGCACGGCGCGCCTATGACCAGATGCGACTGTTCGAGTTCCGCCTTGTGGCGAAGCGTTATGTGCGGAGCTGCGCGCGGCGCGGCGGGAGTAATCTTTTCTTCGCTCGGTCTGAGACGACCGAAATATTTTCGGGCAAGCGCGGCTATCTCACCGTGCTCCAGATTGCCCGCAGCCGCGATTACGAGATTGTCGGCGCGGTACAGCCGGTCGTAGTAGGCGGCTACGACGGGGCGCTTGAACCGGCGCAGCGTAGATGGGGTGCCGAGTATCGAGCGGCCGAGCGGATGTCGCGGGTAGAAGCGTTCGGAGAAGATCTCGAATACGAGGTCGTCCGGCGTATCCTCGACCATTTTTATTTCTTCGAGGATGACGTTGCGCTCTTTTTCGATTTCCGAGGATTCAAACGCCGGCGCCGTGACCAGATCTGCGAGCAGTTCGAATGCGCGCGACAGATGCCGGTCGAGGACTTTAGTGTGAAAGCCCACCATCTCGCGTCCGGTGAATGCGTCGAGGTGCCCGCCCAGCGCGTCGGATTCTTCGGCGATTTCCGCCGCTGAACGCTTGCGCGTCCCCTTGAACAGCGCGTGTTCGATGAAATGCGTAAGACCGTTTTCCGCGCGACTCTCTACGCGCGAACCCACGCGCAGAAATATGCCGAAACTCACCGAGCGCACGTAAGGCATCTGCTCGGTTACTACTACGAGCCCGTTCGACAGGCGCGTCCTGCGTATGTTCGATTCCTGATACTTTGCCAATTACTTGATGTTTCCGGTTGCGTTATGCTTGTTGCGTTATGTTTATAGACGGGGGGTAACGAGCCCCGTCTGATCCTGATATTTGCCGCTGCGGTCGGCGTAAGAAACCTCGCAATCCTCGTCGGATTCAAAAAACGTCACCTGCGCAATTCCTTCGTTGGCGTAAATGCGTACGGGCAGGTCGGCCGAGTTAGAGAATTCGAGTACGAGCCTTCCTCGCCAGCCCGGTTCCAGAGGCGTTGTATTTACTATCAGGCCCGAACGCGCGTAGGAGCTTTTTCCGAGGCATAGTCCGATTACATTGCGCGGCATTTGAAAAGTTTCTACCGTAACGCCGAGCGCATAGGAATGCGGCGGCAGCAGCCAGTACTGCGATCCGTCTTCGGTTGTGCGCTGCGGCGCTTCGACCAGGGAACGTTCATCGAATTTTTTCGGATCGATCTCGGCGCTCGCTACCGGCGAGAATACGCGGAACCCGTCGGGCGCAAGGCGCAGGTCGTAGCCGTAGCTGGAAACGCCGGCCGATATTATTCGTCGTCCGTCGATTTCGCGCACGAGGTGGTCTTCGAACGGGGTAATCAGGTTGTGCTCGCGGCACATGCGAATGATCCAGCGATCCGGTTTGACGCTCACGCGATTTGAACTCTCCTAAGCCTGCAATAGCCCGCATCCACGAGGGGAGCGGGAAACGCGAAGTCTAGCCGATTGCAGGGCGCGCCTGCAAGCTGCGTGCTGACTGCAACTTGACACCGGAGAGCGACGATTCCTATAATGCGCACGTTTTACGGCAGACCCGACGCAACACAGACGAAACGCAAACAAGACTTAACCGAAACCCAGGACCAGACGCAATCGACGCCCGACGAGCGATTGAATCATGGCGTAAAATCAGGGCGTGAATCAGACGCCGACCGATCCGTTCCGACTAACGTCTGACCCCAACGATTGGAGGCAAGGTGATAAAACTCGACATCATCAATCACGTCGCCGAACGGACCGGCGTTCCGAAGATGAAGGCGGAAATTGCGGTCGAGGCGCTTTTTGAGGCGATGAAGGGCGCAATGCAGCGCGGCGAACGCATCGAGCTGCGCGGCTTCGGCGTCTTCGTAGTCAAACCGCGCAAACGCGGCGTCGGACGCAATCCGCGCACCGGCACGCAGGTAGCCATCCCCGAGGGCAAAACCATAAGGTTCAAGCCGGGCAAGGAACTTCAGTCCTGAACCAATAAGAGGAACCGCAGCAATACGCAGAAATAAAGACGCGGAAGTCACGGAAATAAAGATACTGTTTCCGTGACTTCCGCGTCTTTATTTCTGCGTATTGCTGCGGTTCCTCTTCAATTCGGCTTGAGGGTTACTCGCGTTCCGGCGCGCAGTTCATCCGTAGCGCGCGCCGCTACGCGGTCGCCCGGGGCCAGATCTCCGAAAACTTCCACCAGATCCCTTCCTTCGCTGCGCATCGCGGCGCCGCGTTTGACATCGATCCATTCCGCCGCGCCGTCGCGTATACGTATGACGAAGATCCTTTCCGTAGTCGTCGCCACTGCAGCAGGAGGCACAAACAGCGACGGGCGCGGACGGCGCGACGGCCACGCAACCTCGGCGTACATACCCGGCGCAAGCCTGCCGCGCGCGTTTTCTACGTCGAGTTCAACCGGCATCGTCCGCGTCTTTGCATCCAGCGATCGTCCGAGTCTTACGACCCTTCCGCTGAAGGTCTCTCCCGGCCACGACGGAACCGTGAAGTCCAGAGTTGCGCCCGGCGCCGCGCTCGATACCTCCGCCTCCGGCACCGCAACAACCAGCCGCAGCATCGCTACCTGCTGCAACCTCAGCAAAGGCTCGGCCGAATTCGGTGCGGCAAAACTGCCGCGATGCGCGTTGCGTTCGGTGACGACTCCGGCAAAGGGTGCAATCAGCCGCAGATAATCTTCCATATTCGCGGCCGATTGCGCCGCCTGTCTGAGAGCCTTTATGTTTTCATCGATCATGCGCACCTGCGCTTCGGCCGCCCTGATCGACTCATTCCAGGATCTGACGCGCGCCGCAGCAGCATCCACGCTGCGCGCCGCAAGATCGAGTTCATTGCCCGCAACGACGCCCGGAGTGGCGGATGCGGCCTTCAATCGCTCGTAGGTTTTGCTCTCGGCCGCAAGACGCGCCTCGGCTTCGAGTTTCTGAGCGCGCAGGCTCTCGATGCGCGCCGCCGCTTCGGCGCTCTGCATCTGCGCCGCGGTTACTTTTGCTTCGGCTTCGTTGCGCTGCGTATCGAGTTCGGGAGCGCGCAACCGCACAAGCAACTGACCGGCCCTGACCTGAGAACCGCGATCCACCGGGATTTCTTCGACAAAACCGGGCAGTTTTGCATAAAGCGCCACATCCTGAAACGGCTGCAATTCGCCCGGCAATCGCAATTGCCTGTCGAGTTCGAGCGATTGAACCTCGACAACCTGAACTGCGGGTTGTGCGGCGGATTGCGCGGATGCGCCGGATGATTGCGAGGGCGCGCCTTGCCGGGAGCAGGCCGTCGCGGCGACAAGCGCCGAACAGCAAATCGCGATCGATGCAAATGCAGAAAGATTCTTCGCGTATTGGCTCCTGATCAAGTGTGAACCTCCTGTGTCTGTTGCTCTCCCGCTTTTTCGGCTTCGCGTCTGATTTCCATTTCCCGCTTCTCAAGATCATCGGGATGCAGCGATGCCGATGCGCGCCCAGCGTTGCGCTGTGCGACGGCGAATACGGCGGGCAGCACAAGCAGCACGGCAAACGTAGACGCTGCGAGCCCTCCGATCACTGCGCGGCCGAGCGGGGCGGTCTGCTCTCCGCCCTCGCCCACGGCAAACGCCATCGGGAGCATTCCTGCGATCATCGCCATACTCGTCATCAGTATCGGCCGCAACCGGCTGCGCGCGCCCTCGATCGCCGCATCCAGAGCCTCCATTCCCGCGCGCCGTCTCGCTTCTGCAAAAGTCACGAGCAGAATCGCATTCGCAGAAGATACGCCTATAGCCATAATCGCGCCCATAAACGACTGCACGTTCAGCGTCGTTGCGGTCATCCACAACGCCAGCGCCACGCCCGCAAGCACCGCAGGCGCGGCCGTCAACACTACGCCCGCAAGCCTCAACGACTGAAAATTCGCGGCAAGCAGCAGTATGATGACCACAATCGCCAGTCCGAGCCCGAGCCCTAATCCCTCGATAGTGTTTTGCAGTTGCGGCGCCTGTCCGCGTACATTGATCGCAACGCCGCGCGGAGGATCCCCGGCGCGAGCGATCGCCGCGTTTACTTCATTCGCCGCGCTTCCGAGATCGCTTCCCGCAATGTTCCCCGTAATCGTCACCATGCGCTGCTGGTTGTAGCGGTCGTATTCGCCGGGCATCGTGCCGAATCCTATTTCGGCGACATCGCGCAGAAACGGCCCGTGCGCTCCCGCGCCGGGCATCGCCGGAATACTTGCTACTTCTTCAATCGAGTTCATTCGCGATTGCGGAATTTCCACCTGCACCTGATAGGCCACGCCGCTTGCCGGATCGCGCCAGTAGACGGGTTGGGTGAATCGGCTCGATGATGTTGCGGCTACAAGCGATCGCCCGATCTGCTCTACCGTAACGCCGAGCTGTCCGGCCCGCTCGCGGTCGATCCTTATTTCGAGCGTCGGGTAATCGAGCGGCTGGCCGAATTGCAGATCGCGCAGCGCCGGGATGTTTTTCATCTGCGCAAGGACGCGTTCGGCGAATTCGCGATTCGCCGCAAGATTCGGCCCGCTCATCGCTACTTCTATGGGCGTGGGCGCGCCGAAATTCATAATCTGGCTGACCACATCTCCGGCCTCGAACGAAAGCGAAGTGTCGGGTATCACCTCGGGCAGCTTCCTGCGCAACCGTTCCTTCAGATCCGCTATGCGTATGCCCGAATCGCGCCTGAGCGCTACGAGCAGCACCGCCTCCTGCGGCCCGCTCGTCCACAGATGAATCGTATTTACCGGATAACTTGCGGGCTGCGTGCCGACAAAGCCGAGCGTGATTGCTACGTTGCCGGCTCCGGCCTCTTCGCTGATTGCGTCCAGGGCGCGCAAGGCGATGGTTTCGGTTTTTTCCACGCGCGTTCCCGTAGGCGCGCGCAGCCGCAATTGAAACAACCCGGTTTCCACTTCGGGAAAGATGTCGGCGCCGAGGCGCGGTCCGAGCAGCAACAGCAATCCGATCGAGAGCGCCGCGTAAAGCGCGAGTACAAGTGCGCGGCGTCCCATTATACGCGCGGCAAGACGCCTGTATCGGCCCTCGATCCGCGCGAAAAATGCGGGTTCATCGTGCGATGTTTTCCTGCCGAGCCAGCGCGCGGCGAGCACGGGGACGAGCGTGTTCGAAAGCACATAGGATGCGAACATCGCAAATCCCACCGCAAGCGACAGCGGCACAAACAGCGCGCGCGTGGCGCCAACCATAAAAAACGACGGAACGAATACGGCCAGAATCGCAAGCATAGCAAGCAACCGGGGCGTAATGGTTTCGTGCGTGGCTTCGAGTACGGCGCGCGCTACGGGTTCGCCCCGCGCCAGATGCGCGTGTATGTTTTCTATCGCCACGGTCGCTTCATCGACCAGAATCCCGATTGCGAGCGCCAGCCCTCCGAGCGTCATTACGTTGATCGTCTGCCCGGCGAGCCACAATCCCGTCACCGCTGCAAGCAGGGCGAACGGGATCGTCGCCACGACGATGACGGCGCTGCGCAGATCGCGCAGAAACAGCAGCACTACAAGCCCCGTCAATACGGCGCCGAGCACCCCTTCGAGCGTCAATCCCCTGAGTGCGTTCGTAACGTAAACCGATTGATCGAACTCGAAGCTGACCCTGATGTCTTCGGGCACCAGCGACTGAAAGCGCGGCAGTTCGGACCTGACGCGGTTGACTACATCGAGCGTCGATGCGTCCGAACGCTTCGTTACGGGGATGTAAACCGTGCGGCGGTTGTTGACGAGCCCGTATCCGGTCAGTATGTCGCTGCTGTTTTCCACGGTTCCGACATCGCGCACGTAAACGGTTGCACCCGCCCCGGCGCGTATCGGCAGCGCGGCCAGTTCCTGAATGTTGCCGACGACGGAGTTGACGGGCGCGAGCCGGTTGAGATCTCCTATTCGCACGTTGCCCGCCGGCAGGATCGTGTTCCCGGATGCGACGGCCTTGACCACTTCTTCCGTAGACATGCCGTAAGAGCGCAGGCGTTCGGGATCTACGCGTATGACGACCGTGCGTTGATTGCCGCCGAATGGAGGCGGAGCCGATACGCCGGGCAGAGTGGAAAACACGGGCCGAACGCGAAACAGCGCCAGATCCTGAATCTCCGCTACGCTGCGCGTTTCGCTCGAAAAAACCAGTTGGCCTACGGGTACGCTTCCCGCATCGAAACGCACTACAAAAGGCGACACCGTGCCCGGCGGCATGAATGCGCGCGAACGTTCTACGTAAGCGATCGTTTGCGCGAGCGCCTGACTCATGTCGGTGCCCGGATGGAAGAACAGTTTCACCAGCCCGACATTCTGGATCGATTTCGATTCGACGTGTTCTATGCCGGCGACGTAAAGAAAATGATACTCGTAGTAGGAGACGAGAAAACTCTCCATCTGCGCCGGGTCCATTCCGCCGTAAGGCTGCGCGACGTATATGACCGGCAGGTTGAGATTCGGAAATATATCGACCGGCATGCGCCGCAGCGCCAGCGCCGAACACAGCGCCACGGCCAGCACCGCAATCAGGATCGTCACGGGACGGCGCAATGCGGAATTGATCAGCCACATAAATTCACTTTCTGAAAAATAGAGAGCTCGCAAAACGCGGAAAGAAGACGCAGAATTTACGCAGAGTGAATATTACACTGTAAACAAAGTTTTTGAGTTTTTCAGCCGCGGAGCGGCGAAAGATCTGTAGCCCAGGGCGGCGAGCGCCAGGTCAGCAGAAACAAACCGCCCGAGCCCTGAAAGGGCGAAAGATCTTCCGCCCCTCCGGGGCTGGCGCCGCTTCTCTACACCTACCCAGGGCTCGCCGCCCTGGGCTACAGATCTTTCGCCGCTCCGCGGCTGAAAAACTCAAAAACTTTGTTTACAGTGTAATATTCTTTCCGCGCCTTTCGTCTGATTCCGCGTGTTCCGCGGTTTATCTCCTACCAGTAGTCCGGTCGAGAAACGGCCCGATGTCGCCTTCGGCGCGGGCCGCAGCAAGCAGAGCCCTCCACACGCCCAGCCGCGCCATCGCATCCTCGACTTCGGCGCGCGCAAGCAGCAGTTGCGCTTCGGCTACTTCGGGTACGGTCGCCAGCCCGTATTCATAGCGCACGTTGATGCGATCGAGAGTTTCGCGCGAGGCGCGCACCTGCGCCGGAGTGTTGGCCGTCATCCTGTGCGCTGCCGCGAGCATGGCGCGCGCTCGCGCCTGCTGGGCTTTTAGCGTCTGATGCGCCTGATCGTAGCGGGCGCGTTCGGCGTCGGCCTGATGCGCCTCGATGCGCTGTTTTGCACGCAGCCCGAAAAGATCGAACGCCGAAAAAGTGATGGTTATTCCTACGGCCCAGTTGCCTATGTCCGGGTACCAGCCGCGCCGGTTGTCGAACGTTCCGTCGAGCCTCGCTCCCGATCCGCGCGCAAACAGGGCCGATTGCAGATTGAAGCGCGGCGCATAGGATTGTTTGAGCGCGTCGAGGCGCGCTGCTGTTGCGGCAATGACGGCCGATTGCGCGCGCAGCATCGGATGCGCGGTCAGGTCCAGAGTCGCCGGAGTATCGGGCGGGGCTGCGGCGAGAAGATCTCCGGAGTCGAGCCGCAGCTCAGCGCCCGGCATTCCTATGGCTTCGCTCAATCGTACGCGGGCAAGTTCTGCGCCCTGCTCGGCCTGAATCAGTTGATTGCGCAGCGCGGCAAGTTCGGCTTCGGCGCGCGATACATCCACGCCGGGACGCAGTTCCTGCGCGGCGAGTGCGCGCACCGCTCCCAGAAACGTCTCCATTCTTGCGACTGCCGCGCCCACTGCGCGCACGCTTTCATCGGCGGCGAGCGCGGCGAGAAAAGCATCGGCGGCGGCGGTTGCCGCATCCAGGCGCGTCAATGCGGCGTTGGCTTCGGCCTGAGATCGTTGTGCTTCGGCTGCGTTGACCTGCGCGCGGCGCAACCCGAAATCGAACGGCTCCCAGGAGGCAAGCACGCCGGCGGAGCTGCCCCACGTGCTCTGGTTCGTGGTCGTGTCGAGCTGCGGGCCGGAGATGGGCGGAATGACGGATTGCTGGAATATCAGACCGAAAATGTTGTTGCGCGTGGCCCGGTTTTCCTGGAATACCAGATCCAGGCGCGGCAGGTAAGTGGTGCGAGCCAGATCCGCTCCAGCCGCTCCGGCCGCTGCTCCCGATTCTGCGGCGCGGATCGACGGATAATTGCGCTGCGCACTCTCAACCGCTGTTCTCAAGGTCAGCGTGGTCGATGTCGATTCCTGGGCGAATGAAACCGAGGCGCTGATCGATGCAATCAAGAAAACTACGAAGATCTTCATAATTTATAGTTGGATCAACCGCGAATGCCGCGTGCTTTTACAATCGGGTCGCCGCACCGTTCTTGCGATAACTCTCGAAATTGGGACGAAAAAGAGAGATAACGGAACAAACGAAAATAGACGGAAACTACGGAAAGATCAACTTTTCCATATTTTCGTTTGATTTCGAATATTGCGTTATCTCTCTTTCGTTCGATCGAGGTTGCCGTAGATGCAAAGGGTTTTCCTTTTGCAACAATCCTCCGGCGTTTGACGTTTCACTGACGGAGGGTTTTATCCTATGAGCAATTCCGCACCGCTGATACTGATGGAGGACATCACGAAGGTCTTTCGCACGCAGGGCGTCGAGACGCGCGTGCTTAACGGAATCGATCTGGAGATCCATCAGGGCGAATACGTATCGATAGTCGGCCCGTCGGGCTGCGGCAAATCCACGATGCTCTCGATTATGGGCCTGCTCGATTCGCCGACCGGCGGAGTGTTCTGCTTCGACGGGCGCCCTGTGCAGACGCTCTCGGCCGGGGATCGCGCAAGGCTGCGCAATCAGGAAATCGGTTTCGTCTTTCAGAGCTTCAACCTGATCGGTGATCTTACGATCTATGAAAACGTCGAACAGCCGTTGACATACCTGAAAGTGAAGAGCACCGAGCGCCGGCAGCGCGTGGAAGAAGTGCTGCGCCGCGTCGGTATGCTCGATCAGGCGCGCAGGCGGCCCTCCCAGCTTTCGGGCGGGCAGCAACAGCGCGTAGCCGTAGCGCGCGCACTCGTATGCCGGCCGCGCATCCTTCTGGCCGACGAACCTACGGGCAATCTGGATTCAGCCAACGGATTTGCGATTATGGAAATGCTGCGCGAACTCCACCGCAGCGGCCTGACGATTTGCATGGTGACTCACGATCCGCGTTTCGTGAAAATGGCTGACCGCCTCGTTTATATGCTCGACGGAAGGATGGTCCAACGCGAAGTGCTCGAAAGCCGTATGGCGCTGGACTGAGGAGAAACCACAGCAAGGCGCGGAAACCAGGATGCAGAAAGCGCGGAAAGAAGAATGCCGTTTCAGTGATTTTCGTTGATTTCCGCGTGTTCTGCGGTTTCTTCCGGCGTATAATTCCCGTCCGTACCTACACAACATCGCCCGATTCAGGAGGCATACATCTATGAAAACACGCCGCGCCCTGCTCGCCGCGTTTATATTTGCACTGGCCGTAAGTCCGGTATTTTCCTGGACGCCGCCGCAGCAACCCGTGCGCGCGCCGGAAACCAGATCCGAATCCAAACCGGATACGAAACCGGCCGTTTCCGCGCCGCGCCCGATAGAACTTGCGGATATTCTGAAGTGGAAGCGGATTCAAACGCCCACGCCGTCATCCGACGGCCGCTACTTCGCGCATAAACTCGTTCCCGTAGAGGGCGACAGCGAGGTCGTGGTTCGCCGCATAGAGGACGGCAAGGAGTGGCGCTTCCCGGTCGGTGAATCCGCCGGATTCGGCGGCGGCGGCGGTCCGTTCGGCGCAATCCGCGGCGGATCGCGCGAACTGGCGTTTTCCGAAGACGGCAAATGGTTCGCCTACACCGTATCTCCCGGTTTCCGCGAAGCCAGACGCCTGCGCCGCGAGCGCCGGCCGCTGCAAAACAAGGTCGTGCTCGTCAACCTCGCTACCGAACAGAAAACCGAGTTTGAAAAAATTCGCCGCTTCGCATTCTCGGGCGATGCATCGACCTGGATTGCGCTCCACCGTTACGGCGCCGATGCGCCGGGCGGCGGCGGTCCTGCCGGCCCGCCTGCCGGTGCGCCCTCGGGTGGACCCGGCGGCGCCGCTGCGGCGGATCGTCCCACGGGATCGGATCTGATCCTTCACGAACTCGCGAGCGGCAATACGCTCAACTTCGGCAACGTCGCCGATTTTTCCTTCGATGAAAAGGGCGATTGGCTGGTCTGGACCATCGACGCGCAGGACAAGATCGGAAACGGCATACAGCTTCGCAACATGACGACCGGCGCCGTCCTGCCGCTCGAAAGCGACAAGGCCGTTTATCGCGGCCTCAACTGGACCGAAAAATACGACGGACTTGCCGCGCTCAAGGGCGTAGATCACAAGGACTGGGAAGACAAACTCTACAGCGTAGTCGCCTTCACCGACCTTGCAGCGGCCGCGCCGCGCAAAACCCTGTACGATCCGCAGAAGGATTCATCCTTCCCCGCCGGGATGACCGTCAGCCCGAATCGCAACCCGACGTGGAACGAAGATAAAAGCGCGATCCTGTTCGGCATACACGAAGTCAAAAAGAAAAAGCCCGAGCGCGCCGCCGGACCGCCGCGCGAAGGCGATGCTCCCCCGGCCGGACCCGGACCGGCAGGTATGCGCAGGCCCGAAGAAACGCCGGAAACTCCCGCTCTCGTGCTCTGGCACTGGAAGGACGGCCGCCTTCAGCCGCAGCAGCAGGTAGAAGAAAACCGTGACAAGAACTCCAGCTATCTTTCGGTCTACCGGGTCGCGGAAAACAAATTCATCCGCCTCGCCGATGAAACGCTTCGCCAGGTCACCGCCGCGAGAGGGCAATGGGCGATCGGTTCGGATAACCGCGAATACGAATTGATGGGAAATCTCGACGGCCGCCGCTATCAGGATCTGTACGTCGTCGATATGAAAACCGGAGAGCGCAAACTCGCGGTTAAAAAGAATCGCTGGTCGTTCGGCGCTTCGCCCGACGGTTCGCAGTTCCTCTACTACGACGACGGCCACTTCTTCACCTACGATCCGGCAACGGGACAATCAACCAACATCACAGCCAAAGTCCCCGCCGTTTTTCACAACGAAGAGGACGATCACAACGTGGTCAAGCCGCCGCGGTTCCCGATGGGCTGGACCAAAGACGGAAAATCCGTGCTCATATCCGACGGCTGGGACATATGGAACGTTCCGGCGCGCGGCGGCGCTGCGGTCAACCTGACCGGCAACGGGAAAAAGGAAGGCATACGTTACCGCAACCGCTACCAGCTCGATCCCAACGAAAGGGGCATCGACCTTTCTGCTCCGCTTTATATCGGCGTGTACGGCGAATGGACCAAGAAAGCGGGCATCGGACGCATTGAAAACGGCAAGCCCGGAGCAAGGATGCTCGTCTGGGACGACGCTGCATTCGGCGGACTGATGAAGGCGAAGAAGGCGGAACGTTACTTCTATACCCGCGAGACCTACAGGGATTACCCTGATTATCAGGTCGCCGACGCGATGCTGGCCGGTGCAAAAACGCTGACCGCAGCCAATACCCAGCAGAAGGATTATCTGTGGTCATCGGGCTCGAAGCTGATCGATTACACCAGCGCCAAGGGCGACAAGCTGCAAGGCTCGCTTTTCCTTCCGGCCGACTACGAACCGGGACGCAGCTATCCCACGGTCGTATACATCTACGAGCGGCTGTCGCAGGGCCACAATTCCTACACCTCGCCCACGGCCAACGGCTTCAACAAGTCGGTTTACACAAGCCAGGGTTATGCGGTGCTGATGCCGGATATAACTTACAAGGTGAACGATCCGGGCATGTCGGCCGTATGGTGCGTATTGCCTGCGCTCGAAGCGGCGATAAAGACCGGAGTGGTGGATCGCTCGCGCGTAGCGATTCACGGGCATTCGTGGGGCGGGTATCAGACGGCGTTTCTGGTAACGCAGACCGATGCATTCCGCGCGGCGATTGCGGGCGCGCCGCTGACGGATATGATCAGCATGTACAACCTGATTTACTGGAACACGGGCAGCGGCAATATGTCGATCTTCGAAAGCAGCCAGGGCCGCTTCACCGGCAGCCCCGTCGATGTGCCCGACGCCTACATTCGCAATTCGCCCATCTACCACGCCAAAAACGTAAAGACCCCGCTTATGATCCTTCACAACGACAAGGATGGAGCGGTGGATTTCACTCAGGGCATAGAGTATTTCTCCACGCTGCGCCGGATGCAGAAGCCCGTGGTGATGCTGCAATACAAGGGTGAAAACCACGGTCTGACCGTCCCCGCAAACCGGAAGGATTACACCGTCAGGATGAAGGAATTCCTGGATCATCACCTGATGGGCAAGCCGGCGCCGAAGTGGCTGGACGCGGGCGTGCCGCATCTGAAACTGAAGGATCATCTGGAGGAGCGCGTCAAGGAAGGGCAACCCGATCCGATCACGCCTCTCAGCAATCAGTAGGAAGAGAGATAACGAAACAAACGGAATGAAACGGAACAAACGAAAAATTTGACCATTTTCGTTTGTTCCGTCTATTTTCGTTTGTTTCGTTATCTTTTTTCTCTTATAGGGAAACCGCGGTTTCTCTTACTGCGGTTTCTTTTCCATCGTCGGATTGAGGTTGTAGGCGCCCGAAGCGCCCCTCGGTATGCTCAGGGATTTCCAGTTGCCGTCGGCGAGTATGCGCGCGAGGATGACGATCTGTCCGACGTGGTATGCGGTATGTGCGACAGACCGCGCAAGCGCCGCGTGCACAGTCAGCGACTGGCCGCGTATGATTACGTCGTCGTTCATTTGCTCGTCGGTTAATTTCGCCAGTTCGCCTTCGAGCACGCGAAAGCCTTTTTCCCACATTTCCCGGATTTCTTCGCGCGAATACTCGCGGTCGGCGAATTCCACATCGCGGTTGCGCCAGGGTTTTTCTCCGTCGCTTGTCAGAAAATCGGTAAAACGCGAAATCAGATTGCCGCTGATGTGGCTGACGATTACCGCGATCGAGTTGTTGTCCCGGCCGAAGACGCGGTTGAGCCCTTCATCGGAAACCTGCGCGATCGCTTTCTCGCCGAGCAGCCTGTAGCGTTGATATTCGTCGATGAAATCCCGGATCATTTCTCCCTCGCGATCTGTCCACGATCCGTTTACGAAGCCCGCGCCGGACGCCTCTCGGTTCGGGACGGAAAGTATTTGTTGAGCAGTCTGTAAACAAGCAGCGCACCGATGACTATTGCAAACGCAACGGGTTTGCGCGTGTCGGCCTTGACGAGCAGATAATAATGCGCAACTCCGGCGATGGCGGCAATGTAGACGGCGCGATGCAGCCGGTTCCATCGCGCTCCGCCCAGTAGTTTGACCATCCGGTTGGTCGATGTCACTGCAAGAGGAACCAGCAGGAAGAAGGCGAACATCCCGAGCGTGATGTAGGGCCGCCGCGCCGTGTCGTCTATGATTGCGCCGAGCGAGAATGTTTTGTCGAACCATACGTAGGCGAGCAGGTGCAGCGCGGCGTAAAAAAACGCGTAAAGTCCGATCATTCTTCGCAGCCTGATCAACCAGGGCTGGCCTGCGGCCTTGCGCAGCGGCGTGACGGCAAGCGAAAGCGTGAGAAAAATGAGCGCAAGCATCCCCGTTGTGTGCGTTACGAATTCAAGCGGATTTGCGCCGAGTTCGGCGTGACGCCAGTCCCACAGCAGAAGCGCAAACGGAACCGCCGCATTGACGAAAACCAGCAGGCGGGCGAATTTTACATCCTCAACATCCATCTTCAATCCTTGCTCAACACCGATTCTTCCGTTCCGTCTGTTCCGTAGTCTTTCTTCTGTCCGGCTTCAGAACTGCCTGTTCAGATCCATTCCCGAATAGAGCGAGGCTACCTGATCGGCGTAGCCGTTGAACGGCAGCGTTTTTCGCATCGACCATTCGCCTATGCGCCGCTCGCGCTTCTGGCTCCAGCGCGGATGATCGACCTGCGGGTTTACGTTTGCATAAAACCCGTATTCGTTCGGCGCGTAATCGGCCCACGTCGTGCCCGGCTTATCCCGGACGAAAACTATCTGCACTATCGACTTGACGCCCTTGAATCCGTACTTCCACGGCGCTACGAGCCGCACCGGAGCGCCGTTTTGCGGCGGCAGATCCCGGCCGTAAAGCCCCGTGGCGAGCAGCGTCAGCGGATGGCGGGCTTCGTCGAGTCTCAAGCCCTCGATGTAGGGCCACGGCAGCACGCTCGTAGTCTGATTGGGCATGCGCTTCGGGTCGTAGAGCGTGATGAATTTGACGTAGCGCGCCTCGCCCAGCGGCTCTACGGCGTCAATCAGCGCCCTGAGCGGAAAACCCATCCACGGAATGACCATCGACCAGGCTTCCACGCAGCGGAAGCGGTATACGCGCTCTTCGAGCGGCGCAAGTTTCAGCAGGTCGTCGATATCGAAGGTCTTCGGTTTGTGAACGAGGCCCGAGACTTCGACCGTCCACGGCCGGGTGATGAAATTCTTCGCACGCACGGCTACGGCCTGTTTGCTCGTAGAGAATTCATAGAAGTTGTTGTAATTGGCGATTTCTTCGAAAGTGTTGGCCGGTTCGCCCTCGGGCGTGCGGTATCCTTCTGCGATTTCACCGGCGGCGATTTCACCGGCTGGGTCGTTCTCGGCGCTCTGGGGTTTGGTATCGCCGGGGCGGTTGAGCGTGCGGTAAAGCCAGCCGGTTGCGCCGACGCTGCCGGCGAGCATCGCGCCGCGCAGGAACTTGCGGCGGTTGTTATAGAGTTTTTCGTCGGTAATCTCGCTGCCCGGTATGTCGTCGGATTTCTTGATCAGCATGGTCAATCCTCGTTATGAATATGCCGCGGGCGTTGTCTGTTATTCCGCTACATTATACAGCCGCTAATAAGATCCGGACGGTGCATTCTGTCAATGATGATAAAATCCCTGTCACAAGGTGGGATGCCAGATGGAGTTATGAATGGCGGACATCTGCTACCAGGCAGTATCCTGATGTATATGAGCGCCAAAGACGCCATGGTTGAGAGAAAGGTTACGTATACGCTCGAAATGGACGGACGATTTGTTATCGTCGAGAACGTGCCTGCCAGAGTATGCGTCGAAACCGGCGAGCAATTCTTCTCTCCGGAAACGGTCGAACGGCTGCAGCAGATGATCTGGGAAGGAAAAACACCCAAGAAACTGATTGAGACCCCGATTTACGATTTTGCCGCATAGATCCCTGGACGCAGGGCAGGGCCTTGTTTGCAGAAATGTTGCTTATATTGCGAGGAGATGGGACGCGACTTTAACGATTTGCTGCGATTGTCAGTCGCCGGGATGAAAGAACGTTTTCTCGCCGGCAGCGAGCCTGCGTCTGCGGGTTTGATCGAGGCGCTCGAATCCGATCCGCGGCAGGGCGCCCGCGCGCTTGGACGCACACTGCGCGAAAAACAGCGGAAAAATCGCGCCGAAACGGGCCGTCTGCGCCGATTGCTCGAATACGAAAGGGAATTGTGGGATGCCGGATATACATTCATCGCCGGAGTGGATGAAGCCGGGATGGCGCCGCTTGCGGGCCCGGTAGTCGCCGGAGCGGTCATACTCCCGCGCGATTACCGTCTGACCGGCCTCGACGATTCCAAAAAAATACTCGATCGCACGAAACGCGAAGCGATGGCCGAACGGATCAAGTCGGATGCGGTGGCGTGGGCTGTGGGCAGGGCCGAGGTTGAAGAGATCGACCGGTTGAACATCTACCACGCAGGGTTGCTCGCTATGCGCCGCGCCGTTGAAGGTCTGGCCGGCGCATCCGATGTGCGGCCGGATTTTGTGCTTGTGGATGCTCGCACGATTCCCGAGTGCGCTGCGCCGCAGCGCGGCATCATTCGCGGCGATCAGTTGTCGGCGTCGATTGCTGCGGCGTCGATCATTGCAAAAACTGCGCGCGATAATTTTATGTGCGAACTCGATCGCCGCTATCCGGGTTACGGTCTTGCGGGACATAAGGGATACCCGACGCCCGAACATCTGCGCGCCATCAGGGAACTGGGCGTGCTGCCGATACACCGGCGCAGTTTCCGGCCCGTGCGCGAGGCGCTTGGAATGGAACCCGTACAGCCCCGATTGTTCGGTTGATTACTTCTCCCCGAATTCTGCGTTCCCTGTTTGATTTCATAGTTGGCTGTAGCGTCTTACCGGTCTTGCGATACTGTTTACGGTAGTATAATTTCCATACCATTATGGAGTTTGAGTTCGATCCTCGGAAAAGCCGCGGAAATCTTGCAAAGCACGGAATCGACTTTATCGAAGCCCGGACATTGTGGGATGACCCGGATCTGCTGGAAATTCCGGCCAGGACTGAGGACGAACCGCGATGGGTAGTAATCGGTCGGATTGGAGCTAAACACTGGTCCGCTGTCATTACATATCGAGGCAACGCTGTGCGAATCATTTCCGTGCGACGGTCACGGACGGAAGAGGTGGACTTGTATGAAGGCCAAGAAGTTTGACGACGATTTCGCCGCCGGCAAAAGCATCATTGATTCATTGGATCTTGCCCGGGCTCGGCGGCCCAGACAGGAGCAGAGACGCGTCAACGTGGATTTCCCGGTCTGGATGATCGACCGGCTCGACAAAGAAGCGGGACGTATAGGTGTGACGCGCCAATCGATTATCAAGGTGTGGCTTGCTGAACGATTGAGTCGACAGGATTCAAATACCCTACAGGCATACGATGATGCTCCGCGCCGCGGCTGAAAAACCAGGAGACTTTCTTTACAGTGCAGTTAAATCACTCCACACGACATCGGGGCATAATAGATAACGGAATAGATAACGGATCATACGAAATGAAACGAAAATTACCGAAAAGTTCAATATTTCCGTAGTTTCCGTCTATTTTCGTCTGTTCCGTTATCTCTCTCGCCGTCTCACGCTGTTGCGTTGCCTACGCCTCGTATACGGGTCAAGATCAGGCGCCCGCGTATATCAGGAATGCCCGAGATGCGGGGGACTCCTGATCGGTTATACTCGTTCTGCGCTTCAATGAGGCAAAATCGCGGATCAAACATCAATTCAACGAGGGAGAACCTGGATGACGGCGAGAATCAATCATCAATGGCAACTGGCCGCGCGGCCGGTCGGACTTATCAAGGAATCGGATTATCAATGGGCGGAGGTTGAGATTCCGGAACTCGAAGACGGGCAGGTGCTCGTCAGAACGCAGTATCTTTCGCTCGATCCGGCCAATCGCGGCTGGGTGAGGGAGGGCGGTTCGTATATGGCGCCGGTCGATATAGGTTCGGTGATGCCGGCGGGCGGCATCGGCACGGTAGAAGAATCGCGCAATCCGAATTTTCAGGCGGGCGATTTGGTGCAGGGTATGTTCGGCTGGCAGGAATACCTTGTAAGCAGCGGCGCGGGTCTGAACAAACTGCCGCAGGTGGGGCTGCCGCCCACGGCGTTTCTCGGCCTCTTCGGCCACATCGGCCTTACGGCGTATTTCGGGCTGCTGGACATCGGGCAGCCGAAAGAGGGTGAAACGCTCGTGGTTTCTACTGCGGCCGGAGCCGTGGGCTCTATCGTTGGGCAGATCGGAAAGATCAAGGGCTGCCGCGTCGTGGGCATCACGGGATCGGAGGAAAAATGCCGCTGGATCGTCGACGAACTCGGGTTTGACGCGGCGATCAATTACAAGACCGAAGACGTATACGACGCGCTCAAGCAGCATTGCCCCGACGGCATCGACATTTATTTCGAGAACGTGGGCGGCAACATACTCGACGCCGTGCTTGCGCAGTTAAACAATTTTGCGCGCATACCGCTGTGCGGACTGATTTCCACTTACAACGCCACCGGACCCACGCCCGGTCCTTACAATTTCGTAAACCTCTTGACGCGCCGCGTGCGCTTGCAGGGCTTCATCGTCCTCGACTACATGCCGCGCGCGCAGGAGGCTATTGCCGATCTGACGCAGTGGTATATGCAAGGCAAACTGAAATTCCGCGTCGATGTAATCGAGGGGTTGAAGGAGGCGCCGCGCGCGGTGAACAAACTCTTTGAAGGCTCGAATCAGGGCAAACTCGTGCTGAAGGTCAGCAATTAAAAGAGACAATGGAACAAACGAAAATAAACGAAACAAACGGAAAGTATCCCGGGTCATGCTTCTTTCCGTTTGTTTCGTTTATTTCCGTTTGTTCCGTTGTTTCAGTATTCGCAAAGGCCGCTTGTCGCCGTATAGGGTTTGAGGTTTTTCATCGGCTGGTCTTCGTAGTGGCAATCGAAGCAGATCGGTCCTTTTAGCACTATGCGGTGTCTGCGCGTAGCGCTCGCGCGGCTGGGATCGGCGTGTATCTGATGGCAGTTCAGGCACGTCACGGATTCTTTCCCCTCGACTACCACGTCGCGCACGTTGCGCCATACGTGGCGGTCCCCGGCATTGAGTTGCGGATCGTCGGCTGCGGCGAAATCCACTTCGAAATCCTTGAACAGGTTATCTCCGGGGACGAAGTTGTTGGGATAGGGCAGCCCGCTCAGCCGCGATTTGCCGCCGCGCAGATGGCATTGCGCGCACAGCGATGTAACGACCCGGGCTTCGTCTTTTCGCTTTTTCGCAAGCAGCACGAACGTCGTGTCTTTGGTGTGCTCCAGATCGACTATACCGTGGCAGGTGTAGCATTCAAGGCCGAAGGCGCCGAAGGTTTTATCCTTTGAATCCACTCCCGTAGTGTGGCAACCCGCGCAGCGATCGGCGAATTTCTCGCGGTTCCACGACAGATTCTCCACGCCCATCCATCGTTCGGCTTTCTTCTCCGCATCCACGACCGCGTGAGCGCTTGCGATGTCGAATTTCCCGTATCCGTTTTTCCTGAGAAAACGGATGTGGCGGCGGCTGCCGAGAAAGTATTCGATACCGGATTCAACGGCGGCAAGAGTTGTGTGGCTTTTGGCGAGCGCGACGAGTTCTGGCGCGTCGTTGCGGTGGCGTATGGTCAGGCCGTGTGCGTTTATCTGCCAGGTTACGCCCGTAGTGTTGCGGTGGCAGAAGAGGCATTCGTCGCCGGATACGTATTCGGGTATGGGTTGCCCCGCACGGCTTTCACCCCACGCCGCCGGGTCGAGTTTTTTCGGCGGCGCATCCTGCGCGCGCACGTTCAGAACGGATTGCGCCGCAACAAAACAGGCGAGCATTGCTGCGGCGATCGCGAGTTTGAGAATCGGACGCATATTTACGGCTTTTTGATCGCGCCCTCCACGGGGCTTTTTGCGCCTTCGGTATATCGCGCGCCGATCAGGGCGTAGCATTGTTCGGCGCGTTCCCTGAGCTTGATTGCGCCCTGCTCGAAATCGGATTCCTTGGCGGTTTCATCGCAGAATGCGCAGCAGCTCTCGAAGGTCAGATCCAGATGCTTCCACTGTTTCATCCCGCCCGGCGTTACCTGATCGGTTACGGGACACCATACGGTGCTCATAGCCATCATGAAATTGTTTACGAAGCGCTGCTTTTCGGCAGCCTTCGCATACCGGTCCGGATCGAGCAGGAACTTTTCTTTGGCGTCGGGTTTGCTTCCGCGGTAGACCACGCCATTGTATTCCCAGGTCGGCAGCGTCGGGTCGGATGCGACGAGGTATACGGGGCAGAGATCTACGGATTTCTGCGCTTCAGGAATCTTCACCTTGTCGAGCAGAACGGCGTCGGCGTCGAGTTGTGCGAAAGCCGGCGCCGAGCAGATACAGAGCAAAAACAGCGCCGGCGTCAAACGTCGTAACATACTTCTCTCCGGGGAGAAGAGAGATAACAGAACAAACGAAACAAAACGAAACAAACGGAAGCAACCCTTTTCCGTCTGTTTCGTTTCATTTCGTTTGTTCCGTTATCTCTCTTCACAAACTGAGGGCGACTATGCGCCCGTCCGAGGTGGCGACGGCGATGTATTGTTTTCCGCCCGCCATATAAGTCATCGGCGTGCCGTTCGGAACGCCGGGCAGTTCGACTTCGGCTACGATTTTGCCCGTGGCCTTGTCGAAGGCGCGCAGCACGTTTGCGCCGTCGCGTCCGGCTCCGCCCCGGCCGCTTGCGCCCTGTCCTATGAACAGCAGCGTTTTTGTGAGCAGCGGCCCGCTGCCTCCGGCGCCCACCGGGCCTACGTCGATATCCTTGCCCGTAGCCTTCTTGATCGCTTCATTGATCTGGTAGCGCGGCCCGTCGCCGTTCGGCGTCATCCAGGCGTGATTGCCGGTGTTGAGGTTGATTGCGGTAATGCGGCCGTAGGGCGGTTTCCACAGCGGCAATCCGGCGGGGCCGGCCGGAGCGGATCCGAGGCCGCCGGCGGCGCCGCGCACGTAATTGAAGTTTGAGCGCGCCGGGTCGGGTTTGACCAGTTTTACAATGATCGATGCGGTAATCGACGGAATGTAAAGCATTCCGGTGTCGGGATCGAATGAGGCGCCCCACCAGTTGGCCCCGCCGCCCCAGCCCGGCAGGTTTATGGTTCCGCGTTCGGTCGGGGGCGTAAAGAGCGGGCCGTGATCGTACTGTTCGAGGATCTTTTTGGCCTCGGCGCGCAGCTCCGGCGTAAAGTCTATGAGGTTGTCTTCGGTTGCCCCCTGCCGCTCATAGGGCCCAGGCCGCGCAGGATGCGGCTGCGTGGGCGAAAGTTTTTCGCCCGGAACCGGCGAGGGTGGAACCGGCTTTTCCTCTATCGGCCATACGGGTTTGCCAGTCACCCTGTCCAGGACGAAAACGAACCCGGTTTTCGTCAGTTGCACCACGGCCCTGATGCGCCGCCCGCCTACGGTGACGTCGCACAGTATGGGCGCGGCCGGCAGGTCGTAATCCCATACGCCGTGATGCACGGTCTGGTAATGCCATATGCGTTTGCCGGTTTTGGCGTCGAGGCATATGAGGCTTTCGGCGAAAAGGTTGTCGCCGTGCCGGTGGCCGCCGTACCAGTCGTTGGTCGGCGTGCCGGTCGGCAGGTATACGTAGCCGAGTTCATCGTCGGCGCTCATCAGCGTCCAGACGTTTGTATTGCCCGTATACTTCCAGGATTCATTTTCCCAGGTTTCGACGCCGAACTCGCCCGCCTGCGGCACGGTATGGAAGATCCATGCGGGTTTGCCCGTGCGCACGTCGAATGCCTGCACGTCGCCGCGCGGCATTTCCTTCATCGTCGGTCCGTCGGAGATCGAGGATCCCACGATGACTACATCGCGGCAGATCAGCGGCGGAGATGTTACGGCGTAGTTGCGTGCGTTGATGGCGTGCGGGATTGCTTTTGCAAGATTGACGCGGCCCTGCTCGCCGAAGCTTTCGACGGGTTTCCCGGTTTTGGCGTTGACGGCGATCAGGTAAGCGTCGCCGGTGCCGATGAATATGCGTTCTTCGCGCCCGTCGGTCCAGTAGGCGACTCCGCGATGCACAAATCCCAGATTGGTCGGGCGGCCGGCTTTATACGTTTCCGGATCGTATACCCACAGGGTTTCGCCCGTCGCGGCGTTGATTGCTGCGACCTGGCTGAGCGACGTGCTGACGTAAAGCGTGTTGCCTACGGCAAGCGGCGTGACTTCATAGCCGAACGCGGTAAGCATACGATTTGCGGCCTGCAACGGCAGGTCGGGCGAATCCCAGCGCCAGGCGACTTTCAGGTTTTTTACCGTATCCTTGTTGATCTGATCGAGCGGCGAATATTTTTTGCTGCCCTGGTCGCCGCCGTAGTAGCGCCATTCGCCGTTGCCGGTTCCTTCGGGGGCTTTTTCCTTGCCGGTGGGGGCTTTTCGCTGGCCCGCGCTCGGCAGCGCAATCAGGCTGAGCATAAGGAGACAACCAATCAAGCGCGTGTATCTTGCGAATCGTCGCACGTCTTTTTCCCTCGCTTTCGGTGTTGGGGGAGAAAGAGAGATAACGGAACAAACGAAAAGACACGAAACAAACGGAAGAGATTAATAATTGCCGTCTGTTCAGTTTATTCCGTGTAATTTCGTTTGTTCCGTCATCTCTCCTGATGTCTTAATCGGTCGACCGGACCCATCCGTATGCGCCGTTGCTGCGAAGTCCGCCGCGATCCAGATAGACCATCTTCAGCCGTTCGAGCGCGTCGGCGGGCAGCGCCTTGCGTTTGGCTTTGGCGTTCACGCCGTAGATTTTTGCGGCGTTCAGGCCGAAGATATTCGCCTTGTCCTGTTTGGTGAGCTTCTTGTAGCCGAACTTCTCGCACATCTCGTCGGAGATCTGGAAGCGCTTGAAGGCGTCGATGCCCCACTGCGGCGAGCCCCACCACAGACAGTCGGTGCCCCAGACTACGTGATCCGAACCGTAGGTCTTGATGTTTTTGCCCATGCCGTGCATGCACATGATGGGATCGGATACGGCGAGGATATTGAAGAAGCTGCCCACTTCGCAGTAGACGTTGTTCATCTTCGGATTGCGCAGCTTGATGTCCATCAGGATCTTGTGCCACTCGAAATCGCCCGTGGTCGGATCGTACTGGTTGCTTTCGTGCCAGTTCGGTTCATTGGGGCCGTGTTTGAGCGCCGAGTGGTAGATGATGAAGTTTACGTCCGGGTTGCGAAGTGCGGCCTTTTCTACGTCCTTCGGGTTGGCCAGATGTCCGAGCGTGCGCGACTGGTAGGAAAATCCCTTGTGCACGCTGAAGGTCTTCATACCGCGCTTGCGCGATTCCTCGATGAACCATTGCGCGTTGTCGTCGTCGAGCTGGAAGCCCTGTCCGGTCCTGGCCGGGTCGAAATGGCAGTACCACTTCCAGGAATCGATCTTGTACATCTTGAGTTCGCGGTCCATCTGTTCGAGGGTCGCCGCCTTG
This sequence comes from Acidobacteriota bacterium, assembly GCA_019639255.1. Classification (GTDB taxonomy): domain Bacteria; phylum Acidobacteriota; class Blastocatellia; order RBC074; family RBC074; genus JAHBSF01. Next base: position 40,637 of record JAHBSF010000022.1, on the reverse strand, counting down.
TCGATGGTGTTGGTGGTTTTGTTCCAGTAGTGGTTGGGCGCGAGGTTGCCCTGGCACAGCGCGCGCTGCGAACCCGAGAGTTCATTGATCTGGTTTTTTGTCGCCGACATCAGCCAGCTCGGCAGCACGCCGCCCGAACGCTCGCGGCCTTCGAGCACGCGGCCCTGTTCGTCGCGCTGGCGCTCGAGCGTCGGCACGCCCGAGATGACTACCATCGAGGTTTCACTGTCGAAATACATTTCCTTGATGAAGTTCTTGTAGCTGTAGGATTCGGCGTCGTTGCTGAGGTTGAATCCCATGTTGCGGACGAACTCCATGTTGCGGAATCCGAGCGCCTGCCCGTTGGTGAAATGCGCCTGAACGTCGATGATGAAGTACTCGCTCTTGGGCCATTTCTCCTGATAGGCCGCCGGCTCCCAGGTCTCGGCTTCATCGACTTCCCAAACGTTGCCGTAAACGCGGTTGGAGGCCAGGAAGCAGGTCGCCATACCCATCGTCGAGGCCATAAACGTGCGGCGGTCGAGACCGAGTTTCTTCGAGCGTTCTTCGGCCATCTCGCCTATGAGATGCTCTACGCGCTTTTGCGCCTCGTTTTGCGGGCGCGGACAGAACTCTTCATTTGAAACAACCTGGGTGGGCAAAGGCGAATCAACGCCCTTCCGGAGATCCCTGATGGCTTTGCGAATCCACATTGAACGAACTCCTTTTCAGTATCATCGACCTTAGGTCCCGGGCCGGGTCTTGGGGTCGATATGCGCCAGTAAGGTGAAAGCGTCGGCTTTTGTGTTGCCGAAAATCAAGACGAGCGTCCGCAGCCTGCGGTTACACTACGGCGTCAGTCGCATTCCATTTACGTCGAACAAGATCAATCATCGCGCGGAAAACCCGTGGGGGTTGACGAACTTTATCATAAACTTCGGCCCCGACGGTAGCTCACACGCCGCCTGTGGTACAATCGCCGCCGCCTATGAAAAGGAAGCCATGAACGGGAAGAAAGAATACGGAATACACGGAAATTCACGGAAAACACCGAGCAGGGTCGGATCCTTCCGTGATTTCCGTGCATTTCCGTGCATTCCGTATTCTTTCTTCGTGTTATTGGATTTTAGTTCTCTCACCGTATTTCTGACGCTCGGTGCAATCGGGTTCCTGTTTCTGCTGGTTTCGTTCTTTTTCGGCGACGTGCTGGATGCGGGAGACAATCACTTCGGATCGGGCCACGACGCGGGGCATCACGGGCCGGGATTTTTCGATCTGCGCAACGCCGGATTGTTTCTGACCGCGCTCGGCGGACTCGGCGCGCTCGCGCAACTGCGCGGCTACGGCGCGGCGGCAAGCGCCGTTGTAGGTCTTTTGGGCGGCGCGGGGCTTGCCGGAATCGTGGTTTTTTATGCGCGGTTTCTTTTCCGGCAGCAGGCCTCGAGCCTGGTTTCGAACTTTGATCTCGTAGGACGTTTGGGCGAGGTGATCATATCGATACCCGAAGGCGGCGCCGGTCAGGTGCGGTGTCTGATAGGCGAGAGCATGGTAGAGAAAATCGCGCGCACGCGCGACGGAAGCGCGCTCGTTTCGGGCGCTCCGATACTGATTGAAGAAGTGACGGGCGAGAGCGTCATCGTAAGCAGGTGGCCTGCGTCGGAAGACGCCCGCAGATTGCCCGTTTCAAACGCTTCGGGCGAACCCGGTGATTCCGCCGAGAGATCGGCGAAGGAGGAACTCGGATGACCGATCTGATCTCGTTGGTTGCAATCGGCGCGGCCGTGCTGGTCGCGTTCTTCCTGGTGATGTGGCTCGTCAGCAGCAACTACATAAAGGTGCCGCCGAACGAAGCCGCCGTATTCAGCGGACGCAAACGCACGCTGCCCGACGGGCATACGGTGGGCTACAGGCTCGTGCGCGGCGGCGCGGCCCTCAGAATACCGCTGCTCGAAAAAGTCGATTACCTCTCGCTCAACGTAATCACGATCCCGCTCGAAATCCGCCGCGCCTACACTCTCAAGGGCGTGCCCGTTTCGGTAAAAGCGGTTGCAAACGTCAAGATCAAGAGCGACGAAGTATCCTTGCAGGCTGCGGCCGAGCGCTTCCTCGGCATGTCGTCGCAGCAGGTGCAGGCCGTAATTTTCCAGACGCTCGAAGGCCACCTGCGCTCGATTCTCGGCACGCTGACGGTTGAAGAAATAAACAACGACCGGCAGAGTTTCGCGCAGAAGTTGACTTCGGAAGCCGCGGTGGATCTCGAACGCATGGGCATCGGCGTCGATGTCCTGACGATCCAGGAGATCAGCGACGAGGAGGGCTACCTCGATGCGCTCGGCAAACGCCGCACGGCCGAAGTCAAACGCGACGCGCAGATCGGCGAAAGCGAGGCGATGCGGGATTCGAAGATCAAGGCGTCGCTCGCGATGCAGGAGGGCGAAAAGGTCAAGCTCGAAGCCGAAGCCAATATCGCAGAATCTACGCGCGCTATGGAGGTCAAGAAGGCGCAGTATCGCGCCGAAATCGAGAGCGAACGCGCGACTTCCGAACAGTCGGGGCCGCTTTCTTCGGCGCGCGCGCGGCAGGCCGTCGTAGCCGAAGAGGTGCGCGTCGAGCGCATTCGCACGCAGGAGCAGATATCGGTTCAGGAACAGGAGATTCTGCGCCGCGAAAAGGAACTCGAAGCCACGGTGGTCAAACCCGCAAGCGCGCAGCGCACGGCTCAGATCCTTCAGGCCGAAGCCGCAAAACAGGCGGTTGTGCTCGAAGCAGAGGGCAGAAAGATGTCGCTTATAGCCATCGCCGAGGCGGATCAGGAGCGGCTGCGCAAGGAAGGGCAGGGCCGCGCTGCAGCAATCGAGGCCGAGGGGCGCGCCGAGGCCGCAAAAATCGAGGCCATAGGGCTTGCGCAGGCCAAGGCTATCGAAGCGCAGGGACTCGCCGAAGCCGCCGCCATTTCAAAAAAGGCCGAAGCCTGGCAGCAGTTCAACGAAGCCGCACGGTTGCAGACGATTCTCGAAAAGCTTCCCGCGATCATCGAATCCTCGGCTCCGGTATTCAATGCCGTAGCATCGCCGCTCGGCAACATAGACAAGGTAGTAGTCATAGAGCAGGGAGGCGCGGGCAACGGTCAGGGGGGCGTCAACCGATTTGCTTCGACCGCGCCGGCAGTGGTCTTCGGCTTCCTGCAACAGCTCGAATCCCTTGGCATCGACGTCTCCGCCATGCTCAAACAACTCGGCGTTGCGCAGAGGACGGAAGAAGAGAGATAACGGAACAAACGGAATGAAACGAAACAAACGGAAGGTTATGATCCATTCCGTTTGTTTCGTTTCATTCCGTTTGTTCCGTCAGCAATTCCTGGTTTGCAAAGAGAATACACCGAAACTGAGAATTGCTGCTAAAGTCGAGAGGAGAATGTCGGCCCCAATCAAGGGTGAGTATTTGGATCTTCAACCACGAGTTTCAGCGCTGAAGCCGCGCTATTGAGCGATTTGTCAGCGCTCACCAAAACAATCGCAGAAGCTTGCAACATAGTTGCCCCGAACGAAAGATTTACCGCCACGAATTGGGTATTGAGCTCAATGGCAGAGGCGAGTTGTACAGCATCGTATCCGCGCAGCGGATATTGCTCCGCCAGATCCATCGCCCTGTCAATCACCGATTCCGTCACTTCCAGCAGATTATACTGACGGTCGAAATCATAACGAAAATCTCCGATCGCCCTGGTCGCATCCGACGCCGAAAGACCCTTATTGCGGGTTTTCCCGCTGATCGCAGCGATAATCTCGGCCCCGGCAATTCTCGCTATATAGATTTCATTTCCTGAGGCGGGATCAGTAAGAGACCTCACCCACTTGGCGCCGACTTCCGTTGCGTATCGTTTAACCAGCGCGCTCGAATCGAAGAAGTAGACGCCCATTTACCGTCGATCCTCGACGATTGTTTCTGAGAGCGGCGTACCGCGGACTGTAATCGGGGTGCGCTTTGGGTAAGGCGCGAAGTCTCGAATCGGTCTTTTGATTTCCTTCAACAGTCCGGCCTCCAGGAGTCGCTGCTTGAGCTTTTCCTCCATCAGAACGTTCAGGTTTCGTTGTGCTGAAGCGTTTGCCGGATCTAAATCGAGCGCTTTCTGCACGGCGTTTATAGCGTCGTCCAAGCGACCTTGCTCATAGTAGGTTGAGCCTAAATTGAGCTGTGCATGAATATAATCAGGGTCATCAGCGAGCGCATCCAGGAAATATTTCTCGGCCTCTTCAAGAATCCTGGCGTCGCTGTCATCAGCATCCCGTGTTCCATACACTCCCAGGGCGGCGATGCCGAGCCCGGTGCATATCTGCGCGCGCGTCACGTCCTTGCTCTCCGGCGCCTCCTCCAGTTTGCCAAGCGCTCTTTGAAAAATTGCACTGGCTCTACAAAATTGCCTGACATTGAGAAGGTACGTCCCGATTTCGGCGAGATCTATTAGATCATCCGGAGCGGCCTCTACCGCTTGCTGATAGGCTTCAGCGGCTTCTTCGGTCTCACCAAGCTGATCGCTAAGGTAGCCAATGTTGAGATAAACGGAGATTGCGTCGGGGCAAGCAACAATCAGCTCTCGATACGTCTCGATCGCTTGTCGGAAGCGTTGACGGCGTTCACCTGCCTGCTCACTCCCCAGTTCGAAATACAAAAGCGCCAGGTATTGATAAGCTTCTGCAAAGTTGGTCCTCAACCGAACTGCCTTACGATAAGCCTTTTCTGCTTCCCTCCATTGTCGGAGATTGGCGTGGATGTAGCCTAGCAGAAAGTATGCATCCGGGTTTTCAGGGTCGATCTTGAGCGCTTTCAGCACCTCGCTAACGGCGCGTTCCGGCTTTTCCATTCGGAGATCGGTAATCGCCAGGAAAATGTGTGGCGGTACATCCTTCGGCGCGAGTTTCATCGCTTTGCCAAAGTATTGACGCGCTCTGACATACTCCTTGCGTACGAAAAGTACGAACCCTAACAGGAGGTAAGCCGGAGCCGTCGGCCATATCCGGATTAGCTGTTTGAAGGCATTCTCCGCTCCTTCCCAGTCTCCGCTTGCAAGCAAAGCCTGCGCTGTATGATAGGCTTGTAGAACCGAGCCAGGGTCGACATCTCTAGTCAGTATGGGGGGGCGCTGAGTGTCGGCGGTGCTGCTTTCGAGCAGAAACTTTTCGAGCGGCGGCGGCGGCGGCATCGCTGGTTCAGCACCGACATAACCGAGTCTGACGTTCATATCTACCTTATAGAACAGGCATATGCTTTTTGGCTAGCCCGGAAAAACGATCCCTCTTTCCGTGAATTCCGTGTTTATCCCCAAAATTCCCGGTTTAGGAGGAAAGAGAGATAACGGAACAAACGAAATTTGACGGAAACTACGGAAATATTCAACTTTTCCGTTCTTTTCGTATCATTTCGTTTGTTCCGTTATCTCTCTTTCCTCCCAAGATCTGGAGTCTCCGGCAATCCCGGGGCGGTTCACGTTTCAGGTTGCGCCCCGGCGCAGCAACTTGCCGAGGCGGCGGCGGATTCTGCGCAGTATGCCGGGCGGGGCGTCCTGCATATTTGCAGCGGTCCACGGCTGCATGTGCCACGCGACATCCAGAACATTATCCCGGACCTTTCTGAAAGCAAGGGTCTTGCCCGAGAAGTCGTGAACCGGTTCCCAGCCGGGATCGGCGTGCATAAAATCGGCGAGCACGGCGACGCTGCGCATCTGCACGTCGTCAATCAGCATCCAGCCCCCGCGTTTCAATCTGTCGGCGGTGAAAAACCAGTCCACCACCGGCCACGGAAACGCGTGTTTGCCGTCAAGCAGCACGAGATCGAATCCCGTTTCGTCGCAGCGCGGAAGGTATCGTTCGGACGGCTCCGGAATGAAACGGACCTTGTCCATAGTTATGCCGTTATCCCCGGCGTATTTCAGTATGCTGCGGATTTCCGTTTCTGAAGGAGTGATTGCCGTGTGCTGCGCTTTACGCAGTGCGAAGACCAATGTCGAACACCCGGCGCCGGTTTCAAGGGTCTTGCTGCGCTCGTCTATGTTGTCGGCGAGGAAGCGCAGCACATCCTCGCCGATGCCGTAGCAGGTGGCTTTGCACTGCTCCAGATTCCGGGCTTCGGACTGCGGAAGAAGACTTTCATCGGGCTGGAACGCTCGGCGGATTTCGGTTTCGCCGGTATGGAAATCGGGCCTCGCCGAAATTACCTCTTCGAGCGATATCATGTCTTCACTCCCGCGCCTCTCGGGAAATACAAAAAACACGGAATACGAGGAACGGAGTTTTTCAGCACCGTTCGAACAATCCGGCCATGCCCTGGCCGCCGCCGATGCACATCGTGACGACGCCGTAGCGCGCCGAGCGCCGCTGCATCTCGTTTGCAATCGTGCCGACGAGCCGCGAACCCGTCATTCCGAACGGATGTCCGATGGAGATCGAGCCGCCGTTGACGTTCAGTCGTTCCATAGGGATTCCGAGCCGGTCGCGACAGTAAATCACCTGCACGGCGAAGGCTTCGTTGAGTTCCCACAGGTCTATGTCCTCCACCTTCAGCCCGTGGCGCTTCAGGAGTTTCGGAACGGCGAATACCGGCCCGATTCCCATTTCATCCGGCTCGCAGCCCGCTACGGCGAATCCGCGAAACACCATCAGCGGTTGGATGCCGAGCGCATCGGCGCGCTCGCGCGACATAAGCACCGTAGCCGATGCGCCGTCGGACAATTGCGACGAATTGCCCGCCGTGACGCTGCCCTGCCCGCTGTTGGGATCGAAATAAGGTTTAAGACCAGCAAGGCCTTCTAGCGTAGTATCGGGGCGGTTGCACTCATCGCGGTCGCAGAAGTGGCTTTCGCGTCCGACGATTTCGCCGGTTTTCTTGTCTACGATTCCGCGTTCGACTTCGAGCGGAGCGATTTCGCCGGCGAAGAATCCTTCGGTCTGCGCGCGCGCGGTGCGCTGCTGGCTCCCGAGCGAGTACTCATCCTGCGCTTCGCGGCTGATGCCGTACCGTTTGGCTACGACTTCGGCCGTATCGCCCATGACCATATAAACGCCCGGATGGTGCTCCCTGACCCAAGGGTTCGGGTTGGAATCGCGCGCAAGCATCGTGATGCTCTCGACGCCTCCGCCTATGGCCGCATCCGCGCCCTCGTTGATGATCTGATGCGCGGCCATCGCAACCGATTGCAGCCCCGAAGAGCAGAACCGGTTGACCGTGGTTCCGGGAACGGTAACGGGAAGTCCGGCGCGCAGCAGCGCCACGCGCGCTACGTTGGAACCGGCGGCCCCGGCCGGATAGCCGCAGCCGATTATTACGTCCTCGATTTCCGCCGGATCGAGCTGCGGCGCTTTTGCGAGCGCCGAACGAATGGCGTGCGCCGTCATATCGTCGGGGCGCGTGAGATTGAGCGATCCTCTGAATGATTTGGCAAGCGGAGTGCGCGCGCTCGCTACTACAACGGCTTCTCTCATAGATCTGACATCCTTTCAGGTATAAAGAGAGATAACGGAACAAACGAAAAAAGAGGGAACAGACGGAAATATTCAACTTTTCGTTTCTTTTGGTTTCATTCCGTTTGTTCCGTTATCTCTCTTTATCGTGTTGGGCAAAGGTTTTTCCCGCTTCGGCAAGCTGCTTCAGAAGCGGCGCCGGGGTCCACAACTCGCCGAAGCGTGCGTGAAATTCGCTTATGCGTTCGTACACCTTCTGAAGTCCTACAGCGTCGGCGTACCACATCGGGCCGCCGCGCCAGGCCGGGAACCCGTAGCCGTTGATATAAATTATGTCTATATCTACGGCGCGCAGTGCGATGCCTTCTTCCAGGATCATCGCGCCCTCATTTACCAGCGCATAAATCGTCCGCTCGACGATTTCTTCGGGTGTAATAGCGCGACGCTCTATGCCCGCGGCTGCGGCCGTTTCCTCGATCAGCGCTTCGACCTCGGCGTCGGGCGCAGCCCGGCGGTTTTCGTCGTAACGATACCATCCGGCGCCCGTCTTTTGTCCGTAACGCCCCATCTCGCACAGGCGATCGGCTACGAGCGGTTGCCGTATGCCCGGTTTTTCAAGATGCTTGAATTCCTGCCGTATGCGCCAGCTTACGTCTAATCCGGCGAGATCGCCCATCGCAAGCGGCCCCATCGCCATACCGAATTCATATAGCGCGGCGTCCACTTCGTGCGGTTTTGCTCCCTCTTCAAGGAGAAACTGCGCCTCGCGCGTGTACGGCGCAACCATACGGTTGCCGACAAAACCGCGGCAGTTGCCTACAAGCACGCCGACTTTTTTGAGCCGCCTGGCCAAAGCCATGGATGTGGCGATGACTTCGAGATTCGTAGCCCTGCCGCGCACGATTTCAAGCAGCCGCATGACGTTGGCCGGCGAGAAGAAGTGATGCCCGATTACCATTTCGGGGCGCGAGGTTGCCGAAGCGATTTCATCTATGTCGAGCGTAGATGTATTCGACGCCAGAATCGCCGTCGGTTTGCATATTCGGTCGAGCGCGGAAAAGATTTCCTTCTTGAGCGCCATGCCTTCAAAAACGGCTTCGACGACTATATCGGCGTTATCAAAACCGCTGTAATCCAGCGTCGGCGTAATCAGCGCCAGACGCTCGTTCATGACTTCCTGACTGAAGCGGCCTTTTTTTACCGAATTGGCGTAGTTTCTGGTGATGGTCGCCAGTCCGCGATCGAGCGCGGCCTGATCGGTTTCCTTTAACAGGACGGGGATGCCTGCGTTGGCGTAGTTCATCGCGATGCCGCCGCCCATCGTTCCGGCGCCGACTACGGCCGCGAGTTTGATGTCGTAGGTCTTCGTTTCTTTGGTAATGCCGGGGATTTTTGCGACTTCGCGTTCGCCGAAGAATACGTGTATGAGCGATTTCGACTGATTTGAAAACAGGCATTCCCTGAAGATTTCGGCTTCGCGGCGGCAGCCGTCGTCGAAAGAAAGCTGGGTTGCGGCCTCGACGGCGTCGATTGCGGCAAGCGGCGCGGTCATCCCGCGTTTGGTCTTGCGAGCAAGCGAGCGAGCGGCGGCGAAAACGGGCGCGTTTGTTTCGGCGTTGCCGAGTTTTTCGTTGCGTTGGCGCGTTTTCGGCGCAGCGGCGCCGGATGCGATTACCTCCCGAAGAAACGATTTTGCTCCTTCGAGCAGGTCGCCATCCACTATGCGGTCGAGTATGCCGCAGGCAAGCGCGTCTTTGGCCCGCACGGGCGCGCCGAATGCGCACATCTCGACGGCCTTTTCCACGCCCGCAAGCCGGGGCAGGCGCTGCGTTCCGGCCGCGCCCGGAATGATTCCGAGATTGACTTCGGGCTGTCCGACCTGCGCCGATGCGACGCCCACGCGGTAGTGGCAGGCCATCGCCGTTTCAAGCCCGCCGCCGAAGGCGGTGCCGTGTATGGCGGCGACTATGGGTTTCGGCGAGTCTTCGATTGCAAGCAGCAGTTCGAGAAAGTTGATGCCTTCGCGCCGCTGCCCCGATGTGATCTTGCCGAATTCCTTGATGTCCGCGCCGGCGATGAATGTCGCGCCCGAGCCGATGAGGATCGCGCCCTTTATTTCATCGTCGGTTTGAATCGCGGCCACGGCTGCGCCGATGCCCTCGGGCACGCCCGGACTGAGCGCATTGACCGGCGGATTGTTGACGGTAATGACGGCAATAGCGCCGTCTTTGGCCCAGGTGACGAGTTCGCTCATGCGAGAAATGCTCCTTTGGAAAAGAAAAGAGATAACGGAACAAACGAAAATTCACGAAACAAACGGAAGAGATGCCAGCCTTGCCGTTAGTTCCGTTATTCCTCCTGATGTTCACGAGAATATTGCTTCGATAAAATAAGGACCGGGTTCGTCGAGACTTCTTTCAAGCGCGGCGGCGAGGTCTTCTGCACGTTCTACGCGCTCGGCCGGAACGCCCATACCGCCGGCCAGTTTCACCCAGTCCGGTTTCGGATCGACAAGCCCTATGAGGCTTTGCAGCCGCGGGCTGAACTCCCTGACTCCGGCGCGCTGCATCTCTACGCCGAGCACGCGGTAACCGCCGTTGTTGCAAAGCACGGTCTTGATCTTCAGTCCCTCGCGCGCCTGCGTCCACAGCGCCTGAATCGTGTACATGGCGCTGCCGTCGGCCTGAAGGTTTATAACCGTGCGGTCGGGCGCTGCTACGGCCGCACCGGTCGCCACGGGCATGCCGAGTCCTATGGCTCCGCCCGGCTGCGCAAGATGCGTAAATCGAGGCGCTCCGGCTGCAAGTCCGAAGTAATAAAAACTGCTCGTATTCCCCTCGTCCATCACGATTACATTTTCGGACTGAACCGAAGCGATGGCGGCGCCGAACGATTCGAGCGTGATTGCTCCGCTCGGGCGTTCGGGCCGCTTCGCGTCATCCCTCCGCTGCACATCATCCGGTTTACGGATTTCATCGGCGAGGGCTTCGAGCGCCGCTTCCACATCCTCTTGCGGTCCGGCAAGCGTATGTTTTGCAGTTTCAGTCCGAATGAAATAACTCGGCAGTCCGGGATAACCGAAAAACGATACCGGCTCGCGCGCGCCCGCAAGTACTATTGCATCGTGCGCTGCAAGCATCGACATAGCCGGTTCGGGAAAGTAAGGCAGCCGTTCCACTACGGGCAGCCCCGATCCGCGCTCCAGGCGTTTCGGAAAAGTTTCGCAGATCAGCCGGCAATCTGTGGAGGATCTGATTCGGGCTGCGGCTGCGAGAGATCGTGCAGTCAGGGCGAGTCCGCCGAGAAAAAGCGCCGGGTGCGCCGCCTCGCGCAGCAGTTCGGCCGCGCGTCGTATGGCGTCGGCTGGTGGCGACGGGGGAGTTGCCGGAGCGAGGGGGGCGGCTGCTCCGGCGGAATCTTCTATCTGGCAATCGTGCGGAATGATGAGCGTCGCTATCTGTCCGGGAGAAATGTTTGCAGCGGCGACGGCTTCGGCGGCGTCGCGTGCGAGTGTTTGAGAAGATACGTTGCGCCGCAGCCAGGCCGATACGGGCCGCGCCAGCGATTCGATGTCGGAGTTCAGCGGAGCGTCGGCCGCTATGTGCCAGGTTGCGTGTTCACCGATCAGGTTGACTATGGGAGAACGTGCGCGGCGCGCATCGTGCAGGTAGGCGATGCCGTTTGCGAAGCCGGGGCCGAGGTGCAAGAGCGTCAATGCCGGTTTTCCCGCCATGCGCCCGTAGCCGTCGGCTGCGCCCGTGCATACGCCTTCAAAAAGACACAGCACCGGCCGGATTTCGGGTACGCGCTCGAGCGCCAGCACCATCGGCATCTCGGTCGTTCCCGGATTGGCGAAACAGACATCCACCCCCGCCGCTGCCGCAGTCCGCAGCAGACTCTCCGCTCCATTCATGCCATCCCCTGTATTAAAGGATTCAAGTTACCGGCCGGTCGGTTCAACTGTACCTGATTACGCGGCGGGTAGAGATTAAGGCGGAACGAACCGAACTGCAACCGGAAGAGCGGGGTCCGCTATGAGCGTTTGTTTCACCTGGCCGAAAATCGCCAGCGGACAAAGCGTTCGGGGACGTGAAAATTCGGGAGATCGGTATATGTGGGGGACCAGGCAAGGTAACATCGGCGGCCTTCAACGCGGCTTATGCGGAAGAGATTCCCCATCCAGTCCTCGCCCGCTTCGGGTCGCGTTCCGAAGCAGGCGAAGGGAATCGCCATCAGCGCGCGCCACCGGCCGGCGGGCCGGTCGATTGCCGCAGCGGTTTTCATACCGCTTTGCCATTGCCAGTCGTTGCGGCTGCGAACGCGGTCGATTCTCAGATCGCACCATTGGGCGGTGGGAGCTACTTCGAACTCCAGATAACTCGTCGCGGCCGGTTCCGCAGGCGAGCGAATGAACGCTTCGCAGACATCGCGCTCCCACAGCGCATATCTCTCGGCCGATACGTCGACATCATCGTCCGCATCCGCGTCCAGTTCCGTATACGCGCAGTTAAACCCGATGTAAAGATCGCTGTTTGTCCAGAGTATGCGGGTTTCGGTATCGAGTTCGGCGGGCGCCGGACCGCCGCGCCAGTCCGCCGGGAGCTTATGTACAACCGCGGATTGCCAGACGGCGGTTGAAAAGTCGGCGGCAATCGGCGGGGCTTCGGCGGTGTATACGGCGATTATGTCTTCCATCACTCAGCTCCCGTCGCTGATGAGCGCGCCGCGCATTACGGTGACGGCCTCGCCGAGCAGCGCCACGCGGTCGCCCTCAATCCGCACGCCTACCACGCCGCCGCGCGCGGAAGCCTGATAGCCGGTCATTTCGGTTTTTTCGAGCTTGCCGCTCCAGTACGGCGCAAGGCAGCAGTGTGCGGCGCCCGTAACCGGGTCTTCATCGATGCCGAAGTTTACGGCGAAGAAGCGCGATACGAAATCGAATTCAGCCGACGATGAGCGTGCGGTCAGGATTACTCCGGCGTCGACGGCGCGCCCGAGCGCGCGAAAATCGGGGCGCGCCGCGCGCACTTCTTCTTCTGCGGCGAGTTCGACTACGAAGAAGTGTTCGACGGTCCCGGACGGCGTCGAGTAAACCGCTACGGGGGCGACGCCGAGCGCCGCGTGCGCGGCTTCGGGCAATTGGCCGGGTACGGTAGGTATGGCCGGAAAATCGAGTTCTATGAGATGGCCTGCGCGGCGCGCTGTGAGAAGGCCGCTCGCGGTATGAAAACGGGCCTTGCCATCCACCGGAAGCCTGCCGCTTTCCCACAACGTATGGGCGGAGGCAAGCGTTGCGTGCCCGCATAGCGGAACTTCTACGGTGGGAGTGAACCAGCGCAGCGAGTATCCGTCGTCGAGCGGAGAAAGGAAGGCGGTTTCGGCAAGATTCATCTCCGCCGCTACGCGCTGCATCCATTCCTCGGAGTGCGCGCGTTCAAGAAAGCAGACCGCCGCCGGGTTGCCTGCAAAGGGTGTTGAGGTAAATGCGTCAACCTGATAGATCGGAATTTCCACGTCGTTTCGATGCCTCCTTGAAAAACAATGATAGCAGAATACCGGCGATTCCCTGTTTAGGGAAAGAGAGATAACGGAACAAACGAAATGAAACGAAAATTACGGAAAAGATGAGTATTTCCGTAGTTTTCGTCTTATTTCGTTTGTTCCGTTATCTCTCTTAATCCTGGTCATCGCGGAAGTCGGTGATAATGATTACGTCGGAGAGCACCTGGCCGCGTTCGAGCACGAGCGAGCGGCCGTGCGGGGCCCAGGCGTAGCGGAATATGAGGTCGTCGCCGAAGCGGGTAATGGGTTCTGGCGCTGCGCCGTCGGCCGGAAGCCGCCACAGGTTGGATACGCCGCCGCGGGTTTCGACATAACTCAGCGCAGAGCCGTCCGGAGTCCAGCGCAGATGTGGAGACGCAACGGGCGAGTCGAACATTTTTACGATCCGGCCGTCTGCAGCCGATAGGATGGTCGGGCGCATTTGACCCGACGGAGTATCGAGCTGCGAGCAGGCGATTTTGCTCCCGTCGGGCGATACCGACGGCAGTATGGAGAATGCATCGCTGAGTTTTTGCGCTTCGCCGCCATCGGCGGGAACGCGCCATATTGTGCTTCTGCCGGAGCCGAAGCTTTCATATACGACCCAGCGGCCGTCGGGCGTGAAACTCGCCGAAGTTTCTCCGGGGCCCGAAGTCAACTGTCGCGCGTCGGCGCCGTCAAGGTTGATGCGCCATATGTGGGCCGCGCCGCCGCGCCGCGAGGTGAATACTATCCAGCGGCCGTCGGGCGAGACTTCGGGCGCGAAGTCGGCTTCGGGATCTACGGTCAACTGGCGCGGATCGCTGCCGTCGGAGTTCATGATCCAAATGTCGGGGTTGCCGCCGGCGGTCGAGCTGTAGACGAGGCGACCGTCGGGCGTCCAGGCGAATCCGAGCCGCTCGCCGCTCTGATCCAGGTAACGAGAAGAGACTTCGCGGGCGCGCGATGCATCGGCTTCGGGAGCGATCCAGAGGCGCGAAAAACGCGTCATCTGCGCCGTTACGAATGCTCGCCCGTCGGCGGCCACGCTCAGTCCGTTATACGAGTGCATGTCGTTGGTTATCCGGCGCGGCCGGCCTTCGGGGTAAGGCAGGTACCATATCTGGTCGAGCATCATCGGAGATGTATGATCGCGCGCCGTCATCAGCAACCCGCGCCCGTCGCCTAGCCACGCGACGTGCCCTATGCGCTGCCATTTCTGCCGCGTAATGGGCGTTTCCCTTCCGTCATCGACATCAATTCCGATCACCTGTATTGACGATCCCTTCGGGCCGAAGCTTCCCGAAACGCAGGCTATGGTCCGGCCGTCGGGCGACCACGACGGCGGTACGAGCGCGAGAAAGTCCGGACGCACGCGCGTAAGGAGGCGGCGCTCCTCGCCGCCCTCGATCGAGGCGACTATGAGCGAGCGTTCGCCCTCGTTCGGGTAGTTGCGCAGGAATGCCAGATGTTTTCCGTCCGGCGAATAGGCGACCGCCGTGTCGATGTCGTCTATAAGCTTGCGCGGCGCGCCGCCGAGCACGGGCGCGATGTAGAGCGCGCCGTAGTGTCTGGGTTTCTGATAGACGACGTAGGCAAGATAATTGCCGTCGTGCGTGAATGTCAGCCCCTCGTATTCGACTTCCTCCGGAGCGACGATGGCAACGCCGCCCAGAGCGGCTACCTGACGCACCCATATGCTTTGGCGGCCGGCTTCTTCGACCACGTGCGCGACGTATTTCCCGTCGGGCGAGATGGCGGGCCGGCGGGCTTTGCCCGTAGAGGTCAGGCGCGTCATGCGCATGTCCTGAAATGCGATCGATGATGACGCTGCACCGCGGTCAAACTGCTGCCATATGAAAATGCCGAGCAGCGTCGCGACTACGGCCGCAGCGAGCAACCCGAGCGCTGATCGATTCGGCATCCGCTGCGGCCGGGCGGCAGGAACCGTCGCGGTTACATGCTTTTCCTTATTGGTTTCTTTGCCTGTTTCCTGATCTGTTTCCTGAATTGATATGCGCGTTTCGGTGCGCTGGGTAACGAGCAGCGCTTCCGGCGCGTCGCGTATTTCGCGCACCTCGGCGGTAAAACGGTAGCCGCGGCGCGGGATGGTTTCGATGTAGGCGGCGGCGGTTGGGCCTGCTTCGCCGAGCGCCCTGCGCAGCAGGAATATGTTTTGCGACAGGCTCGATTCCTCTACGAAGCTGTCGGGCCACAAACGCTCCATCAGTTCGTTTTTTTCCAGTATGTGGCCGCTGTTTTCGACAAATACCAGCAGCGTCTCGAATACCTTCGGCGGAAGCTGCACCTCCCGGTCTTCGCGCCGCAAAAGCCGCTCCGACAGATCGAGCCGGAACGGGCCGAACTCGTAGAAATGCTTGTCCCGCTTGCTGATTGCCATCTTCAGTACTCCATCTTCAGTACTCCGTCATCGCTCTCGAAATCGCCCCAAAATTGTTCTCAATACAGACCGGAATAAAAACTAAATGATCGTTTCGTGATCCCCAACTCAAGACTTTCATACGCTCGCCGGGCCAGTATGCCGCATATGAAAACGACGAGCAGACAGCAGAAGTTTTCCCCTAATTCTAACCGCACCCGCACAAGACCGCAGACGCAAATCGTCCAATCCGAGGGGTTCCAGCCGCCTCCCGGCAGCAGTAACCGTATATGGCGAGTCGCGGGATTGGATTTGTTTCCACAATTGTGGAAGGGAAAATTGAATTGGGGAACGAGGTAAAGATGCTGAGGGTAGAGATCATCACGGTGACGGAGCGGGAGTTTCTGCTGAGGAGGCGGGTGGGGCGGATGCGGGGGTGGTGCAGTCGTTGCGGGGCGGAGGGGGTAATGATTACGGCGGAAGAGGCGGCGGCGATTTGCGACGTGAGTTTGGGGAGGGTTTACGGGTGGATTGAGGCGGGCGAGGCGCACTGCGAGGAGGGGGAGGATTTTTCGGTGCGAATCTGTCTGGCTTCGCTGATTGCGCCGGCGGCGCTCAACGGATGCGAATTGCGAATCGGGGAGGGAGAGGGATGATGAGGAACGGAACGGGCAGGGAATCGGTTGCTGCGATTGCTGCGTTGCCGGCGTCGATGAGTGGGATGAATGCGGCGCAGTTGATGGAGTGCGAGTGTTTTGTGGGGATAAGCGCGTGGGTGGGCGAGTTGCGGCGTTATGTAGAGCGTCAGGCGCAGCATCATCAGGCTGTGCTGCTGCTTGGGGAGCGAGGGTTGCGCCAGGAGCAGATTGCGCGGGCGATTCACGCCCTGAGCGAGCGCAGGCAGAAGCCGTTTCTTTCCGTCAACGCGCAGACGCTCAGCCCCGAGGAACTCGACCACCTCCTGAACGGGCCGAACGGCGTGCTCGGCAACAAGGCTATAGGGACCGTATTCCTCAATGAACTTGTGGGGCTGGCGCCGCTGTTGCAGCAGCGTATTGCGATTTATTTAGAAGAGCAGCGCTGGCGAGAGCCGGGCAGCGGCGGTTTGTCGGGGCCGCGCCTGATACTGGCCACGCAATGGCATCCCGAATCTATGACGGTCGAAACGCGGATTGCATACGGGCTCGTAGAGATGTTGAGGCCGCAGGGGATGGTGCTTGCGCCGCTGCGCGAGCGGCGCGAGGACATTCCGCTGATAGCGGCTGCCGTCATACGGCGGTTAGCGCGGCGATACGGTTGTTCGGTGGATGAGGTCGCGCCTGCAGTGATGCGGTTGCTTGCGCAGTACAGATGGGAGCGGAACATAGACGAGCTCGAAGCCGTGCTCGAAAGCGTCATAGCGCACTTGCCGCCGCTGCGTATCACGGCGGCGCATCTGCCGGCGGCGCTGCGCAACACGACGTTTAACGGGATTCCGGCGCAGGGAATCGAACTCGAAACCACGATCGAGGGATACGAGCGCCGTCTTATAGAAGTAGCGCTCAAGCAGACGGGCGGCAATCAGACGCGCGCAGCGCAGCTTCTGGGTCTGCGCGTACAGACGCTCAACGCCAAGATCAAGCGCCTGTCGATTGACTGCCGCCGCACTCAGGTCTGAGGCAACAAAAATCTGGGAAATATTGACACGGAAAACGCGGAAGGAAGATCATTCCCTGATTTCCGCATAGGTTTCCGCGAATTCGGCGGTTTTTGTTTCATCTCGCGCATCAGGAGGAGTACGTGCGAACAATTTTTCGAATGATGATGGCCGCATTTTTTGCTGTTGCAGTGACGGCAAGCGCTGCTGCGCAGACCAAACTGCTGCGCTTTCCAGACATACACGGCGACCGCGTAGTGTTTACCTACGGCGGCGATCTGTGGACGGCTTCGACCGGCGGCGGAACGGCTACGCGATTGACGGCGCATCCCGGTCTGGAGCTTTTTGCGAAGTTTTCTCCCGACGGGCGCTGGATCGCTTTTACCGGACAGTACGACGGCGACGAACAGGTCTACGTCATTCCATCTACGGGCGGCGAACCGAAGCAGTTGACCTTCTATCCGGCGCGGGGACCGCTTTCGCCGCGCTGGGGCTACGACAATCAGGTCTACGGCTGGACCGCAGACGGCCGCAGCATCCTGTTTCGTTCGCACCGCGATTCGTGGACGTTGCCCGAAACGAGGCTTTATACGGCGCCGGCGGCGGGCGGCCCGGCCGAAGCGTTGCTGATGCCGGAATCGGGTGCGGGGGCGTATTCTCCGGACGGTTCCCGCATAGTCTATTCGCCGCGCTTCCGCGACTTTCGCTCCGAGAAACGCTATGGCGGCGGGCAGGCGAACGATCTGTTCATCTTCGATCTGAAGAGTTATTCGGTGGTTCGCGTGACGGATCATCCGCGCGCCGACCGCGATCCGATGTGGATCGGCGGCTCGATTTACTTCACCTCGGACCGCGACGGCAAGTTCAACATCTATGCCTACGACGTAGCGAGCGCAAGAACGGCGGCGGTAACGGCGCACAGGGATTGGGACGTGCGGTGGCCGAGCGCGGACCGCGAGGGGCGCATCGTTTATGAACTGAACGGCGAGCTGCGCATCTACGACACGAAGGGGCGAAAGGATCGCGCGCTGTCGATTACGGTGCTCGACGACGGGCTTGCGCGGCGCGCGGGTCGCGTTGCGGCGGGCAATCTGATCTTCGACGCCTCGCTCAGTCCGAAGGGCGAGCGAGCGCTGTTTGCCGCGCGCGGCGATATCTTCACCGTGCCCGTGGAAAAAGGCCCGACGCGCAATCTGACGCGCAGCTCCAACGCTCACGACAAGTGGCCGCGCTGGTCGCCCGACGGCTCGCGCATAGCTTTTGTTTCGGATCGCAGCGGCGAGGATGAAATCTACCTCGCAGCCCAGGACGGCTCGGGCGCCCTCGAACAGTTGACCAGCAACGGGCGCGCGATGCGCTACGCGCCCGAATGGTCTTCGGACGGCAAACATCTCGCGTTCGGCGACAAGGACGGCAAACTCTTCGTGCTCGGGGTGGCCGATCGCCGGCTGACCGAAATCGTGGATACTCCGCGCGGGCAGATACGCGATTACGTATGGTCGCCGCGCGGGGACTTCCTCGCCTTCAGCCAGCAGGGAGAAAACGGTTATTCGTCGATTTACATATGGAGTGCAGGCGATGGAAGTGTGCGCCGCGTCACGGGCGAGATGTTCAATGAAACGAGTCCCGTATGGGACCCGGCGGGCAATTACCTGTACTTTCTGAGCCAGCGCGAATTTGCGCCGCAGATTTCAAACCTCGAATTCAATTTCGCGGGCAATCGCAGCACGGGCATCTTTGCGCTTGCGCTGCGCCGCGATGTAAAGCATCCGTTTCCGGCCGAAAGCGACGAGGTGACGGTTACAAAACCCGATGAGGCGAAAAAAACCGAAACGCCTGCCGCCGCTCCAACTTCCGCCCCAACTTCCCCTCCAACTTCCGCTGCAACTTCCGCTGCACCTGGGGCTCCGGCCGATCTGAAGATAGATTTTGAGGGCGTCGAGGGGCGTGTTGCGCGCGTGCCCGTGGCGGCGGACAACTACTTCGGATTGTCGGCGAAAAACGGTTATCTGCTTTATGCGACGGGCCCCGCGTTTTTCTACGGCCGCGGCGGCGACCGGCCCCCGGCGCTGAAGCTCTTTTCGCTCAGGGACAGGCGCGAAACGGTGCTCGGCGAGGGCATAGGCGGATACGTGCTTTCGCGCGACGGCAACAAGGTAATGGTTGCGCAGGGCGGGGCGTGGCAGCTTTTCGATGCAACGCCGCAGGGCGTGCAGGCGAAGAAGAACATATCGACGGCGGGAATGTTCGTCGATCGCGTTCCGGCCGAGGAATGGGAGCAGATCTTCAACGAAGTCTGGCGGCGCTACCGCGACTGGTTCTATGTTCCGAACATGCACGGCTACGACTGGGAAGCGTTGCGCAGGCAATACCAGCCCTGGCTCAAACACGTAGCGCATCGTTCGGATCTGAACTACGTCATCAGCGAAATGATCGCCGAGTTGACGGTGCAGCATGCCTATATAGACGGCGGCGATTTTCAGATACCGCCGCGTCCGCGCGCGGGATTGCCCGGAGCGCGTCTTGAACTCGACCGTGCATCCGGGCGCTACAGGATCGCGAAGATATTCGGCGGGCAGAACGAAGAGGATCTGTACCGTTCGCCTCTCACGGAAATCGGCGTCGATGCAAAAACGGGCGATTATGTGCTGGCGGTTGACGGAGTGGAGTTAAAGGCGGACGAGGACCCGTATCGCCTGTTCCGCAACAGGGCGGACAATCCCGTGCAGTTGACGCTCAACGATCGGCCCGTTATGGAGGGGGCGCGCACGGTTTCTTATCGTCCCATCACCGACGAATCCAACCTGATCTATCTCGACTGGGTCAACGCCAACCGGCGCAGGGTGTCGGAGATGACGGGCGGGCGCGTCGGCTACATTCACATACCTGATATGGGAGCGAACGGGATACGCGAGTTCATCAAATGGTATTACGGTCAGATTCGCCTTGAGGGGCTGATCGTGGACGTGAGGGCCAACGGCGGGGGCAACGTGTCGCGTATGCTGATCGAGCGGTTGCGGCGGCGGTTGCTGGCGCTCGGGTATTCGCGGACAAACGACGAGGCGACGACGTATCCGGATCAGGTTTTTCTGGGACCGATGGCGGCGCTGCTCAATGAAAACTCCGCTTCGGACGGCGACATATTCCCGGCGATGTTTCGCGAAGCCGGTCTGGGGCCGCTCGTCGGAAAGCGTTCGTGGGGCGGCGTGGTGGGCATTACCAACCGCGGCCCTCTCATTGACGGCGGCGTTGTGAACGTGCCCGAGTTCGGTTTTGCAAACGTAAAGGGGGAGTGGATCATCGAGGGGTACGGCGTAGATCCGGATATCGAGGTGGACAACGATCCCAAGTCCGTAATCGAGGGGCGCGACGCCCAACTCGAACGCGCCGTCGCCGAGGTGATGAAGAAGCTGAAGGACAAACCCGTGAAACTGCCGCCGCCGCCGCCGGGACCGGTAAAAACCAGATAACGGAACAGACGGAAATAGACGAAAAAAACGAAAAGAAAGGTGATTTCGTTTGTTTCGTCTGTTTCCGTCCGTTCCGTTATCTCTCTTTCTACGAGGCGGGAATGAGCCGCGCTATTCCGGTCATCGACATACGGACGCTCACGCAGCGTACGGCGAACATATCCGGGACGGCGGCCGAAATCGGGCGCGCGTGCCGCGATACGGGATTTTTCTACGTCGTCGGGCACGGCGTGGATGAAACGCTGCAACAGCGCCTGGAAGAGTTGAGCCGCAGATTTTTTGCGCACAGCGAGGCGCAGAAGATGGCAATCCGCATGGAGCGCGGCGGGCGCGCCTGGCGCGGGTACTTTCCCGTGGGCGGGGAACTCACATCGGGCCGTCCCGACATCAAGGAAGGCATTTATTTCGGAGCCGAACTCGATGAGGAGCATCCGCTGGTAAAGGCCGGCGCGCCGCTGCACGGGCGGAATCTGTTTCCCCGGGACATGCCGGGTTTTCGCGAAACGGTGCTCGAATATATGGACGCAATGACGCGGCTCGGCCGCAGTTTGACGGCCGGAATCGCGCTGAGCCTCGGACTTGAGCCAACCTACTTCGATGATCGCTATACGGCCGATCCGCTGATACTTTTCCGCATATTTCATTACCCTGCGCAGCCGACCGCTTCCGGCAATGCTTTGAACGATGCTTTGAACAATGCTTCGGGCGATGCGGAAATGTGGGGTGTGGGGGAACATACCGATTACGGGCTGTTGACGATTCTCAGGCAGGACGATTCGGGCGGGCTGGAAATCAAATCGCGCGGGAGATGGATCGAGGCTCCGCCGCTCGCGGGATCGTTTGTCTGCAACATCGGCGATATGCTCGACCGCATGACGGGCGGATTGTACCGTTCGACGCCGCACCGCGTGCGTACCCCGATCAGGCGCGGACGGCTTTCGTGGCCGTTTTTCTACGATCCGAACTGGGAAGCGGAGGTGCGGCCGATTGTCGATTGTATATCGGAAGATCGCGACGAGCGCTGGGACGGCGCAAGCGTTCACGAATTTCGAGGCGCTTACGGCGAGTATCTGCTCGGCAAGGTTGGCAGAGTATTCCCCGACCTCGGGCGCGAAGTGCTGCGCGACGGGTAGCGGCCGGTTTCCCGCCCGCGTTATACTGCGGCTGGCAGCAATCCTGACCGCAGCATCAGCGTGAGGCGATGAAACACAAATTCGCACGAATCATTCCGGCATTCCTTGTTTTCGGTCTGCTTCTTTCAGCCGTTGCGGGTGCGCAGGACCGCTCCCTTTCCCGGCGCCAGTTCGACGCGGCGGTTGCCGTAGTCGACCCCGAGGAGCGCATTGCCGCGCTCGAAGCCTTTATCTCCAGAAACCGCGACGCGGAGCTTGCAGTTTCGGCGCACGAGGAAATCGTGCGCAGCCGCGCCGAAATCGCAGAGCGCAGGCTTGCGGATAACGACATACGCGGGGCGATGGATCTGCTGCGGCGCGCAATCGCGGGTTTGCCCGAAAAGACAAGCGACCGGTTTTTTGAATCGACCGTGGCGCGCATCCCGTTTGCGGTGTCGGCGCGCGGATATCGCGCGGAGGCTATAGATCTCGCGGCGCTGCTCGAAGCGAGGTTTTCAAAAGAGCCGCTGCGACTGGGCGCAATGGGCGAGTTTTATCTCAGCCTCGAAGCGCCCGTCGAGGCCATACGCACGCTCGAAGCCGCCGTGCGTCTTTCGCGCGAGGACGTGAAGCTCCGGCGTCCGCTGGCCGCAGCCTACCGCATGGGATTGCGTCTGGATGAGGCTGATAAAGAGCTTCAACAAATTGCGGCGCTCGATGCCTCGGACGCCAGGGCGTACGCCGAACTCGGCAATCTGGCGCGTGCGCGCGGAGATTACGGCGAAGCGGCGCGTCTTTACCGCAGCCAGTTGCAGACAGACAAGGAAAACGCCGCGGCGCTTGAAGGGCTGGCGCTTGTAGAACTGGCCGAGGGGCGCGAATCCGCAGCCGCCGCAGCGCTCGATCGCATTCGCAGCCTGAAGGGCGCCGACGCCGTGGACCGCAACCTTCAATTGCAGACGCAGCTCGGATTTTATTTTCTCGCGCAGGGCAAGTACCCGCAGGCGAATCTCGCCATAGTGCAGGCGATCGCGCGCGAACCGCGCTACAGTTGGGCGAGGATCGCCGCAGCGGAACTCGATATTGCCGAGGGGCGTTATTTCGAGGCCGAAAATCACCTGCTCGCCGCGTTGAGAAACGCCGATTTCCCGACGCTTCGGTTTACGCTCGGCAAACTGTATCTGGCGGTTGAGGATTTCAACGGCGCGCTCGAACAGTTCGCCCGGGCCTTCGTGATTGCGCGCAGCGGAAAGTTTGCGGCGCGTCTTGGAGGCGTGTTGCCTTTTGAAGCCGAGCGGTTGAGCGATCTGCTTGCGCGCGAGCGGCAGGCGTCCATATTCGTTGCAAAACCGCCCACGACGGACGAGCAGTTCACGCTTGCCGAAACGCTCGTTCGCCTGGAGGCGCGGTTGCAGGCGCTCAAGCCGGATTCATCGGATGCGACGCCCGCAGTGGGGGCAGCGCGAAGGGGCGGCGGAAGGATTACGCGCAGTAGTGAAAGCGAACTCGAAGCCGCCGCAAACGCGTTTATAAACGTAGAGGGGCTGCGCCGCGCGTTTCGCGCGCTTTACGTCGCCCAGCGTCTTGCGCAATTGGGGCAGGCGCACGATTACACGCAGAAACTCGTGGATATGGTGCTGGATCTGTCGGATGCGGCTACGGCGCCCGAAGGATCATTGCCCGAGTACCCGAACTACGACCGGGAGGGCCGGATTCGCATACTGCGCGGGCGTGCGCTCGATGCGCGCGGATGGTCGCATTTTCAGCAGCGGCGCAATCGCGAGGCGATCGCCGCGCTGCAGGACGCCGTAGATGTTTACGACGCATTGCCCGAAGGGCGCGCCGCTATGTGGCGGCTGGCGATGATAAGAGAAACCGTCGGCGAGACGAGAGAAGCGCTCGAACTGTACCTGGCCGCGTATGAACCTCCGCAGGATGCCTCGGCGGTTGACGTAAAGCGATCGGTAGTCGAGGTGCTGTATCGCAAGGTGCACGGATCGCTCGACGGGTTCGAGGAGCGTTTGGGCAAGTCGTTTGAAACGGCGCCGGGCGTTGCTGCGGCTCAACCGGGCGGCGTGAATACGGCAGCGGCGCCTGCGGCGAAAGCTCCCGTAAAATTGCCGGAGGCGGGGCGCGGGGCGAAACTCGTTCAGGCGCGCATCAATCCGCGGCTGCTGCGCTGGCCGTTTGCATCGGCGGCGGAAAAGGCGCCGCCGCCGGGTACGGTTGCCGCGGGTTCGGATACGGAATCGCAGGCTGCGCCGGGGCGTCCGCGGCGCGTGCCCGCCGAAGAGCCGAAGCGAGGCGACGAACCATCCGCGACGCCCTCGCGCAGTCGCCGCGTCAAGACGCCGTAGCGGCGACCAAATCACTCCACGCGACATAAAAGAGAGATAACGGAACAAACGAAAATAGACGGAACAAACGGAATGGTCACTCTAACCTTTCCGTAGTTTCCGTCTATTTCCGTTTGTTCCGTTATCTCTCTTTTATGTCGCGAAGTCCTATGAGTTATTTTGAGAGCGGCCCGCTGAATTTTTCTGTTGCAATGTCAGGCGAGGCGGCGCGAGAATAGGCGCCGCTTCCGGGACTGCCCGCAAGCCTTACGGTCCTCGCGTGCGACAGCCAACAGACGCGGGATTTCCTGAGACCGTTCCCTATTGGTTCCTGGCGACGAGACGACGAAATGGAAACCGGGGAAATCGTCTCGCACTATCGCATTCTCGACAAGCTCGGCGCGGGCGGTATGGGGGAAGTTTATGCGGCCAGGGATCTGGTGCTGCATAGACGCGTTGCAATCAAGTTTCCCGCATTAAACAAAGACGATACGGTCGAGCGGGCGCGCTTTCTGCGCGAAGCACGGCTCGCCTCCGCGCTCAATCATCCCAACATTGCTGCGGTTCACGACGCAGGCGAGACCCAGGACGGGCGGCCGTTTCTGGTAATGGAACTGGTTGCGGGCGAACCGCTGAATCGATTGCTGCATAGCGGACGGATAGGAATCGAGCGCAGCCTGGAGATCATCGGAGGGATAGCGGCGGCGTTGTCCGAGGCGCATCGACGCGGAATCCTGCACAGGGACATCAAGCCGTCGAATGTAATCATAAGCGAGCGCGGCGTGGTCAAGGTTCTGGATTTTGGCCTCGCCAAACAGTTGCCGCCTTCAGAAATGTTTTCGACCGATTCGCCGACTCTGACCGCGGCGGCGGAGCTTTCGCAGCCCGGTATGGCGGTAGGCACGCCGCTCTATATGTCGCCGGAACAGGTGCGCGGCGAGAAACTCGACGCGCGCAGCGATCTTTTCTCTCTCGGTGTAACTTTGTACCAATGCCTGACGGGGCAGCGCCCGTTTACGGGCGGCAGCATAGCCGAAGTCCGCACGCAGATACTTCAGTCTGATCCGCCGCCGCCATCCCGGTTCGATCCGCAGATTCCGCCCGAACTCGACCGCCTGACCTTGCGCGCGCTGGCGAAGAGTGCCCCAGAGCGTCAACAAAGCGCCGAAGAATTCATCGCAGAATTGCGCTCCATACCTGCGCTAATTGCAAGCGAACCCGTTGCCAATGCCGCAGCCGAACTGCCCACCGCATTTGCTGAAACAAGGAACGAATCTTCAGGCGAGCCTGCTGCTTTCCCGCGGCTGTCCGGTTTGATGAACAGGCGACTCGCGGCGGTACTTTTGCTGATAGCCGTAACAGCGGCTGGAGCATTTGCCTGGCGGCTCCGGGACCGGCATGCATCGGCGCCCGGGCCGGCTGCGCAGCGCGTTTACAACGAAGGGTTGCGCGCCCTGCGCGACGGCGCTTACCTGAAAGCGAGCAGGGCGCTTGCGCACGCCGTCAGCGTGGAGGATCGCTTTGCATTAGCGCACGCGCGGCTGGCTGAAGCCTGGGCCGAGATGGATAACATAGACCGGGCGAGTTACGAAATCGCCTATGCACGGTCGATTGTTCCCGACACCCAGGATCTCGCTCCTGTCGATGCACACACGATTCAGGCGATCAACGAACTGGTGATCGGCAATCACGCCGGTGCAGTGGAGCATTATCGCGAGGTTGCGCGACTGGAGCCGGATCAGCCGTATTCGCATTTCGATCTGGGGCGGGCCTACGAGCGAAATCAGGCGCGCGATGAGGCAGTGCTGGAGTATCAGGCGGTGTTGCGTCTGGACGCTGGTTCTCCGGGCGCGCATATGCGGCTCGCAGTTTTATACGGGCGCGAAGGAATGCGCGAGAAAGCTCTCGCGCATTTCTCCGAGGCGGAGTCGCTTTATCGCACTATGGGAAATACGGAAGGCGTCATAGAGACGGCCGTTCAGCGGGGATTGGTGCATTTCAACCTGGAGGAGATAGCCGAGGCCCGCAGGCAATTCGATGCAGCGCTCGGTATGGCTCGCGGCAGTGCGCCGAGCGAATATCAGCAGGTTCGCATACTGTTGCAGTTGGGCAGTATTGCGAGCAGGGAAGGCGATCTCGAAGCAGCAGCCCGGTTGTCAAACGAGGCTCTCGATCTGGCGCGCGGCGCCGGAATCGAACATATGACGACGGACGGGTTGATCAGTCTCGGAATCGTTTATTACCGCGGCGGACAACATACTGCGGCGGAACGCTTCCTTCAGCAGGGCGCCGAACTGGCGCGCCGCTACAAGATCGAGCGTTACGAGGCGCGGGCGTTGGTGAATCTGGGCAGCCTGCGTATAGATCAGAACCGCATGGATGAAGGGCTGGCGCTCCTTGAGCGCGGGAGCGAATATCTTGAGCGGGCCGGGTATCGCAGGCAGGCGTGGGCATCGCGCCTGCTGATTGGTCGGGCGCATCGTGATCGGGGGGATGAGGTTGCGGCGCTGAGCGCCTTCGAGCACCAGCTTCGCAGCGCTCCCGATGATGCGCTCAAGGCATACGCACACGACGAAATCGGCGGTGTGCTGCTGAGGCTGGAGCGCTACGACGAGGCATTGACGCATTACAGCGAGAGTCTCAGAAGTTATGAGGCGAAAGATTTGGCGGACGCGGCGTTTTACAGCCTGATCGGTTCGGCTTCGGCGCTGCGTCGATTGGGCGACGGGCGCGGCGCTCGCGAAAGACTCTTTCGCGCTGCTGCCATTGCGGGAGCGAAGCCGCTGCGGCGCGAGTTGCTGTTGCCCGAAGCCGAACTTGCACTCGTGCAGGGAGCTTTTGCGGAAGCGCAGACCAAAAGCAGTGCAGCGCTTGCGCAGGCGGATTCCAGGGATTCGAAAGTCATCTTCGATGCAAAACTCGCGCTCGGACTCGCACGGCTTCGGGCCGGCAAGGTTCTCGAAGGGCGGCGGATTTGCGAAGAAGTCGAACAACTCTCGGCCGAATCAAACAATCCGGCGCGGCGTGCGAAGGCGCAAATGGCGATGGCCGAAGCGCTGCTTTCAAACGGAGATGCGGCGCGGGCGCGCGACCTTGCGCAACAGGCGCAGCGATGGTTCGAGCAGACCGAGCGCCGCGATTCTCAGTGGCAGTGCCTTTTGTTGCTTGCAAGAGCAGCCGCGTTTCTCAAAGATCCCGCGCAGGAAGGGTATGCGAGCCGCGCCGCGCGGATTCTCGCCGAACTCGAAGCCGCGTGGGGTAATTATGGATTTCGTTCCCGCCCCGATGTCGCGGCGGCTCACAGGCATATTGCCTTGGTGTCCGCCGCGCTGAAGTAAACCTCAGCCTGAAAGAGAGGAGATCTCTCCCATGACGCACAATCTCTTTACAAATTTTTCAAGTAAGTCGGGCAAATGCCTGTCGTGCAGACTTGCCGCGACCTTGATCGCAGTCTGTATGGCGCTGCTGTCGATTTCATGCGGAGGAGATGGCAAAAGCGATCCTGCGCCAACGCCCACACCTACCCAGACGCCACCTGTGACGGATGCCTCTCCTGCATCTGCTCCTGATACCGAGGAGAAACAACAAACGGAACGTAAGATCACAATCGACGGTTTGGGTTCGGTTGCTATCCTCTATCATTATCCCGCCGACTGGATTCCTGATGAGAGTGAAGAAGATGGGGACAGGGCTTCCCGCGCGGAGATCAAAAAAATCGAATACGACACCGGCAACGGCCAGATGAAGGAGTTTTCCTGCAAGACTCCTTCTGCCCCGGACGCTTCCCCCGAAAAAGTCAAGATAAAGGCCAACCGCGCTTCAAGAATTTATATTGAAGAGGAGGCGCCGGATTTGCTGATCAAATTCAATAGAAATCAATACCGGACCGTTTCCAGCACCGTCCCCAACAAGGTGCAACACTACAATAAACGAGCCTCGTTTATGGAAGTAAAAGTCAAATGTCCCGGCATCTTCAACGAGAATGAAATCCCTTGTCCAAAAGTGAATAATGAAGTCAAATGCAAAATAGTCATCACATACTGAGTGCTCTGTAAACAGAATTCTTTGAGTTTTTCAGCCGCGGAGCGACGAAAGATCTGTAGCCTGGCGCTCACGCACCAGGCTACAGATCTTCCGCCGCTTCGCGGTTTGGATACGATCAAAAAACGTTGTTAACAGACTACTCATTCAGGCAACGGGAAAGACCCATATCTTCTACGGGAGGTGTTTTCATGCGGATTCCTGCTTTTCAACGTGTCGGCGCGCCTGCGCTTGCGCTTGTCGTCGCCGCTATAGCCGTGTTCGCACAAACACCTCCGCGTCCCGTAGCCTCCGTCTCCATCACGCCCGCGGTCGCCGAAGCAGAGGTCGGGCAGGAACTCAAATTCACAGCTTCGGGACTCGACGCCGAGGGCCGCGCCACACAGGACAAGCCGATGCTGTGGTTCGCTGCGCCCTTCGATATCGCAGCAGCCGACGATCAGGGCCTTGTGTCCTTCTACGCCCCGGGCGAGGCCCGCATAGGCGCGCTCGTCGCAGGCAAAATCGGCTACGCCACGGTTCGCATCAAACCCGCGCGCGTTAAAACCCTCGATATTGCTGCGCCCGCTGCGCCCATACTCGTCGGGAGCGTGGCGCGATTGCACGCCGTAGCCCGCACATCCAACGGCGATCCGCGCTCGGACGCCGCCATCATCTGGTCGTCGAATGCGCCGCATCTGGCTTCCATAGACGCTTCGGGCGTCGTCGCTGCGCTGGCTGCGGGCCGCGCCGTCATCACCGCAAAATCCGACGACGCCGAAAAGAAAGTCGAAATCGAGATTGCGCGCAGCACCGTTCGCCGCCTTGCCATAGAAGCGCGCAGCCGCACTGCTCGCACGGGCGATGTAGTGCGCTTCCGCGCCGAGGGGCTCGATGAAAACAGCGCCATAGTAAAAGATCCGGCCGTGCGCTGGGCCGTGAGCGGCGACGGAGCCGTGATTGACGCCGACGGCGCGTTCGTAGCCGAAAAGCCCGGCGTTTACATCATCACCGCCGCCATAGGCGAACTCGCGGCTTCGTCTTCCGTATCCGTCGCGCCGCGCAACGCCGAACGCTCGGTGGAACTCATAGGCCGGGCGATGGAAAAAGACATGCAGTTTGCCGAACAGTGGTTCGTCGGAAATATCGCCTACCTGTCTACAATCGGCGACAGGCTTCTGGTCTACGACATATCCGATCCGGCGAATCCGAAACTTACCGACCAGGTTCAGGTCGATGCGCGCGTTACGAACGACATCAGCACCACTTCGGACGGAAAAATCGGCGTATTGACGCGCGAGGGCGCATCGAGCCGAAAAAACGGCATAGTGTTTCTCGATACTTCCGACCCGGCGCATCCGAAGATCGTTTCCGAATACACCGAAACCGTCACGGGCGGAGTTCACAGCGCATTCATCGACGGCCGCTACGTATTCCTTACCGACGACGCCACCGGCTCTATGCGCGTCATAAGTTTCAAAGACGTGAAGAACCCGAAGGAGGTCGCGCGCTGGCAGGTAGATAATCCGATGGCCAAAACCATCGAGGGGCCCCTCGGCGTGCAGTCCGGCGGACGCTACCTCCACGACGTGCAGGTCAGGGACGGAATAGCGTATCTCGCCTACTGGCGCGACGGCGTAGTGATCCTCGACGTAGGAAACGGGGTCAGGGGCGGCAGCCCCGAACGCCCGCAACTGATCAGCAACTTCCGCTTCAACTATCACGACCTGTACGGCGACGGATGGCTTGCGGGCGCGCACGAAGTCTTCCGCTACAAGAACTACCTGTTTGTGGGCGACGAGGTTTTTCCCGCGGAGTTCAATATCCAGGATAGGGCGCGCATCCCGGTGCGCGGCATCGTTCACGTTCTGGATGTTTCAAATCTCGCAAATCCGAAAAAAGTAGCCGAATACAGCGTGCCCGAGGGCGGCGCGCACAACATATGGGTAGAGGATGATGTGCTGGTGATGGGGTATTACAGCGGCGGCGGGCGGATACTGGACGTATCGGGCGAACTGCGCGGAGACCTGTACCGTCAGGGGCGGGAAATTGCGCGCGTATGGACGGGCGACCCGCAGGGCTTTCGACCGAACCTGCCGTTTACCTGGGGCGCGCGCCACCACAAGGGCATGATCTTTTTCAATGACGTGAATTCAGGACTGTGGATTATGCGGCTCGGCGCGCCGAAGCGTAAGGGCGAAACTACCGCGCCCGGACAATGATCCTCAGAAGAGAAAAGAGAGATAACGGAACAAACGGAATAAACTAAACAAACGGAAAAGATCATACCCTTCCGTTTGTTTAGTTTATTCCGTTTGTTCCGTTATCTCTCTTCTCTTTTCGTACTGATTCAGCGCACTTCGATGCCCGCCGCCTGCGGAGCTACATCGACTCTCGCCGCGGTTTTCAATGTCTTCAGGTCTATGATTTCAACCGTGCCCGGTTCGCTGCCGACGCCCTCGACCGAAATAAACGCATACCGGTTATCAGGTGACACGGCCGCGCCGTGAACCACCTTGCGCAGCGTAGCGAGGCGCGCAAGCTCTCTGCCGGTTTTTACGTCGTAAATCGATACGGACGGGCCGCGCTTGTTCGTAGCGATCAGCTTGCCGTCTTTCGTTACGGCGAGGTTGTAAACTCCGGGGCCGGCCTCGATGCGGCGTAAGACTTTCCAGGTTCCGGCGTCGATTTCTACGATCTCGCTCGATTTGTTGCAGGCGACGAAAATCGTACTCCCGTCCGACGACGGCTGCGCCCACGTGGGCGAACACCCGGCGTCGCCGGGTTTCGGCGCTTCGAGCCCGTGCCCGGAGTGATCTGCGGGACCTGATGATCTTGCATTCAACATCGCTTCGGGCGATCCCTGCATGCCCTTCTCCTTGCCCTTCGTCAGCAGAAAATGCCGCGAAACGGCAAGCGTCGTTGCGTCAATCTCTACAAGCAGGTCGTCCATCATGCAGGCCGAATAATGCCGCGTGCCCTGCGGATTGAAACGCGAGCCGTGCGGCATCGTGCAGGTCGGTATGCGCCTGATTTCGAGCATCTCGTCGGCAACCACTACGGAAACCGATGACGGAACCATATCGCCGTGCAGGTTGAAATTGACTACGTAAAGAAAATTTCCGTCCCGAGAAACATCCATAGTCGCGGGAAAAGGCCCCAGAGTAACCCTCTTCAATACCCTGTCGCCGTCTGCGGAATACTTCCATACCGAACCGAAGGGACGGCCGTGACCGAGCGATACGAAATAATTCTTGCGATCCGGAGAAAACGCAATCCCGTGCGGCCCGTCAACGTCCGGCTCCATGATCCCGGTCCTGAACTCGCGCTCAAGCTGCGCGCCTCCCGGCCCGAAATCTATCACCGAGATCGTGTCCGAGGCTTCCGATACTACGTAAATTTTATACCCTTTTTCAGATTCTCCCGCCGCGCTCTTGCCGGTTCCAACCCACGGAACGCTCACAAACAGAACCGCCGAAAAAATACATAACCAGCTCAATTTCATCCGCATATGCATGCCCGTTACCCGCCGGGAATCCCCCCGGAATTTCCCCGTATTGAAAATATCGTTAACACGGCACTAAAATTGCATGTAATACTGAATGGATTCGTGTCGCAATTGAATGTAGCAAATTTCCGCTCCTGCGAGGTGAAATTATGAGGCAGACGACGGTAAAAATCCTGTGGACGGTGGTCGTACTGGGTATTTGCGCCTACAGCACGGTGGCGAAACCCGATGCAAGGCTCTTTGCGGTAGTGACGGCGTTGCCGGACACGCAGGGGTGGATAGGGGAATGGACCGTTGGGGGCCGGGTAGTTCGTGTAACTGCGGCGACGCGGATCGATCAGCGCGCCGGTCCGCCCGAGGTGGGCATATACGTCAAGGTCGAAGGGCCTGCACGCGCCGACGGTTCGATAGATGCGGCGAAGGTAGAGACGAGTATGCGCGGGGGCGGCGGCGTGCGTCTCGAAAAGTTTCGCGGCGTTGTCGAAAGCCTGCCGAGTTCGCCCGGTCTGATAGGGGACTGGACGGTGGGCGGGCGCACCGTGCGCGTAACCGCTACGACTACGATAAAGCAGAAGCACGGCCCCGTAGCCGTGGGCGTTACGGTCGAAGTGGAGGGCATTGCGCAGAATGACGGATCGTTTGTGGCCGTCGAGATCGAAACGCAGAACTCGCCGAACAACCTTGCCGAATTCAGGGGCGTGGTTGAAAGCCTTCCTTCCGATCCGGGCAGGATCGGGGACTGGATCGTGAGCGGGCGCACCGTGCGCGTGACGGCGGATACGCGAATCATGGAGCAGCACGGCCCTGCGGCGGTAGGCGCGCTCGTACAGGTTACGGGAACTCCGCAGCAGGACGGTTCGATCATCGCCGTGCGGATACAGGTAGAGAAGCGCATGCAGGGAAATCCCGGAAGTCAGGTGAAGTTCTTCGGAACGATCGAGGCTCTTCCGCCGGCGGATGACCTGAAGGGCGAGTGGATAGTGAGCGGCCGCAAGGTTCTGGTAGTTGAGGGCACGATCATTCGGCGCGAGGACGGCGTTCAGCCCGAGGTGGGAGGCGCAGTAGAGGTGCTTGGCCGCGTAGACGCCGACGACCTGGTGACTGCGAGGATGATCGTCGTCAAGGGAGTGATGATCGGCAATCTGACGCAGCTTTTCGGCGTCATCGAGGAATTGCCGATGACCGATGGATTCATCGGCGACTGGAAGGTGGCCGGGCGCACCGTGCGCGTGACGGATAAGACGCGTATCAAGCGCGAGTATCGCAATGTAGCCGAGGGCGCATTCGTAGAGGTGCGCGGCAGGCCGGAAAGCGACGGCGCGCTTCTGGCCGTGAGCATCGATGTCAAGCAGGGTGCGGGTGCGGGCGGATTCGTGAGCCTGAGCGCGCCCGCGATTTCCGTTAATGCCGCAAGCTACTCGGACGATGCCGCGCCTGCGGGCATACTGGCGGCGTTCGGCCGTAATCTTTCCGCAACGACCGCAGTCGCAGGGCATTTGCCGCTGCCGGTGGAACTGGGCGGAGTTTCGGTGCTGATCGACGGGGAACCGGCGGGACTGTTTTTTGTCTCGCCCGGGCAGATCAACTATCAGTTGCCGCCGGGCGCCGCAACGGGTTCGGCATCCATCGTCGTGATGTCGAACGGGGAGGCTGCGGCTGCGGGTCTGATCGATATAGGCGAAGTTGCGCCGGGGTTGTTTACCGCGGATTCACGGGGCGCCGGAGCGCCTGCCGGGTTGCTGCTGCGATTGACATCGGGCGGCGAACAGATCTATGAGCCGCTTGCCCGCG
This sequence comes from Acidobacteriota bacterium, assembly GCA_019639255.1. Classification (GTDB taxonomy): domain Bacteria; phylum Acidobacteriota; class Blastocatellia; order RBC074; family RBC074; genus JAHBSF01. Next base: position 7,431 of record JAHBSF010000022.1, on the reverse strand, counting down.
CGGACGGCGCGCCCGCCGCCATACATCGCAACGAGGGCGACCGGCTGTTTCTGGTGCTTTTCGGCGTCGGGGTGCGCGGTGCGCCGGATGTTGACGGAGATGCGGGAAACGGCGTGGCTGAAAGCGTAGAGGCGATTATCGGAGGTTTGAACATCGGCGCGCTGTTTGCGGGACCTGTTGCGGATTTCGCCGGTTTGGATCAGATCAATCTTGAGTTGCCGCCGCAGGTCGCGGGCGCGCTCGAAATCGTCGTCAAAGTGCGAAACGGCGCGGGCGCGCAGGCGTCTTCAAACGCGGTGCTGATCGTGATCGAATAAGACAGATAACGGAACAAACGAAAATAGACGAAACAAACGGAAAGAAGCATACTCGGGTTTTCTTTCCGTTTGTTTCGTCTATTTTCGTTTGTTCCGTTATCTCTCTTACCGTCAGCGGCGATAAACCACCTGGCCGTCGACTATGGTGAAGACAACCTGGGTTTGAAGGATCTCGCGCGCGGGGATTTTCAGCAGGTTGCGGTCGAGCACGGCGAGGTCGGCGAGTTTCCCGACGGCGATCGAGCCTTTTGTGTTTTCCTCGAAATTGGCGTAGGCGGTGTTGTAGGTATAGGCTTTTATTGCCTCTGCGATCGTGATCCGTTCATCGGGAAACCATCCGCCCGCGGGTTCTCCCTTTACGGTCTGCCGCGTGACGGCGGCGTAAAGGCCGAGCATGGGGTTGATCGGGTATTCGGCTGCGGAAGTGCCCGGCCAGTCGGTGCCGAAGCTCAGCACGGCGCCGCTGCGGCTGATGGTTCTGAAAGCGTAAGCGCCCCGGCAGCGCTCGCGCCCGATGCGTTCCTCCATCCATCGCATATCGTCGCTCAGATGAAAGGGCTGCACTTCGGCCACGACGCCGAGAGAGCCGAGCCGCGCGAAATCTTCGGGTGCAATCACCTGTGCGTGAACCAACCTGAAGCGCCGGTCGCGCCGCCCGTTTTGTTTTTCCAGTTCGGCAAGGTAGTCGAGCAGCAGGTGGTTGGCCTCGTCGCCTATGGCGTGAACGGTCAGTTGCAGGCCGGCGCGGTCGGCGTCGAGCATGTATTTGAGGAATTTGCCCTCTACAAATTCGCCCTTTTCATCCACCATCAACGGCCGCCAGCGCCCGCGATTCTGGGCGTCGTGGGTATAAGGCTTGAAGAAGCGCGCAGAACTCGTGCCCATGATTCCGTCGATGTGGCCCTTGAGCGCGCCGAGCCGTATCCAGGCGTCTCCCGCTCCGACCTTTACGCCGCGTTCGGCCATCTCGTTCCAGCGATCGAGGCCCGGACGGAAGTGTATTCGCACGGTGAGTTCGCCGCGCGAGTGCAGTTCGCGGTAGATGTCGAGCTGTTCGTCGTCCGACATATCGCTGACGTTGGTGACGCCGAACCGGCGAATCTCGGCCAGCGCGCGGCGCGTCTGTTCTACTCTGCGCGCGCGCGAAAACCGGCGCGGTATGCGCGAGGAAAACAGCGCCTGCGCACCGCGTCCGCGCATAATTCCGTTCGGCTTGCCGTTGCCTGCGCGCAGGAATTCTATGCCCTGCGATACGGGATTGTCGGGGTTGAGTCCCGCGAGAGTGAGCGCGGCGCGATTGGCGGCGAACTCTCCGTCATCGAAGCGGCGAATGAAGAGCGGATGGCGCCGGGTCAGGTCTTCTATGAGCGCAATATCGGGAGTAAAAGTCGCACGCCGTTGGGCTCCGGCGCTTCCGGCGTCCCATTGATCGTAAGCGCCCCAGTATCCGCCCACGATCCATTCGCCCGGCGCGAGCTTCGCAACCACATCCCTGACGCGGGCGACGAACTCCTTCTGGGTCGAGACGGCCATGATGTTGAATTCGAGAAACGCGGCGGCCTGCGCGAAATGCACGTGATTGTCGTTGAAGCCGGGCAGGACGAATTGCCCTTTCAGGTCTATGACCTCGGTCTGCGGGCCGCGATGAGCAAGGATTTCGCGGTTTTTCCCTACAGCGAGAAACCTGCCGTCTTTTATCGCCGCGGCTTCGGCGTTCGGGTTCGCGTCATCGACGGTCCATATTACGGCGTTGTGCAGTATCAGATCGGCGAATGCGGCGCGCTGTTGCGTGAGAGATGTTGATGAGGCGGGCAGAAGCAGGATTAGCAGCGCAATAATCAGTCGCGTCATGGCGTGACCTCCAAAAGGTAATCGACGATCGCCTGCTGTATGCTAAATCAAATAACGCGACATTGGAAAAAAAAAGAGAGATAACGGAACAAACGAAATGAAACGAAAATTACGGAACCATTCAACTTTTCCGTTCTTTTCGTATCATTTCGCTTGTTCCGTTGATTCCGCGCTTTCATTTCCGCGACTTCCGCGTTCTCTCTTCTTCTCCGATCGGGCGACCGGCAAGTAGGGCCCGAGTTCTTCGGCGCGCGCACGCGCCTCGCGCGCACGCTGCTCGCCGGCGCGCACGGCCTCAAATTCCTCTTTCGTCAACAGCGCCTTCAGCCACAGTTGCAGATCGCGGCTGCCGAGCGCCAGCCACTGCCCGCGCGGGCTGAATGCAACCGAGTTGTAACTGATGTCTTCGTACCTCACGTCGCGCACTACCTCGGCAGTCGACGCCTTCCACAAAATGATCCTCTGCCCGAGACAGCCCGAAGCAAGCAGACTCCCGTCCGGACTGAAAGCCAGCGAATTGATGCTGTTGCGATGACCCTCAAAACGCAGCACTGTGCGTCCTGCGGTCAGATCCCACAACCTGACCTCGCCGTCTTCTCCTCCCGATGCGATCCACCTTCCGTCCGGACTGAAGGCAATCGCCGATACACCCTTCGCGTGTCCGACAAGCGTGCGCACTGTGCGCCCCGAAGCCGCGTCCCAGAGCCTTACCGTCCGGTCCCAACTGCCCGAAGCGATCAGGCTGCCGTCGGGGCTGAAAATCGTCGATGTCACCTGCCGCCTATGCCCGGCGAAGATCTCGGCTTGCTGCCCCGTCACCGCGCGCCACAACCTTACACATCCGTCGTGCCCGCCCGAGGCCAGCCAAAGCCCGTCGGGGCTGAATGCTACGGCGCGCACCTCGCCCGTATGTCCGGCAAGCGTCTGCATCTCGCGCCCCGATGCGGCTTCCCACAGCTTGATCTTTCGATCGCGGCTGCCCGAGGCCAGCCACAGATTGTCGGGGCTGAAAGCTACGGAATTGACGCTCGCCGGATGCGCGATGAACGAATAAAGCTGCAATCCCGAATCCACTTCCCAGACCTGCAAACCGCCGTTGAGAAAACCCGATGCCAGCCGCTGCCCGTCGGGGCTGAAGGCTACTGCCCGTACGTAATCGCGCGGGTCGATCGAGTACTGTTTGTGGAAACGCTCGTGTATGCCGCGCAGTTCGCGTTCGACTTCATCGAGTTGCGCCAGCACGTGCAGGCCGCCCTGATAGGTCAATCCGGTCGACATCCGCCGCTCGACTTCGTGGAAAAGGCCGGTGATTTTGCGTTCCTCGGGCGGCGCTATGACGTAGCCTTCGAGCGTCGCCGCATCGCGCCGCACCTCGGCTACTTTCTGCTCTACCGGCTTCATCAATCGCAGCAGCAGCGCATCTACGCGCAGCCTCAGCGCGGCGAATGCTTCATCGGCCTGAGCGCGTTCGTGGTATCGGGCGTCGGCCTCGATTGCGGCTTCGAGCGCTGCAATCGCAGTGTCTTCGGCCTGCTGCATAGCGGCGATCGTCGCCCGCTGATAGTGCGCCTCGCCGAGCCCGGGATTGAGCCGCGCGGCTTCGGCGAACTCCTCCATCGCCGCCTCGAAATTTCTTTCGAGCGCGCAGGCTGCACCGGCGAAGTAATGCGCTTCGGCCGCCTGCCTTGCATCCGACGGACGCGCGTATTTCGCCGCCCTTGCGAAGTATTCTCTTGCCCGCGCCGGGTCCCGGCGATGGTAAAGATAAAGTTGCGCAATCGAGCGGTGGACGGCGTAATCGGGGTAGTTGCGTTCTGCGGCGGCGAGGAAGTCCGCGAGCGCTTCGTCGTACCAGCCGTTGATATAAGCGCGTTCGGCCCGCAAACGGTAAGCCCGCGCTTCGCGCTCGAATTCGGCCAACCGCACCTCGCCGAGCAGTTCATTGAGCGTCTCGCTCGCAAGCTCGCACTTCCATACCAGATCGCCCAGCAGCAGATGAAAATCCGCGTTCAGACGCTCTATTCCGCCCGCCATTTGCTCGGGCGGCAGATCCGGATTCGCCGGTCCGGCCGCCCCCAGATAATCGGCCCACGTCTGATTACCGCGATAGATATCAAGAAGATTCATCACTATTCATATCTGAGCGCCGTCATCGGATCGACGCGCGTCGCCCTTCGCGCCGGCAGATAACACGCAAGCGCCGCCGCACCTAAAAGCAATAACCCGACCCCGGCAAAGGTCAGCGGATCAGCCGCGCCGGTCTGAAACAGCAATGCCGACATCAACCGCGCGACCGCAAGCGCACCCGCTGCGCCGATGCCGACGCCCATAACCGCGAGTTTCAATCCCTGTCCGATGACGAGATTCATTACATCGCCTCGTCCGGCGCCGAGCGCAATCCGCACGCCGATTTCGTGCGTTCGCTCCGTCACGCCGTAAGCGATCACGCCGTAAATCCCTACCGCCGCAAGCAGCAATCCGACCACGGCGAAAGCCGCAAGCAGCGCGGTATTGAAGCGCGGCCGTGCAATGGAATCCGAGAACATCTGTTCGAGCGTCGTTATGCGTGCAAGCGGCAGATCCGCGTCCATCGATCTCACCTCGCTGCGCACCGCCGATACAATCGAGAGCGGCTCGGACTTTGTACGGATGACGAAAGACAACAGCCGCGACGGTTGCTGCGCGTGTGCGCCGTACATCTGCGGATACGGCTCGGCGCCCAGATCCATGTGCTTTACGTCCCTGACTACGCCGATTATTTCAAGCCACGGCCCCCGTTGCGGGCTCCCGAGCGTTATGCGTTTGCCGATCGGGTCTTCATCGGGAAAATACCGGCGCGCCATCGTTTCGTTGATCATCGTTACGCCGGGCGTTTCCGCGGCGTGCTGCGATGAAAACTCCTCACCGCGCGCGAGCGGAATGCCGAGCGTCGAGAAATAACCCGGCATAACCAGATACGCCTCGGCATCGACTACCTGTTCGGGCGGAGGAGCGGGGCGGCCCTCGACCGAAAAAGCAAGCATGTTGCCGCCGCCCGAAAGCGGCACGGCGTCGATTGCGCCTGCGGACTCAACACCGGGAAGCGCAGCAAGACGCTCGCGCAGTTGCGCGAAAAACGCCGCTACCTGCGGGCCTTCCGGGTATTTAGTGCGCGGCAGCAGCAACTGGAAGCTGAGCACACGCTCGGGCCGGAAGCCGGGATCTACGCCCTGCAACTTCACAAAGCTGCGGATCATCAGCCCCGCGACGACGAGCATGATCATCGTCAGCGCGATTTCGGCTACGATCACCGTGCTGCGCAACCGGCCGCCTCGCCGCCCGAGGCCCGCGCTGCGCCCGCTTTCCTTCAGTGCTTCGTTCAGTTCAATTCTGGTTGCGTGCAATGCCGGCGCAAGGCCGAATATCATTCCTGTAGCGAGCGAAACGCCGAGAGTAAACAGAAACACGCTGCGGTTGACCGTGATTTCATCCAGGCGCGGCAGGTTGGGCGGCGCCAGGGATACAAGCGCCGCTACGCCCCAGAAGGCGACGAGCAATCCCGCGGCTCCGCCGAGAAGCGCAAGCACCGAGCTTTCGGTCAGAAACTGCCGCACCAGGCGCATTCGTCCGGCTCCGAGCGCTGCGCGCACGGCAATCTCGCGCGCTCGCGACGCTGCACGCGCAAGCAAAAGATTCGCCACATTCGCGCACGCAATCAGCAGCAAACAGCCGACCATTCCGAGCAGTATCAGCAGCGCTCGTCGCACATCTCCCACAAACCGCTCGTGCAGCGTCAATACCTTGACGGTCCATCCCGCATTCGGTCCCGGATACTCTGCGGCGAGCCGCGCGGCAATCGCCGCCATCTCCGCACGCGCGGATTCAACCGAAACTCCGTCCTTCAACCGCCCGACTACGCGCAGAAAATCGTTGCGCCTTCCGTCGCCGGAAGCATCAATTCCGAGCGGCATCCAGAATTCCGGATTGGCGCCGATGCCCGGTTCGGGCTGTTTGAACGTCGCGGGCATAACGCCCGTAACGGTATGCGGCACTCCGTTGAGCGTGATCGGCTGACCCACGATGTCGGCTCTTGCGCCGAATCGTCTCTGCCAGAATGCGTGGCTGAGCACCACTACGCGGTTTTGTCCCGGCGTGTTTTCTTCCGAAGTAAACGTTCGTCCAAGCAGCGGCTGCGCGCCGAAGGTCGCAAAGAAGTTCGATACCACTACAGAGCCGGCGAGCCGCTCGGGTTCGCCCGCGCCCGTAAGCACTACCTGCGTTCGCGCCCACGCGGTCAATTCCGAGAAGCTTTGATTCTGCTCGCGCCAGTCGCGGTAATTCGGTATCGAGATCGGTTCGTTCTCGATTGCGCTGCCGGGATTGATCTCCCATATCCAGACCAGACGTTCGGGCTGCGAGTAAGGCAGCGGTTGCAGCAGCAGCGCATTTACGACGCTGAAGATCGCGGTATTGGCGCCGATGCCGAGGCCGAGCGCCGCAACCGCGACGAGTGTAAATAACGGACGCGCCCACAGGCTGCGAATGCCGTAGCGGATGTCCTGCCGGAACGAACCCATCAATGAACGCATGTTTGCCTCCGGATCAGTGGGAATTACTCCAGATTCCAATACCAATTTATGTGCCGGACGGCCGAATTGCTTAACTGCGGAAAGCAGAAGGGTTCGGTGAGTATGGGATTAAACCGGAGGGAGGGATTGTGTTCGATTCCGGGATCGCGGCGTCCCAAAACCGAAGAGAAACTACGGAACAAACGAAATGAAACGAAAAGAACGGAATAGTCGAATATTTTCGTCTGTTCCGTCTTATTTCGTCTGTTCCGTTATCTCTCTTTTTTTGTCCCGAAGTCGTGTGGCGTGATTTAGCAGATCGCTGCTGAACCGACGACCGGAGAAAGTCGAGTAGGTGCGGAACACAACACAGAAAATGATGTCAGCAAGTGAAGCGCGGGGTCTACCAAAGGTCTGGATGGGGTTTTCAACGGTCCGGCAGAGGATCATAGAGAAGTGCGAGGAATTGCGCCTTCTCGTTGACCTGAGCACGATTATAAGCGGGCCAGTTCAAATTTATTGTCTTGCATAAGAACTGATTGTTTGTTAATGTCCGCGGCGTCGAAGCTAAAAAGTCATCAAAAGCAGACAGCCACGGCAGAGCAGGGAAATGCCAGCCCCGCCATACCTGCAGCGCCGCGACAAAACAGCCAGGTAAATTCTCGAGTGCTTACGAATCCCTTTTCCTTAGCGGACTAAAGGAGCCTCAAATGAAC
>JAHBSF010000021.1 GCA_019639255.1 Acidobacteriota bacterium | reverse complement strand
GAACGTTCTTTTTCTACTGACCTGGCGCTGACGCACCAGGCTACAGATCTTTCGCCGCTGCGCGGCTGAAAAACTCACAAACTTTGTTTACAGAGTACTGAACACCAAAATCGAAACCGCTGTAGATGCGGTCTAACAACCCGTTGCGGAATACAGGTTCTTCTTTCCGTATTTTCCATCATATTCCCTCATCTTCCGCGGTTTCCTCCTGCCCGGATTTGGGAAGCTCCGATCCCGCAAGCGAACATCCTGCCGTTCGATGCTTCAGCCTTGAATCCGTAATCCGTCTCATTTCAACGCATGCGCGCCGGGCCCGCTGCGGCACGGGGATTGGTTACCTGCAGGATTATCCCTGCGCAAAGGAGGCGGTCTGAAGATGAGGTTCTGGCAGGATGTGCGTTACGGTGTGCGAATGTTGATCCGTCAGCCCGGGTTTACCCTGATCGCGGTGCTGACGCTCGCTCTCGGCATCGGGGCTACGACGGCGATATTCAGCGTGGTCAACGCGGTGCTTTTGAGGCCGCTTCCGTTCCGGGATTCCGAACGGCTCGTTACCCTGTGGGAAAACAACATCAAGGACGGCATAGAGCGCGACGATGTTTCGCCGGCGAATTTTCTCGACTGGCGCGAGCGCAGCCGCTCGTTTGAAGAGATGGCGTTTGCCAATCCCTGGAGCCTCGATTATACGGGCGGAACCGAACCCGAGACGTGGCGCACCGCGCGCGTATCGCACGGCTTCTTCGATCTGCTCGGCGCACAGCCGCTCGTCGGGCGGATATTTCTCGCCGAGGAATACCAGGAGGGTCGCAATCAGGCCGTAGTGCTGAGCTACGGATTGTGGCAGCGGCGTTTTGGCGGCGATGCGGGTATCGTCGGGCAAAAGCTGATACTCGACGATCGGCCGATGACCGTAGTCGGTGTGATGCCGGCGGATTTCAAGCTGCACCTTTTCGAGCAGGAAGAGCTTTTGTGGCAGCCGCAGACGCCGGACGAGAGCATGCGGCGGCAGCGGCGCGCGACCTATCTCAAAGTCGTGGCGCGCCTGAAACCCGATGCGACGATTGAACGGGCGCGCGCCGAAATGGATTCGATTGCTGCAAATCTCGCCGTTGAATATCCGCAGACGAACGCCGGTGTAGGCGTTACGGCGGCGTTTCTGACCGAACATATGACGGGGCGCGTGCGTCCGGCGCTTTGGGTATTGTTCGGCGCAGTAGGATTTGTGTTGGCGATTGCCTGCACGAATGTCGCCAATCTCGTGCTGGCGCGCGGCAGCGAACGCGAGCGCGAGTTCGCCGTACGCGCCGCAATCGGTGCAGGGCGCGGCCGCATAGTAAGGCAACTGATGACCGAGAGCCTGCTGCTGGCGCTGGCAGGCGGCGTAGCGGGGTTGCTCGCGGCAGTCTGGGGGATGGATCTGATCGTCGCTTTGGCGCCGGGCGACATCCCGCGTCTGGAAACGGTCGGTCCGGATCGCGTCGCATTTGCATTCAGTCTCGGCGTATCGGTTCTGACTGCGGCGGCATTCGGGCTTGCTCCGGCGCTGCATTTTTCCAAACCAGACCTCAGCGCGCATCTCAAGGGAGGCGCGGCGTCGGCAGGCGCAGTTCGACGCAGGTTGCGCGGCGCGCTGATAATAGCGGAAGTTGCGCTTGCCCTGGTGTTGCTCGTAGGGGCGGGACTGCTGCTGCGCAGCTTTGCGCGACTGCTGAATGCGGACCCGGGATTCGCCTCCGGCAGCGTCATCGCGCTTCAGACCTTCATATGGGATCGGTACCGCACGCCGCAGCAGCGCGCCGGGTTCGTTGCTGCGGCGATGGAAAAACTCAGAAATACGCCCGGCGTTCAAACCGTCGGCGCCGGTACATCCGCGCCCTTTCTCGGCAGCAGTATGGATTCCTCGCTGCCCTTTACGGTCGAGGGTCGCCCTGCGCCCCCGCCAGGTCAGGAGCCCACCGTTTTTTACGGCGTGGCTGCGAGCGATTACTTCGCCTCGCTGGGCGTGCCGCTCAAGCGCGGGCGGCTGTTCAATGACTTCGACACGGCCGATTCGCCGCGCGTGGTGATAATCAACGAGGAAATGGCGCGCAGGCATTTCCCGAACGAGGATCCGGTGGGGCGCAGCATCGGCGTTCGCGGGGGATCGCGCGGACAGGAGGCTGCGGTTCGGCGCGTATTCGAGATCGTAGGCGTGGTCGGCAACGTGCTGCACGACGGTCTTGACCGGGCGCCGCGTCCCGAATACTTTCAGCCCTTTGCGCAATCGCCTACCGGTTCGATCATTTTCACCGTTCGTATTGCGGGCGATCCTGCGGCGATGATTCCGGCGCTCAAGGCGCGCATATGGGAGGTCAACGAAACGCAGCCCGTTTACGCCGTCGCCGCGCTCGGCGATCTGATTTCCGATTCGCTCAGGACGCGGCGCTTCAGCCTCGTGCTGCTCGGCGCATTCGCGGCTCTCGCCCTGGTGCTGGCGGTGACCGGCATTTACGGCGTTGTGAGCCATGCGGTCAGGCAGCAGACTCGGGAAATCGGCATTCGCGCGGCGCTCGGCGCCGATGCCGGCGATGTTATGAAAATGGTCATCGGACGGGGGCTGGCTCTGACGTTTGCGGGAGTCGCCGTCGGGCTCGTAGCTGCTTTCGGTTTGACGCGGCTGATGCAGTCGATGCTCTACGGCGTCGAGGCGACCGATCCGCTGACCTACGGCGTCGTCGCCGTACTGCTTATGCTGGCTGCTGCTGCGGCGTGTTATGCGCCGGCGCGGCGCGCCGCGAGAGTCGATCCGCTGCAGGCTTTGCGCTGCGAGTAAGAGAAACAACGAAACAAACGGAAATAGACGAAACAAACGGAAAGAAGACACGGGAAATATTTCTTTTCGTTTGTTTCGTCTATTTCCGTTTGTTTCGTTGTTTCTCTTACTGCTCTTGACCCATATGTAATGCGGCAATATAAGCTTATTACACGAAGGGGCGGGGGACGGCTAGTTTATGCTCGCGCAAAATCTGCTGCTCGCGCAGAATCTGGTATTGAAAATGATCGCTTCCGGCGTGCGGCTGGAAAGCGTGCTGGAAGCGATCGTGCGCCAAATAGAGGAGCGGGCCGAAGGCTCTATTGCATCGGTGCTGCTGCTCGATGAAGACGGCGTGACGCTGCGGCACGGTGCGGCGCCGAATCTTCCCGAAGCTTACTGCCTTGCGATCGACGGCGCGAAGATCGGTCCCTCGGTCGGTTCGTGCGGAACCGCAGCATACCGGCGCGAGGAAGTAGTCGTCACCGACATTGCCGCCGATCCGTTGTGGGCCGATTATGCTGCGCTTGCTCTCGCCCACGGATTGAGGTCCTGCTGGTCCACGCCCATAGTATCTTCATCCGGCCGCCTGCTCGGGACATTTGCGCTTTATCACCGGACGCCGTACGCGCCGTCGGCCGAAGAGCGGCATCTGGTGGCGATGTTTACGGATCTGGCGAGCGTTGCGATCGAGCGCCGTGAGGCCGAGTCCGCGCTCAGGCAATCGCAGGAGCGGCTCGAATCGCTCGTGCATTCGGTTGAAGGCATCGTATGGGAGGCCAGCGCCGACACTTTTCAATTTACTTTCGTAAGCCAGCAGGCCGAGCGCATACTCGGCTATCCGGTCGAGCGCTGGGTGTCGGACCCGACGTTCTGGGCCGATCACATCCATCCCGATGACCGGGATGAAGCCGTGCGTTACTGTCAGGAGGCGACCGCCGATCGCCGCAACCACGAGTTCGAGTACAGGATGGTTGCGGCCAACGGGGACGAACGCTGGTTCAAGGATTACGTCGCCATAATCGAGGAACCCGACGGAAGCGCGAAGCTGCGCGGAATCATAGTCGACATAACGAAGCTCAAGCAGGCCGAACAATCGCGCCGTCAGGCGGAAGAGGCGCTGCGCGAAAGCGCCGAACAGTTGCGCCAGGCGCAGAAGATGGACGCAGTCGGAAGGCTCGCGGGCGGAATCGCTCACGATTTCAACAACCTTCTTACGGCGATAAACGGCTACAGCGAACTGGCGATGAATCGCCTGCCTGCGGGTGATCCGTTGCGCTCGGATTTGCAGGAAATCCGCAAGGCGGGACAGCGCGCCGCCGACCTTACGCAGCAGTTGCTCGCCTTCAGCCGCAAGCAGATGATGCAGCCGCGCGTTATTGCGCTCAACACCGTAGTAGCCGATATGGAGCGCATGCTGCGGCGTTTGATCGGCGAGGACATAGAACTGTCGACTCATCTGGCGTCCGATCTGCGCCCGATCAAGGCCGATCCGTCTCAAATCGCACAGGCGATCGTCAACCTCGCGCTCAATGCGCGCGACGCAATGCCCGACGGCGGACGCCTGACGATCGCTACGGCAAACGTAGAATTCAGCGATGAAAGCGCAAGCCGGCAGGCCCACGTCTCCCCGGGCCGTTACGTGATGCTTTCGATCAGCGACACCGGCACGGGCATGGATGAAGCCACGCGCGAACGCATATTTGAACCCTTCTTCACCACCAAGGAAGTCGGCAAGGGCACGGGCCTGGGGCTTTCGATGGTCTACGGCATAGTCGCGCAGAGCGGCGGCCGTATAGAAGTCGAAAGCGCGCCGGATCGCGGAACTACGCTCAGGATTTATCTGCCGCAGGCGGTAGAGGAATCCACTTCTGCAAAATCCAAAGCCGCCGCTGAGGAGGCGCCGCCGCAGGGCGCAGAGACGATACTTCTTGTCGAGGATGAAGAACTCGTGCGGCAGTTGACGCAGCAGATTCTACAGATGCACGGCTACAACGTACTCGCCGCCGCCGACGGCATCGAGGCCATTGCGATCTGCGAGAGCCGCGCCGAGCCCATAGACCTGCTGCTGACCGATGTGGTGCTGCCGCAGATGAACGGGCGCGCGCTTGCCGACCGGTTGCTTGAAATGCGGCCCGGTATGAAGACGCTTTTTATGTCGGGTTACGCCGAAAGCTCGATAGTGCGGCACGGGGTGCTCGGGCCCGGAACCGAATTCATACACAAGCCGTTTCAGCCCCACGCGCTTGCGCGCAAGGTGCGCGGCGTGCTCGACGCAAAGAACGGACTCAACGCGGGCCACGCAAAATGAACAAAAAAACTGGGATGACGCAGCAAACGGAAAGATTCGACACAAGCGCAGCCAATCTTCCTTTCCGCGTATCTCGTTTGATTCCATGCGTTGCGTGTTTTGTTCTGCTGCCGGCGCTCGGCTTTTCAGCAAACATAAGGGCGCAGCAGTTGCCGCCGCCGAATTACGACGAATCGAAAGTCCCCGCCTACACGCTTCCCGATCCGCTACTGTTCGCCGACGGCCGGAGAGTGACGACGGCCGGAGAGTGGAGTAAGCGCAGGACGGAGCTGCTGCGGCAATTCGCCGAACACGTCTACGGCCGGACGCCGGACCGCACGCCGCGAGTGCGTTTTTCGGTTGTATCCGTAGAACCGAAGGCTCTGGACGGCGCCGCCACGCGCAAGCGCATAATCATCTCGCTCGATGGACGCAGCGACGCGCCGAAGCTCGACGTGCTGCTCTATCTCCCGAACAGCGTTCGCAATCGCGCGCCCGTATTCGTCGGTCTGAATTTCAACGGCAATCATACGATCGAATCCGATCCTGCGATTCCCTTGCCGTCGGGCTGGGTAGCGAACAACCGGGATATGGGCATCACCGACAACCGCGCACGCGAATCCGGGCGCGGGACGAGCGCCTCGCGCTGGCCGCTCAAACAGATTCTTGCGCGAGGTTATGCAGTAGCGACGGCCTACTACGGCGATCTGGACCCGGACTTCGACGACGGATTTCAGAACGGGATACATCCGCTGTTTTACAAACCCGGGCAAACGCGGCCCGAAGCCAATGAATGGGGCGCCGTAGGTGCGTGGGCGTGGGGATTGAGCCGAATTGCGGATTATCTGGAAACCGACTCCGGCATAGACCGCAGGCGAATGATCGTGCACGGGCACTCGCGATTGGGCAAGGCTGCATTGTGGGCCGGGGCGCAGGACGAGCGTTTTGCGATCGTCATCTCGAACGAATCGGGCTGCGGCGGGGCGGCGCTGTCGCGCAGGGCGTTAGGCGAAACGGTCCAAGCGATCAATACGCGCTTTCCGCACTGGTTCTGCGAAAATTTCAGGAAGTACAACGGCCGGGAGGATGCGCTTCCGGTCGATCAGCACCTGTTGATTGCGCTTATGGCGCCGCGTCCGGTTTACATCGCAAGCGCCGAAGAGGACAGATGGGCCGATCCGCGCGGCGAATTTCTATCGGGCCTGCACGCCTCGCCCGTTTACAGACTGCTCGGAAAAGAAGGATTGCCGGCGGAAGAAATGCCCGGGCTTGAAAGCCCCGTGATGGGCGCGATTGGTTATCACATACGGCCCGGCCGCCACGACGTTACAGATTACGACTGGGCGCGGTTTATGGACTTCGCCGATAAACACTTCGGGCTGAAGAAAGAGAGATAACGGAACAAACGGAAATAGACGGAACAAACGGAAGGTTTGACGATTTTCGTAGTTTTCGTCTCATTCCGTTTGTTTCGTATATTTCCGTTTGTTCCGTTATCTCTCTTTCTTCAGCGCAACTGTATCGGTTTTCCGGCACGCGGATTGTGCTCGCTGTAATCGAGTCCCAACACCCGGCAAAGCGTCGCCGCAATCTGATTCTGATAAACCGTAGCGGTCTGTTTCCATTCGCCGCGCTGAGAGCTTTCGGGGCTGATTACCGCAATCCAGATGTATTTTGCGCCCTCGATCCTGCGGCCGTGTCCGGTCCACTGTCCCGCCGTATCCCCGCGCCCGTGGTCTACAGAAATCAGAATCGTGGTCTTGTCGCGGTAACGGTCGCTGCCCTGCAAAAACGTCCACAGTTCGCGCAGGTAATTGTCGGTGCGTTCGAGCGCCTGAAGTACGCGGTCGTAGCGGCCGTCGTGCGCCCAGTCGTCGGTTTCGCCGAGCGACAGAAACATCGCGCGCGGCTGATACGTCTTCAGATGCGCGAGCGCAAAACGGAACGTGTAAAGATCGTGGCGCACGCTGTCCCACGGCGTGGGCGTCTCGAATTGCAACCGGCTGAGCGCCTGAATTTCCGGATCGGGATGCTCGTACGCCTGATATCCTGCGTTTGAAGTGATCGCGCCCGCCTCGCTCTCCACGATCCAGTTCATGACATCCCACGAGGCGAATGCTGCAACCTGCCGCGAATCGAGGTTCAGCTTGCGCTTGAGGAACTGAAGCACCGAAGGCGACGGATTGCGGCGCCTGTCGTTGCTGTTTATCACGTCGTCGCGCGCTTCGCCCGTCAGGATTTCGGAGTAGCCGGGATAGGAGAAACGATGCCCGTTGGTGATCTCTGCGGTGCTGCCCAGGCGGCGGTTGCCCGCGATCGATCCGTGCTGCTTCATCAGCGTGCCCCAGAAGAAGGGCATGATTTTTTCGCGTCGCGCTTCGGGCGTTTCAGCCCAGTATTTTTTATAAAGCGCCGTGTCCTGTACGGGGCCTTCCTTGGTGATCGCGCGAAGGATTTCGATGTCGAGTCCGCCGAATAATTCTTCGGTGCGCGCTCCGTCGAGCGTAATCAGGATGACGTTTTCCGTGCGGCCCTGCGCCAGGGCGGGCGCCGCGAAAACAAACAGCAGAACCGTCAGCAGGAGTCCTTTATTTTTCAGATTGTAGTTCATGACTTGTAGTTCATCAGTTCCGTTTTTTATCTGTTCTGTTGAAGATATGCGCGGGCTTCGCGCAGTTCGGGCAAATCGGCGTCGGCCTGTTGCCATACGTGCAAAAAGTCGGCATAGGCCGCCGCAGCCGCCGCTGCATCCCCGGCCGCCGCGAATGCACGCGCCATTCCGAGCATCGAGCGCGCGCGGTTGGGTTGCCGGGCCAGCGATGCGGCAAAGGCGCTTGCGGCTTCTTTCGGTTTACCTGCCCTCAGCAGCACCTCCCCGAACAGCTCGTGCGAGGGTTTGAGCAGCGACGGCGGCCCGGAGGGCGGCGAGAGTTCTTCTTCGAGAGATGTTGCGCGTTTGAGCGCGGCTATCGCTTCATCGAAGTTCTTTCGGGATGCGGCCTGCAGCGCCGCGATTTCGAGTTCTCGTATTTCCAGCGTCTTTGCGCCGTAGGCGTCATTGCTGTGCAGGCGTTGCGTGCGCATCTCGGCAAGCAGCTTTTCGCCTTCGGGCGCGCCCGTATACCCGGCTGCCAGCGCGCGGACAAAAAGCGGCGCCGACATACCGCGCCGCTGCGGCGGCAATGTACCCGGATTCGCCGAGGGTGCAGCCGGGGCCGATGGATGATGTCCGGCGTGTTCGTCCGCCCCTGCGGTTGCCGGAGCCGATGCGTCGAAGAGTTTGTTTGCCAGATCCCAGCGTTCGGTTTCTACGATGAAGTGTGCGATTGCATCATCGTAAAATCGCACACTCTCGCGCCCGTGCTCCTGTCGCGTTCGTCGCAATTGGTCCACGAGTTTTTCGGCTTCCCTGTAGCGGCCCTGCTGCGCGTAGACGTAGGTCAGCCAGTGATTGCTGTGGTAATCGCGGAGACTGAGCGGAAGTTTTTTGCGCTTCACCCATTCGTCCGACACTGCCCACGCCGTTTCATTCGATTTCGCCGCTTCCGTCCACATCCCGAGTTGCAGGAAGATGTGCGAGGGCATGTGCTGCGCGTGGTGCGCCGCCGGAGCGATGTCGGCGTAAAGTCGCGCGGCGGGCAGCGCCAGAATCGCGTGTTCGGGGTCGTCAAAAGCGTGGATGACGTAATGCGCCGCACCGGGATGTTGCGGGTTCTTGCGGTAAACTTCGAGCGCAATGGCCCCCGCCTTCATCTGCCGCTGATATCCCTTGTCGCCCGGACGCACGGCTCCGAGCAGCGCAAGCGAATAAAATGCAGCCGCTTCCAGATCCTCGGGATTATCCCGATGGATTTTCTCCATTGCGGAAACGTAGGCCAGATCGCGCTGCAACTTGTCGCCTTCCCCGTACAGCACGCGCGCGGCGGCGATGAATGCACGCTCGCGCGGCGTCAGTCTGGCTGTGTCTTTTATTTTCGCAAGCGCCCGGCGCGCGGGTTCGGCTTCCTGTTGCGCCCACAGCGGATGATTGTAGGTCATCGCTTCGCCCCAGTAGCCCATTGCGAAGTCGGGATCGGCTTTGGTCGCCGCCTGAAAATATTCGAGCGCCTCTTCGTACCAGAATGAATGAAGAGCGGCAAGACCCTTGAGAAACGGCTCCTGCGCCTGCTGCGCGCCCGAGTTGGGAAAATCCACGCGGCCGAGTTGCGACTGCGCCCCGACTGCAACCAGCGGGCAAATGCAGAACAACACAAACAGCGCGGCTCGCGACGAAAGTTTGCTTTCGGACATTCGGATCTCCTTTGGCGGTAAAAGAGAGATGACGGAAAAGGCGAAATGAAACGAAAATTACGGAAAGAATCATGCCTTTGCATGAGCGCGGCGTCAATCAGCGTGCGGATGATCTTCGGCCGGCGTGAACCGCCGCCGCCATCCTGCGCATACTTGCTACGAGATCCACCAGACGATCGTCCCCGATTTCTTCGCCCGCAAGCGCTCTTTCGCATTCGCGCATCGTGCGCATGACTTCTACAGCATCGAGCGGCAACCGGCGGCGGCCGATTGCCACGGCGAAATCCTCTACCCCGGCGCGCACCGAAACGCCGAGCGCGCGGGCAAGTTGCGCTCGAAAGCGCGGGTATATGTTTTCGAGCGCCAGATCGCGCGCGCGCGCCACCGCCTGAAGATTCGCCATCGAACCTACGAACTCGAGCGGCGAATGACGGTCGGGCGGCTGAAGCGGCATCGGCCGCGCAAAGCGCCGGCTGACGCTCCATCCAAGCAGCGCCGCAATCAACGCGCACTGCCCGGCTACCCACCATATCGGCGTGCCGCGAAAATAGGCGAAAAGCCGGTTGCGCGATTCGCGGTAGCCGTGATGCGCTTCATCGAAATAAACGATGCGTCCGTCGGCTGCGAGTACGCGCACAAGGTTGAGCGCAAGCGCAAGATTCGATCCGCGCGCGATCCCGTTGTTTGCTATCACGAAAGGATCGGAAAGAAAGATTACGCGCCCGTCGCCGTAATCGAAATCCGCAAGCACCGCGCCGTCGCCGTCGCCCATATGCGCTACCATTGCGCCGAGCGATTCTTCTTCGACCTGCTCTGCGGACGCCGTTGGTTCGGGCGCGGGCGTGGGAGCTGTGCCTGCCGCGGGCGCTTGTAGAGGCTCGAATCTCAACCGGGATGCGAGGCGCGAAAGCGCAAGGCCCGAAATGCCGCGCGTCAGTTCCGTGGGTTGAAGCGTCAATGCGTCGCTTTGCATATCGACGAGATCTTCGGGCGGCAGACTCCAGTCTTCGCCGCGCGCGCGTGAAATTGCGCGGATCAGTGGATTGCCGAATTCCTCGCGCGGGTTGCGGCTTACAACGAGCAGTTGCCCGCCCCCGGCTACCCAGCGCCGCAGCGCACGCTTTTCTTCCGCCCCTGCTGCCGCATCGGATAAGCCGGGCCCGACCATAACGAGCGATGCGCCCGCGGCGCGTTCATTCAACTGCGCGTAATCCTCGCGCCAGCGCGCTGCGCGAGAGCCGGATTCTTCGAGCAGTTGGTAGAATGCGCGCACGCCCGTAGGCCCCGCGTTGTAGCTCGACCTGCGCGGCAGCGCCTCGCTTTCCGCGGGCCGGTCGAATTCGACGAAACTCAGCGCGCTCAGCGCCGCAAGCACGCCGAGAATGATCGCCAGGGTCAGGATGAGACTGAAATAACGTCGCATATTCGAGTGCAGCCAGCAATTCCCGGTTTAGGAGGAAAGAGAGATAACGGAACAAACGAAATGAAACGAAAAGAACGGAAAAGTTGAATATTTCCGTTTGTTCCGTCTCATTTCGTTTGTTCCGTTATCTCTCTTTCCTGCTCACTCGGCGCTACTTCTCTCCACAAACCGCTCGTAATCCGCGCGCGATGCCGGGTGTTCGCCGTACCATACGCGCTCGAATATCTCCGTGCGCACGGCAACGCGCGGGTACACTTCCGCATCCGTGCGCAGATCGTTCAGATAATCGCGATTGGTTTTGGCGCGCTCCAGGCGCAGTTTGCCCCGTTCATCCAGTTCGTAAAGCAGCGCGATGTAGGCCCGCCGTAGCGCGGCGCGCCACTCGCCGCGCTGCGCCAGTTCCGCCGCCGTCCTGTAGAGCGAAGCCGCCGTTGTATCTTCGGGAAGCGTTTCGCCGAGCACTTCGCGCTTTTCTTCCCTGCGCTTGCTGCGGCGAGCGCCTCGCAACCTGCGCACGAGCGTATAGGCGCCGACGGCGAGCGCCGCAGCAAGCGCCGCCGTAATCAGCACGCGCACGACTGCGAGCGTGCCGGTTCCGGGCTGCGGTCTCGGTTCCGCATCGGCTGAAAATACGCGCAGCAGAATCTTCAGAAACGCTTCCCACATCTCGCGCATCCATTTCTGCAATCGCGATTCGACGGGAGCTTCGATGCTGTATTCCGGGCGCGCGAGAATTGCAGAAAGTTGCGCGCGTGCATCTTCATTTTCCTGCACCGCCCCGGCCTCAACTCCCGCGCCCACGCGCTCGGCGAGCGCCGCAATCCGCGCCGAAATCTCTACAAGCTGGTCGTATCGCTCCTCTTCGCTTCCTGTTTCCTCGGTGTAACGCTGCGCGAGTTGTCGAACCGCCTCGATGAGCTTGCTGTTGTCGACCCGGAGAACGCGGTCTTCAAAGCGGATTTCAGCGGTTGCCGGAATTATCGATTCTATCTCTTCGAGTGCGCCGAGTATTTCTTCCTCGTTCGGCGGATCCTCGTCTTCGTCTTCCTGCTCAAAAAGCGCGGCGAGTATTTCGGCGGCGCGATCCAGACGTGCGGCGTATTCCGCAAGCGGAGTTTCGCCCCACACCGCCGCAGTAGATGCAATCAGAAGCAAAATGCACGCAAGCCGTCTTTTCATTCCTGGTCGTCTTCTCGCCCCGGGATTGATTCCGAATCCGAAGTCGATGCCGGGATTGCTTCAGGATGTGGTTGTGCGGGCGGCGTAGTATCGTCGGTATGTAGGTTGAGCCTGATCAGCCCCGAACCGTCAAAACCGCCGGCGGCGGGCATCGGCGGAACAAACGACGGCTGCACGACGCGCGGCGTCCAGACTATGGGAGGCGGCGGAGGCAAGCGCCTGTCGGCGAGGATTTCTACGTCCAGACCCTCGCGCCGCACGCGCACATCCAGATAAAGCAGCGTAAAGCTGAGCATCGCAATCGGTGCAAGCAGTATCTCGCTTGCCTGCCCGAGCGTCTGCTGCGCGATGTTGTACCACAGGGGCGCCGCGCCGCCGAGCGGGTTTACATCCACGCCGTTTATATAGCCGTACCAGCCGAGCGGTATTATCAGCAGCAGCAGAAGCGACCACGCCATATACATCTGAAAGGCGAATATCGCGGCGATCTTGCGCAGATCGCGCCCGGCAAGCTCGAAGCTGCGCATCACCGACGCAATTACGCCTTTTCCCTCGACCATCAGCGCCTGCGGTATGAAAACTATGCGGCTGTATATGAAAAGAAACAATACAAGCAACCCGGCCGCACTCGCTACTCCCGTCGTTACGTGCATAACTCCCAGAAACCACCACGGCGCCCCCGCAAGCACCAGGCCCGTCAGCAATACGTAAAGTATGATTCCGAATACGACCATGCCGTACAGAAACGAGGCAACCGACATAAGCAGCACGACGACTACCATCGTGGCTCCGAGCAGTTGCCAGAAGCGCGAGCGAACCGCGCGGAATACGTCGCGCGCACGTATCGGCTCGCCCGCCGCGAAATACGCTGCAAGGCTGCGCGCCGTCCCGCCGAGTACGGCGAAAAACGCGATCTTGCCCACGATGTAGAGAGTCATTCCGGCAAGCACAAGCAGCAGCATCATCAGCATACGCGCGTCTCCGCGTTCGAGCGAAAAGTTGCGCACGCCGATCGTGTACATAATGCCGCCCGCGTAAGCGACCAGGCTCGGCCCCGCGACTATGCGCAGCAGCACGAGGAAGTGACGCCTGTAGAGTCTGACCGCCCGGTCGATGATGTCGCCGGACGAGAGCGGTTCTAGCGCAAAGGCGTTGAATGCTTCCATAAATCTTCCGCAAATCTTCCGCCTCAGATTACCAGGACCGGGCGGCGCCGAAACCATCCCGTGAGGCTGAAACGTTCGCGGCGGCTCGGCGCTACTTCGTGCCGTATCGCATCGCTGCGAAATACTACAAGCCGCCCGCGCACCGGCAAAATCCCCATCCTTCCTTCGGGCAGATCCAGCCTCAATTCGCCGCCGTCCGCTTCACTCCAGTCTTCGTTCAAATACAGCGTAGTGGAAATCGCGCGTTCGTCCGACGATGCAAAGCGGTCCAGATGAAGTCGATAGAATGCTCCCGGAGGATATAGGGCGAAGTGCGCTTCGAGCGACGCAAGCCCAAGGAACAACTCTCGGTTGAGCACGTCGCGCAGGGTTTCCATGCGCTTCCGGTAGCCGGCTGAGGCGGGCGAAAGCGCGCCTTCGTCGAGCCATTTCGTAAAATCGCCGCGAATCTCGGGTCGCAGTTCGGCTCCCGCGCCGCGTCCGATGCCTGCGGGTTGCAACAGGCCGTTGAGGTGCAGCGTGCGGATTTCGCAGGCGAGCGCGTCGATTATTTCCCGCGCCTCTGCGCCGAAAAATTCATCCGAAACGCTCCATCCGCATCGCGCAAGATCCGATGCAATCCGCGCGGCTTCCGCCGCGACCGCTTCGGCATCGCCGATTTTATTATCCGTCGTATGCATATGCCGGCCCAATAATCCGGTCGCTTGAGTTCTATGTCAAACAGGAAGGGTTGAAGCCCGGGGTGCACAAAGCAACGCGGCGCGGTATACTGTTCATCGAATCGCGCAGCCGCCGGACTAAAAGCCCCGACCCGGTTCGATTGCGACCGGAGCGCGCGCGGCGGCAAGTCGGGGAGTAGAAGGAGAGCAGCATGAAGATCGCCCTGTGTATCAGTCTCGGATTTTTGGCATTGCTGATCGGAACGGGCCCGAATGCGCCCGCGCAGACGCGCCAGCTTCAGACGCCTTCGGCGCAGGATCTCATCAAGCAGTTCACGACCAAGGAGAGCGAACTGCGCGAGATCTGGACCGAATACCAGTATCAGCAGGAATCCAAGCTGCAGGTCATAGGCCCGGGCAACGTCGTATCGGGTGAGCTTTATGAACTCTCGGAGTTCGTATTCACCGACGCCGGGAAGCGCATTCAGCGCATACTTCGCGCACCGCGCTCTACGCTGCAGGACGCCGGACTGACGTTTACAAACGAAGACCGCGCTGCGCTGATCGACCTGCAGCCGTTTTCGCTTACGAGCGAGGAACTGCCCAATTACAACGTATCGCTCGTGGGTAAGGAAAAGATCGACGATATCGATACGTATGCCTTCGAGGTGGTTCCGAAGGTAATGACCGATTCGCGCGCTCTGAACCGGCTGAAGGATCAGAAGGTCGAGGGGCGGTACTTTCAGGGCCGCGTGTGGGTTGATGATCAGGACATGCAGGTAGTAAAGGTGCGCGGCAAGGTCGTGCCCGAATTCAAGCAGAGATTTCCGACCTTCGAGACCTATCGCGAGAATATCGACGATCGCTACTGGTTCCCGACCTATACCTACTCAGACGATGTGCTCACCTTCGACAAGGGATTTTCCGTGCACCTGCGAATGGTCGTCCGCTACAAGAACTACCGCCGGTTCTCTTCGGACGTGAAGATCACCGCCGTGGAGGAAACCAACGAGCCGGTCGAACCGGAGAAGAAACCCGAGGCGAAGCCGGGCGAGCGTCCCCGCAAACCTTAAGAGAGATAACGGAACAAACGAAAATAGACGGAACAATACGGAAGGATTACTCATTCCTGTCCGTACATTCCGTCTATTTTCGTTTGTTCCGTTATCTCTCCTGTACCGCTTGAACCCGGATAATTTTCTTGCATTGGCGCACGGGCGGGAGGAGAATACGCGCGCCGTTCAGGGGATTTCAGCCGGGCCGGGTCCGAACCGCTCCCGTAAAAGACAGCAAGCCCCGCACCCGGAGCGATGAAATCCGGGATGACAAGGAGAGCCCCATGGGTGTCGAGAAGAAGATCACCATCACCGGAGTCGATTCCATACAGATCGATTACGAATTTGCAGGCGGCGCATTCACCCCGCCCGGCGCATTCCGAATAGATCCGGGAAACCCCGACAGGGATTACGTCAAGAGCCGCAAGATCTCCGAGGTCATAGTTCACGACCGCGAGGGGGCGTTGCTCGCCGCGAGAGGCGTGGGCGCGAATCCCGCGAGAGTCGATATCCTCACCGAAGAAGATCCCATAATTATCAAGGATTACACCGAGGGCGACGACGCGCGCGTCTACGTGCAGTTTTCACGCCAGGGTTTTCGCGTTCGCGCCGGTAATCTGTATCATCCCGAAGTCAATATGCTCGAGGTCAGAATCAACGATGTGCCGGTTGCGGGCTGGGACGGCAAGGGAACGATCGAGATCCTTTACCGCGAAAAGCCGCCCGCTGCATCGGCGCAGTCCTTCTGACGCCCGTGCGGGCGGGGACGAATGCATAATACGGTTTCGCATTACCGTATAGTGGAGAAACTCGGCGAAGGCGGTATGGGCGAGGTGTATCTGGCCGAGGATATGCTGCTCGAACGCCGCGTCGCGATCAAGTTTCCGCAACTCTCGAATGACCGGGACGAGCGGGCGCGGTTTCTGCGTGAAGCGCGACTTGCCTCTTCGCTCAATCATCCGAACATAGCCACGATTCACGATTTCGGCGAAACCGGCGACGGGCAGCCGTTTCTGGTGATGGAACTGGTCGAAGGCGAATCGCTCGGCCGTGTGCTTGCCGGCGGCATGTTGCCGGTCGAGCGCTCGGTCCGCATCGCGCTGGAGGTCGCCTCTGCGCTCGAAGAGGCCCACCGCCGCGGCATCGTACACCGCGATATCAAGCCGTCGAACATCGCGCTCAGCGCACGCGGCGCGGTCAAGGTGCTGGATTTCGGTCTCGCAAAGCGGATTCGACCGCCCGGCGCCGGCAATCCCGCGGACTCTCCTACGCGCCCGCGCGCAAACGCCGATCCGGCCGCAACGCGTCCGGGCGTCGCCGTGGGCACGCCGCTTTATATGTCGCCCGAGCAGGTGCGCGGCGAAGAAATAGACGCGCGCAGCGATCTTTTTTCTCTGGGCGTCCTGCTGCACGAATGCCTTTCCGGAGCGCCGCCCTTTGAGGGCGACAACTTTACCGAAATCAGCGCAAAGATCCTGCAATCGGATCCGCCGCCGCCGTCGCAACGCAATCCGCGCGTTCCGCCGCTGCTGGATCAGATTACAGCACGCGCTCTGGCCAAACAGGCCGCGGATCGTTATGCCTCCGCCGAAGAGTTGCGCGCCGACCTTGAAACCGCGCTTACTGCGCTCGACAACGCCGATAACGCCGATGACGCCGATGACGCCGATCGCAGGGCTCGATCTACGAGCGAAGAACCTCGCGTACACGGATCCAAATTCCGCTCCGCATTGCATTCACTCGCGGCCGCAAGGCCCGCAGTAAAGGCAT
Source organism: Acidobacteriota bacterium (assembly GCA_019639255.1). Classification (GTDB taxonomy): domain Bacteria; phylum Acidobacteriota; class Blastocatellia; order RBC074; family RBC074; genus JAHBSF01. The sequence continues at coordinate 59,181 of JAHBSF010000021.1, read as the reverse complement.
TGATAGCGGTATTGGCCGTCGCTGCCGCAGCGGCGATATACGCCGTTACAACGCAGAAGCGTCCGAATACAACGGGCGCGGCATCGCCCGAGGCGATGCGTGCATACACGGAAGGCGTAGCGGCCTTGCGCGACGGGGCATGGCTGAAGGCCGGACGCGCGCTTGGCTTTGCGGTCGAGGCGGATCCGAAATTCGCGCTTGCGCATATGCGCCTGGCCGAAGCCTGGGTCGAACTCGACAACATTGACCGCGCGGGTTACGAAATCGCCGCCGCACGTGCGCTGATTCCGCAGCCTGCCGTATTACCGCGAGCGGATGAGCTTTATCTTCAGGCGATCAATGAAACCGTAGTAGGCGATTATCCGGCGGCGATCGGGCGTTACCGCGAAATCGCCGAGCTTGAACCCGGAAATCCGCACGTTTATTTCGAACTCGCCCGCGCATACGAACGCAATCAGCAGCGCGATGACGCAATGAGTCAGTACGAACAGGCGCTTGCGCGGGATCGGGGCTACGCCGCCGCTCACCTGCGGCTCGGCATACTGTACGGCCGCAATCGGGATCAGGCTCGCGGCGCCGGTCATTTCGACGAAGCCGAACGCATTTACCGCGCGCTCAGCAATATCGAGGGAGCAAACGAGGTTGTATTCCAGCGCGGGCTGATGTTGACCAATCTGTCGAATCCCGCTGCTGCGCGCGCACAATTCGATGCGGCGCTTGCGGCGGCGCGCGGTGCGCCTGACAACGAGTATCAGCAGATACGCGCGCTTTTGCAGTTGAGCACGATTGCGAGCCTGGAAAACGATCCTGCAGAAGCTGAAAGGTACGCTTCGGAAGCGCTGGAAATGGCGCGTGAGCGCGGCATAGAGTACCTGACTACGAGCGGGGTGATACGCCTCGGTGCAGTCTGTCTTCAGAACAACCGGATCACCGAAGCGGAACGTTATACGCGCGCGGGCCTGGAGCAGGCGCGGCGCTACAAGACCCCGCGCTACGAAGCGACGGCGAGCGTCAATCTCGGCAGCATACTGATCGCTCAGCGCATGACCGACGAGGGCCTTGCGCTGGTTGAAAAGTGGCGCGAGTTTTATGAAATCAACTATCCATCGCAGGCCGCGCAGGTGCGCAGGCTTATAGGACGGGCGAGGCGCGACCGCGGCGAGTACGACGCGGCGCTTGCGGCGTTTGAGTCTGAATTGAGCGGGGCAGTGCAGGCGGGCGATGACGGCGAGATAGCAGAAATTCATCACGAGATGGGGCAGGTGTTGTTGAGGGTTGAGCGGTATCCCGAAGCTCTGGATCATTTCGAGCGGGGAATCGTCATCAATCGGCGGCTCGGTGAAAAGGAAGATGAGTTTTACGGTTTGATAAATGCCGCGCTTGCATCGGGGCGGCTCGGTATGGATCGCAGCGGGGACGCATCGATGGCGCAGGCTGCGAGGCTTGCGCGAACCGATGAACTGCGCGCGAGTCTGTTTTATCCGCAGGCGGAGCTTTTGCTCCTGCGCGGGCGTTTCCGCGAGGCGCTTGCCGCGGGACAACGCGCGATTGAGCGCGCCGATCGCAGGGATGAGGATCTGATTCGGCGTGCGGAGCTTGCCGTAGCGAGGGCGCAACTCGGCTTGGGGCGGACGACCGAGGCTGCAAAACTCGCCGAATCCGTGCGTGCAGCGATGGCGGACTGGAAACAACGTTCGATGCCCGCAGCGGCAAGCATGGTGATTGCTGCGGCTCAACTCGCTGCGGGTGAAGCGGCTGCTGCCCGAGAGTCTGTGCGCGAGTCGATTACGGAGTTTGAACGCGCCGGGCAGCGCAATTCGCTCTGGCGCGCGGTGCTCGTTTCGGCGCGGGCGAGCGCCGCGCTAAATGATTGGGAGACGGCGCGCAGCGAGGCCGCCCGCGCCGCACGTGTGCTTGAAGAGTGGACATCGACGTGGAGCGGGGAGCACGCGCGCGGTTATCGCGGCAGGGCCGATGTAGCCGAGGCTCTCAGGCATCTCGATGCATTGCGAGAAGAGAAACCGCGGAATACGCGGAAATAAGGACGCGGAATACGCGGAAAAAGATACCGCCCAGATCTATTTCCGCGGTTTCATTTCCGCGTATTCCGCGTATTCCGCGGTTTCCCGCATTGTGCTCCAGGCGATTTGTTGAAGTATCGCAGCTTCCATTTCGGTCAGGTTTGCCGGTTGCGCCTGGACGCCGACCGGGCTTTTGCCGAACATCGCCGCGAAAAACACGCAGGCTGCGAGGTACGAACCTGCAAGCGTCGGATGACTTGCGTCGGCATCGTGCAATACGGGGTGATCGTATTGATCGATGAAATTCCGCCAGGCCAGGCCGACGGGAATTACCAGGGCTTTCAGTTCTTCGCCGATGGATTGATAGGCTTCGGTGATTGATTTCCGGGTTTCGGGCGCATTGCTGCGCGCCCAGGTCATATAGAGCGCGGTCCCGGCCCCGGATGATCGTATGATCTCGTCAAAGAGCCGTATGTTTTCGTGCATCCGCTGCGGGTTTTTTACGGGCAATGTGCTCTGTTCCTGCAATACGACGTAATCATAGCGCGTCGCTAGGATTTCCTTTTGCGCCTCGCCCCTGTTCCAGTGCATACGCAGTGAAGCGCCGCCCGCAGTGATCAGCCGGTGCTGCAGGCGACTGCCGATGGATTCGGCCATTTGTGCAATGAGCCCGGGCAGGTTGTTGCGCGCCGTGAAGCTGTTGCCTATGAACAGGACGTTGAGCGGCGTCGATGGAGAACGTTTATTCCCGGTGCTGTGCGTTTTTTCTTGCCGTTCCATTGTTTTGCCGTCCGATCTTCGCACTACTCTGCAAATGCGCCTTGAGAAATTTGCCTGTGTATGATCGCTTGCACGCCGCAATCTGCTCGGGCGTGCCCGCAATCACAACCTCTCCGCCCGCGTGCCCGCCCTCCGGACCCAGATCAATCACATGATCCGCCGTCTTGATCACATCCAGATGATGCTCGATCAGCAGCACCGTATGCCCGGCGTCCACCAGCCGGTTCAGGCACTCAATCAAGCGCTCGATATCCGCAAGATGCAAGCCCGTCGTCGGTTCATCCAGAATGTAAACCGTATGCCTGGCGCGCTGCAGTTTGCCGAGTTCGGCCGCAATCTTTATGCGCTGCGCTTCACCGCCCGATAGCGTAGTCGCCGACTGCCCCAGGGTCAGGTATCCAAGCCCGAGGTCTTTCAGCACTTCGATCTTTCTTCCTACCGCAGGCTCCGAAGCGAAAAACGCCGCGCCCTCCTCTACCGACATCTTCAGCACATCGTCGATGGTCTTGCCGCGCAACAGCACTTCCAGCGTATCGGCGTTGAAGCGCGCTCCCTTGCACGCACCGCACAGGACTTCTACATCGGGCATGAAATACAACTGCGTCGTGATGACGCCCTCGCCCTGGCATTCCTCGCATCTGCCGCCCTTGACGTTGAAGCTGAAGCGTCCCGCCTTGTAGCCGCGCTCCGCAGACACGGGCGTGCGCGCAAACAGTTCGCGAATCGCATCGTAAAATCCGATATACGTCGCCGGATTCGAGCGGCTGTTGCGCCCGATGGGCGTCTGATCGATGTTTACCGCCTTGTGTACGTATTCCAGCCCGTCTATGCGGTCGTGTTCACCGGGCAGTGTGCGCGTGTCTACGAGCCGCTTCCACAACGCCTTGAAAAGTATCTCGTTTACGAGCGTGCTTTTGCCCGAACCCGACGCGCCCGTTATCGCTACGAGCATCCCGAGCGGGAACGCTACATCCACCGATTTCAGGTTGTTTTCGCGCGCCCCGTGCACTACAAGCGCGCAACCGTTGCCCTTGCGCCGCGCATCCGGCGCAGATATTCCGCGTATTCCCGAAAGGTATTGTCCGGTAAGCGATGCTTTGCACGCGATTACATCTTCAAACGTCCCCTGCACCACTACACGGCCGCCGTGCACGCCCGGCCCCGGCCCCATTTCTATTATGTGATCGGCGGCGCGTATCGTGTCTTCGTCGTGTTCGACGACGATTACGGTATTGCCGATGTCGCGCAGGCTTTCGAGCGTGGCGATCATCTTGACATTGTCCTTCGGATGCAGGCCGATCGACGGCTCGTCGAGGACGTAAAGCATGCCCATCAGGCCCGATCCGATCTGCGTAGACAATCTGATGCGCTGCGATTCGCCGCCCGAAAGCGTGCCCGAACGGCGGTTGAAATTCAGATAATCGAGTCCTATGCCGAGCAGCAGTTGCAGCCGTCCGCGAATTTCTTTGAGTATCTGCCGGCCCGCATCCGCGCCGCGCCCCGACGGTTTTATGGTTGAAAGAAACGCGTCGAGTTCGTCGAAGTTCATCTCGCCGATCTCGTGAATGGATTTGCTCGCAACGGTAAAGAGCAGCCGCGTTGCCCGCAGGCGCGCGCCGCGGCAATCGGGGCAAGTATGCTCGACCATGACCTTGTCGAGCCAGGCTTCCATCCCGGAACTCGCTTCGCCCCTTTGACGGTAACGGCGGTAGTGCCGCTCTATGCGCCGCGCGATTCCGCCGAAGCCTATTTCCCTGCCCTCCCATTCCTCGCGCCGCACTTTGGCTTCGGGCGGCGTCAGCGTCGGAAATTTTTGTTCAATACCGTAAAGGATCGCGCGGCGCGCATCCTCCGCCAGATCCTTCCAGGGCGTATCGAGCGAAAATCCGAGTTTTCTCGACAGGCTGTAGATGATGCGGCCGTCCCACGTATCGGGGTTGTACCTGAAGGCTTCGCGTACAAAACATCCGCCCGCGATGCTGCGTCGCGGATCGGGTATGAGGAGTTCGGCGTGCGTAACCTTGTCGACGCCCAGTCCGCCGCAGGTGCGGCAGGCGCTTTCAGGATTGTTGAACATGAAGTAATCGGGCGCGATATCGCCGTAAACGAAATGATGCGTCGCGCTGCACAGATTCCGGTAAAAATGCTCACACCCGGATTTGTTCGCTCCTTTTTTGACGTGAAGCGCCATCAGTCCGTCGCCGACCAGAAGCGCGGCTGCAATGCCTGCCCGGATGGCTTTTTCGTGTTTGCGGTCGACGATGAAGCGATCGACTACGGCGTCAATATCGCAGATGCCCGATTCGTCAATTTCGATTTCTTCCGAAAGATCGGCGATCCCGCCGTCGATGACGAGCCGCCGGCAGCCTTTTTTTCGCAGTTCGGTGAAAACGAAGTCGATATCCTCGCCGTAGACTTTGAATACGGGCGCGCGCAATTCTATTTCTGATCCTTCGGGCAGCGAGAGAATTGCTTCGAGGATTTGCGTGGATGATTTGATCGGCGCCGGTTCATCGGTGCGCGGGCAGCGGGCTTCGGCGACCGAGGCAAACAGCAGGTTCAAATAACCCGAGATGTCGGTCATGGTTCCGACGGTCGAGCGCGGATTATTCGCTACGGTCTTCTGCTCGATCGAGATTACGGGCGAGAGGCCGAAGACGAAATCCACATCGGGTTTTGTAGTCTGCGCGATGAACCTTTTGGCGAAACTCGACAGCGATTCGAGGTAGCGGCGCTGGCCTTCGGCGTATATGGTATCGAAGGCGAGCGAGGATTTACCCGAACCCGAAAGCCCGGTGACGACTACGAGACGGTCGCGCGGAATTTCGAGCGATATGTTTTTCAGGTTGTGCACGCGCGCGCCCTGCACACCGATCGTGGTACGAGCTTTTGTTCGGGATCTACTCATAATTCATCTCAGCGTGATAACGCGGCAGCAGAGCGCGGGGAAGAAGAAGTGCTGAGTGCTGAGTGCTGAGTGCTGAGTGCAATCAGGAACTGAATACTGTGTTGATCAAGTTCTTTGAGGTTTTCAGCCGCGGAGCGGCGAAAGATCTGTAGCCTGGTGCGTCAGCGCCAGGTCAACGAAAAAATAACGTCTGAGCCCTGAAAGGGCGAAAGATCTTCCGCCCCTCCGGGGCTCACGGGATTTTTCCACACCCACCCAGGGCTTGCGCCCTGGGCTACAGATCTTTCGCCGCTCCGCGGCTGAAAACCTCAAAGAACTTTGTTTACAAAGTACTAAATAGAAGTTCTTCAGTTCCGAATTGCACTCAGCACTCAGCACTCAGCACTCAGCACTTTCTTCAAAGAAAGCCAGTTCCTGCACTTCGACCTTGCTTTTTTTCGTCAGGCGCACGGGCGTCGAGGCTTTGCCGATAATGCCCTGATCGGCCAGATACTCGCACGCCGTGGTCACGCCCTCGATGTTGAAGTTGCGTTTGAAGTAATACTCGATTTCGGTAGCCGATCGCGCTTCGCCCGCCTCGCGCAGATATTCGATGACGGGCGCAAACAGCGTCGCGGCGCGCTGTGCGATGTAGCGGTCGATTGCGTCGAGCGCCGATTTCACCTTCTTCGGAGTTTTTTTCTCATTGAGCAGATCGGTGTAAACGGTTTTGAAAAACGAGGGATTGAGCTTCATCGCCTGCGGTATCACCTCGCGGTCGGCGACGAGTCGAGCGCCGACGACTTCGATGCGCGCAAGCCCCGAGGCGGCGGCGAGAATCCACAGCGCGGTGTAATCCAGATCGCCGCGCGTGACGAACCATTTGTGCGCCTTGTAAACGGCGGGCAGCACGCAGGTCGCCGCGCCGAGAAGCTGCAACCGCGTATCGCGTTCGCCGATTTCATCGAGCGCGGCGAAGAGATCCGCGATCGTTGGATCGTGCGTATAAAGCAGCCGCCCTCTGGCCAACAGCGAGTGCATGAAGGAATTCCGTATCGAACCCTCGACGGTTTTTCTGAACTCGGCGCGCGGGATGAGGAACGTGTGAACGTTTACGCCGTCGGCGTAAAGCGAGAGGTCCGAGGCGACGATCTTCCGGTCGTCGATCGTCACAAGCACGAGGTCGATGTCGGAACCGGCCCATACCGCATCGTACGAGAGGCTGCCGCAGAGGATGGCGGCCAGCACCGTGCGGTCTTCTTTGATCCGGTCGATGAGCGCTTCGAGCGCCAGGATGAACCGTTGCTCTATCGATGACTCCGCCATGCGCGGTCCTCGATGATCTTAAAGAGCCCCCCGACTCAAAACCCGATACGTCGAATCGCGTTGCAGGGTTTCAACCCGTTTACTTCTTCAACTGATCCCGAAGACCCAGATGCCGGACGAGGCGGTACAGATAGTTCGGATGAACGCCCAGCCAGCGCGCAGCCTCTGCAAGGTTTCCGCCCGTTTGCGCCGCAGCGTCCAGAATGATTGCGCGTTTTGCGGCCTGAAGCGCTTCGTGATATTTCGCCGCGCCGGATTCTGCGCCCGAAACCGAACCCGAAGCCGAGTCGATTATCGCTTCGGGCAGATCTTCGGGCCGTATGTTTTCGCCGCCCCCGAGCACTACGGCGCGCTCTATGGCGTTTTCCAGTTCGCGCACGTTGCCGGGCCAGTCGTAGGCGCGCAGGCAGGCGTCGGCTTCGGGCGATATGCCTGCAATGGGGCGGTGGCACCTTTCGGCGTAACGGGCTGTGAAGTGGCGCGCAAGCAGCGGTATGTCTTCGCGGCGCGAGCGCAGCGGCGGCATGCGCAGCGATACGACGTTGAGCCGGTAATATAGATCCTGGCGGAAATTGCCCTGCCGTATCATGGCTTCGATGTCGCGATGCGTGGCGGCGATTATGCGCACATCGACCCGTATCGGACGCAATCCGCCCACGCGCTCGAATTCGCGCTCCTGCAGCACGCGCAGCAGCTTGGCCTGAAGCGCGGGCGACATCTCGCCTATTTCATCCAGAAACAGCGTGCCGCCTTCCGCGATTTCGATTTTGCCCTTCTTCTGGGCGACGGCTCCGGTAAAAGCGCCCTTTTCGTGGCCGAACAGTTCGCTTTCCAGCAGCATTTCGTTTATCGCCGCGCAGTTGATTGCGACAAACGGTTTGGATGCGCGCGGCCCGTTCAGGTGCAGCGCGCGCGCTGCGAGTTCCTTGCCCGTGCCCGACTCGCCGCGAATCAGCACAGTGGAATCGGTGGGGGCGACGCGCGATATGAAATCGTAGACTTCGCGCATCTGCGCGCTCTCGCCTACGAGCGAATGCGTCAATCGCAGTTCGTCGCCGAGGCGGCGGAATTCGTCTTCAAGGCGCGCAAGCCGCCGTATGTTGTCTACCGCAAGCGCAGCGATGCCCGCTACGGCGGAAACGAGCTGCAAATCGTCCTGGTCGAATACGTGCGCCGGATCGCTTGCGCTGAGGTAAAGCACTCCGCGGCGTCGATCGTTTGTCAGAAGCGGCGCGGCTATGAGCGATCGGGCGCCCTGCGAGGCGAGGCTTTCAACGCCCGAAAACCGGCTGCTGCGGCGCACATCGCGGCACAGCAGCGCCGCCCCGTCCGCGAGCACCTGACCCAGGATGGTTCTGCTAACGGGCGGCGCAGGCTGCGTTGCGCCTTTTTCGCTTTCCCATCCGAAGGCTTCGGTGAAGCGGTCATCGCCCGCGGGTTCTTCGCCGAGCAGCAGCGCGCCGCGTTCGGCCGGCACTGCGGCAAACAGCGGTTCGAACATCTCGCGCGCCATGTTTTCCAGCGTGCGCGCGGCGCCCAAAGCCGTGCTTACGTGCAGCAGCACCTGAAGATCGTCGTTGCGGCGGGCGCTCGGCGGCGTGTCGCGGGATTTGAGCGGGTGAAAGTAGGAGTTTTCTTCCGGAAGCAGCCGCAGGGTTTCGGCGCCTACTATGGAACCCTCGTCGATGCTTTCGTCAAAAAGTATGGCGAGATCGGGTTCGGGTTCGGCTTCGCGCGTGAGAAAAAGAAAACACGATTCGCCTATCAGCAGCCGGTCGCCGTCCGATAGCCGCCGTTCGGCTATCGGCACGCCGTTGACGAACGTGCCGTTGTAGCTGCCGAGGTCGCGCGCCCTTACTTCGTCGCCCTGAACTTCGATGCGGCAGTGCTGGCGCGAAACCGACAAATCGCCCTCGGGACGAACGCGGTTGGATTGCTCGCGCCCGATCGTAAGAGGATCTTCGCCGAGCGCGAATACGCTTCCCCTCAACGGTCCGGACAATGCGATCAGTCTGGGCTTCATCGCATCCTGCCTCCCGGCGCCGGGCGATCTCCGCAACGGCGTGTGAACCTATCTTTCAGGTTTGCGGCAATCCCGAAAAGTTTGGTTTCAACCGCCCCGCAAGTCCCCGCCGCGCCTCAACAATCTCATCGCCGTGCACGCCGATTTCCATTAACTTCAATGCTTTGCCGCCGATTTGCAATGTCCCGGCGAATACGCGGCAAGCTCCGGCACGGCGATTGATCTACTGCAAGGCGCGTGCGTGATGATCGCACAGAAGATTCGGACGCGAAAGTCCCCCGAGCGCCGGGCGCGGCCCCAACCGCAAGCGACGCTATTGAAACAGACTGTTAGTAGGAGTTATTAGGAGGAGTTATGAAAAAGATATCAGCAATCGCAACGATGCTCGTGCTGCTTGCGGCCTGCGCCGTCGTTATGGCCCAGAGCCGGCCCCGCGTGACGGCCTCGATTCCCTTCGAGTTCGGCGTGGGCAACAAGGTGCTGCCCGCAGGCAAGTACACGATCCGCAACGTCTCGTCGTCGAGTCCTGTAATGGTAATCACCAGCCTCGACAACAAGGAGATCGTCAACGTCAATACACAGACTGCAAGCAGCCTGAGGTCCTCTAGCCGCACCAAGCTCATTTTCCGGCGCTACGGCTCGCAGTACTTCCTCGCCCAGGTCTGGTTTGCGGGCGAACAGGACGGCACGGACTTCCCGACAAGCAAGGCTGAACGCCGCGCACGCAAGGCTCCGGCCGGCCGCCACCTTGCGCAAAACGACGCCGAACCCGAGTACGTGACGATCCTCGTAGAGTAAGAGATAACGGAACAGACGAAAATAGACGAAACAAACGAAAATATGGGTTCCTTTCGTTTGTTTCGTCTATTTTCGTTTGTTCCGTTATCTCTCTTTTTCAGTCCAGGGGCAGCGTCTTGAGGTATTGCCGGAACGCCGGTCCCATATCCTCGCGTTTGAGCGCGAGTTCCACGGTAGCTTCGAGAAAGCCCATCTTGTCGCCCGCGTCGTAGCGTCTGCCCTTGAATTTCAATCCGTAAAACGGCCGTGTCTGCGCAAGTCTCCTCAATGCATCCGTGATCTGGATCTCGCCGCCCACGCCCGCATCGGTCGATGCTATCAGTTCAAATACATCCGGAGTCAGCACGTATCTGCCTATGATCGCCAAATTCGAGGGGGCGTCTTCGAGCTTCGGTTTTTCGACCATATCGGTCAGCCGATACACGCCGGGTTCGACTTCCTCTCCGGCGATGACGCCGAAGCGCGAAATGGCTTCGCCCTCGATTTCTTCGAGCGCAATGACGGGCGCGCCGCCGTACTTTTCATACACCTCGATCATCTGCTTCAGGCACGGCGTCTCGGAATCTATGATGTCGTCGCCCAGAATCACCGCAAACGGCTCGTCGCCCACAACCGTCCTTGCGGTAAGAACGGCGTGTCCGAGTCCGAGCGCCTGTTTCTGGCGCACCGAAACCACGTTGGTCAGGTGCGATACCTGACGCGATATGGAAAGCAGCGCCGTTTTGCCGCGTTCTTCGAGGGTTTTTTCCAGTTCGTAGCTTATGTCGAAATGATCTTCGAGCGCGCCCTTGCCGCGCGCCGTGATGAAGATGATTTCCTCTACTCCGGAACCGAGCGCTTCCTCGACGCCGTACTGAATCAGCGGCTTGTCTACAAGCGGAAGCATTTCCTTGGGGATCACTTTGGTAGCCGGAAGAAACCGCGTTCCGAGCCCGGCGGCCGGAAATACCGCTTTGCGTATCTTTGCCATTGATCTTTCCTCTCCGTTTGTTTTCTTTCGCGCTATCCGTGTTCTTTCGCTCTGCGCTTACGGCGTGATTACTTCCGCGCCGAGGTAAGGCGCGAGCGCTTCCGGCACGCGCACGCTGCCGTCGGCCTGCTGATGGTTTTCAAGTATGGCAAGCCACGTGCGCCCAACGGCGAGTCCCGAACCGTTGAGCGTATGCACAAACTCGGTTTTCGTCCTTCCGTCGCGCTTGAACCGGATCTGTGCGCGCCGCGCCTGAAACGCCTCGCAGTTGGAGCACGACGATATCTCGCGATACGTGTTCTGGCTCGGCAGCCATACCTCTATGTCGTAGGTCTTCGACGAAGAAAACCCCATATCGCCGGTCGAAAGCACTACTACGCGGTAGGGCAGTCCCAACCGCTGCAACACGGTTTCGGCGTGACGGGTCAGCGCTTCGAGCGCGTCGTAGGAATCCTCGGGTCTGGTCAGTTTGACCAGTTCCACCTTGTCGAACTGGTGCTGGCGGATCAGGCCGCGCGTATCCCGGCCGTAGCTTCCGGCTTCGGAGCGGAAGCACGGCGTATATGCCGTATAGCTGAGCGGCAGATCTTTTTCGCTCAGGACTTCGTCGCGGTGCAGATTCGTCAGCGGCACTTCGGCCGTGGGCGCAAGGTAAAATCCGCGCTCGTCGGTGAGTTTGAAAAGATCGGCTTCGAATTTGGGCAACTGGCCGGTCCCGAACAGGGAGTTTGCATTAACCAGAAAGGGCGGCAGCATCTCGCGGTAGCCGTGCTCCCGCGTATGCAGATCGAGCATGAAATTTATCAGCGCGCGCTCCATACGCGCACCCGCACCGCTGAGCACCGCAAAGCGCGCGCCCGTAATTTTGGTCGCGCGTTCCAGGTCGAGTATGCCGAGCGCAGCGCCTATATCGACGTGGTCTTTGGGTGCAAAACCCTCGGATGAGAAATCGCGCGGCGCTCCCCAGCGCCGGACTTCGAGATTTGCGGTTTCATCCTCGCCTGTCGGGACCGATTCGTGCGGCAGATTGGGTACGCGCACGAGCAGTTCATCGAATTCCTTTTCGATTTCATCGAGGCGCGCTTCCGCCGCCTTGGCGCGCGCCGATATGTCTTTAGATTCGATTTTGCGAACTTCGGCCTCATCGCGCCTGCCCTCGCGCATCAGTGCGCCGATTTCTTTGCTCACGCGATTGCTTGCAGCGTTCAGATCGTCGCGCTCGCGCACCAGCGTACGGCGCTCGGCGTCGAGTTGCGCCAGCCTGGCAAGCATCTGCGGATCGAATTTGCGGGTTTCAAGACGCGCGCGCACGCTGTCGAAATTCTCGCGCACGTAGTTCAGATCGAGCATGCAGTTAGAGACTCCTCCCTATATTCCGTCTTTTTCCGTGTGTTCCGCATTATCTACTGTTTTATTTGTTCTTGCGGTCCGGAACAAGAAGGTACGCGGCGCCCCAACGGACTGTCAAGAATCGGCAGGCGCGCCGTGCTATAATCCGCGCCTGAGTGCGAACCGTTCAGCTTGAAGGATCGATCCATGCGTGTAGCCGTAATCGGCGCCGGGCCCGCCGGCGCGCATCTGGCTTACCTTCTGGGTAAGGAAGGCGCCGAAGTACTTCTTTTCGACGCGCGCGATGCGTGGGAAAAGCCCTGCGGCGGCGGCGTTACTACTAAGGCGATGCGCGAATTTCCCTTTCTCGCCGCATCCGACGCGCCCAAACAGATGGTTTCCTCGTTGCGCCTGACGACGGGCGCGGGCCGAAGCCTGCGCTTAAGGCCGCGCGGCGATTTCGCCGTCTATTCGCGCGCCGCGCTCGGCCGCAGCATGCGACAGCGCGCCGTAGACGCGGGCGCCCGTCTTCACTCTACGCGAGTCGGAAAGACGCGTTACGGAAACAGCGGATGGGAAATCGAAACCGCAGCCGGCATATATACTGCCGATTTTCTGGTTGGAGCCGACGGTGCAAGCAGCGTCATACGCCGCCGCATGGGCGTGCATTTCGGGCTCAATGATTTCAGCTACGCTCTGGGCTGGCACGTCAAGCCGCGCGAAAACGGGTATGAAACCCGGAATCCGCACGAACCTGCGGCGGGACACGGGCAGGTGGACATAAAATATCTGCCCGATTTTACGGGCTATTTGTGGGCCTTCCCGCGCACCGATCATCTGTCGTACGGGATCGCTACGAAGTATCGCGAAACCACGCCCGCCGATCTGAAAGCAAGACTGCTGGATTTCATCGCGCTGTCGGATTCGCTGACCGCCGAAGAGATTCGCACGGCGGATCATCATACGACGCGGCGAGCCGCTTTTTACGGCGCGATGATCCCGGCGCTCGAAACCGCGACATGGGACGGATTGAAGGTTGCAGGCAGATCCTGGGCGCTTATAGGTGACGCGGCCGGGTTTGTAGATCCGCTGACGGGCGAGGGCATCTATTACGCAATCAAATCGGCCGAACTGCTGGCGGATGCGCTGAAGACGGATATAGAAGAGTATGACGATCGGTGGAGGGCGGAGTTCGGCGCGGAGCTGCGCCGCGCCTCGCAATTGCAGCAGCGCTTTTATCGCAGCCAGTTCGCGGGCGCCCCGCTCGTCGAACGTATGGTGCAGTTTGCGCGCTGGCACGGCGGGGTGCGGCGGACGCTGCGCGATCTGATTGCGGGCGAGCAGGGGTACGTCGATCTGAAAGGGACCCTCAAACGCCGCATATGGGCCGTGGTCTGAATCGGCGAGAATGATTATGGGAGGAGAAAGAGAGATGACGGAACAAACGGAAATGAACGAAAAAAACGAAAAGAAAAATCAGATTCCGTTCTTTTCGTCTCATTTCGTTTGTTCCGTTATCTCTTTAGCGTATGCAGCAGATTCCAACGGGTACGGTCAAGGGGCCGGGCGAGAAGCCGCACGAGTTTGTCTTCATCACAACCGATAACAAGCGGACGCGCATCGGCGAATATCTTTACTATCTGGCATCGGACGGCCGCGCCGAATGGCGTATCGTCGGAACGATCACCGAGCGCCGCCTGGTGCGTAATCTGCCCGACAGTTTTCTGGCCGATCCGCATACTCCGCCCGCGCTCGTTTCGGGCCTGATAGGACTCGGGCAGGAAGACGCCGAGATTTACGAAATCGCCGTAGAAACGATCGGCTACTTCAGCGAAGATCTGGGCGATTTCGTAAATCCTCGCGTACCGCCGATGCCGGGCCAGCCCGTTTATTTCGCCGACAACGAAATGCTCGCGCGCATGCTCTCGCCGCGCGTCAAGGGCGCACGCGGCGGCGCGCATATCGGTTCGCTGCTCACGCGACAGCGCGATGAAGTGCCGATCGTGCTTTCGGTCAAAGACATCGTTTCGACGCATCTGGCCGTGCTTGCAAGCACGGGCGCGGGCAAAAGCTACGCGGCCGGCGTTCTGATCGAAGAACTGATGATGCCGCACAACCGGGCTGCGGTGCTCATCGTAGACCCGCACGGCGAATACGGCACGCTGCAGGAGATACACCGGCATCCGGCATTCACGAGCGGGGATTACCGTCCCGAAGTCAGAATATTCACTCCCGACCGCATAAAGGTGCGCATATCGACGCTGACGCAGGCCGACATACGTTACCTGCTGCCCGACGTGACGGAGAAGATGAGTTATTTTCTCGACAATGCGTATCGGGTCGTGACCGAGCGCAGCGGCGAGCGCGGATTGTGGGGCTTTCAGGATCTGCTGCTCGAAGTGTTGAGCCAGAAGTACGAGGACGAGAAGGGCAAGGGCGGCGGCAACGTATCGACTATTGACGCGCTCGAATGGAGATTGCGGCGGCGGTTTGAACAGAACCGCGTGTTTTCGGATCACGAACATATACCGCTGCAGGAGCTGTTCAGGCCCGGACAGTGCACGGTGCTGCAGCTTGCCGATATCGAGGAAAGCGAGCAGCAGGTGATAGTCGGGGCGCTGCTGCGGCGCACGAACAAGGCGAGAATGATTACGGTGCGCGGAGCCGCAGGAGCATCGGGAGATGAAATGAATCTGCCGTATCCGGTGTTTGTGTTGCTGGAAGAATCGCACAGATACGCGCCGGCCGGGGCGCGCGTTGTATCGACCGATATTCTGAAGCAGATACTGTCGGAGGGGCGCAAGTTCGGCGTCGGGATCGGATTGATCACGCAGCGGCCGGGCAAGCTGGATCAGGACGTGCTGTCGCAGTGTATGTCGCAGTTCATTATGCGGATCGTCAATCCGATCGATCAGCAGACGATTGCTTCTTCGGTGGAAGGCGCGGGGCGGCGGCTGCTCGATGAATTGCCGGCGCTTACAAAGGGGCAGGTGATAGTGTCGGGTGTGGCTGTGAACACGCCGGTGCTGTGTCAGGTGCGGCAGCGGATTACGCGGCACGGCGGAGAGACGATCAACGCGCCGGACGAGTGGGATAAATATTTTTCGGATCGGGCGCGGCGCGAGCGTGAACGCGAAGGGGCGGTGCTTATCAAGAGCGGCGGGAAGAAGGATGTGAAGATCGACGGATTCAGTGTTTGAAACTGTTGAACAAACCTGACTCAAACAAATGTGTCACTGGGATTCCCGGTGCAGGCCATTGATGCAGACCTGGAAACTGACGCTCGAATACGACGGGACGCGCTACAGCGGGTGGCAGGAACAGCCGCACTCGCGCACGGTGCAGGGCGAACTGCGGCGGGCAGCCGAAGACCTCTTTCAGTCCGAAGTCGATCTCGGCGGCGCCGGGCGCACCGACGCCGGCGTGCACGCGCGCGCTCAGGTCGCACATCTCAGAGTTCAAAGTCGCCAACAGCGCATCGAACCCACCCGACTCGTTTACGGCATCAACGACCGCTTGCCCGCAGACATCAATGTACTGAACGCCGAAGCAGCTCCGCCGGGTTTCAATGCGCGGCGCGACGCCGTAGCGCGCAGCTACGTTTATCAGATATCGACGCGGCGCACGGCGTTTTTCAAGAAATACGTCTGGTGGGTGCGCGACCGGCTCGATGTCAAAGCAATGCAGGGATGCGCGCAACTCGTCGTCGGGCGGCGCGATTTTGCAGCCTTCTGCGAGCGCGATCCGAAGCGCGATGCATCTACGGTCGTCGTTGTCGAAGCGGCCGAAATCGCACTCGACGACAACCTGATCCTGTTTCGCATCACGGCGTCGCATTTTCTGTGGAAGATGGTCAGGCGACTTGCGGGAGCGATGGTGGAAGTCGGCAGGGGAAACGCCGATCCGGGCGACTTTGAAGCGCTGTTGAAAAATCCGAAGCGCAGGACGCATCTCGATCCAGCGCGTGCGACGGCGCCGCCCTCGGGATTGTTCCTCGAACGGATTGATTACCGCAGAAGATAGATAACGGAACAAACGAAATGAAACGAAAATTACGGAAAAGGCGAATATTTCCGTAGTTTCCGTCTATTTTCGTTTGTTCCGTTATCTCTCTTTCACACTGAGAGGAGTCATTACGGATGCCACAGGATTCATCGCTTCCGTCCCAACACGGCGAGTTGCCCGCCTGGGAAGTTTCGGACCTGACGGCGCCGCCGCCGTTCGGCTTTCGCAACATGATGAGGGTGATCGGGCCCGGAGCCGTTATGGCCGCAACCTCGATCGGCGGCGGCGAGTGGCTGGTCGGACCGGCGGCGGCGGTCAAATACTCGTCGTCGATCTTTCTCATCGTTACGGGCGCGATCCTGCTGCAGGTCGTCTTCAACCTCGAAGCGATCCGTTATACGCTTTATACCGGCGAGCCGATCTACGGCGGGATCATGAGGCTCAAGCCGGGTCCGAGATTCTGGGCCGGGTTTTACACCCTGATCGGTTTTTTTCAACTGGGATGGCCCGCGCTTGCGGGGAGTGCGGCGGCTGCGCTGCTGAGCGCTCAACTCGGACGATTGCCCGAGAGCGGCGATCGTCCGACGCAGATCGCAATCACGATAGGATTGATCCTTGCCGTAGTGTTGCTGCTGTCGTTCGGAGGGACGATCGAGCGGATGCTCGAATACTTCGCCTGGGCGATGCTGGCGGTGATTTTCAGCTTTCTGCTTTTCGTCAACATCGCATTTGTGCCGTTGGGACACTGGTGGGAGACGTTCAAGGGTTTTTTTCAGATGTCGGGTTTGCCGCATCCGATCGACTGGGGCCTGATCGGGGCGCTGGCGGCGACGGCGGGTGCGGGCGGGATCGGAAACCTGACGGTGACGAACTGGGTGCGCGACAAGGGCTTCGGCATGGGGGCGCAGGTCGGGGCGATTCCAAGCGCTGTCGGCGGCCACGAAATCCAGCTCTCGCACGTCGGCAAGATCTTTCGGACGACGCCGGAAAATATGTCGCGCTGGCGCGAGTGGATGCGCTATGTTCACGCGGATCAGATCTGGGTCTGGGGGGTGTTCTGTTTTCTCGGCATGTACCTGAACGTCAATCTGGCGACCTACGTCGTGCCGCACGGAACGGATTTGCAGGGGCTCGGCGCGGGCGCCTATCAGGCGAAATACCTGGCCGAGACCATCTGGCCGGGCTTCTGGTTCGTGACGCTTTTCAACGGTTTCTGGACTCTTTTCAAGACCCAGCTCGGCAATACCGACATCCTGGTGCGGACGGTGACGGATGCGTTGTGGATGTCGAGCGGCAGGATTCGGGACTGGCGCGGCGGGCGGATTCAGCGGATATATTATGGAATCCTGATCGCCTTCTCGATCTGGAGCGTGATCGTCGTGCGTTCGGCCTCGCCGATGCGCATGTTCACCATACTGGCCAACGTCGCCGGGGTGGTGCTGGCGATCGCCGGGGTGCAGATCCTGATCGTCAACCGCAGGTTTTTGCCCCGGGCGGTGCGGCCCCCGTTGTGGCGCGAGGCGGCGCTGGGGCTTTGCGTGATTTTTTATGCTTTCTTTGCCTACTTCGTCATCCGCAACGTCGTCAATTCACTTATGTCCGGGTGAAGGAATGATGACCAAAGGATGACCGTGGAGTAAATACACAGTTAATCTAGTTCTTTGAGTTTTCAGCCGCGAAGCGGCGAAGGATCTGTAGCCTGGTGCGTGAGCGCCAGGTCAACAGAAACAAAACGTCCAAGCCCTGAAAGGGCGAAAGATCTTCCGCCCCTCCGGGGCTGGCGCGGCTTCTCCACATTCACCCAGGGCTTACGCCCTGGGCTACAGATCTTTCGCCGCTCCGCGGCTGAAAAACTCAAAAAACCTGATTAACCGTGGAGTAAACCATGAGAATCAAAAGATTCCTGAAACACGCGGCCCTGATCGTGCTTTTCTGTTTGCTGGCGCTCGCCGTATTCTCACTGCTCTACGGGCCGCTGCTCGCCTGGTCGCCAGTCAAACCGGGTTACGATCATCTCGAACTTCGGCGCGCTGATGTTTACGTCGCTGCCGGTGAATCACCCCCGGCCGATTACGCCGAAATCGACCGGATGATGGAGGAAGCCGAGGCGTTTCACGGTTTGAGATTTCATAAGAAAGTCACGGTCATCGCCTGTCGGGACTGGGCGAGCTGCGCGCGCTACATGCCGTGGATGCGCGTGCGTGGAATAGGCGGCGTGACGCTTGCGACCGGAGACGTCATCTACATCACGCCGCAACTGAAGGAAAAGGGTCTGAGCATCGCCGAGTTCCTACGGCACGAACTGTCGCACGCCGTCATCAGCCAGAATACGACGATCCGCAAATCCATCGCGCTCACCGATCAGATGTGGTTTTCCGAAGGACTCGCCGTATCGTTCGGACGGCAGGCGGCTTATCTCAGCCGCGATGGATTTCTGCAGCGCGCCGCCGATACGGAACTCATCGTTTATCTCGATCCGGAACGCATGGACCGCTCGCACCCGCAATGGTCGGTCAGGATGGCCTACCCGACGCAGCGCTACTTTCTCGAATATCTGAAAGCGCGCTTCGGCGCGGAAAGTTTTCAGCGTTTCATGCTGGCTTATATGGACGCTCCGGGCGAGTATCGCCGCCGGTTCTCCGAAGCCTTCGGCCTTTCGCTGCCCGATGCCGTCGCCGAATATCAGCGTGCGCTGCGCGAAAGGGCGTGGGAACCTCCGACGACTTGACGATGGGAATCACTTCACAGCAGATCAAGGCGCAGGCGCACAGGCTCGGTTTCGAGAAAACAGGGATCGTCCCGGCCGAGGCGCTGACCGGCGACGGCGAAAACCTGCGCGCGTGGCTCGCACTCCAGTTCCACGGGAAGATGGAATATATGTCGCGCACCGCCGCAATGCGCGTCGATCCGCGCGAGCTTCTGCCCGGGGCGCGCTCCGTAGTCTCGGTAGCGCTGAATTACTTTCGTCCCGAAAAACATTCGGACGATCCGGAAATCGGCAAGATTTCCCGGTATGCCTGGGGCGACGATTATCACGACGTATTGCGGGATAAACTCAAACTGCTGCTTGCGTGGATCATTGAACGCGAACCCTCGGTCGAGGGAAGGATATGCATCGACAGCGCGCCGATGATGGACAAGGCGTGGGCAGTCAGAGCGGGCCTAGGCTGGATCGGCAAACATACGAACCTTATCACGAAGGAATACGGTTCCTGGGTGTTTTTGGGCGAACTGCTGCTTTCGCTCGAACTCGATTACGATTCGTACATAGAGCCGGATCACTGCGGCGCGTGTACCGCGTGTCTGGACGCGTGCCCTACCGAAGCGCTGATTGCGCCCTACAAAATCGACGCGCGGCGGTGCATATCTTACGGAACGATAGAACTGCGCGATGAAGTATTGCCCGAACCGATTGCGTCGAATCTGGAAGGCTGGGTGTTCGGGTGCGACATCTGCCAGGATGTATGTCCGTGGTCGCGGTTTTCGAAAGCGACGAACGAAGCCCGGTTTGCGCCGCGCCCCGGTATGGTCGAACCGCAGTTGGCCCAACTGAGGGAGATTTCCACCGAAGAGTTCGCCGAAAGGTTCCGGCGAAGTCCGGTAAAACGGGCGAAGGCTTCGGGGTTGCGGCGCAACGCCGAGGCCGCGGGAAGAGAAACTACGGAACAAACGGAATAAAACGGAATAAAACCGAACAAACGGGTGGTATAATCCCGCGCCTGATTTTGCGGAGGTAAAGCAGTGAAAGAGGGTTGGGAGGCCGTAATAGGTCTTGAAGTGCACGCGCAGTTGCGCACGGAATCCAAAATATTCTGCGGATGTTCCACCGCATTCGGCGACGAGCCGAACGCAAATACGTGCCCGGTATGCCTGGGGCTGCCCGGTGCGCTGCCCGTACTCAACCGGCGCGTGGTCGAATACGCGGCGCAGGCCGCGCTCGCACTCGGCCTGCGGATCAACACCGAATCCATATTTTCGCGGAAGAATTATTTTTACCCCGATCTGCCGAAGGGCTATCAGATATCGCAGTACGACCGGCCGTTTTCCGAACACGGCGCGGTCGAGGCGCCGACAACCGAGCGCGACGAGGCGGGCCATCCGCAGGAGTGGCGCTTGAAGCATTTCGGAATCACGCGCGCGCACATAGAAGAGGACGCCGGGAAATCCGTGCACGACATCGGCGATCCGGGCAAATCCTACGTCAATCTCAACCGCAGCGGCACGCCGCTGCTTGAAATCGTCAGCGAGCCGGATTTCAGGTCGAGTTGGGAGGCGTATGATTACGTCGGTTTTCTGCGCCGCACGCTGCAATACATCGGCGTGTGCGACGGAAACATGGAGGAAGGCAGTCTGCGCTGCGATGCGAACGTTTCGGTCAGAAGGACAGGAGCAGAGAAGTTCGGCACGAAGGCCGAGATAAAGAATCTAAATTCGCTGCGCTTTTTGCAGCGCGCAATCGATTACGAAATTGACCGGCAGATCGCGCTCATAGAAGCGGGCGGCGAGGTCGTACAGGAAACGCGCCTTTGGAACGAGCGCGAGGCGAAGACATATTCCATGCGGTCGAAAGAGGACGCGCACGATTACCGTTATTTCCCGGAGCCGGATCTGCCCCCGCTCGAAGTCGCCGCCGAATGGGTTGAAACGGTGAGAGCAGGGTTGCCGGAACTGCCCGAAGCGCGCCGCCGGCGTTTTATCGGCGAGTACGGGTTGTCGGTCGACGACGCGTTTACGCTGACGGGGCAGAGGGAGCTGGCGGATTACTACGAAGCGGTAGTGAAGGCGTCGGGCAATTCGCGTGCGGCTGCGAACTGGGTATTGTCGGAGCTGCTGCGCGAACTGAAAAGCGGCGGAATAGACATTACCGGGTCAAAGGTCAGAGCCGAACATCTTGGAGCGTTGATCAAACTGATCGAGGACTCGACGATATCGGGCAAGATCGCCAAGGATGTTTTTGCCGATATGGTCGCTACGGGCAAGGCTCCGGAAGAAATCGTCAGGGAAAAGGGGCTCGTGCAGATTACCGACCTTGGGGCGATAGAAAAAATCGTCGCCGAGGTGATTGCCGCAAACCCGAAGCAGCTTGAAGCCTACAGAGCGGGCAAGACGGCGCTGCTCGGATTTTTCGTCGGGCAGGTAATGAAAGCGAGCGGCGGCAAGGCCAATCCGCAGGCCGTCAATGAGATTTTGAAGGCGCACCTCGAAGCTGAAGGGAGATAGATAACGAAACAAACGGAAATAGACGAAACAAACAGAAACAGACGGAACAAACGGAAAGATCTGAATATTGACGATATGAAAAAAAACAAGTATCAATTCTTACCTGCGATCATTTGCGTGTTTGCGCTTGCCTGTTCATCGGAGCCGAAAGGCCCGGAAACGGCCGGGACTGCTACGCCGGCTCCGGCCCCGACGGTTGCGCCGCTGTCGCCGGACGAGGAAGTAGCCGTAATCGAGACCGATTACGGAAAGATCAGGATCCGTTTTTATCCGGATGTTGCTCCGCGTCACGTAGAGCATTTCAAGAAGCTCGCGCGTTCGGGTTTTTACGACGGGTTGGCGTTTCATCGCGTGCTGCCGGACAGGATCATCCAGGGCGGCGATCCTGCGACGCGTTACGGCGACCGCTCGCGCTGGGGCGCGGGCGAACCCGGGCAGGAGACGGTTCCGGCCGAATTCAGCACGCGGCCCTTCGTCAGGGGAACCGTAGGCGCGGCGCGCAAGGGCAATGACATAAACAGCGCGACGAGCCAGTTTTTCCTGTGTCTGCGCGAGAATCCGTCGTGGAACGGCCAGTATACGGTTTTCGGCGAGGTGATTCAGGGCCTGAACACGGTGCAGATAATCTCGAACCTGCCGAGCGAGGGACCGCCCGCAGACAAGGCGCTCGATAAAATTGTTATGCGCAGGGTGACGCTGGAAAAAGCGGGGGATGCGGCGGCGGACGCCGCAAAATAGCCCCAAAATAGCCGCAAAATATTCCGGCAGGATCTTCGATTGATCTTTTCGAGTCATTCTTCCCGAACCTGACGGCTTGTTTCATCGTAGAAACACGCGGTATAGTGACCGGCGAATTTTTGCACCGGCGACATTTGCTCCGGTGATTTTTGTCGTGATTTTTGTCGTGATTTTTGTCGATGATCAGGGCTGACCGGAAGCAGCCGCAGGAGAAGGACGAGATGTTTTATGGAGAGGCGCTTAAGGTTGCGCTCGGCGCAATCTGGGCGCACAAGCTGCGTTCGTTTCTGACTCTCCTCGGCGTGATATTCGGCGTGGCGACCGTAATAGTCGTCGTATCGCTGATCGAGGGGTTCAACCGTTACGTAGACGAAAAGATCGCCAATATCGGCACCAATGCCTTCGCCGTGCAGAAGTTCTCCATAGAGGACTTCGCAAGCCTCGAAGCCTACGATAACGCCCGCCGCCGCAACAAGGACGTAACCCTGGACGACCTCGCAGCGATACGCGCGCGCGGCGGAGTCATCAGGGATGCGGGCGCGCGCGAGCAGGAGCAGTGCGAACTCAAATACGGCTCCGATTCGCTCATAGGCGTCAGCCTCGTGGGGCAGACGGCTAACATCATCGAACTCGAAAACAAGGAAATCGCCGAGGGGCGCAGCTTCACTCCCGGCGAAGACGAGCGCGGCCGTCTGGTTTGTTACATCGGCGCCGACATAGCCGAGCGGTTCTTCCCCACGACGAGCGCCGTGGGCAAAACGATAAAGATCGACGGGCGGCCCTTCGAGGTGCTCGGCGTGGCCAAGGCGCAGGGATCGGTGTTCGGACAGTCGCGCGACAAGTTCGCAACCATTCCGCTGACCACATTCCTTAACATTTACGGCGCGCGCAGATCCCTGCAGATCAACGTCGTATCCACGACGGCGGCGACCTACATCGACGCAATAGACGAGGCGCGCGTGGCGATGAGGACGCGCAGGAAGCTGGGGCCGGGCGAGCCCGACAATTTCGGCGTCATCACGCCGAGCGCGATAAACAATCTTCGCGAAAAGATCTTCGGAACGATTCAGGTCGTGGCGATCGGCGTGACATCTATAGCGCTTGTGGTGGGCGGGATCGTCATTATGAACATCATGCTGGTTTCGGTTACGGAGCGCACAAAGGAAATCGGCATTCGCAAGAGCCTCGGCGCGCGCCGCACGGACATACTGAAACAGTTTCTCGCCGAATCCACGGCGCTTGCGCTTTCGGGCGGAGCGATCGGCGTAATGATCGCTTATGCGCTCGGACAACTCGTAGCTGCGTTGACGCCCGTGCCCACGTCGCTGCCGCTGCCGGCGGTAGCGGTTGCATTGTTTGTATCGGGCGGCATCGGAATGATCGCCGGAGTGTATCCGGCGTGGCGCGCAGCAAGGCTCGATCCGATTGTGGCTTTGAGGTCGGAATAGAAGAGAGATAACGGAACAGAAGAAATGATACGAAAATTACGCAAAAGTTGAGTATTTCCGTCTGTTCCGTAAATTTCCGTTTGTTCCGTTATCTTGCTTAAAGGTTTTCGTCATGCGAAGCGAGTGGCTGGAAAACATATGGATGGCGCTCGATACGCTGCGGCAGCACAAGCTGCGGTCGTTTCTGACCGTGCTCGGCGTCGTCATAGGAACGATGACCGTGATTGTGATCGCCGCATTCGTTTCGGGCATCGATGATCGCGTAGCGAAGGAGATCGAATCGTTCGGAACCAATTCGATCTACATCTTCAAATTCGAGCCGGGCTTCAATTTCAATCCGTCGCCCGAAGAACGCACGCGCAAACCGATCAGTTATGAGGACGCGCTCGCCATAGCCGAAGAATGCCCCTCGGTAGAGGCCGTCGCGCCGTTTATGTCTCCGGTGGATTTTCTTCAGGGGCCGATGGCCGAGCGCGTAAAGATCCGGTATCGGGATACCGAAATGGTAAACGCTACGGTGCAGGGCACGCTTCCGGCGTATTTCCGCATGGGAACCGTAGACGTATCCGAGGGGCGCTTTTTCACCGAGATGGAAAACTCCACGCGCTCCGATGTATGCGTCATCGGGCGGGATGTGGCCAATACGCTCTATCCCAATCTTCAGGCGCTCGGCCGCGAGGTGATGATCAACGGCAGGAACTACCGCGTCATAGGCGTGCTGCGCGTGCGCGACAACTTCCTGACTCCGGCCGAAGATCCGGGTAATGAAAACAAGGCCGTCTATCTGCCCTACGAGACGCTGCGCAAGATCTATCCCAACGTGAAGGAAAATTTCGTCATGGCGCAGGCGCGCACCGGAATGATGGATCGCGCCGTGGATGAAATCAGGCAGGTGCTGCGCAAACGCCGGAACGTGCCCTACGGCAAGCCCGACAATTTCGGCATCTCGACCTCGAAAGACATACTCGATCAGTTCGCCGCAATCACGGGCGGGATCTTCATGCTTATGGTTGCGATATCGTCGGTGGGGCTGCTCATAGGCGGAATCGGCGTGATGAACATCATGCTCGTATCGGTGACCGAGCGCACAAGGGAAATCGGCGTGCGCAAGGCAATAGGCGCGCGCCGGCAGGACATAATCCTTCAGTTTCTGGTCGAAGCCGCGACTCTGACCGGCCTCGGCGGACTGCTCGGCATACTGCTCGGGTGGGGTTCGGCTGCGCTTGTGAACCTGATGCTGCCCACGTATGTTCCGCTGTGGGCGCCCATAGTCGGTTTCTGCGTTTCGGTGGCCCTAGGGGTGGGGTTCGGGCTGTGGCCTGCGTGGCGCGCAGCAAGGCTCGATCCGGTCGAGGCATTGCGGTACGAGTGACGACCGGGCGATAATACGCGCATCGTAAACCCGGGGCAGCAGGTGCATTCAATGAAATCTTCCGGCAGCAATTATAGTATCAATCGTAGTTTGAATCGCAGTTTCGGTTTTAGTTTGAATCGCAGTTTGAATCGCAGTTTCATACGGCGGATGTACGCGGGAACAGCACGTCTTTTCATCGCACTGGCGTTATCGTTTTCGCTTGTAATTCCGGCCTTTGCGCAACAGCCTGCCGGGCAGTCTGCCGATCAGCCGCAGCAGCCGCAGCGGCGGCCCGCGCTTGCCGACAGGGCGAATCCCACGCTCGGCGATGTGAACGCGGATGTGGCCGTCGACCGGCGCGTGATCGTGATGATGGCGGCGCTCAACGTTGCGGGCTACGATTACGAATCGGGCAACCGCCAGCTTTCCGCATTGCGGCGGCAGATACGCGAGGATCTGAAAGACGTCAATCCGGCGATCGTGCGGCGGCTGCGCAATCATTTCGAGGCGCACAGAAACGGAAAATCGGACGCCGTAGCCGTAGCGCCTTATCTGAGTCTCGCGCTTTCGCTCGCCGAGCCTCCGGCGTTCAATCTCGACATTCAGGCCGAGCGTTTGCCCGAAGACGTGCGCGCTTTGCTCGATGTCACGCTCATACTCGAAGAATTCTATCAGGCGGCGAATTTCTCGCGCCTGATGCCGAAATACCTCGCTGCTTACAACGAAGCCGCGCGCGGTTACGGCGACGGACTCGTGCTGGCGGTTTCCGCAGTCATTTCTTACCTGCACACGGAGCCGATTCTGGAGCTGCCGCCGCTATACGTGCCGCGTGCATCTACGGCGCCGCGCAGGCGGAATGATCCGCGGCCGGAGCGGATTGAAGTCCCGAACCGCATACGCCGCTTCATCGTCATGCCGGACTTGCTCAACGCGACGGGAACGGCGAATCTGCGCGTGGTGCGCGATACATACTTCCTGCTGCTCGGGCCGACTACGGAGACGAACGTGGATGCGATGCGCCGCGCGTATCTGAGTTTCGTGATCGATCCGTTGACCGAGCGGCAGGTCAGGGACGTAGCGGCGATTCGCGCGCCGCTCAAAAAACTCCTCGATTCGCGCGGCGACCGGCTCGACCCCGAATACAAAGAGCGCAGCGCTTTTTACCTGATTACGGATTCGCTCGTGCGCGCTACGGATGCTCGAATGGCCGTAGTGGGAATGCCGATGGAGCGCAACTACAGGGAAGCGGACGCAATTTACGACCTGAGTCTCGCCTACGAGCGCGGCGCGGTGCTCGTATTCCACTTCTACGATAAGATGTCGGCTTACGATCAGGTGGGCGTGAACCTGCGCGATTATTTCGGCGACCTGCTCGGCAAGATAGACTTCGAGCGCGAGACCGGGCGGCTCGACGAATACGCCGCGCGGCTTGCGCGCTACAAACAGGCAAAGCTCGAAGCCGCAGCGACTCCGGCTCCGCCGCCGACGATATCGAACGCCGACGAGCAGACCGTAGCGCGAATACTTGAAGCGGATCTGATGATCAAGCAGCGGCGCTACGACGAAGCGCAATCCGTGCTCGAAGCCATACGCCGCGAGCGGCCTTCAAACGCGCGCGCGCTTTTCGGTCTTGCGGATGTGACGAGCAAGAAGGCCAGCCTCGTGACGGATTCGGACCGGCTGGCCGAAGAGCTTTTCGCCGCAGTAGAACTCTACAAACTGGCGGCCGAAAACGCATCGCCCGAAACCGAGCGGTGGCTGACGCAGCGCAGCTACGTCGCGGCGGGCAAGATCCTGGCGTTTCTCGGCGAGAACGAGGATGCGGCCGCAGCATTCGACCTGGCCATCAAACTGGGCGAGGCGGCGGACAAGGCGGCTTTCGACGAGGCGGTGAAGGAAAAGCGCCTGCTTGCGGAGAAGAGATAACGGAACAAACGAAATGATGCGAAACAAACGGAAATGCGTATCCTTTCCGTTCTTTTCGTTTCATTTCGTTTGTTTCGTTATCTCTCTTGCTCTTGTTCGTCGAGGTCTCTTTGGCCGGCTTCGCGGACTTTGCGTATGGCCAGATCGTAGCTGAAGCCCTGACGGATGAGGTGCGCAAGCAGCTTCTGCGCGTCCTGGCGCGAGGTGGGCTGGCCGCGCGTGCGTATGCGTTTTGAGATGGCGCGGTCGATCAGGGCCTCTTCGCCCGTTTCGCCGTAAACTTTATTCAGGGCATCCTCGGCGAGTTCACCCGATACCTTGCGGCGCTGCAGGTCGCGGCGCACGCGCGAGCGGCCGAGCGGTTTTGCCGCTACGCGCGATGCGGCGTAGGATGAGGCGAACTCCCGGTCGTCGATGTAGCGGAGTTCTTCGAGGCGCGCAATCACTCGATCGACGACTTCTTCTTCGGCGCGTTCGAGCAGGCGCGTGCGTAGCTCCGCGCGGCTGCGCGGCTTGGCCGCAAGCAATCTGAATGCGCGGGCGATAGTCTTTTCGTAATCCGCCGACTGCACGCTTTCATCCTCGAACGCGGGCGGGATCGGAGTCAAGCGGAGGGCGCATACTTTGCCTCCCTTCAGTTCTTCAGGCACCCATATCAGGAGAAAACCCATGCGACATCTCTTAATCGCCGTCGTACTGACGGTGGCGTTTGCGGGCGCGGCAGCCTATGCACAGACGCCCACGCAGCAGACATCCGCACCCCAGCAGGCAAAACCCGCTGCACCAAAAAACGATTACAGCAAGGGCGAATCCTGGATCTGCCGGCCGGGAAAGCCCGGAAGCAATGACCCGTGCGCGGCGGATATGACTACGACCGTCGTAGCTGCAAGCGGCGAGATGAAGCGCGAAACGTGGACGGCGAATCCGAATGCACCGATAGATTGTTTTTACGTTTATCCGACGGTGTCTCTCGATCCGACTCCAAACAGCGACATGAACATCGGGCCTGAAGAGCAGCGCGTCGTGGTTCAGCAGCTTGCGCGCTTCGGTTCGCAGTGCCGGTTGTACGCTCCGCTCTATCGCCAGGTAACGCTTACGGCGCTGCGCGCCGGAATCGCGGGACAGGCTATGGGAATAGACCGCATGCTCGGCTACAACGATATTGTGGATGCGTGGCGGCATTATCTGGCGAACGACAACAAAGGGCGCGGCGTTGTGCTGATCGGGCACTCGCAGGGATCGGGCGTGCTTACGCAACTGATACGCAACGAAATCGACGGCAAACCCGTTCAGCAGCAGATCGTCTCTGCATTGCTGCTCGGAACCAACGTGCCCGTGCCGAAGGGCAGGGACGCGGGCGGCGCGTTTCAATCCATGCCGTTGTGCCGTTCGGCGGATCAGACCGGATGCGTGATCGCTTATGTGACTTTTCGTTCGACCGTACCGCCGCCGTCCAACTCGCGGTTCGGCCGCGTTATGAATCAGGAAATGGAAGCCGCGTGTACCAATCCGGCCGCATTGGGCGGAGGCAGCGGCGAGTTGAAGGCGTATCTGGCTTCGGGAAGGACGGGACTCAGTTCGGCGGTCGAGCCGCGCCCCTGGGTCAAGGACGGACCCGCGGTCGATACGCCGTTTGTCAGCGTGCCGGGATTGCTGACGGGGAAGTGCGTATCGGACGAGAGGGGATCGTATCTGTCGGTCACGGTGCACGGCAATCCGGATGATCCGCGCACGGACGACATACCGGGAGATGTGGTGACGAACGCGCGCGTGATGGAGGACTGGGGGCTGCATCTTATAGACGTCAATATTGCGATGGGGAATCTTGTGGAGATCGTGGGCCGGCAGTCCAGGGCGTTTACATCGAAGAAGAAGAAGTAGCGTGAAATTCGGAGCAATTGCGCGAGTTTACGATACGGCGGGGCGCGTGTTATAGTCTCGGCTTACCACCGCCATGATTTTTCTGCACTGAGGTAACCGTCATGTCCGGGCATTCGAAATGGCACACGATCAAGCATAAAAAGGGAGCGCTCGACGCCAAGCGCGGCAAGCTCTTCACAAAACTGATCAAGGAAATCACCATTGCCGCGCGCAGCGGCGGCAGCGGCGATCCGAATACGAACGCGCGTCTGCGCAAGGCGGTCAACGACGCAAAGGCCGGCAACATGCCTAACGATACGATCGACCGCGCAATCAAGCGCGGCACGGGCGAACTCGAAGGCGTCCACTACGAGGAGATTTCCTACGAGGGCTACGGGCCGGGCGGCGTCGCGATCATGATCAACACGACTACGGACAACCGGAACCGCACGGTATCGGAGCTGCGTCATCTTCTGTCCAAACACGGCGGCAACCTCGGCGAGTCGGGGTCCGTAGCGTGGATGTTCAGCAAGAAGGGGCAGATTATGATCGACCTCGCCGCAAGGAGCGAGGACGAGATGATGGAGCTTGCGCTCGAAGCCGGCGCCGACGACATACAGACCGATCAGAACGGCTACCAGATATTGACCGCGCCCGAGGATTTCCACGCCGTGCTCGACGCGCTGAAGGAGGCGGGCATCGAGCCCGCATCGGCCGAAATCTCGATGATCCCGCAGAACTACGTCAAGCTCGAAGGCGGCGCAGCATCGCAGATGCTCAAGCTTTACGACGCCCTCGACGATCACGAAGACGTGCAGAGCGTCGCTGCCAACTTCGAAATCGACGACGCAACCATGGAGCAGCAGGCGTAAGAGAGATGACGGAACAAACGAAATGATACGGAACAAACGGAAAGTTTGACGATTTCCGTAGTTTTCGCCTACTTCCGTGTGTTCCGTCTATTTTCGTTTGTTCCGTCATCTCTCTTCCTGCTCGCGGATTCGGATCTTTATGGTGTTGAGACGCCGCGGAGCCGAGACCGGCAGCGGCTTTCAGGAAGCGATCAACCGGACCAATGAAGCCTACGAGCGCGCGGGCCGCGCCTGCATCACGCGCAAGGCGATTCCGGGAAAATATCTCATTGCGCGCACCGAGCGCCGCAGGGGATTGTCTGTTCCCTCGATCGGGTTGAACGATTCATCGGGACAGGCGCGTCTCACAGCCTCCGATCTCAGCCGTATGGCGAAAGCCGGGCGCACAGACGACTGGCGCAAGTTCATTCCCGAATCGAAAGCCGAACCCGATTACGGCGGCACGATCGGCCCCGACGGTCGCGCGATTTTTTACGACGCCAAAACCACGCGGCGCGATGCGCTGGATTTCGACAACCTGCACGCGCATCAGATTGGTTTTCTCGAACGCATGGGCGCGCTCGGCGCCGTCGCCGGTTTTCTGGTCGAGTTTCACAAGTGGGGCGAAGTTTACTTCCTGCCCGTGCAGGTGCTGGCGCGCTGGCGCGATGAACAATCGCGCAAGAGCCTGCCGCACCGCTTCTTCGCCTCGCACCTGATCCCGGCCCGCGCGGGCAAGGGATTGCTGATTTACGATTACCTCGCAGCCGTAGCCGAACAGGAGCAGCGTTACGGCCGCGATTACCGCAAGTTCGTCCTCACTGCGTAGTGAGGATCACCCGCCGCCTCATCACACA
The DNA here is from genome assembly GCA_019639255.1 of Acidobacteriota bacterium. GTDB lineage: Bacteria > Acidobacteriota > Blastocatellia > RBC074 > RBC074 > JAHBSF01. The sequence goes on along the minus strand of JAHBSF010000021.1, from coordinate 28,788 downwards.
TCAGGGCCGCCTCGGAAGGATTACATCGATGATTGTCCGGGTACTGGTCTGTCTGATGTTACTGGCCCCGTCGGTTTGGGCGCAAACTGCATCTTCGGCAAGGCGCGCCGTAGTGTGCGATGAGCGCATATCGGCCTTGCGCGAGCGGCCCGAGATGCAATCGCCCCTGCGAAGGCGTCTGCGCCGCGGCCGCGTTGTGTGGGTTACGGGATCGAGGCGCACGCGCGAGGGCGTGGAGTTTCTGCGTGTAGCCGTTACGCGGCGCACAAGCGGCTGGGTGATGGCGGATGCGGTTGCGCGGCGCGGCGTGCGCGGCGACGCCCTGCGCCTGATTGAGTTGATAGAATCGAGTGCAGATGATTTCGTCAGAATACGCCTCGCGCAAATAGCCGAAACCGAATTTCGCGGTTCGCCGGAATCGGCGCGCGCGCTGCTGCTGCTCGGCGAAGCGGCCGACCGGGCGGCGCAGAACCTGACCAGATTGTCGATGCGCAGGGTGAAAACTTATGGAGAGACGATGCCGCAGCAGCGGCGCGTTTATCTGCTCAACGATCCGGCGCTCGATCGTTACAGCCGCCTCGGCGTGCGTTTTACAACCGATGCGGAGGCGGAGAGGCTCGTTTATGACGGCGCGGCGTATCGAGAACTGATTCGCCGCTATCCGGGTCGTCCCGAAACCGCGACTGCGCGCGAGCGCATCGGAAAACAGGAGAGATGACGGAACAAACGAAAGAAAACGAAACAGACGGAAAAGAGTTATCTCTCCTACCTGCTTCGCGGCCCGTAGGTTTGGGTCAACCAGTCGATGAGTGGTTGGCGTTCGGCGTCCGTAACCTCGGCGCCCCAACGGATCATCTTGTCGACCTCGCGCGTCCAGCCCGCTTTTGAAAGGCGCTGCTGTTCGGTCAGATCCGCTTCGTGGCAGATCAGGCACTTGTTTTCGAAGATTTTCCGCCCCGCTTCATCCCGAGCAACGGGTTGCGGCGGCGATGTTGCCGCGCCGAGCGGGCGCGAGCCGAAGTGCGCTGCAAGATAATCGATGATCGTATTCTTTTCGGCGTCCGTAACCTCGGCGCCCCAGCGGATCATTTTTTCCACTTCGCGCGTCCAGCCCGTTTTTGTCAGGCGCTGCTGCACTATGAGGTCTGCTTCGTGACAGGTAGTGCATTTGTCGCGCACTACCTCTACGCCCGCGCCGCCGGGCAACAGATCCTGCGCCGCCGCGCCGAAACACACGGGCAGGGCAAGCGCGCAGCATACGATCGAGAGTTTAAGCAGCTTCGACATTGATCCTCACCCGGTCGATGACGTTCCACAGATAACCCGAAGGATTCCACATCGCCTCTACCGGCTGCACGTTGCCCAGGGCGTCCGCAGCGCGCGCCATCAGCGTGTAATGGCCGGGTTCGGTGATTCGGAACTCGTGCGAGAAACCGCGCCACGTATACTTTTCGCGCTCGCGCCCGAGAGCGGCTTCGCGCCACGTCGCGCCGCCGTCGAGCGAAACATCCACGCGCACGATGTCGCTTTCTCCGGCCCACGCAAATCCCTCGATCTTTACCGCACCGGGTTTTACGGTCGAGTTGTCGAGCGGCGCGGTTATGAGCGACTTGACCACGAGGCCCGTAAGCGGCGCCATATCCTTCGGATCGACTGCTGCGCCCGGAGCGATTCTTTTCGTCGGATATTTGTAAGCGGTCTTGACGAAAAATCCGTCGTGTTCGCGGTCGAGCAGTTCGATGCGCGCGAGCCATTTGACCGAGTATGCGCCCTCCCAGCCCGGAATGATTGCGCGCAGCGGAAATCCGTGCAGCGGCGGAATGGGTTCGCCGTTCATCTCGTATGCAATCACGGTGTCGGGATGCAGGGCCTTCGCCACGGGCACGTTGCGTATGAAGTCGGGAATTTTTGCAAACGACTTGTCGGCGCCGTCGAGCACGACGTATTTCGCAGCGGATTTGACGCCGAATTTTTTGAGTACGTCCGACAGCCGCGCTCCGGTCCAGCGCGCCGTACCTACGGCGCCCTTCTCCCACTGTATCCCGGCGACGGGCGGATCAAAAAATGCGCGTCCGTTGCCCGCGCATTCGAGCGTCACCGTAGTAGTGGCGCGCGGCAGCCGCCTGATTTCATCGAGCGTGATTGCGCCCGGTCGCTCGACTTCGCCCGATACATCCAGCTTCCAGCCTGCGGCCTCGGTGCGCGGCGCGTAAAGATGATGGCGGACGTAGAACAGGTCGTTCGGCGTTATGAAGGAATTGAGCAGCGCGACGGGAGTTTCCAGATCCTCGGGGCGCAGCGAGCGCACGATCAGTCGTTCCTTGCCCTTGATTGTTGCAGTCGTTTGTGCGGCGATTGCAAAAGCGGATGCAGCGAAGGAAGATGGAAACAGGTGCGAGAGTCCTGCAATCGCGCCCGCCTGTCCCGTAGCTGCGAGAAATGACCGCCGGGTAAACGCTCCCCGGCCCTTTTGTTTGCTCATTATCAACCTCGTTGTGGGTACGGTCCCGAAAATTTATCGCGGCTCGATTCTATGATCGCCGCACTGGAGCGTCAATCGCGCGGAAAGAGATTGAGAGAACGCATCACAGGAAAACAAACCGCAATTGCGCGGGTTTGACACTTACTTTGTGCGGCTCCTACAATTCATCTCGACGGTAAAAAGATTTCCGACAAGCGAGCGTTAAAAGTGCATCTTGAGGAGTTGCAGAAAAGTTATAACGAGAAGCGCAGGCAAATACGGCGCAGACTCGCCGAGCTCGCTGTGCTCAGGCGCGAGGCGGACGATGCGCGGCTGTTTGAAGAACTCGTCTTCTGCATATTCACCGCAGGCGCAAGCGCGAGGATGGGATTGCGTTCGGTCGAATGCGTGCGGCCGCACCTTTTCACCGGCAATCACGATCGCTTGACTCGCGCACTCCTCGGCGCGCATCGTTATCCGCGTGCGCGCGCCGGCTACATAGTCGCAACGCGCGGTTATCTGAAAAAAGAATGCGGGCTGCGTATGCGCGAGCAACTCGAACATTTTGGGAACGACAATCAGGCGCGGCGGGATTTTCTGGCCGCCAACCCCGGCGTAAAGGGCATAGGCTACAAGGAAGCGAGCCATTACCTGCGGAACATCGGCTACCGCGGCTATGCTATCCTCGACAAACACATACTGCGCACGCTTGCCGAATACGGCGTAACGGATTCACCCAATCCGCCCACAACCAAACGTAAATACCTTGCGGTGGAGGAGCGAATGAAGGACTTCGCCGCCGCGACCGGGATTGACCTGGATGAACTCGATCTGCTTTTGTGGTCGAACAAGACGGGCGAGATTTTGAAGTAGGGGGTGAGAGATGAAATTCTCCGTGAGAGCGGCGACGGCGGCGGCGGTAATTGCGCTTGCGGCGGTTCTGTGCGCGCCGGGGGTGGGACTCGCCGAGTCGCGCGGCAAGGCGCTCAAGCGCGCCGAGCGCGAGATACGGCAGGGAAATTACAAGGAAGCCGAAAAGGTATATCGCCGCCTGCTCGACGCCGATGCATCGGATCGGGATGCGCGCCTGGGATTGAGCCGGACGTTGATCAAGCTCGGGCGTCTGCAGCCGGCTTATGAAGAAGCGGCGCAGATCGTAGCCCTGGATCCGCTCAACGGGCGGGCGCACGGCCTGATGGGCACGGCGCTGCTGCGTTCGGGCGAGTTCCGGCAATCGGTCGAGGCGTTTCTCACGGCGATCAAATTCAATCAGAGGGAAGCGCTCGCCTGGGCCGGCTTGTCCGAAATCGCATACTTCGAGAATCTCACGCGCTACGCCTACGAAGGATTTCGCCGCGCCGTTCAGCTCGATCCCAACGAACCCGACAACTACGTGTCGCTTGCACGCAGTTGTTCGCGGCTCGAACTCTACCTCGAAGCCGCCGACGCCTATCAGCGTTTTCTCGAAACCGCGCCGAAGACCGACTCCGAACGGCGAGCGCGCATACAGGGATTGATCGATTTTTACCGCTATCTGGGCACCACGAAGATTCATCGCGTAGGCGGGCAGACGGTCTCATCGGCCTCGTTCGATCTGATTCAGAATCGTCCGTTTCTGAATGTGAAGATCAACGGCAAGACGACGCTGCGGCTGGTAGTCGATACGGGAGCGAGTTTGTCGGTGATATCGGACAAGGCGGCGAAACAACTGGGCATTCGGCCCGTTGCGCGCGGAGGTTTGGCGCGCGCCGTGGGCGGCAGCGGGACGTTTCCGATCGTATACGGCGTGCTCGATTCGATGGAAATCGGCGGCGCAAAGATAGAGACGGTCCCGGTCTACATCCGCACCGTTCACGCCACGGCCGACACGCCCGAAGAGCAGCGCGCCGACGGCTACATCGGACTTTCGGTGCTGTCGAATTATGCGATAACGCTCGACTATCAGAGCAGGCAAATAAAGCTCGACCGCACGCCGCTGCCGGAAGGGGAAGAGGAGGCGCGCGCTGCGGGCGGCCTCGAAGCAGCAATGACGCGCGCAAAATCCGGCGCGGCAAGTTCGGAGGGCGGGGCAATCGACGTTCCGATACGTTCGACGAGCGGGGGACTGGCGAGCGCCGAAACGCGTCTTCCGGGAATGGAGCGTCCGCTGAATTTCATCATCGATACGGGGGCTACGGTGACGGTCGTATCGAAGGCGGCGGTGGAGCGTTTTGAACTCGAAGCGATGAAGCTGAAAGGGATCACTTATCGCGTAATCGGGGCGGCGGGAATCGAGGAGGGCGCCGAGGCGCTCGGGCTTGCGGCGCTGACCGTCAACGGGCTGCGCAAGACCAATTCGCGCGCGCTGATTCTGGATCTCGAACCCGTAAACGAAACCTCCGGCTTCGAGCAGCACGGCATACTGGGCGGGGATTACCTGACGCATTTTTCTGTGCATCTGGACCTGCGCCGGTTCCGCATGCGGCTGACTCCGCAGACGCCCGAAATTACCGTGGCTTCGGATCAACAATGAACTGCACAATATGAGCGACTCCGGGAACAAGTGAGAGATGGTCAGTATTTATCTTGAGACATCGGTGATCGGGGCTTATCTGGATCGGGGCGAATCGTTCCGGCGGGATCTGACCATAAGGTGGTGGGAGCACGAGTTGAATCATTACCGCGCATACATCTCGCCGCTTGTTTCCCGCGAACTCGAACGCACGCGCGAGCCGTACCGCAAGAGTTACCTGGAACTTATACGGAACCTGCCGCAGCTCGAAGTAGCCGAAGAAGCGGCGATACTCGCCGACGGGTATCTTTCGCGCGGCATCTTTCAACGCAAATACATAGGCGATGCGCTGCACGTTTCGCTCGCTTCTTTTCACAAGATCGACTATCTCGTGACGTGGAATTTCGGATATCTGGCTAATGTACACCGGCAGGCGCGGATCAAACTGTTCAACGCCGCCGCAGGATTTTTTGTCCCCGAAATCGTCACGCCGGAGTTTCTGGTGAGCGCCGAGTACTGAGAAGAAGTGCAGAGAAGAAGTGCAGAGAAGAAGTGCTGAGTGCTGAGTGCAATTTGGAACTAAAGAACTTCTATTTAGGGTATCTGTAATTAAAGTTCCTGATTTCCTAATTGCACTCAGCACTCAGCACTCAGCACTCAGCACTTCTTCTCTGCACTTCTTCTCAGTACTGCGGCACTCAGCACTTCTTATGTACAGTCGTCCCCGATTTCTCGAAGAGCTGCACGCGATCCGCGAGGAAATGGCGCGCGAATGCGATTACGATACGGAACTGTTCGCCGAAATGATCAGGCACAACGAGCCGCCCGCAAGCGGTCCGGTGCGCAATATCCGCGGGCTGCGCCTGCAGGCGCCTCCGTCTCCGATAGCCGCCGCCCGCCGCGCCTCGCGCCGCAGAAAGAAGTAAAACGGTTTGCAAACTATGGGAGAACCATTCGACGCAATCGGATTCAGGGTCACGGACGAGGCCGATTATCACGCGCTCGCCGAACAGGCTCATCACCGCGGCGCGCTGACGCAGGCGCACCGCGAACGCGCAACGCTGCACGGCTGCTGCTGGCGGCTCGGCGAAGGACTCGAAGTATGGACCGTGCTGCACGAATCCAAGGCCGGCACGTTTTACGCAGATTGCCGCCCCGCATTCCGCGGCCGCCATCTCTACGCCCTCTACCCCTGGGAGATCATCGAATACGAGGAAGACGGCGAAGCCATAGTGCGCGGAATCGCTGCGGGAACCGACGCCGAGATGATCTTCGAGCTGCAGAACCTGACCGAAATCAATCCTGCGGCGTTTCGCGAGCGCCCGATTACTGCCGCCGTCTCGGGCCTGGCCTATCACGCAAGCCTCGACCGCCGGCGGCGCCCGGCGCGCCTGCTGCCGCTCATAGAACAGTCGCGCCGCCGCAGCGTAGCCGAAAACGACTACCTCGTACGCGGCGAAGTCCTGCACTGGCGCGCGCTGCGCAACCCGCAGACTACGAGCGATCTCGTATGGGTATACCTCAATACGGGCCACCTGAAACTGGAAGTGCTCGTCAACCGCGCCGACCTTCAGGGCGAACTCCGGCGCGGCGCGCACCTGTCGGCCAAAGTATGGCTCCAGGGCCATATCCTCTCGGATCGCGAACTCGAATCCCGCTACGAGGGAGTGGATACCCTTACCGCGCGCGGCGCTTACTGGGAAGCGCTCAGACGCGAACACTGAAGAGAGATAACGGAACAAACGAAATAAGACGAAACAAACGAAAATAAGGGTTCCTTTCGTTTGTTTCGTCTTATTTCGTTTGTTCCGTTATCTCTCTTTTCTAAATCCCGATCCAGCCCGCGCGGATCAAGGCAAGAGACGCCGCAGCGACGATGATCCACAGCAGCACGCCCTGCAAAAGCGGGCGCGCTCCCACGCGCCGCAACGTCGCCAGCGTGATGCCGCTTCCGATCAGATAAAGCGTGGCCGTCAGACAATTGCGCGCAAGCCATACGAGATGCGGATATAGCCCGGCTCCGCCCGTAGCATAGGTATTGAGCATCGCCGCTATGCAGAAAAACAGTATGAACCACGGCCACTGAATCTGCGTTCCGCGCCGCTGCGCGTCCTGCGTTTTCAGGAATGCCGTAGCAAGCGTCAGCGGCACTATCCAAAGCGCGCGCGCGAGCTTCACCGTAGTCCCGACGGCGAGCGCCGCGCCGCCGTATTTCGCTGTGGCTCCGACAACGGAGCTCGTATCGTGAATCGCGAGCGCCGCCCACAATCCGAACTGCTCGGAGGGTAATCCCAGCCATACGCCCGCGAGCGGAAAGACGAGCAATCCGACGGCGTTGAGCATAAAAACCGTGCCGAGCGCAACCGACATCTCTTCGTCGCTTGCTCCCGCTACGGGACCCACCGCCGCAATCGCGCTCCCGCCGCATATCGCCGTTCCGACCGAAATCAGATACGCGCCCCTTCCCGTTACGCCAAGCCATCGCCCGAGGCCCGCGCCGACCGAGAGCGTAAACGCGATGCCGAGCGCCGTGTAGATGAAACCCGAACGCCCGGCGCGCACTACCTCGTGCAGGTTCATTCCGAACCCAAGCCCCACGACCGCCGCCTGAAGAAGCGTCTTGGCGTATTTTCGGGCCTGCTGCGGAAACGGATGCGTTTGCGTCAGCCCGAACAAAAGACCGAGCGCCAGCGCTGCGGGCGGCGATGCCCACGGCGTAAGGGTGAAGATGAGTCCGAGCAGAAACAGGAGACGGGACATGTAGATGTGAAACAGGGAAGGAGAAGAAGAAGAAGTGCTGAGTGCTGAGTGCTGAGTGCAATTTGGAAATCAGAAACTTTAATTACAGATGCTCTAAATGAAAGTTCTTCAGTTCCAAATTGCACTCAGCACTCAGCACTCAGCACTTCTTCTTCGCACTCAGTGCTTTTCCTATTGCAGGTGCGCTTCGAGGAACCAGAGCGATTTGTCGAGATCGCGCGAAACTTCCGTAAACAGATCCGCAGTGTCGGCGTCTCCCAAACGATCCGATTCGTCGATCGCCGCGCGAGTCGATGCCGCTACGGCTGCATACCTTTCTGCAAGCGCCTTCACGCTGCTTTCGCTTCCCGTAGCCTCCTCCGGATACTCCGGCACGCGCGACGCCGCCGCCGACTGGCGAGCAGTGCCGTTGGCCGTGCCCCCGAGCGCCGTGGCGCGCTCGGCTATCGTGTCTACGTGGTCTATGAGCGATCCGGCCAGCTTGTCGTACAATTCGTGAAGCGCAATGAACTGCGATCCCTTCACATTCCAGTGCGCCTGCTTCGTCTGACTGTACAGATCGAAGGCGTCGGCCAACTGCTGATTGAGCAGCATTATTATCTGCGCCCTCGTCTCTACGTCCAGATCAATGCTCGTGCGATACGTCTTCGGTGCTCCCATTTTCCCCCTCCTTTATGAATCCATTAAATGCCGTTGCTTTAAGTTCGATGTCAGCCCGATTTTTTCCCGCACTCGCGGCATCGGCCGAGAATCTCTATGCGGTAATCCGTTACGGCAAACCCGCGCGGCGCCCGCACCAGCCGCCGCACCTCCTCCCGCGGCGCCGGCTCCAGATCCGACAACCGCCCGCAATCCAGACACCGCGTGTGATAATGATGATCCGCCCGCGCATCGTAACGCGCAGCCCCATCCCCGTAATTCAACTTCCCCGCCGCACCGCACGCAAGGAGCGCTTCCAGGTTCTTGTATACCGTCGCCAGCGATATCTTCGGCAATTCCGCCTTCACCGCCAGATATACCTCCTCCGCCGTCGGATGATGCGGCGCCCGCCGCAAATATTCATATACGGCCGCCCGCTGCCGCGTCAGATGCCCGCCCTGCTCGTCCAGCTTCTCCTGTAACTCCCGCCTCGACTTCTTCATCACCGCTTCCTCTCTATCCCTTTAACACTCCGAATTATACGCATGCGGAATGAGTAAGTCAATAGTAATTATTATTTTTGATTTCCCTGCACCCCCGCCGGTTCGGTGCATTTCCGGGGTTTTACTCGGCTTTGGCCGTATGCGCGCCGGCGTTCACTACGCGGTCGAGGTAATCGGCGAGGGCTTCGATCTCGTCGGGTTTGCCCACGAGCGGGGGCATGAAGGCGCGGTAGGGCGAGTTCTCGCCGTATTCGTGGAGCGTCCCGAGCAGGTTCATAATCGATGCGCGGTCGCGGCCCTGAAGCAGTCGCTTCATCGGGCGGTAGCCGTCCGTCGTGTGGCACGCCAGGCACTGGCCGCGAAACATAAGCGCCCCGCGATCGGGCGCGGCGTCGCCCGCGCTTTCAGAAGCGTGCGCGGCCGCCCACGGCGACCCGCTCAGGTATCCCTCGCGGTTGAAATGCTCTACTTCGCTGCGCCGCACGCCGTTGGAATACATGTGTTCGCCTATGACGTAGGGCTTGCGCAGCATCTCGCGCGACTGCTCTGTAGTCGCCGTAGCGCCGAGCGCGAGCAGCAGCACCGCCGCGGCCCAGCCCATATTGAAATCCCGCGCGTTGCGCCACGCCGTGAAGTACACAACCGCGAGTATCGTGGCCGAAGTCATCACCGATACGAGCGCCGAGCGCGTCACCTGCGTGAAGGTTCCCTGTCCTATCGTGGCTATGCCGAGGTTGAGCAGTTGCCGCTGCGATTCCGGCACCGTCCACAGATACCACAGAAAACACACCGGCATCAGCACAAACGACGGCACCAGCCACTTCGTAGACCATCGCACGATCTCCGTCTTCAGCTTCGGCTCGGCGAATCCGTCTATGCGCGCCGCCGTCACGAGCGCGAATATCCCCGCTAGCGATATGCATACGAGCGTCCGCAGCACGAGACTCGGCCAGTATGTGGGATTGAAAAACGCCGCCCAGAATGCTCCGGATTCCTGCCCCGTCCCGGCTACGCCCAACCACTCGGCGCCCGGCGTCAGCATAAAAGTCAGTATCCCGTTGATGATTACCAGGCTCATCCACGCCGTGAATGCGTACACCCATCCTATTTTCAGGTGCAGCCTGTCCGGAATCCTGCCCCACGTGTAGTAATACACTGCGGCCGCCGTCAACTCCACGATGAAAAACACCCACTCGATGGCCCAGCCGAAGACGAAATTGTGTATGAGCGTGCTCGTAGCCTCGGGGTTGGCGAGACCTATCGAGAACCATATGCCCACGCCCGATACGGCGCCGAATACGCCCGTCAGTATCAGAAAAAAATGCGAGTGCCGCCGCAGCGTGCGCATCCAGTCCTCGCGCCCCTCGCGCAGCGCCTTCGCTTCGGCCATCGGCAGATAAAATCCGCCGCCTATGGCGAAGTGCGAAATCATCACGTGAAAGATCGCTATGATCGCTATCACGCCGCCGCTGCCGATTATCGGCACATCCCAGAACGGATAATTCATCCCGGTTCCCCTTCCCTGGAGAGACTACGGAACAAACAGAAATAAACGAAAAAAACCACCACCCGAATGGCCTTCTTTCCGTATGTTTCGTTTATTTCTGTTTGTTTCGTAATCTCTTCTTTAACCTTCTTCTTCCTTCTTCATCAGATTTCCCAGTATCCCCAGATCGTGGTTCCGATCAGCCCTGCAAGCACGAAGTAGCCGAACCAGGTTGCGGCGCGGGCGCGACGGCCTGCGTGCGTGCGCGTATCGTAGAGCGGTATGATCGCCCACAGCAGCAGCACGAGCGTGAAAAGTCCGATGCCGAGCACCTCGCCCGCCTCGCCCGGAAACCATCGCCCGAACGCCTTCAGGATCTGGAACGTGCTCATGAAGTACCACTCGGGATGTATGCCGAGCGGAGCGGGCGCAATCGGATCGGCCTGCGGACCGAGCTGCCACGGATAAAGCGCCGCCAGACCCGCAAGCACGTTGAGCGCAATCAGCCACATTCCCATATCGCGCGAGAAAAAGTCCGGAAAAAAGGGAATCGTGCGGCGCTCGGCTTCCGGCTTCGCTTCCTCGGCCGGAGGCATGGCGTTGCCGTGCCGCTGCACAAGCCACATGTGGAAAAACAGCAGCGGAACGTATACGAGCGGCAACACGACTACGTGCAGCGCAAAGAACCGCTGTATCGTCACCTCCGAAACATCCGGCCCGCCGCGCACAATATCGGCTATGAGCGTTCCCACAACCGGCATCGACGCCGGAATCTCCAGCCCGATCTTGGTCGCAAAAAACGCCAGATCATCCATCGGCAGCAGATACCCGCTGAAGCCGAACACCATCGTCAACCCCAGCAGCGCGAGTCCGCTCCACCAGCCGAATTCGCGCGGCCGGCGGTAAGCCTTCATGAAAAACACCGAAAACATGTGCACGAATATCGCGAACACCATCAGGTTCGCCGCCCACGAATGCGTCGAGCGTATGAGCCATCCGAAGCGTATGTCGTATGTAATCTGCCGCACCGATTCGTAGGCTTCGACGCCCGGCCGGTAATAGACCAGCAGCAGCACGCCGCTGAATACCTGCACGAGAAAGAAAAACAGCGATACTCCGCCCCAGTAATACCAGAACGAATGCGCGTGTTCGGGCACGGTTTTGTGGCGCGCGAATGCAAGTATTTCCTCTATGCCGAGGCGTTCATCGACCCAGCGAAAGAGGGCCGCGCCCGCGCCTTTTTTCGCAGCGGTTTTCGCTTCAGGCTCTGGATATGACGATACTGCCATCGGTCACCTCCACGCGAAATTGGGTGAGCGGTTTGGGCGGCGGCCCGGAAACGTTTGCTCCGGTGCGCGCGTCGTATACGCCGCCGTGGCAGGCGCAGAATATGCGGTTTTCCGGCGCTTCGTACTGCACCGTGCAGCCGAGATGCGTGCATACGGCGGTCATCGCCACCCACGTCCCGTCCGCGTGATGAATGAGCAGCGCCGGTTTGGGGCCGAACCTGAACATCATCGCCGAGCCTGCGGGCAGTTTGTCGGCGCCGTCAAGCTGCGTCTGGGTGACGGCTGCGGCTGCGGCTGCGCGCTGCGCGGGCGTCGCCAGATAGGCGTAAATCGGATACCCGATCGCCGATGCGTAACCCGCGCCCACCGCGCCTACGCCCAATCGCACGAAAGCGCGGCGCGCCGCCGACGCGGGTTGTTCCTCCACAGGTTCCATCTTCCGCGCGTTTTCAGGCGTGTTCGGCTCAGACATGTTGGGTTTCTCCTTTCGCGCTCATCGCCGCCCATGCCATCCACCCGATCGCTGCAAGGCCCGCGACAAACAGCACCAGAAACACGGCCACCACCGACCAGTTTGCGGTTACGGCCTGATCCCATACGTCGAGGCCCTTTGCGGCAAGCGTCGCATCGCGAATCCCGTCGCGCACCGTTACGGCGGCAATCGTGGCAATTACCGACAGCAGCGCACCCATCGCCGCAACGCTGCGCTGCGCAACTTCGGGCCTGATTGCAGTCCACGCTCCAATCGCAATCAGAAGCGCCGAAACCGCAAGCCAGATGAATACGCAATAACGCGAGAGCGGCGCCGACATCAGCGCCTGCTGCACTTCAGCGGGCTGCGCGCCGAATACGCGGTAGCCGATCGCAATCTGAAGCAGTATGAATGCGGCGCCGAAGTATCCGCCCTGGCGGCGCAGGAACCCGGCCGCGTCGGTTCGGATATTGGCAAACGCGCCGTAAGCGGCGATGAATATTCCGGCAATGCCGGCCGAGCCGACCATCATAAACAGCCAGCGCGGCCACAGCGTGGGATCGCCGTCCGGCAGTTGCGCGCCGAGCGGGCTTGCGCCGTACATATCGCTCCATACTTCGGGCCGAAGCATAAGCGTCATGTTTGCGCTGTAAATCCGGCCTATGTAGGCGATGGCGACGAGCGACAGCAGCGCAAGCGGCCAGAACGTGCGGCCGCGCTCGGCGCGATCCGCTACGCGGTATAGCAGGAAGTATCCGAACATCAGCAGAAAAATTACGCTTATCCAGTAGGCGCCTATGAGCACGCTGCTCGTATAAAGCGCGCGTCCGTAGAGCACCTGCGCAAACAGAAGCGGCGGCACGCCCAGGTTGATGAGGTAAGTCATCACGATGGGAAGGCGTTTGGCGATTGCGCCCGAAGCGTTCGCCGGCGTGGAGTCTGGGGCTTTGCGTCCCAGAAAATTCCACCACGCGGCCAGCAGCAGCCCGCCCGTCAGCAGGTGGACGGCGACGAAATGCAGGGATAGCGTGACTATGTGAAGGGATTTGAACAGCCAGATCGGCGCCGGCAGCGGTATGGGATCCGGACCGGGGAATGGAATCACGGCGACCTCCTTGCAGACCCGCAAACGGGCGGTTATCGCGAGATCGGAATCACCAGATCAGAGAGAAAAACAATCAAAAATCGCAGACGGATATCTTCGATGACCCGCAGTCACCGCGCACATAATCCTCCCAATCATATTTGATTTGCAATTGATTTACGGCGGTTTCGGTTTTGGAAGGAAAGAGAGATAACGGAACAAACGAAAAAAGACGGAAACTACGGAATTATTCAACTTTTCCGTTACTTTCGTTTCATTTCGTTTGTTCCGTTATCTCTTCAATCATCGGGTTTCAACATATCCTGCGCCTGGTGTCTGACACGGAGCACATATACATTCTCGTCTTCGATGATGAAAAGAATTCGATGCCTGTCAAACAGTAGATGCCGGATCTGCGTGGCAAAGGTCTTGCTTTCCGGCGCAAGCGGGCAGCGTAGAGGAAAGTTTCGGAGACTCTCGATTGCTTCCGTAATGTCGAAATACCAGATAGTCGCCTTCTCGGGCGAGTGTTGTGCTACCCAACGGGCGGCGGCTTTCAAATCTTCTTCCGCCTCATCCGTAAGGATAACGGAGTAGCTCATTTCCCGGGCCTCTTTGCATCCGCCGGAATGTTGAGTATTTCGCGAATCTCGCGAAGAACTTCCTGAGCCGGTCTTCCCTTGCCCTTTCCGGCTCGGGCCAGCGCCCTGAGAGTCCGCGCTTCTTCGATCGCTTCGAGCATTTCCTGATAACTATCCGCATCCTGAACGATGATTTCGGCCTTCCCGTTCACCGTCAAAATAAGCGGACGCCCCGTTGTCTTGAGCTGCTCCATATACTCCGCCGTGTTCCGCTTGAATTCGGTGAGCGATTGAATATCTTTTCTTATATCGAACATATACACCTCTTAAAACTCTTAATTCGCACCGAAAAGAATGCTCCCATATCGGGCGCCGATTTGCAATGCATTTGGGTTTGCGTCGTCAGTACAGATAAACCTCGGGGTCGGCGGTGACCTGGCCGAGGCCCTGGATTTCGACGCGGTCGCGGCACGCCTGGCATATGCGGTAGAAGCGGATCGAATCCTCGCCAGGTTCGATGCGTGCAGAGAGTTCGGTTTTGAGCCGGTCGAGTTGATCTTCTTCGATCAGGCATTCAAAGACGCTGCGTTGCACCCGCGTGCCGTAATCCTTCATTACGGTCGCCACCCTGCGCAGTCTTTTTTCGTGAGCGATGTCGTAGGCCACGAGCACGTACATCAGCGCCAGCCCTGGAATGCCGCGTATTCGGAGTCGCGCGCAAATCTTGCAGCGAGCCTTCGCGCCTGTTCGTGCAGCGCCCGGCGCAGCGATGTGCGCTCGGCTGCGCGTCCGTGCGTGAACTCTCCGGTCATCATGCGCTCGTATTCCTTCAGGAACCGTTTGCGCGCTTCGGGCTGAAGGTATATGCCGCCCATCTCGTCGGGTGCAAAATCCTCCGCGCCGAGCACGCCGAGATTGATCAGTTGCAGCGTCAACCGGTCGATCGCCAGATGCCGGAATTCCTCCATAAGATCGAGCGCAAGCGAGCAGCGCCCGTAGTTGATTCCGTGATACAGACCCACGTAAGGATCGCAGCCTGCGGAAACGATCGCGCCTATGGCTTCGTTGTACAGCAGCGTATAGCCGAAGCTCAGCAGCGAGTTTACGGGATCGGTAGGCGGCCGGCGCGTTCGTTTGTCGAACTTGAAACCGCGGCGCAGCATTCGCCCGAAGGACTGAAAATAGACGGCCGCAGCCTGTCCTTCGAGGCCGCGCAGAGAATCGAGCGATTCGCGGCGGCCGGCGGTTGCGCTGAGCGCTGCGAGTTGCAATGTCTGCGCGCTGAAATCGGTTTCCGGATGGTTGCGCTGATGCCGCGCGAGCACCGCCGCGCAGTTGGCGATCTTGCCGACACAGATTGCGCGCGCGGTTTCGAGTGCGAAGGCCGCGTTGCGCGCCCGATCGTACTGCCGCAAACGCAGCGGAACGTTTTTGGACTCAAGCGGCGCAAGTCGCCCCTTGAGTTGCCCCTGAAGGTTGAGAAACGCCGCGTCGATGCCGCGCGCAAGCAGGTAGCCTATGGCCTGCGTGGTCAACTGCACGTGCCCGAATATGACTACGCGCTCGACCTTGAATTCGTGCACCTGGCTGAGCACGACGCCGTTCGATTCGATTACGAAGCGTCGATGCTCCTTGCGCAGCGTCGCTCCCTGTTCGGTCAGATATAGTGTCGCCATCCGCAGTAGCCTCAAAAAAAACGGGACGGTCGCCCGCCCCTGAAGATCGATTTTCAGTTGAGAAAGTTGAGGCGATAGTAAATCGAGCGCACCAGTTGCGTATCGCGCATGCAATAATCGGCGATTTCCGCACATCTGCCGGCGCGAAAGTATTCGTAGACGCTGCCGCCGTCGAGTCCGTTGCGCTTCGAGTTTTCGAGTCCGAGCGCTTCGGCCAGATCCCCGAGCGAGACCCACTGCCGGCCCCAGCGCGCCCATTCCCTCATCGTGTCGTAGACCGGTTGCGAGCGATAGCGTGCAGAGGGCAGATCTACGCTCGGCCGGACGCGATGAACTACGGATCGCTGGTAAAGAAACAGCAAATCGAAGTCAAAAATGTTGTGTCCGACGATCTGATCGCGGCGTGGATCGAAGTCCTCGATCAGGCGCCAGAAACCGCGCAGCGTCCGCGCCTCGTCCAGATGAAAGTCCGTCGATTCGCGGTCGCGTCCGAGCACGCCCTGACGCACGATTTCACCGTCGCGCTCGACTATCATTCCGACGGCGAGCAGGCGTCCCGCTTCGCCGCGCAGCGACAGCGCGCGAAAGCGACGATCGACTTCGGCCTCGACTTCAGCTTCGATCGCCGTTTCGACGGCTGCTTCGACTTCGATCCCGGTTCGGGCTTCGATGCCTTCTCCGCCCGGCCGCTCGTCGCCGAGAAAATGGCGCCGGACGTCGGCTTCGAGCCCTGCGCGCGCCGTTTCATCGGGCGGCAATGTTTCTATATCGAGAAAAATTCTCAGTGCCATATCCGTCCTCCTTTCGCCTCCCGGTGCAGTTCCGACTCCCCGAAGGACGGAAGGGCGCAGTCTGCAAAAGGTGAGGCGAATGCAGACCGGTAGTGTTTGCTCTTCCGCCGGATTTCGGGGAGGGCGCGACGGTTGCGGTAGACGGTTATTATCTCGCCGCCCGATACGACTATCGTCGTTCCGACGAGCCGTTCGAGATCCGTCCATCCGTCGGGCACGTCGCGCCGGCCGAGAAAGTGGAATTCGGCGCCCGTCCTGTGTTCTACGCGTCCGAAGTGCAGGACGAGGGCGAGATCGCCGAGGTCCAGGTTGCGCTGCGACATGCGCATCGCCGCGTGTTTGCTGATCTTGAATCGTTCGTATTTCATCATCGTCGCATCCTCCTCTCCGCATCGCCTGATTGCGACGCGGGCGAAGGATAAGACAAAAACGAATCGTATGAGCGATCGGCAAAATTGCGGCAAGGTTGCCGATGAATCGACGGTAAAAAGTCAGGCGAGTTTTATCCGTTCCGGGGAGACTTTCAGTCCGTAGCGCAGCGCGCCGCGTTCGCGCGTCGAGTCGATCAGATATCGTGGAGGAAGGCCGATATTTTCCAGCTTGCGGTTGATTTTTGATCGGGTGTATTGAAGTATATCGCGCAGATCCGAGATGTCGTTCGGATGCCGATTGATGAAGCGCTCGGCGATTTTTTCAAGGAACCCGTATCCGGGAAACGAAGAGCATTCCTCGATTCCAAGTTCCACTTCCTGCGCTCTGGTGATCAGTCGAAAAACGGCGTCCATATCCGAGTGGTTAATCTCCTCGACGGATACCATCCCGTCGATTCCGCGTCCCGTGCGCCGAAGGTGGGCGAAAAGCGCATAGAAAAAGAATTCCCCCCTCGGCAGTTTCGTCATGCGCCCGGCAACGCGCACTACGCATTTTCTGAGATTGATCTGAAGGTCGTTGCCGGATTCGAGCAGATCAAGATTCTCCTGCGCCTGTACGACGAGCGCGCTGTAAGGATGGCCGCCGTCGAGAAAACCTTCGGTCAAAACTCCGCGCAAGCGAATGAAAGGAATCTCGGCCAGGTGTATCCGCGCATCCTTTGTAGAGATTTTCCGGGTTGCAGCTCCTGAACGATCCTTGATTGTCAAGAATCGCGGCCGGGGCGGGATGTAATAGAAATCCGGATGGGATTCGAATTCTTCGCTGACCAAAACGTGCGAGAGCGTGTCCTGCGTACGCCCGAAAAGGTGCATGGCGACTGCGAGGTATACGCTCATCGTCTTGCGCCCGCCTGCAACGGATGCGTGCAGCCGCGTCTGCGGATCTTCGGTCAGTTTGCGGACGATGCCGACGATCTGATTGGCGGCCTGCGTGTTGTCCTCGGGCGTGCGGATGTCTTCGAGGGTTCGCTCGTCTTCCGAGCGAAGCAGCGTGATCATGGACTCGTCGAATCTGATGCGCGCCGGATCGAGGTTGTAATCGCGGCAGAAGGCATAGAATTGCCCGTGCTGCGGGTCGAGCAGTTCTTTCTTGATCCGGTCGCGTCCTGCCAGCGTAGTGATGACGCGGATTTCGTCGATGCGCTCGCGCCGGGCGTCGGGATCCTGCGTCAGCGCCCAGAGCGTTTCGGTGACTATCTGCGGCGTCATCCCGGCGACGCACAACAAGACATGCTTCCGCCCTTGATGTTTCATCGCTTTTCTCTGGCTTGATTTCGTATACCTTGCAGATTGACGATCTCTATTGCTTCAAACTGCGGAGGGAGCGAATTCTCTATCGGCGCCCACCTGACTACTGCCGGAAAATAACCGCACCTGCCGTGAAGTTCCGCCAACAGTGCAGCGGCCCCGATACTGAGACTGGGCAGATTGATTAACAACTCCTCGGTTTGCCATTCCTCGGCGGTCAGAGCAATCGAGTCGATCAACAAGCGCATCTGCTCGGCGATTGAGATCTCAGAATTGAAGTGCGTTTTAACTTCAATTATTGAACCAATTGGTCGCCCTATAAGTTGGGCTATCTCTTCACGATGATGCTTGGTGATTGGATGTGAGAAGTTTATGAGGATCATGCGATGTCTTGCTCATTCAACGTCCAACTCAAATTTGTCAAGGCTCTCCACGATCCTTACGGCTGCCCTGATAATCCCTCTGACATCTCGCGGTTGCAAACGCATTCCGCAATGAGCCACATCGTTTCTCAGATCGACAGTCTGATTCCAAGCGTCAATCAGTAAGCTGGTTGACGGCAATGCTGAAAGCTGTGTCAGCAGCGGAGTTTCTGAATAGCTCTCTCTGCGTGCTCGCCGAGCCGCCGAATTGATCGTATCTTCGACCTCTCTTCGCATCTGAAGCAAATCTTGTTTGAGTTGCTGACAAGCCAGGCTTATCAGCCATTCACGCGCAAGCGTAATCGCCTGTACATAGTGTTGATGCCTGATATACCAGCGGATCAGTTCTCTCTGTGCTATCAAAGTGTCGGTGGAGAATGGTGTGTACTCGGCCTCTGTTCGCTGAAGAAGGAGAGTGAATGGCTTTGCCCAGCGAGTGGTTTCGGCGGCTGCCTTGTCTATTGTTGTTGAAAGAGCCTCAGCATGCTTGCGAACATCGGCCGGCCGAGTCAGGCTTAGCGCAGACGACAGATTATCAAGGATACCGCTCAATTGGTTTAAATGCTGCGGCAGTTCGCCTCTGTTCTTTTGGTCGTGACTCCTCCATAGTTTGCTGTTCGCTGACTTGAGCAGCATCGCCAGTTCTCTTGCATCCCCAGTCTTTAGAAATTTATCGGTCGCGGTTGTCCAATCAAGGAGAATGAGAAATGGCGTCAACTCGAAGACCGGAGCACGATCATTCTCATCCTTCGCTTCGAAGGCGCCGTAGAGCAATGACTCGATCTGCACCGCCTTGGCAACTTTCAGATACGAAGCTGCAAGCAGCGCCAGGATCGGAAGAGAACGGAATGCGTGTGTGATGTCAAAGATTACAGCATCGCCTTCATCGAGGCGTTCGGTAAGGATGTCGAAGATCTCCCACAATTCATCTTCGCTCCGTCCTGTGGGAATATCCACTGCAATCACCGATGGATGGTCGGATAATTCTGATTGGAAATCCGCCCAGTTTTTATGCTGTTTCGCTTCAGGCGTCAGCAACACCAGAATTTCGGAAGGGGCAAACCACTTGGCGAGGGCGAGAGGGAAAAGAGATGTTCTGTATTCTTGCTGTTCAAAAACATACGTGACATCCTTGTAGCTTCCGGTTCCTATACAAGTCAGGAGCTTCAGCGGCCTGCCTGCTTCCGGTCCCGTATCCTGCTCTTTATTTCGCTGGAGCATCAATCCCTCTCCATTCATCTCAGATAGACAGCCTTAACGGCTTTTTCGTTCTCTCTGGTCACCCGGACGAAGCAGCGACCGCCCTTCTTCGGCTGTTGGTAGGCCGAGGTCGGAAAGTTGCTGCAGGGAATAATCTCACCGCTGCCGAGCTTCACCTGTGCATTACGTTTTTTGTTGACATTGGACTCAAGCGTGGCTTCTTCCTCGGTTTCCGTCATCTGCGCGGGCGGAGGCGGCGGGCTGGGCTCCGGCTGGGGCGGCTTCGGTTGCAAGAGCTTGAGCCGTCCATAACCGCTTGAAGTCTTTGCCCCCACCCCCAATTCTCTCAGCGCCATTTCCAGTATCTGAAAACCTGCATCCACCCATTCATCCGGACCCGCGAGAGCGATCAGATATTTGCCGGTTGCCGAGAGGAAGGGGATCGGAACAGGACTGTCCCAGTCGGCAGGCGGCTGCGCCCCCGTTTGATAGTAGTCCCGATGGTGAACCGTCAACACGTCGGTCTGCAACGGACGACTGTTGTCGTCGGTTTGTGGAATGTAGAGGGCATCGTGGAAAACGACATAACCTGCGCTTTCCTGATCTCCAAACAAAATACGGTAGGCCGATCCATTCAACCGCCACTCGTCCCCTTCCAGGTGATGGCGGGCGTAATCGGCTGCGAGACCCTTGAGCGCGCTGCCAGGTATGTACGGAACGCCGTAAGTAAAGTGCAGTGATATTGACGTCTCCAAAACACTTTCGTTGCCCATGCCCACAACCAGACGACCCAAGGCCAGAGCGGTTCTCGTCTTTACCCCTTGCGTTTCCAACGCCATTTGCCAACGCTCGAAGAATCTCTGATAGATGATGGCTGTTGGAATCTCTGCCGTCTCTTTAACTATGTTGCGGCGGCTTTCCGCATCCGTTCGATGGACCGAGCTTATGAATTTGTCCAACCACAGGCCGGCGTTAGTTTCAGACGACGAGTTCAGCCCGGAGAGTGATTCACGACGGGAACTCATCCTTGACCTCCCTCCTTGTTGGATGCTGTTTTGGAGAAGGTTTGGGCGAATCTCTTGTACCAGTGAAGGGCGGCAAGAGCCTCGCGGGTCAGTCGTATGTATTCCGGAAGCGGCGCAGTACGGCTACGTTGCAGGAGATTTTCCCGGCTTCCGGCGCCTATGACTTCGGCCAGATGATCGAGCAGGAGTTTTTGTTCATCCTCATCCCGCGACTCGACGAAGGCAAGCGCCTGAACCAGTCCGGCAGTGCGAATCAGAACCGGGAGCTTCTGCGCCATTCCTTCATATTTGTCCAAACTGCTCGGCGGAATCGCTTCGATCTGCTCAAAGACCCTGGCTGCATAACGTTGATTTCGATTTGAGATTCGTTCCATTGCTGCGCCTCCCTATGCCTGCATGCGCACCTGGCACAAGCCGCGTCCGACCGTAGCCTTGCCGCCGAGTTGTAAAGGCGTCGCAGTCAATGCGGCGAGTGCGGTAAAGATTCGTCCGTTGTCGAGTTCGTCTTTGAATTTCCGTGCAGGGGAAGCGACGACCAGTCCGTAAAGGATCGTTTCGGTCGGCAGGGATTCTTCATACCACAAGCCACCCTGCTGCACGGTCTTGGAATCATCTTCCAGGCGTGTCCGCGCGGTTACTTCGGTCGCGGTATCGAGCAGAAAACCCATTGCATCGTCGTGCAGAATGCAGAACCGCTCGGCAAGCATTTCACGCCATGGCGTTTCTGCCTTATCGGAAAATACATGCTGTCCGCACCAGGACGCCCAGTCCATTGCTGCCTTTTTTGCTTCCGCTGAGGCATCCGGCTCAAGATCGAGATCTTCAAGCTAGACTTTGCCTCCATTTGTCAGCCTGGAATTGGCCGTAACGATGCACCGTTCCAGAGAACCAGGCGCCGGCACGGAACTCGGAGCGTCGGAAATCCCGGCGCTTCGCGCGTCGCGTTGCAAGCGCTGAAGGAGATAAGGAGAAGTCGTCCAGGCGAAAGTTCCCGAGAGGCTGCGCGCCGGAAAGAGCAGCAACCGCTGATCGGAAAACTGAACGGAGCCCGCGTGATCATCGGCATTTTTGCTGTCCGGCCCGAATATCTTCACCCGCAGATCAGGCGTAATCTGAACCGAGTCGGTATCCCGCAGCGTTCCTTTCAGAGATGAGCCTGGAAGATACGGTAGATTGGTGGCTTTTTCCCGGGCTACCGGCAGATCGATTACGCCGACTCCCTGACCGG
Organism: Acidobacteriota bacterium; assembly: GCA_019639255.1. GTDB lineage: Bacteria > Acidobacteriota > Blastocatellia > RBC074 > RBC074 > JAHBSF01. The sequence goes on along the minus strand of JAHBSF010000021.1, from coordinate 7,001 downwards.
TTCCGGCGTGTAGTGGTGATAGTGCATGAACGAAAAGCAGTTTTGCATTCATATTGGCCGGTCTCCTCATTTGAGAGTATTGAGAGTATTGAGGAATGCTTGCAGAACGTCTGTTTGCCCCTGCAAGGGCGGAACCCTTGCGGCTTCATCTTCGGTGAGATTCACGGATACCGGATCAGCCGGAAACCCGTCTCTTCGGAGAACCACGCCATCTGGCAGCGTCTGCGGCGTGTTTAATATCAGCGCAAGTCCAACCGCCTTTCCTTGTGCACAGGCTAATGGGCGCAGGATCAGGGGGCTGGCGAGCCGATCGTGTTCTGCACCCGTCAATGTAGCGTCTGGGAGCTTATCCTGTGGGAAGTGAAAAATGATTGGAAGCCCGAACACTCCTCGGGGAAATTTTCTCACTAATTCCGGTTTAGGCGAGTCTTGCGGAAACTTCGGTTGCCTGCCGGCTTGCCTTCTGATTTCATTGGCTTCGGGCCATTTGCTCAGGCCGAAATCTTTTTTATATCGAGCTTGACGAAATAGCTTCAATTTTTCGATAAGTTGCTTCCACATCTCTACCGGATTGAATGGGTCTTTGGTGACTATCAGCCTTGCGTCCCGCGTAAAGTCAATGTCACGAACCAGGCAGGGAATGTCTTGCAGCGATGTGCCCTCGGCGACATGTTCTCTCAAACCATCGATGATGCGCTGCTTTACTTCCTCAGGGTATGGGGGAGTTATGGTTTGTTCATTGTCCTTGACGAGTTGCAGTGCGCCGAAGCCGCGCCGTGTTCGCCCCCCGATGCCGCCGAAGGTTTCCCACGCCCACAATGCGGCGGCAACGTCGGATTTCAGATCATTCGGAAAACGCAGCGTAAGATCGAAGGAAACTCCAATACGGACCGACTTTGATTCCCATCCTCCGCCTCCACGCTGGTTCTTGTCGGGCTGAAGCGGGAATGCCGCATAGGGTGCGATTTCAGAGGAAGGGTTGGGATTCCGCCCAGTTCCCGTTTCAAAGGCAGCCTCGGCTCGCCCTATCTGCGATTTATCGACTGCAACCTGAACAGTCACCTGGGATGGAGTTTCAGTGCTTCCCCAGATGGAATCCTCGCGATGTTTCAGATCTGTAAGCGTGGCAAATTGCGGTGACCGACACGCTCTCCACCAGAAGCGAAGCTGGCCGCGGACGCTCGCCCCTCTGATGATGGTCACCGGGTCCGCTTCTCCCGGTTCGACGCCCCCGCCGAATAACGGGGTGATCAATTTGTAGGTACGTTTCAGAACAGTCAACTGGTCGTCCGATTTCTTGGCGACTTCCGGAGGGGATACAGGCGGTTTTCTCATGCTTCAACCTCCACTCTCTTATCGCAACCGGACCAGACGCCAAGCGCAGTCAAACCGAATCCGTCGCGGCGATCCTGTGCATCATCGCTGATGCATTCCATCCAGATCGATTTGACCCATCTCTTTATGGCGTCGGGCTCGCCATCGAGGCCAAGAAAGAAGACGCCCCCCGCCGGCACAAGTCTGCGCGTCGGTTTGGGTTTGCGAGTCGCAAGATCCCAACCGGAGACTACCTGAGCGCGAGCTGTCACGGCAGCCTTCAATGACGGCGCGACTCCATCCCTTTCAGCCAGGAGCCAGGAAGGAGAAGAACCTGCCTCAAAATGTCCTGGGGTCAGGAGTATCACCCGGCACGCGCGGGCAGCGGCAATCGCTTCGCATAGTTTTTCCGGACAGGCCGGCATTGGCCGGACGCTTGCACGCCAGTCGATGATTCTTCGTTCACCGCCGAACAGCCCCAAACCGGCCCCGAGGCCGGGGGCATCGGTTGCTACGGCAAGACCAAGGCGTTTTGCGGCGTTGAACCCGGTGCGCCGGTCTGAAATGCCGGGATCGCAACGAACAAACTCCAAACCGCCGGTCTGGAATAGCGCTCCATCCGCCGCTGTTCCCGAATCAGGCCGTACGCTTACGTGTGTGCGCATTTCGCGGATCGGCCCGTTATGCCCCAGTTCGGTAAGGTCAGTCTCTATGCCGTCTATCGGATCAAGCAGCCACTGTTCGAACTTCGGCCAGCGCCAGAACTTCGGGGCTCGCACGGACGGTTTGTTTCGATCCTTCGATGCCGGATACACTGGCATCATCCCATCCGGAATATTCGTGACGGCTCCTTCAGGAGGGGATTGCGGCTCCATGCGTCTAATTACGACACGTTCCTGTTGCGCTGACTGTGTATCCATAATTAGTGCATCAGCAGGAGCAGGAGCGAACCATTCCTCGATTTCTCCGGATTCCGTGGAGAGTTCGACCAGTAAAGGACCGCGAACCTGCAGCCGTTTCAGCGTCTCAATCAACTCCGCCTTGCCCTGCTCGTTGTCGAAATCTGCATCCTGTCCTATTGCGTAACGGGTGCGCACCCCTCCGGCAATCGTCGATGGAAAGGGAAATGCCAGAGATTCCGCACGGCCTCCGGGAGCGAGATCAAACGGTTTCCCGTCGCGCACGATCAATGGATCCCGGGGTTCGATGATCCAGATAGTCATAGTCTGTCCTCATCTTTCAGACGGCTTTATCACTCCTACGGAGTGCAATCCGGCTTGCGCCGCCGCATCGGCGAAAATTCTGGAGATGATCAACTCATCGGCCAACTGTTGCAGCGTAAGTGTGGGGTCGTCGACAAGATCACTCAATTCCGCGATAACTTCGCCGGCGATCAAATTTTCACCGCCTTGAGCGCGTTTACGCCCGAGAATGCGCATCGCCTCTGCAGAAAGAACTCGATGGCTAAGACCTTCAAGACGCATTGCCAGATCGCGCAACTCATAGGCTGCACCATCCGGCATCGCATCCGTGCGATGAAGTTCGGCGAATCTCGTCAGACGCCGGTCGAGTGTTCCCCATTTTCCGCACACCATCCTTTCCGTGCCGCTTCTTTTACTGACCGTTACTGCCAAGGCATTTTTCCCCGGCAGGGATTTCGCCGTTTTTTCGGCCTCGCGCGCCAGCCGCAGCGCATCCGAGAGCGGTTCGATGTGATGCGTTACAGCAACGCCGACCGAAAGCGTAGGAGAGTATTCTCGACTGTCCTCAGTGATTTTGAATGAGGAGAGTTCATCAGCAAAAGTGGTTGCGAGCCGGCGTGCGCAGGGAAGTACGGTGTGTAATGGCACAAAAGCAAGGACGTCGTCGCCGCCGGCGTAAATCAACGATCCCTTATGTTCGGTTTCGACGATTGATCGAACGCTCCCAGCGAACGCTCCCAGCCGGCGCGAGAATGCCCGATGCTGTTCAATACTGCGTTGCGAGTCGATGGCTTTCCCCATGGAATCACCGTCGGCAAGTAGCAGGGCATAGTATGGCGAAGGCCGCTTTCCACCAAATGCTCGGGCAAGAAAAGATTGTAACGTCAGGCGTGCGCGTTTCAGATCCCTATCAACACCCGGCCCCGTTTCTACAAAAAGATCCGCGAGTCTTTCTTCAAAAAGCAGATGACCGTCGTATCTCGAGAATGCCGGATGCGCCGCCCTGGGCGGAACTTTGCCGAACCTCCGTGTCACTTCTTTTTCTTCGATTATGCCGACAATCGCTGTAAGTTCACGGATGTAATCCTGCAATGCGGCTTTATCGGAAAACGTTTCGAGCAAAGGCAATGCGGCCATATGGGAAGTGCTGACAAAACTGTCGTCTCCTGCACGATTCCCGTGGCGTTTTAACAGACCAACTCCGCATAACCTTTCGGCCTGGCGCAGGCCATACTGGTTATACCGATGCTCGGCGCTGAGTTTTGCATATGCCTCTTCATCGATAACTGATTCACGTTGCCCGTCGAGAGAGGATTTAGGCACGGAATTGCCCCAAGTGACAGGCGCGAAGTCGCGCGTCGTTTTTCTCGCCGCGAGCAATGATTCAGCGTGGCTGCGTGCGGTTGAGAATTCGCGGTTGTCCTGCGGATTTTTGAGGGGGGCTGCAGCCCAGAAAAACTCAACCATGTCTTCAACTTGGGCCTCGGCAATGGATCTGTGGAAGTACAGTGAGTCAATGCCCCTGAATGCGGAATCGCGAATCTGTTTGAGTCGAGTTAAAAGACGAGCGTGAGCCTGGCGACCGACTTCTTCGGGAGGGCTCGATATTAAAGCTACAATCTTGTTTACGACGCCGATATCACTATCCGGCGCCAAATCTTGCGGGGCATTAACTGACGGGAAGACCAAGGCTTTGGTGTCATTCGACGATGCCTCAAGAACCGCTGCGGCAGCCGCTTTGGAAAGTTCGCTGAGAAACCACGAACCGAACCACAAATCCCGGCTTCTTCTGGCGCTGGCGATATATTCCTGGACCGGGCCGATCGTGATGATCATCAAATGATGCACGGCGCCGCCTCCTTCAAGGTGTTGGGAGATGTAGACTCAAAATCCTTACTGCCGGGCGTCGAACTGGGCGCATCATGTCGTGCTGTACATTCGGCAAACCGTGCGCCGAGCGCGACCGCATCGCGTTGGTTCATCATTGCCTCCTGCGGCGTGTTTGACTCCGGGGCGCATATTAAGCCGAAGCCGCGCGAATCGGAAAATCGGCAACCTTGCCGCAATCTTCCGCGTTTGCGCGCCTCCGCAGCCTCGTATGTTCGAGCCGCCGATAACGGCAATCAGTCCTGAATGTGAGATGGTCGAAGGCAGCGCTGAGCAAGCAACGGCGAGGCTGAATCTTCGGCTCCTTCGACTCGCGTCATTGATGACCGCGGCATCTTACCACCAGCCAGAGTGATTTTGCCAATCGTTGCCGTCTGGATTGGCATTCTTGTGCGCTTTCGATGAGTGGTTTGAATCGTGTAAGCATCGTCGGCCCGGATAAGGTAACGGGCCTCTGATTCAGTGAGTCTCTCAAAGCCATAGCCGAAGGCAGCAGTCCACCATTAAAGCTGTGCGTCTGCCGTGCCAATCAACCTCAGGTTCATTAATTCCACCAAAGGAGACTGCCGACTTCTAGTCGGGAGAGGAATTTGGCATTGCGCGTAGCGCAATAATGACTCCATACAGGAAGCAATTGAGGTAGAACAGCACGGTGAAATTGACGATTGGCCTCAAACTGAAGCCGACCAAAGAGCAAGCCGATGCTCTGCGCCAAACGCTTCACCGCGCCAACACCGCAGCCAATGAGTGCTCCCGTTTGGCTTGGGAGCATCAGACTTTCAGCCAGTTCAAACTCCATAAGCTGACCTATGCGATTCTGCGCCGGAAATTCGCTCTTTCGGCGCAGCTTGCCGTGCGTGTGATTGCCAAGGTCGCTGACGCCTATAAGGTTGAGTAAAAGCGGCTCGCTTGTACGGTGTTTCAATCCGCTAATAGTCGCGTCTGAAATTCCGTCCGGAGTGCGGGGGTGAGAAACTGGCGGACTGCCATCTCTGGTTTCAATCCGCTAATAGTCGCGTCTGAAATTCCGTCCCGACTATTGGCTACGGCCATAAACTTTTGCCCGGAGAAAAATTCGTTTCAATCCGCTAATAGTCGCGTCTGAAATTCCGTCCAGAAAAACTCGAAGTGTTTTTCGGAATTAGTTATAACGGGTTTCAATCCGCTAATAGTCGCGTCTGAAATTCCGTCCTGGGCGGGGTGAAACGGAATGTTCGTGTTGTATGACATGATGGTTGTTTCAATCCGCTAATAGTCGCGTCTGAAATTCCGTCGCTTAGCCGAAAGGGACCTAGATGAACCAGTACGAAATCGTTTCAATCCGCTAATAGTCGCGTCTGAAATTCCGTCCGCAGCACCACGAGGAGGACTGCGAGTGGATTGACACGCGGGTTTCAATCCGCTAATAGTCGCGTCTGAAATTCCGTCACGGGGCTTAGGTAACTAAGCCCCGCTTCCAGTGTCAAGCAGTTTCAATCCGCTAATAGTCGCGTCTGAAATTCCGTCTGTCTGGCAATCGGGAGAAATCCTCGGTTGAGAACGTGATTGTTTCAATCCGCTAATAGTCGCGTCTGAAATTCCGTCGAGAACATTCTCCATCTCACCTACCGCGCGATTGATCCGTCCGTTTCAATCCGCTAATAGTCGCGTCTGAAATTCCGTCAAATCGTTATCTTGGTCCTGACGGTTTTGCAAGCGCTGCCGGTTTCAATCCGCTAATAGTCGCGTCTGAAATTCCGTCATTTTTCAAGTTGTTTGAGTGTTCAGTGAGATTCGAGGTTTCAATCCGCTAATAGTCGCGTCTGAAATTCCGTCCTGCAGTATCGCTCAGGCGCATCAACATTCGGGGCCGTGACGGGGTTTCAATCCGCTAATAGTCGCGTCTGAAATTCCGTCACATTCAATCCGAACGGCACAAACGCCGGGCTGAACGTTTCAATCCGCTAATAGTCGCGTCTGAAATTCCGTCTTCAGTGGGACGCATCAGGAATATTGCGCTCGCAGCGAATGGAGTTTCAATCCGCTAATAGTCGCGTCTGAAATTCCGTCCAGTGTTTCGCAACTCATCCGTTGAGCGCGCCGCCAAAGGGTTTCAATCCGCTAATAGTCGCGTCTGAAATTCCGTCCGGGATGTTCGCAAAGGCACGCTCCATATGCGCGGACTGCGCGACTACTTGCGTTTCAATCCGCTAATAGTCGCGTCTGAAATTCCGTCGTTAGCGCAACTCGATGCGAATCTCAGGTCTGTGGAGCGGAGTTTCAATCCGCTAATAGTCGCGTCTGAAATTCCGTCAAAAGAACAACTTGAACAACGGGCGATAGACAACTTGAAAGTTTCAATCCGCTAATAGTCGCGTCTGAAATTCCGTCGGCAAGCTGCACAGCTTCGTAATAATCCGCAATTCGGAAAGTTTCAATCCGCTAATAGTCGCGTCTGAAATTCCGTCGGTTATAATGCAGTGGTTGGTAAGGGATGTCGGCGGATGTTTCAATCCGCTAATAGTCGCGTCTGAAATTCCGTCACCGGCGACGGCTGGTGGATTGACGGACGGCTGAACTCGCCCGTTTCAATCCGCTAATAGTCGCGTCTGAAATTCC
>JAHBSF010000020.1 GCA_019639255.1 Acidobacteriota bacterium | reverse complement strand
ATCTCTTTACTGCCCCAATCCGACGCGCCGCACAATCTCTTCAAACCGCGCTTCGCCGCGCAGCGGATCAAACAGCGGATCGACCTTCAGCGCCACCATTCGCGCATCCCGCTCGTCGTACGCCTTCGCAAGCCATAAAAGCGCCTGCGCGCGGTCCTGCAGCCTCAAGTGGATTTCGGCGAATCTCGATGCGGGAACGTACCCGGCGGAGGCGCGCTCCTGCAACGCGGCGAGTTCTTTTTTCCAGAAACCCTCCCAACGGCCGCGCGCGTAGGCGTCCTTGAGCGCCGGCAGATAATCGGGCCTGTCGTCGGCGATCCTGCGCGCCATCAGGTACTGCTCTACGGCCTCGGGCTGCATGCGCTTCTGTTCAAACGCAAGCCCCATCCCCTCGCGCACCGGCGCGGAATTGGGATTGAAGCGCAGCGCGCGTTCCAGTTCCGCAATCGACTGATCGTAGCGCCTGCGGTAATAATAGAGCCGGCCCGATGTTTCATCTATCTGCGGCGAGGCCGGATCTATCGCCCTCACGCGGTCGATCTGCACGATTGCTTCGCCGTCGCGCCCCATATGAGCCAGAAATTCGGCGTACTGCTCCATCGCCGCCGTATTGCCCGGCTCAAGTTCTATGGCGCGCAGAAACTTGCGCTCTGCGGCGGCAAAGTCCCAGTCATACATCCACGCCACGCGCGCAAGCACCAGATGCGCGCTTGCCAGATTTTCGTTCTGCTTGAGTGCAACCAGGGCTACCTGCTTCGCCTTCGGCATGCTCGCGCTCGGCGGTTCATCTTCGTCCGCGCCGTGCGCGTGGCAGGCGGCGCAACCGGCTATTGCGAGCGTATAACCGGGATCAAGGCCCGCTGCACGTTCGAAATACTCGTCGGCTTTCTTCAAAGCCTCGGGCGTGCCCTGATTCCAGTAATAACGGCCGCGCAGGTAGAGTTCATAGGCCTCGGCGCTGTTTGTCGGACGCGCGGCGAGCGCCCGGCGTTCGGCGTCGGAAAGCTGCATGCGCAGCCGCGCCGCGATGGTGCCGGTAATCTGTTCCTGCAAAGCCAGCAGGTCTTCGGCGGACCGGCGGAAACTCTCGCCCCATATCTGGCGCTGCGTGCTGGTTTGCACAAGTTCGGTGCTGATGACGAGGTCGCGCCCCTCCTGCTTGATCCTTCCAAGCAGTACGGCGCGCACGCCGAGATCGCGGCCTACGGCGCGCGCATCGCTTTCCGCGCCCTTGAACCGCAGCACCGCATTGCGCGACTTGACGTTGAGTTCCGGCAACTGCGAAAGCGAATTGATCAGCCCTTCGGTGATTCCGTCCGAAAGATATTCGATGTTTTCCGCGTTTCCCTCTACGCGCGCGATGCTGAAGGGCAGCACGGCAAGCGAATCCAGCTTCTCCTCCCGGTTCATAAACATCAGCAGCGCCGCGGCAGCGCCGCCGAGTACAAGAAACAATCCGAGGGCGGCCCATATCCAGGCGCTGCGCCGCGCCGGGATTTGTCCGGCCGAAGTTGCGGCCGCGTGGGTTTCGCGCGTGCGCACTCCGGGCGATGCCCGCGTAAAGAGCGGATCGGCGGCCGTCTCGCCGGATTTCGTCATCATCGTGTCGGCATTCCCGGTTCCGGACATTACACCCGACATTCCGATCGTGGGTTGCGAATCCTCGCTCGTTTCTATGAACGTTTTGACGCGCCGCAGATCTGCGAGCAACTCGCCCGCAGACGAATAACGCACAGCCGCGTCCTTGACGAGCAGTCGGTTTACGATTCGGTTGAGATCCTCGGGCAGCGTGGGCAGGTGCGTGCTCGGCGGCGCGGGTTCGCGGTCGAGAATCGCTACCAGAATGTCGCTGCTCGTAGCACCCGTGAACGGGCGCCTGCCGGTCAGCATTTCATAAAGCACCACGCCGAGCGAAAACAGATCCGACCGTGCGTCTACGGGCAATCCGCGCGCCTGTTCGGGCGACATATACGCCACGGTGCCGAGCACCGTTCCGGGGTCGGTCTGAAACTTCGGGGCTTCAGCGTCATCGCCTGTCGCTCCCCGTTCGGTCAGTTTTGCGAGGCCGAAATCCAGAATCTTGATGTAGCCGTCGGGCCGCCGCATGATGTTTTCCGGCTTGATGTCGCGGTGAATGATCCCGACGCGGTGCGCGGCTTCGAGCGCCTGCGCGGTCTGTATGGCTATATCGAGGGTATCGAGCAATCTTATGTAGCCGTGCGAAAGCAGGCGGCGCACGGTTTCGCCCTCGATGTATTCGGTGGCTATGTACTGATGACCGTCGGCCTGGCCGATTTCATAAATCGTGATTATGTTCGGATGATTGAGGGCCGAGGCTGCGCGCGCTTCCTGCTCGAAGCGCCGCACCCGTACAGCGTCGTCGGTGAATTCGCGCGGCAGCAGTTTGAGCGCGACTTTTCGCCCGAGGCGCGTATCTTCGGCGAGGTACACCTCGCCCATGCCTCCGGCGCCTATGCGTTTCAGTATCTGGTAATGTGCGAGATTCTCCATCGCGCAATTCCCCGGTCAAAAGAAAAGACCACATCCGCGCGCGGGAATCAACCGTTTCCCGACGCACAAATGCGGTCGCAGGAAAGATGATCCGGCTCAGGATTTTTTCCTGAGCATGTTGCACGCCTCAAAGGCGCCGTTCGGATCGATGGCGGAATTTCCCTGCTCCACGTGGCGGATGACGCCCTCCTTGTCGACCACGAACGTGGCGCGCGATGCGACGCCGCGGTCTTCGATGAGCACTCCGTAATCCTTCGATGCCTTGCGGTAGAAGTCGCTGAGCAGCGGGAAGGTGACGCCGAGGTCTTCGGCGAAGCGTTTGTTTGCGTAGGGACTGTCAACTGAGATCCCGAGGATCTGCGTTTCTGTTTCGTCGAATTTGGCGAGATCAGCCTGATACGCCTTTAATTCGCGCGTTCAGCCGCCCGTAAAGGCGAAAACGTAAAACGCCAGCACGACGTTCTTCTTGCCGCGAAAATCGCTGAGTTTGACCTCTTTGCCCGCCGTGTCGCGCAGCGCAAATTCCGGCGCCGCATCGCCTACCTTGAGATGCGTCACCGGAGGCGCGGTCGGCTGCTGCGCGAAAGCCGCAGCACCGATTGCGAGCAGGAGCGCCAAACCAAGCCCTCTTTTGACCATACGGTATACCCCCTTCGATCAGATTTGCGCGGACCCCGCGGCCCGGCGCACCCCCGTATTAGACACCAGCGCCAATTCAATACGCAATCGACGCGCGATCGGATTGCACGCCTTAAAGATGACGAAACAAACGAAAATCAACGAAAACTACGGAACCAATCGAACTTTTCGTTTGTTCCGTTTCATTTCGTCTGTTCCGTAATCTTTCTTTTCTCCTGAAACGAGAATTGCTCGCTTAAAGCCCGGGGGGCGTGCAATTGTCGCGGCCGGTGGGCGGTTGTAGAATTTTCCCGGGTTTTCGCCTGCCGCTCGGCGAGATTTTTCGATTACGGACAGAGGCGCCGGAAGAATCGAGAGACGCTGCATAATCCGTGATACAATTCGCCCTGTATAAGGAGCATTAGAGATGGGATCCACATCCGATCATATTTCCGCAGAGCAGATCAAGGCGGCCGTCTCCAGCCTCAGCCTGCCGGAGCTGGAACAGGTCTTCGATCATCTGCTGGCATTGAAAGCCGAACGCCGAACCATCCATCTGCCAAGTCAGGAATCGGCTTTGCTGACGCGCATCAACAGTACACTCCCGATGAACCTGAGAGAGCGGTTTTCCGCCTTGAAGGCCAAGCGCGAAGACGACTCGATCACCGATGATGAGTATTTGGAATTGACCCAACTCAACGATCGGGCGGAGGAGTTGCACGCGGCGCGAATGGCCGCGCTGGTTGAACTGGCAGAGTTGCGCGGCGTCAATCTGCCGATGCTGATGACTCAACTCGGCGTTGCGACTCTTTCGCATGACTGAGAACGACCTTTCCGCCGACGTGCGCCGCCGCGTGGCCGAACGTGCAGCCGATCTTTGCGAGTACTGCAGAGTACAGGGGCGATATTCCTGCGATCCGCTGACGATCGATCACATCATCCCGCGCAGTATCGGCGGATCGAACGATCCCGACAATCTGGCTCTCGCTTGTTTCGGATGTAATCAGCACAAATCCCGGCGCACCTCCGCCGTTGATCCGTTGACCGAAGCGAGCACCCTGCTGTTTCATCCAAGACATCAAGTCTGGGCCGAGCATTTCGCCTGGAACGAGGATTACACCATCATCTTTGGTTTGACGCCGACGGGTCGAGCGACGATCGAAGCGCTGCATCTCAATCGTGAGGGTCTCGTCAATCTGCGGAGAGTACTCTATGCCATCGGAGAGCATCCACCATCACCCCGGGAATCTCATCGATCTGAATAAAACGGAAATCGCGGAAAGCAGTATTTTTCCGTGCCTTCCGCGTCTTCATTTCCGCGCCTTCCGCGTTCTCTCTTCTGTTTCACACAAAACCTGATCGGGTTACAATTCACGCAGAAATCGAGGTGAAATATGGAAGTAAGGATGCATATTCCTGACGATATCGCCAGGCAACTGGCGCCGAACGGCGGCGACGTCTCGCGTCTGGCCCTGGAATCGCTCGCCGTTGAAGGGTTCCGCAGAGAAGTGTTGAGTCTGGGCGAGGTGGCGGAGTTGCTCGGATATTCGATCTATGAAGCCGACGGCTTTCTCAAGGAACGCGGAGTTGAGGCTCTCCTGACGGCTGCAGAGATTGAAGAGCAGCGATCCGCCCTCGAAGCCATTGTCGGCAAATGATCATCGTCTCCGATACTACGCCGATCAACTATCTCGTCCTCATCGGTCATGTCGATGTTCTCGAATCGCTGTTCGGGCGCATCGTCATCCCGAAGGCGGTCTTTGATGAATGTCGCCATACAGGAACTCCGGAGGTCGTCCGTAACTGGATCAGCCTCGCACCGGCCTGGCTCGAAGTGAAAGACGCCTCGCCTTCCGTCGTCGCCTCGATCAGGAAACTTGGAACGGGTGAGAACGAAACGATTGCCCTAGCCGTAGAAACAGGCGCTGACGCCGTTCTGGTGGACGACAGAAAAGCGGTCAAGGAAGCGAGAAGGAATAATCTGACTCCAATCGGAACGCTGGCGATCCTGAATCTGGCGGCGCAAAAAGGACTGCTCGATTTGTCGGCGGCGATAAAGAAACTCTCAGCCACCAATTTTCGACTTCCTCCGCTTGACCAGGTCAAGAAAATGCTTGAGAGCGCGAAAGCCGATTCTGATCTGATCTCGCCCGCCTGAGGACGACCGAATTCCTGACCGGCCGACGTGCGATTGGAGAAGAAGAAGAGAACGCGGAAGACGCGGAAATCAAGACGCGGAATTCGCGGAAAAGAACCTCTTCTTTCCGCGCTTTCCGCGTCTTGAATTCCGCGACTTCCGCGTTCTCTCTTTTGTTCCAAACGACGCAGGATCAGGTTACAATTTCCGCGCCATGATTACTCAATCGGACATACAGGAACTGCTTCAACTGCCGGTTCAGGAACGTTTGCGGATCGCGCAGAGATTGATCGAGAGCGCTTTGCAGGAGACGGCCGGTCAGACTGCGGCCGACGCGGGCGAGACCGTCAACACTATCAATCAGCCAGGTCTGACGCTGAAGTGCGAACCGGAAAAGATAATCCCGTTTCGTTCGCTTGAGGGGCTGTATTCCGGCGGTCCCGGCGCTACCGGAGAGCGCGCCGATGAGATTCTGCGTGAGGAAATCAAACACGGCGCCGGTTTCACCTTGAAGCATGAGCTACCTTCTTGACACCGGGTTCGCGGTCGAGTTTCTCAATCGGGATGATAAAAAGCACCGTGACGTGTCGCTGGTGATGCAGGGTGTCGGCGAGCCCATCATCTTCCCGGTTCCCGCCATCACCGAAACCGCGTATCTGCTGATGCGGGATGCCGGGATGGAGATTGCGACTCATTTCATCGCCGCAGTCGGATTTTCTGATTTGATTCTCGAATGCCCCGAACCGACCGATTACCGGCGCGCGGCGGAAATCATGCGGCAATACGCCGACTCCCAAATCGATTTCGTCGACGCGCTCATCGTCGCGATCGCTGAACGACTGAACATCACCAGCATTCTCACACTCGATCAACGCGACTTTCGCCTCATCCGCCCGCGCCACTGCGCTGCTTTTGAAATCCTGCCGTGAAGGTAGGAAAAGCCATGCGGAAGATGTCGTCTGCCGCGCGGAGCGACATCGGTCAATTCTATGAAAGCGACCGGGCGGCGAGCACCAATGAAGGCAAAGGCGTGCCGATGCTCAGGCGAGGCTTGCGCGAAGCGACGCGCAAGGAGGCTGAAGCAAGACACCCGCGCTTTGATCACCGCCGCAGCAAAGGGGAAAAGGCGCAGACCAAACGGATGAGTACGGTGGTGGCCGTCTATACGATTGCGTCGTTTGTCAGGACTCCGGAACAGATCGTAAGGATTGAAAATTAAATACCTGTCCCGGGCTCTGATTCACCAGGCAGTAATCTGTAGTTCCATTTTGGCAATAAATCATCGCGGATGATGCGAATTCGTTCTTTGACATCGGCCGCCACTCGACGGCCAGTTTGATAGACCTTGTCGAGAAGATTGACACTGACGCGCAGTCCGGTGCTGGTAGAGGCTTTGGCCATCAGTTCTGTGACCAGTTCGAGGCTCTTCAGGATGACGCCCTGACAAGCACGAGACAGATGCGGAAAGAGGCGATGCTCAATCGGATTATATTTGGAAGTGTAGGGGGGATAATGCGCCACCCGCACTTCGAGTCCGGTCTCCTGGGCAAACTTTTCGAGGTCCATCTTGAACAGATAGGTATTCGAGCGATTGCTCCCCCCGCCATCACAAAGCAGCAATAAGGAAGTCGCGCCCGGATAATCGTGCCGCCCGTGTGTCTGCCACCACCAGCGCAGAGAGTCACAGGCAAACTCACTGGTGTCATGACTGGTTCCAATCGTGACAAACCCGTGATTGCGTTTGAGGTCATACAACCCGTGTGGAATAGCAACTCCATCGGCCAGACTCGGCCAGTCGTGGTCAAATGTCGTGACCACCGATTGTGTCAAAAGCGTGCCCGGACGATAAAGATTACCGATCAATTCTTTTTTTTGGTGTCCATGCTGATGACTGGGTTCGACGCGGCGAGATAGCTCGCCTTGAGTTCAGCGATTCGCACAAATTGTTTATCGCGGTCTGCGACATTGCCGGTTGCCTCGCGCTTTTGCGCCTTGCGCCCCCGGTAATCGTGCTTGAGCAGGAGTTGTTTGACGACTGTCACGCTCACCGTGATGCCGTGTTGCTTGAGACCGGCGACGATTTCTCGCCGGGTCAGATTCGTCCATTTGATCTTTTCGTCGGTTGGCGAACCAGCCGTGTGCTCGGTGAGTACCTTGAGAAAAGTCGCTTCCAACTCGGGGATGACTTCAAGGCTCGGTTTACGCCCGCCACCGGGTTGACGAATGCCAGGTTGCTCAAGCGCGCAAGGATCGCGCAATTCCGCAATCCCGGTGGCGACTGTATGGCGCTCGCAACCCAAGACCCTGGCGATATAACTATGTCCGCCATAGCCCAATTTGCGAGATTCAATTGCCGCGTAGCGTCGGCGATCTTTTTCGGAGAGGCTGTCATAAAAGGCGCGCATCTCGGCTTCCAGTTCAAGTGGGTAACGAGTCATTTGGCAAGTCTACCTTGTCCGCAACCAATTGGTAAATTTCTTTTATTGTCAATCCTAAAAAGAGAGTTTACCAAAACACTGAACGTATAATTGCAACAACTTCAGTCGTTTTTGCCTAAAGTTGAATATCTTTAATTTGTGCTCTGAACCCTTTTGCCCACGATTTACGCTTATTGTAAATGAGGATCCTGATGTGCATCCTGATCCGAATTTTTATTCGGATCGTCCTCGTCGTTCGGGAGTCCGGACATGTGGCGCTGTATCCATCTGCGTCCGAACTTCCATTCGCGTTTTATCGTGGCCACGGACAGGCCGAGGGTGTCTGCAGTTTCGGTTTCGGTCAGGCCGCTGAAGTATCGAAGCTCGATGATCTGAACCGTGCGCGGGGAAAACTCTTCGAGGCGCGCAAGCGCCTCTTCGAGCGCGAGCAGATCTATCTCGCGGGGCAGTATCGATTCCTGATTCGCATCGCTCAACGACAGGCGCAACCGCTGATCGGGACGCTTCGCGGCGTTGCGCGCGCGCGCGTAATCGATGAGTATATGGCGCATCGTCTTGCCCGCTACGCGAAAAAAATGCTGACGGTCGGTCCACTCAAGCGGCCCGTCGCCGCACAGTTGCACGTAGGCTTCGTGCACGAGGGCGTTGGCGTCAAGCGTGTGCCCCTTGCGCTCGTTATTGAGATAACTTTGCGCAAGCCGGCAAAGCTCCTGATATACGAAAGCGATTACATCCTCGCGAGCCGACTCATCGCCGCCTCGCCAGGCTTGCAGCCGGGCCGTAAATGTAGTGGGAGACAACGCACTCATCAGGGGGCAACCGCGCCTGTTACAACATGCGCTACAGTATCAGTTACAGTATTGACTACAGTATAGTTACCGCGCCCGTTACCGTATTTTTCCGTATGTTTAATTTTGTCGGCTCAGGCGATGCTGATCGGGACGCGCAGAATCTATCATAAAAAGCCGTGCGGGTTAAAGCCCAAAAACAGCGCAGAGAACAGGGCTGACAGATTATGAGCCAGCCGCTAACCGACAGCCGATTCTGGCGCCGCGTCAAGGACATATTCGATGCGGCCTGGGAGCTGCCCGAAGCCGAGCGCGAAAACTATCTCGCATCGGCCTGCGGCGCTGACGCCGAACTGCGCGCCGAAGTCGAGGCCATGCTCGCTCCGGAGGACGACGACTCCGCGCAGGAAATAATCATTGACCGCCCGCTGCCGCTGGTCCCCGCCGCGCTCCTCTACATCGATCTCAAAGGCCAGATGGCGGGCCGTTATCGTCTTGTAGAGGAAATAGGCCGCGGCGGTATGAGCGTCGTATACCTCGGCGAACGCGCAGACGGCGACTTCGAACATCGCGTAGCGGTCAAGATACTGCGCCCGGGTTTTGAGAGTTCGGACTTCGGCTGGCGCTTTTCGCAGGAACGGAGCATCCTTGCACGCCTCACCCATCCGCACATTGCGCGGCTGATCGACGGCGGAGAAACCGCGCATAATCTGCCTTACGTCGTGATGGAGTACATCAAAGGCAAACCCATCACCGAGTACTGCGAAACCGACGAGCTTCCGCTGGAAGCGCGGCTGCAACTGTTTCTGACCGTATGCGCCGCAGTGGCCCACGCGCATCGCCACCTCATAATCCATCGCGATCTGAAACCCGGCAACATCTTCGTAACCAACGACGGCGTTCCCAAACTGCTCGATTTCGGCATCGCCAAACTGCTCGACGCGCCAAACCGCGAATCGCAAAGAACGCTGCCGGGACTCCCACTTATGACGCCCGAGTACGCCAGCCCCGAACAGGTGCGCGGCGACGAAATCACTACGGCGGGGGATGTTTACTCGCTCGGCGTAGTCCTCTACGAACTGCTCGCCGGAACGCGCCCCCACCAGATGCACAACCTCTCCATGAAGGAGTTCGAGCGCGTCGTATGCGAGCAGGAGCCGCTGCGGCCGAGCGCCGCGTCAACAACCCAATTCAGGGAGCAACTGCGCGGAGATCTGGATCAGATCGTGATGAAGGCGCTGCGCAAGGAGCCGGATCTGCGTTATGAATCCGCAGATCAGTTGAGCGACGATCTGCGGCGATACCTGAAGGGCGAACCCGTCAGAGCGCAGCGCGATACGCTGCGTTACCGCACGGTGAAATTCGTCCGGCGCAACCGGGCGCTCGCAATGGCGCTAGCAACGATCATCGTTCTGCTGATGGTCGTAATCGGCATCCTGGTCAGGCAGATCGGCGTCGAGCGCGAAAGAACCCGCGTGCAATACAGGATGTCTTACGCAATGAGTTTGAGGGAGGCAAATGACAACATCAGCGCCGGGAATATCGAGCGCGGACGGGAGATACTGGAGCATTACCTGCCGGGGCGCGGGCCGGAGGATCTGCGCGGTTTCGAGTGGCGGCATCTGTGGCGAACGGTCAATCGTGCACATCTTTCGATCGAAAGAGACTCCGCCGCGTTAATACCTACATTCATCTCGGCCCTGCCCCACCTGGAAGTCCCTCTTTCCGGCAACCGTGCGCATATCTACGATGTGCCGGCCGGGCGGCTGGTGAACGAGCTTCAGCGGGATTTCAATTTTCACCAGTCAGGCGTCTTCGCTGCTGATGCAACCCAATACGTCATCCTGCGAAACGGCGGGGAGATCCACAGATACGATCGGGCATCCGACCGGCTTCTGAAATCATTCCTCGTTCCCGGAGCCCCGGTAACGGGCATCGGATGCAGGCAGTTGAGTATCGATTGCCGCGGGGTGTGGGTCGCGCAATCGGGTGGGGCGATTTCGCTCTGGGATGCGGAACGCGCAGCAGAGCTTGAGCGCATCGAGACGGGGATCAACGACATTGCAAAATTACAGGCGGTTTCCGGTTCCACCCATTTGGTGCTGATCGACCGGAATTTCAACGGGCACATCTTCGACCGGCGCAGCCGGAAGATCATCCGCAGTCTGAGCGGAGAATTCGTCCTCCAACCAGTGCTTTCCCCGAGCGGCCGCTTCGTCATTGAATGGATCAAGGGCAAGGAAAACCGCATCTACGACGCCGCTACGGGTCGCCTGATCAGAACGATCGACGCCGAGGGAGGCGCCCTGTTCACCAACTGGATATATGATCAACCGGATCACGCACTCGCCTGGTGGGGACAGAACGGCCCCGGAGACAGAGCGGAGATACTGACGCCGCCCGACTTTCGCCCCGCCAAGACCTTTCGCGTCCCGGCTAGAACGCTTCAGAGCGCTGCGTATTCGCCGGCCCGGAAACTGTTTTTTACCGGCGGTACCGATCGTCTGATCCGGATCTGGGATTACGAAACCGAGCGTGAGATCGCCTCCGTCCCCGCGCATTCGTCCGATGTCTCCCGGGTCGAGACCACGCTCGACGGCCGCTGGCTTCACACTTCGACGGATGCAGGCAGCACCAGGGTATGGAAAGTCGATGAACTGCTGCGCCCCGATGCGATTGAGCCGAATGCCGGCAGGATATTCTCGGTCTCGGTTTCACCTGACGGAAAAACGGTCGCCGCCGCCGCTGCCGATGGCCGCGTCCTGCTCTACGACATCGAATCCGGAAAATTGCTCAAGCACCTCGCCGGACATAATGGCATGGTTTTCTGCGTCGAGTTCTCCCACGACGGCAAACGAATCGCCTCTTCGGGCGAGGACTCCACCGCGCGTATATGGGATGCGGCGACGGGAAACGAACTGTTTCGCCTGAATCATGAAGCGCAGATCCACTCGGTCGCCTTCTCGCCCGACGGTCGATTCATCGCCACCGGCAGCGACGATTGCTCGGTCAGGATCTGGGATGCCGCAGCGGGGTCACTCCTGCACGCTTTTTCCAACCAGCAGAGCAACATCTGGTCGGTTGCTTTCGATCCGGCGAGCAGGATCGTTGCCGCCGGCGACATAGACGGCGTGCTGCGCGCCTGGAATCTGGAATCAAGGAACCGGATTCTATCTTTTCAGGCGCACCGGAGCGCCGTCTGGTCGATCCGCTTCACCCGCGACGGCAAACGCATGCTCACCGGCAGCATGGATCACACGGCAAGACTCTGGGATGCGGTCTCAAAACGCGAGATTCTCACCTTCAAGGGTCACACCGACGAGGTCTTTGAAGCCGTATTCTCTACGGATGAAAAGCGCATCGTCACAGCAGGCAACGACAAAACCGTAAAGATATGGAATGCGGCGACGGGTGAGGAACTGCTCACGTTTAAAGATCACCGCGACGAGGTATGGTCGGTGGATTTCTCGCGCGACGGCAACCTGCTTGTCAGCGCAGGGTGGGACGGCCTTATACGCCTTTACCGCACGCAATAAGAGAGATAACGAAACAAACGAAATAAGACAGAACATACGGAAGGGACTGATATTTTCCGTTTGTTCCGTCTTATTTCGTTTGTTCCGTTATCTCTCTTACGCCCGCGCGGGGTCGAGTTTCTCCGGATCGACGCCGAGTTCGGCAAACGCCGCGGCAGCCTTTTTGACCGGAAACTTGCCGTTGCGTGCAAGCTGCGAAATCGCAGCGGCGGCAATCGATGCGGCGTCGTTTTCGAAATGACGCCGCAGATATTCGCGGTTGTCGCTGCGCCCGAATCCGTCGGCGCCAAGGCTCACAAGCCGCCCTCCGAGCCAGGGCGAGAGCTGATCGGCGATGATCTTCATGTAATCGCTCGCCGCGATGATCGGCCCTTCAGTGGATTCCATCACCGTCTGTATGTAAGCCTTGCGCGCCGTCTCGCCCGGATGCAATCGGTTCCAGCGCTCTACGGCCAGGGCCTCGCGCCGCAATTCGTTGTAGCTCGTCACGCTCCATACATCGGCCGGGATCTTGTAACGCTCGGCGAGCAGTTGCTGCGCTCTCAGCGCCTCGCCGAGGATCGGCCCGCTGCCCCACAACTGTACTTTCGCCCTGCCCTGACCCGATTTGGCGCGGTAGATGCCCTTCAGTATTCCCTCGCGCACGCCGTCTTCGGACGGCATCGGCGGCATGATGTGGTTTTCGTTGTAGAGCGTGATGTAATAAAACACGTCCTCGCGCTCTTCATACATACGGCGGATTCCGTCCTGTATGATTACGGCGATTTCGTAGGCGTAGGCCGGATCGTAGGTCAGGCAGGTCGGCACCGTAGATGCAAGCAGCGGGCTGTGGCCGTCCTGATGCTGAAGCCCCTCGCCTATGAGCGTGGTCCTTCCGGCGGTTGCGCCCATAAGAAAGCCCTTGCCGCGCGCGTCGGCGAACGCCCATATGAAATCGCCTATGCGCTGGAAGCCGAACATCGAGTAGTAGGTAAAGAACGGTATCATGTCGATCTTGTAGTTGGCGTAGGCGGTTCCGGCCGCCGTCATCGAAGCCATGGAGCCGGCTTCGGTGATGCCTTCTTCGAGGATCTGCCCGTCCTTCGCCTCCTTGTAATAAAGGAAAATGTCGGCGTCGTGCGGTTTGTAGAGCTGGCCCTGGCTGGCGTAGATGCCTACTTGCCGGAACAGCGACTCCATGCCGAAGGTGCGCGCCTCGTCCGGGATGATGGGAACGACGCGCGGCCCGAGTTTCTGGTCTTTCAGCAATGAGGTCAGTATGCGCACGTAGGCCATCGTCGAGGAAACTTCGCGATCGCCCGAACCGTCGAGCGCTTCCTTGAAGGCGTCGAGCGGCGGCGCGGTTATCTGCCCTGCGGCGACCGGCTCGCGCGCCGGCAGATAGCCGCCGAGCGCCTGGCGTCGCTCGTGCAAGTAGGCGATTTCCGGGCTGTCGGCGGGCGGCGTGTAAAATACCGCCTTTTTCGCCTGTTCGTCCGAAATCGGCACGTCGAAACGCTCGGTAAACAACTCCAGGTCTTCTTCGCTGAGTTTTTTAGACTGGTGGGCGAGGTTGCGCCCCTCGCCGCCCGAAGAACCGAGCCCGTAGCCCTTCACGGTTTTCGCAAGTATCACCGTGGGCTGCCCCTTGTGCTCGAAGGCGGATTTGTAGGCGTTGTAGACCTTGACGGGATCGTGGCCTCCGCGTTTGAGATTGCTCAGTTCCTCGTCCGAGAGGTGTTCGACGAGTTTGAGCAGTTGCGGGTATTTGCCGAAAAATTCCTGGCGTATGTAGGCGCCGCCCTTGGCCTTGAAGCTCTGGAATTCGCCGTCTACGCATTCCTCCATGCGCTTGAGCAGAAAGCCCGAAGTATCGCGCGCAAGCAGTTCGTCCCAGTCGCCGCCCCATATGAGCTTGATTACGTTCCAGCCCGCGCCGCGAAATGCGGCTTCGAGTTCCTGTATGATGCTGCTGTTGCCGCGCACGGGGCCGTCGAGTCGCTGCAGGTTGCAGTTGATGACGAAGATCAGATTGTCCAGCCGTTCGCGCGAGGCGAGCGTCAATGATCCCATCGACTCGGGCTCGTCCATTTCTCCGTCGCCGAGGAAAGCCCATATCTTGCGGTCGGTCGGCGGCATCAGGCCGCGGTTTTCGAGGTAGCGGCAGAAGCGCGCCTGATAAATGGCGTTGAGCGGCCCGAGCCCCATAGATACGGTCGGAAACTGCCAGAAGTCGGGCATAAGCCACGGGTGCGGATACGATGACAGGCCCGGTTTGTCGCGCAGCTCGTGGCGGAAGTTCTCCAGATGGTCGAGCGTGATGCGGCCTTCGAGAAAGGCGCGGGCGTAAATGCCGGGTGCGGCGTGCCCCTGAAGGTAAAGCAGATCGCCGGGCTGATCGCCGATGTGCGCGCGGAAGAAGTGGTTGAATCCGACTTCGAGCAGCGTCGCAAGCGATGCATAGGTCGCGATGTGCCCGCCTATGCCCGGGTCTTTTTTGTTCTGCTGCACGACCATCGCCATCGCGTTCCAGCGCAGCATGCTCTTTATCCGCCGCTCCATTGCCTGATCGCCCGGATAGGGCAGTTCGTCTTCCCTGCGTATGGTATTGAGGTAGGGCGTCGAGTACTTTGGCGGCAGCCCAAATCCGGCTGCGCGGGCGCGCACGCCGAGCGCGTGCAAAAGATATGCGGCGCGGTCCGCCCCGTCCTGATTGAGAATCTGATCCCAGGCTTCCAGCCACTCTACGGTCTCCCGCGGATCGCTGTCGGACGACAGCATTTCATCACGCACAGCAACAGTATCGGCGTCCGCTGAAGATGTCATATTCGTTATTTTCGATTTCGCTTGCATCTTTTGTTGTTTCCGTTGTGGTTGATAAGATAACGGAACAAACGGAGATAGACGGAAACTACGGAATCAATCTTTCTTTTCGTAGTTTCCGTCCATTTCCGTTTGTTCCGTTATCTCTCTGTTGGTCCATAATCGTGTGTTCTGAATTAAACCGAGAATAGTCGGATTTTCCGCAGAAGCGGCGTCGAGGTAGCGGACATTATAGCGCAACCCAGGGGGATGCAAGAAGCGCGCGGGCAGGATCCGGCCGTATTGACTTGCCTACCCGATAATGCTGTAATGCGAAGCCTGAAATTGGCCCTATGACCGCCTCGACATGCCCCACCCGAAATCGCCCCTCATCAACACTGCGAACCGGACTTGCGCCGGTCGGATGTGTGTTTGTATGAATCGCGAGGGCGCCGCCGATTCAAGAAGTCGCCGTTTATGGGCGTGCCATCTTTTGAGTGACAGCGAATCAGGAGTTGATACATGAAACGTCTTGCTGAAATGCGCGGTGAAGTAATTGTTTCGATCGCCGCTCTGCGCCGTATGGGCGCGTTGTGTATGCTGCTGCTTGCGGGCGGCGCGATGCTAATCGAGCAACCGCCTGCGCTCGCGCAGGGTAACGACAGGGTCATTTCTACGCTCGTAGGCGGCGGATTCGATTCGAGCGTCCCGGCCCGCCAGGCGCCGATGGTCCAGCCCATACTGACCGCGCGCGATCCGATGGGACGCGGCATCTACATAGTCGATTTCGTCAACGGCTCGTCGCTGCTGCGGTTCCTTAATACCTCCCTCAATACCGTAACGCTCGGCGAGACGACCATAGGCGCCGGCCAGATAGGGCTGCTCGCCGGCGGCGGCACGCTCGACCCGCTCGACGGCAACCCGCTGCGCGAGGTGGATCTGAACCTGGTCAGCGGCATCACGGTAGACCCCACGGGCAGCGTGGTCTATTTCGGCATACCGGGATTTTTCCGCTCCATCTACGGGATAAACGTCACATCGCAGAATTTCAACTTCCAGGGGCGCACCATCCGCCCCGGCTTCCTCAGTTCGCTGACCTCGGTCAGCCTGATCGACTTCTGGAGCCTGGCGCTGACCGATGACCGCAGGTTCATCGTCTGCGGGGCGCCGCAGGTGTTGCCCGAGCGCGTATGGCGCGTATCGGGCGGCGATACCGAACTCATAGCCGGAGGCGGAAATCCCCCGGACGGCGGAAACGGCGACAACGGACCGGCGAACCAGGCGCGGCTGCAGCGGCCTACGGGCGTGGCGCTGGATTCCGAGGGCAACCTGCTGATAGCCGAGGGCGGTTCGGCGCGCGACCGCGGCGCGCTCAGACGCGTTTCACCCGACGGCATAATAACGACGCTTGTTCCGGATCTCGAATTCCCGATCAGCGTGACTATCGCTCCGGGCGGTGTGGTGTACGTGGCCCTCGGCAACGCGCAGCGCATCATACGCACCTCCACATCGGGAGGCTCGGTTTCCATCGTGGCCGGCGATTCTTCGTTCCAGCCATTGGCCTGCAATATCTCGACCAATCCGACCTGCGGCGACGGCGGCCCCGCGCTTTCGGCCCGCTTCAGCCTGCCGGGCAGCGCATCGGAAATCTTCTTTTCACAGCTCGCATCGGATTCAAGCGGAGTCTTCATACCCGACTATCGCTACCCGCACGTGCGCTATGTCAACCTCTCGCAGAACCCGGTTCAACTCGCGGGAACCACGATCGGATCCCAGCAGGTCAATAAAATCGTGGGCAGCGGCGAAGTTGAACCTTACGACAACGTAGAAGCGATCTATACAAAACTCTTCGCACCGCACGGCGTAGCGGCCGATGCGCAGGGCAATCTGTTTATCGGCGATACCGAAAAGAACAGCCTGCGCTTCGTCAACCGCGGCGCCGAACCGATCACGCTCTTTGCGGGCACACCCTCGCAGCAAACCGTACAGCCGGGCAGGATAACCACGCTCAACAACGGCGACCCCAGCGCCGACGGCGACCAGATCGCAGCGGCGTTCTTCAACTCGCTTCAGGGCCTGTTCGCAGTCTCCAACGGCGTCTACATATGCGACGCCCTGAACGGATTGCGATTTCCGCCCGGAATTCAGACGCCGCTAAGCGGATTGGTGCGTTTTCTCAATACCTCGAATTCAAACGTAACGCTGTTTCCCGGCAGCGCCGCTCCCATAGTCGTTCCACCGGGGCAGGTCAGGATCGTAGCCGGTCAGCGTCCCGCGCCCGGTCTGAATCCCGAAAACATAGGCGACGGGATGCGCGGAACGCAGGCCGTAGTCTTTCCGGCCGACGTCGTCGTAGACGGACAGGGCACCATCTATATCGCGGACTACAACAACAACCGCGTCCGCCGTGTAGACGGGAATACGGGCATTATCTCGTCGATCCTTACGGGGCTCAATCGTCCCGCTGGCGTTGCGCTCGACGCCGGCGGCCGGCTGCTTGTCGCCGATACATACAACAACCGCATCCTGCGACAGAACACGCCGGGCGGCGACCAGTTCACAAACATCGGGGACGGAACGCTTGCCGCGCCGAACCGGCCCATACAGCGTCCGCGCGACCTGGTTGCAGGTGCTGACGGAAAGATCTACGTCGCAAACGGCGGCGGCAATCAGATACTTCAGCTTGAAGCTCCGTCAAACGCCCTCGGAACGACAAGCGTGCTCGCAGGAACGGGCGTTGCCGACTTCAGCGGCGACGGCGGCCCGGCGGCGCAGGCCGCGATCTCCCTGCCAAATCCGCAAAACGAAATCAATCTCGTCGTGACGGTCAACATAACGTTTCTGCCCGACGGGTCGCTCATATTTACCGATACGAGAAACGACCGCATTCGGCGCGTAACACTATCAGCCCCCGTAGGAGCCGTTGCCACGGTATCCGCCGCAAGTTTTGCTCCGGCAGCGGAAGTGGCTTCGGAATCCATAGTCGCGGCGTTCGGCTCAAACCTCGCAACGGGTCTCGGCATTCCCGAAGGTGAACTGCCCGAAGTATTGCTCGGCACCACCGTAAAGGTACGCGACAGCGCGGGCGCAGAGCGTGCGTCGAAACTCTTCTTCGTATTCAATACCCAGGTCAACTTCCAGATCCCGCCCGGAACCGCAGCAGGCACGGCTACCGTTACCATTCAAAGCGGCGACGGAAGCCTGAGCGTCGGAACCGTGGAAATCTCGGCCGTTGCGCCCGGCATTTTCACCGCCAACGCAAGCGGCGCAGGCGTTGCTGCGGCGCAGGCCCTGCGCGTGCGCAACGGGGATCTGTTCTTCGAACCTACGGCGCAGTTTGACGGCTCCATATTCGTTCCGCTGCCCATCGATCTCGGGCCCGAAACCGATCAGGTATTCCTGATCCTTTACGGCACGGGCATTCGTTTTCACGGCAGCCTGCAGAACGTATCGGTGATGATCGGGGATCAGACCTTCCCGGCGCTTTACGCCGATTTCGCTCCGGGATTTACCGGTCTCGATCAGATCAACGTCGGGCCGATTCCCCGATCTATGGCCGGCGCGGGCGTGCTTGACGTTAAGGTCAATGTAGCCGGGAAACCCGCCAATACCGTTACGATCCAGATCCAATAAACAGGAGAGATAACGGAACAAACTAAAATAGACGGAACATACGGAAAGAATAAAAGCATTGTCTTCTTTCCGTATGTTCCGTCTATTTTAGTTTGTTCCGTTATCTCTTTCTTCTTCGCCAGCCGATCCCGCCCGCAATAAGCAGCAGCGCCCCCACGCCCGAATACACGGCGCCGGTCCGAAAACTGTGCGCGCGAAACACGAACTCCACACGATGCACACCCGGTGCAACCGCCACGCCGCGCAGCGCGTGGTTGACCTTCTCTACGGGCACGCGCCTTCCGTCCACCCACGCTTCCCATCCGCGATAATAAATCTCGCTCAGCACCAGAAATCCCGGCTGCGGATTGCGCGTGCTGATTTCGATGCGATGTGCGCCGTAACTCGTTACCTTTACTTCCGCTCCCGCCGGATCGCCCACGGGAGGCAGCAACTGCGGGCGTCCGCCGAAATCCTCCGCATCGAAAAGCGCGGTTTCCGCCGGATCGAACGGGCTTGCATCGGGCAAGCGTCCGGTTTTTATCGCTTCGAGCGCCTGCCGTCGGGGCAGGCTGAGCGCACGCCGGACAAACCACGCGCGCGGCCTCGACTGCACATTCTCGTAAAGATCGACTTCGCCGAAACTCTCAAGCATCCGCCATCGCTGCGGATCGGGATCAAAGGCATCCAGTCCGGTCGAAGCGCCCGTCGCATCGTCATAAAGCGATGCACGATACACGAGCAGTTCCGCATCCTCCCGCGCATACTCGATCTCTATGCTTTCGACTTCCGCGCGCGGAAATTCGATCCGAGCCAGATAACGATGCGCCGGAAATCCTCCGCCGTCCCACGTCTCTGCAACCGGCGCGCGCGAGTGTTTTATTTCCCTTCGCACGTCTTCGCGGTCGAACGCCCACTCTGACGTATCCCGCCCCGCCTGCAATTCGCGCTCGATCTCCCGCCCGTCCGCGGTCTTCAGCCGTATGCGCACGATCGCGGCGCCGTCGCCGATATGCGTCGAATTCGACATCGTAGTCACAAACACCAGTTCGGAAGCCCGCACCCCGCCCGGCCGCATAACCGCGCGGCTTCCGGAAGACATATTCAGATTGAGCGCTGCATCCTCAAACCGCACTCCACCGACGAGCACACCGCGCGAGGGATCTATCGCGCGCGGTCGCTCCCGCAGCAGATATTTGACGTTCAACAGATCCAGACCGCGATTCGCCGCACCGAAAACTCCGCGATCCACTACAAGCCCGTCGAGCGTCATATCGCCCGCAATTTCCGCCATACTTACAAGCCGCAGCGCATCGTATCCGTTGACGCTGTGCAGCCTGCGCGCAATCGATACGTTCGGGTAATTCAACATCTCGTAGTTATACGCAAACGGCAGGGTTGAATAACTGATTATCCGGAAGGCATCGTGGTCGGGTTCGCGATCCTTGATGTATCTGACCGATGCAGGGTCCGATGTGCGCTCCGTCACGTTCATACGATACACGGGCCACTGATAAAACTGCCCGAATACGCCGAGATCGGCGCACAATACGACAACCAGCGCAGCCGCCGTCCAGTCCGATTTTCGCCGTGCATGCAACCAGACCGCGATCAGACTGAGAATCGCCGCCGTCAACGGAAAAAGCGCATCGGGGATCAAAAGCGATCCGGACGCTGAAGGCCGCGGCGTCGCGGTCACAAACCTGTCGCCGAAAAACCTGTAGGCTACGGCCGTAGCAGCTACGGCGAATATAAACACCGCCGCTCCGTGCAAAAGCGCCCGCTTCTTTTCGGTCCATTCAAGCTGATCGAGCGCGGTAAGCCCGAGTGCGGCAAGCACCGATACGCTGAAAGTAAACTCGAACATATGCCGCGCCGAAGCGCGGAACAGGTTGTAAACCGGCAATGCATGCAGCGCGTAGTTCAGATCGAACGGCAGATATGCGCCCCACGCCAGCACGCAGGAAACCACCGCCGCACCGGCCCAGAACCACACCAGACGCCGATGTTTCGGCGCCCGGAAAGCCATCAACCCTAGCAGCAGCGTCAGCAGTCCCACGTATCCGCACGTCTCGCCTATGCTCCACTCGCCCCAGTAAGCAACCTTGTAGGGCTCCATCCCCGCGCCGCCGAAAAAATACGGGAATATAAGCGTAAAGATCTGCTGCGGCGGCAGCGAATAACCCGAAAAGTATTCATACGTAATGCGTGCACGCTCCCCTTGCCCGAGCAGTTCCCTTTCGGGCAGCAACTGCACCATCGACAGCAACAGTCCGCACACCGCCATCGCCGCCGATGCGAATACGAACCGCAACCGCGATTGCGGCGCGCGCAATACGAAGGTAAAAAGCCAGTAGGCGCCGCAGAGCAGCACCGTGTAAAACGTCATCTGCGGCTCGCCCGCAAACAGTTGCAGCGCGATAAAACCTGCGCCCAGCGCCGCCCACCGCCATCTTGCCGCAAGATACAGATTTTCAATCGCGAGCAGTATCCACGGCAGCCACGCCGCGGCCGCGATGCGCGACGTATGCCCGAGGTGCGAAATCATGTAGCCGCCGAAAGTGAATGCGGTTGCGGCAAGAAGCGAGGCTGTGCGCGTGGCTCCGATTCTGCGGGCATAAAGATACGTGCCGATGATCGCGATGTGATAAGTCGTTACGACGAGAAAATCCATCGCCGGTTCGGGCGGCAGCAGCGCAAAGATCCAGTTTGGAGGGTAAAGAGCGCCGGGATATATGCTTGCAAGCAGCGGCGTCCCGGCGAAGATGTACGGATTCCAAAGCGGCCATTCGCCCGAAGCGATCATTCGCCCGATCAGAACGCGCACGCCGAAATTCTGCGTCCACCCGTCGCCCTGAACGAGCGCCACATCACCCACGATCGCCGAATAGAAATACAGCGGCGGCAGCAGAACAAGCGCCGCCGCGACGAGCAATTGCGGAGGCTCGAAACGCGAAGCTATCGAGGATGGCAGGAAATTCATTGCGCGTCGACCTGCCACTGCCACTTGCCTTCGGCATTGACGGCGTAAAGGCGGTTGCGTCCGCGCAGGTGCAAAAGTCCGTTCGGAGCGGCGGCGGGCGCAGCGATGAGGCGATCGCCGTCGGGCAGGGTGTAAATCCAGTGAACTTCGCCAGAGGTTGCGTAACAAACGACCGTGGTATCGCCGGTAACGAGCGCGGCGCTGCTGTCGCTCAGCGCGACGATGTTTTTGATATGTGCGGCGTCATCGGCGTATTTTGCCTGCCATAACATTTTCCCTTCGGGGCTGACGGCGTAAAGGGCCTGCGCGCCGCGAATGTAGACGACGCTGTTCGGTGCAGCGGCGGGCGGCGCAACCGCGCGGTCGCCGTCCGGCAGATCGAGGCTCCAGCCCGACTGCCCGTTCGGTTCCCAGGCGCGCACCTTGCCGCCCGAGACAACAACAACCGAGCTGTTCGGCAGCGCCACGACGCCGCCATTGACCGTATTTGTGCGCGGTGATTCCTGCGGTGCGGCATCGCGCCCCGAACAGGCTGATTGAAAAAAGACGAACGATAGAAAAACAAACGCGCTTATGCGGCGGGTACTATGTATCAAACGGCATACTCCTTCGAAACGAGATGAGGCGAAAATTCTACCGGGCCGCCGGTAGGCTGTCCAGTCTTTGTTTTTTCGCGGGGAGGAAGAGAGAATACGAGATAACGAAACAAACGAAAAAATTCCGTCTGTTCCGTTCATTCTGTTTGTTCCGTTATTCTCTCTTGTTTGTTTTCGAGGAGTAATATTTTGAATGATATGAAGCGCGACTGGGATGCGCGCGCGCGCGAAAATGCCCGCTGGTACATCAACACCGTCAGGCGTGATCAGTCAGAAGAGGAATTCGACGCAACGGGCCGTATGGAGGTTGAACGCTGCATCCTGACTGACCCATCGTTTACCGAACGGCGCAACCTGAAGCGTTTGCACCTGCTCGAAATCGGCTGCGGCATCGGGCGAATGACGCGGCATCTGGCCGGGCTTTTCGGCGAGGTATACGCCGTAGACGTATCGGGCGAGATGATTGCTCAGGCGAGAGAGAGATTGAACGAATATACGAACGTTCATTTGCAGGAAACGAGCGGTTCGGATTTTTCTCATCTCCCGGACGAATGCATCGATTGCGCGTTCTCGGCCTATGTTTTTCAGCACGTCCCGGAGCGCGAAGTCGTAATGTCCAACATCAGGGATGCGCTGCGGGTGCTGCGCCCCGGAGGCGTTTTCAAGTTTCAGGTCAACGGCTACGACGGCGAGGATTTCGCTTCACAACCGAAAGACACGTGGGCGGGCGTATCCTTTTCCGAAACAGAAATCCGGCAGGCGGCGAAGGATTTCGGCGCCGAACTCGTTTCGTTGATCGGGGCCGGCACGCTCGGCTGCTGGGTGATGCTGCGCAAACCGCTTCACTCGACGCTCCTCAGCGAAACAACGCCGCGCGTCATTGCCTTCGGGCGTTCGGACGATCCGGCGCTTACCGCAATCCCCACGATGGGTGTTTACGCTTATTTGACGATAGTGCTTTCGGATCTTGCGCCCGACCGCCTCGACGCCAATCGCCTTGTGCTTGAAGCCGGGGATCGCACCCTGCCCGCAATTTATTCCGGAGTCGTCGGCGACAACTACGCTGCTGCGCTCGATAACGATTACGATTCCGGATCAACCGCGCAGACGAGCTTTGCCATACCCGAAGATTTCCCTCCCGGATTGCAGCGCGTGCGCGTATGCATCGACGAACGCACGGCGTCGGAATGGGCCGAGATAGAGTTTCTGCCGCCCGAACCGCTCCCGCCGCGCATCCATTACGCGAGCAACGTCATAGACGGCGGAGTCGATATTTACGCAAGCGGAGAAAAATCGCGCTTCCGCGTTTTTGTTTACGATCTGGCGCGCAACGCCGACAGGGATGCACTGAGGGTTTATATCGACAATGAGGCGATAGAGGTCGAAGAAGCCCGTTATATTCCCGGCGCGGGCTTTCACGAAATCATCGCGCAGTTGCCCAAAGGCATTGCAGCCGGCTCTCACAACTTGATCGTAGCAGCCGGGAGCCTGAGGTCGACGCCCGCGACGTTTGATGTACAGGAAGGAAAAGAAACAACGGAACAAACGGAAATTCACGAAACAAATCGAAGGGTATGATCTTTTCCGTTTGTTTCGTTTATTTCGTTTGTTCCGTTGTCTCTCTTCCTTCCCTGAACAGAATCGCGGCGCCGAGCAATGCCACGGGCGCGACGTGCAGCAGCAGCCGGCCGAGCGACGAGCCGATGTGCCCGGTAAAGGGCTCCCAGGCGCTGAAAATATAGATGCTGCCGTAAAGCGTCACGGGTGCAACGATCAGCAGCAGCCATAACAGCGTCAATCGCCGCTGCCGGGCCCCGGCAATCACTTGCACAAGCCCCAAAACGGGCAATACCCATACCAGGCTCCAGCTTCGCCAGTTCGTCATCTCGTCGAAGATCGCCCGCGCTATGATCGGCGCCCGATCTATGTTTGCCGCCGCCGTGCCCGGCGATACGGGC
The DNA here is from genome assembly GCA_019639255.1 of Acidobacteriota bacterium. GTDB lineage: Bacteria > Acidobacteriota > Blastocatellia > RBC074 > RBC074 > JAHBSF01. Next base: position 54,906 of record JAHBSF010000020.1, on the reverse strand, counting down.
AGAAATACCGGCTGCTCGTTTGCCTTGACGAGCGACAGAAACACTCCCCAGCACACAAGCCATACAGCGCCCGGCAGCGCAAATCTTCGCCATTCGCGCCGGACAACCGTCAGAAGCATCACGGCAATCAGCAGACAGGCCCACAACACCATGCCGTCGCGCTTGACCCACGGCAGCAGCGCCGAAATTACTCCGGCCGCCGCCGGCAACCTGCCATCGCCGGTTTTTGCATATTCGAGCAGATAAAGCGCGGCTGCGAGATACACGGCCGCCAGCGGCAGATCCGCTTCTCCCGCCGTAGTTCGCAGCACCGCCCACGGGATGAAAAAAAACAGCATCGCAGCGGCGATCCCCCACCGTCTTGCCCCGAGCCGCGCGCCGCCCGAAACGAGCAGCCCCACAACGGCAAAGTAAAACAGCGGCGATACGAGTTTTACCCACCCCTGCTCGACGCGCCCCATCCAGCCGTAAAACCAGCTTTCCACAAACGGCAGAAAAAGCGGATAGTTCGGATGCGTGAACTGCCAGGGCGATTCGCCGAAGTATTCCACCGGCATCCGGCCGCCGGAACGATGAACAAGTTGCGCCTTGAACTCCCATATGAACAATCCGTCATAACCCAATGCCAAACGCACCGACGCCCATGCCACGACCAGACATTGCAGCGCAATCACAACTGCGCCGATGCGGTCGATCCATCCGGTTTGTTCCAGCCGCGCAATTCCAGTGCGATGACGCCCGCGCCATCCCGTCATACCCAGCGCAATCGCGCCGGCTGCGACTGCGAAAAGCAACTGCCTGCCCCCTGCAACAAAACCGCACAAAAAAAGAGAAAGTGAGATGAAGCCCGCGCCGAACAGTATCGACAGGCTTACGGCTTCGGTCAGGTGCAGGCGACGCCCGAAGGGAGCGAGCAGCACCGTAGCGCCCGCGCCCGCGACGAGCATCAGCACAAGAGCTATTGCGAACAGTACGCCTTCCACGCTTCGGCCTCCGATGTCGTCCTGAGCGTCATTCGCGGCAGCACGCGCCAGTGTCCGCTCATACCGGGCGGCGGCTCTATCAGATAAAGCAGCAGCGCGGCGATTTTTTCGTCTCCCGGCAGCCCGGCGCGGTCCGGGCGATCGCACGGCAAATAATAGACCCGGTGTTGCGGCAGACTCAGATATTTGACCGTCATGAACATGACGTTGTATTTCGGTTCGTCGCGCGGCACGACTACAACGACGGCGCCTTCGGGCAATGTAGAAAGCGCGATGCGCAGAGTTTGCGCCGGACGGCGCAGGCTCTCGGGTGAAACTCCTTCGACGTAAAGCAGCTCGCGCAAATATCCGTCCGTCGTAGCGTCGCGGTCGAGAGATTTTATGAATGCCGCGGGTTCATCGCGCAGGTAATGGTGCAGGTTGAGATGGCGCAATCCTTCGATGCCGCATGCTATGAAGGCGAGGAAAAACAGCGACCGCGGCGCAAACGAAAATAGACGGAAAATACGGAAAGCAGGATTGATTCCGTCTGTTTCGTTCTCTTTCGTTTGTTCCGTTATCTCTCTTCCTTCATGCATCAATCGAAGAAGCGATACTTGACAAGCGCCCAGATGGCCGCAAATCCGTCGCGCCAGGTGATCTTTTTGCCCTCGTTGAAATCGCGGCCGTAATAGGAAATCGGCATCTCGTAGAGCTTGTATTTGCGGCGCAGCACCTTGGCCGTGATTTCGGGTTCGAAATCGAAGCGGTTGGATTTTATCTGAATGTTCTTGATGACGTCGGCGCGAAAGACCTTGTAGCAGGTCTCCATATCGGAGAGGATCGCGTTGTAAAGAATGTTGGTGATGAATGTCAGCAGCTTGTTGCCGATGTAGTGCCAGAAATTGAATGCGCGAGCGACTTTTCCGCCCTGCAGCCGCGAACCGTAAACCACATCGGCGCGGCCTTCGAGTATGGGTTTTATCAGTTCGGCGTACTCGGCCGGGTCGTATTCGAGGTCGGCGTCCTGCACAATCACTATGTCGCCGGTGGCGTAATGAATCCCGGTGCGAAGCGCCGCGCCCTTGCCCATGTTATGGGCGTGAAAATATATCTTGTAGCTCGATGTTTGTTCGAGTTCCTTGAGGATTTCGCGCGTGCCGTCCGACGAGCCGTCGTCTACGATGATGAGTTCCTTGCGCACGTCGCCGATCTCGGCGGCCTCGACGCGCGTGATTATCTCGCGTATGGTTTTCGCCTCGTTGTAAACCGGCATGAGGATCGATAAAAGCGGAGGATTTTGCATAGGCCAGAGAGAATAGCCCAAGCCCGCCCGGTCAGGCAAGAAACCCGGCCCGGCTGAGAGGCTTGATTTCTCCGCCCCGTTTCTCCGAGAATTGAGCAACCCCGAACTCTTTCCCGTAAAGCGAGGAACAATGTCTTATGCGTAAAACCGGACTGCTTGCGTGTCTTCTGTCGGCGGCAATCATTTTGCCGTGGATGGTTGGTGCGCGCCGCACTCAGCAACCGTCCGCGGTCTCCGATCCGATCCTCGGACGATGGGATCTGACCGTCGAAGGGACCGATGCGCCGTACAGTTCCTGGCTCGAAGTCTTCGCCGCAAAGGAACCGGGCAGGTATTACGGCCGATTCGTGGGCCGATTCGGCAGCGTCCGCCCCATTGCGCGCATCGAGTTCCGCAACGGGACGCTCGACTTTATGCTCCCGCCGCAGTACGAGAAAACCGAAAAACCGCTCGTCTTCACCGGCAGGCTCTCCGAAGGCAGACTGTCGGGTACGACCGAGGGCGAGGACGGAAGCAAACTGAACTGGAGCGGCGTGCGCGCACCCGATCTAAAGCCGCCGAAAAGCGTCAGTTGGGGCAAACCCGTGCAACTTTTCAACGGGCGCGACCTCGCGGGATGGCGGCAGCGCAGCGATGCGGTAAAGGATTGCTGGAGCGTCGAGGACGCGACATTCACCAACAGCGTCCCGTGCGTCGATCTGATCAGCGAGGAAATATTCAACGACTTCAAGCTGCACATAGAATACAGGCTTGCCGAGCGCAGCAACAGCGGCGTGTACCTGCGAGGCCGCTACGAAGTTCAGATCCTCGACGATTTCGGCAAAGCTCCCGAAAGCTCCGGCGCGGGCGGCGTCTACGGCTTTCTGCGCCCGCGCGTCAACGCATCGCGCCCGGCCGGCGAGTGGCAGAGCTACGATATCACGCTGCTCGGCCGCTTCATCACCGTAGTCCACAACGGTCGTACGATAATCGAGGGACTTGAAATTTCCGGCCCGACCGGAGGCGCGCTAGACAGCGATGAGGGCGCTCCGGGACCGATTATGCTTCAGGGCGATCACGGCAAGGTATGGTTCCGCAACGTAACGGTCACGCCCGCGAAATGAAGGGAGATAACGGAACAAACGAAAATAGACGAAACAAACGAAAATATTCAACTATTCGGTGATTTTCGTCTGTTTCGTCTATTTTCGTTTGTTCCGTTATCTCTCTCCCGCGTCCGCCGCCATATCGCGTATGAACTTCAGGTTCGTCGCCATGTCGCGCTCGACCGATCCGCTCGGCGAGTCGGTTTCCAGATGCGCCCACTGCTCGTATCCAATCGCCGCAAGCGCGTCGATTACCGCGCGAAAATTTATCTTTCCCGCGCCCAGCATATTCGGATTGTCCTTCAGATGCACCTCGCATATGCGGTCGCGGCCGAGCCACCCGATTTCTTCTATGATGTCGAACCCGGCAATGGTCGAATTGCCCACGTCGTAGTAGGTAAGCACCGCTCGGGATTTCGAGCGCTGCATGATGCGCGCGTTGTCGCGCGCAGAAATCGTGTTTTCGAGGCCCAGAATCACGCCCGTTTTTTCGGCTTCGGGCGCAATCTCGCGCAGCGCATCCCCGACGTAATCCATCTCCGCCTGCGTCGTAAGCGCCCACTTGCCGAAAAAGGGCAGCAGTATCACACCCACTCCCATCGCCTTCGCAATCGGAATCGACTCGGCTACCCACCGCTGCCCGAGCGGATCGGATTTCAATCCGTTTACGTGCAATATGTCCAGACATACGGATGCAAGCGGCAGTTGCTCGCGCTTCGATGCATCGTGAAAGGCCTGCTGCAAGGCAGGGTCTTTTAGCTGCATCTGGCGGCCGATGCTGATCTGCACGCCGTCGAAGCCGATCTTTTTCGCAAGCGCCACGGATTCCGGCTTCGCCGTCAGCCGCAGATTCCAGTCGGTAACGCCGATCCTGAATTTGACGCCCTTTGCGGCAGCCTCCGCCGCCCAAACCCGGCCGGCGAACGCCGCACCAAGCGCTGCGGCGCCGGTGTAGATAAATTCCCTTCGCGAATTTTTCATCGGAACCTTCTTTCCGTTTCCCGGCAAATCCGGGTTCAGGGGAAAAGAGAGATAACGGAACAAACGAAATAAGACGAAACAAACGGAAGAAATGATGCTTTCCGTGTGTTTAGTCTATTTTCGTTTGTTCCGTTATCTCTCTTTCCCTTCGCCATACAATCCGCCCGCCGACAATCGTTGCTGCGGGCCCGCCCTTCAACTGCCAGCCGTCAAACGGCGTGTTGCGGCTTTTCGACTCGAAACTTGCAGCGTCGATTCTGACGGCGCGATCCGGATCGAATATCGTTACATCGCCGGGGGAGCCGGGGGCAAGCGCGCCGCCCGGCAGGTTGAATATGCGCGCCGGATGCGTCGAAAACAGTTCGATCATCCTGGAAAGCGATATCACGCCGCCGTGCACCAGCCTGTCCAGAGCAAGTGCCAGCGCGGTTTCCAGACCTATGATTCCGAACGGCGCGCGGTCGAATTCCAGCATCTTCTCGTTTGCGTGGTGCGGCGCGTGGTCGGTGGCTATGGCGTCGATGGTCCCGTCGCGCAATCCCTCGATGATCGCATCCACGTCGGCCTGCGAGCGCAGCGGCGGGGCCATTTTCGTATTCGTGTCGTAGCCGCTGCGGTGGACTTCGGCGTCGGTCAGAGTGAAATGATGCGGCGTGACTTCGCAGGTAACCGCCAGGCCGCGCGCCTTTGCGCCGCGCACGAATTCGACCGAACGCGCGGTGGATATATGCGCGATGTGCACGCGCGCGCCCGTGAGTTCGGCCAGCATCACATCGCGCGCAACCTGTATGTCTTCGGCCGCGCCCGGCATTCCCCTGAGTCCGAGCAGCGCCGAATACTCGCCCTCGTGCATCACTCCGCCCTTCGCGCAGCAATCCTCGCAGTGATCGACTACCGGTAAACCGAAATCGCGCGCATATTCCATCGCCCTTCGCATAAGGTTCGTATCCGCAACCGCGCGCCCGTCGTCGCTGATAGCGACGATGCCGGCCGATTTCATCTCTCCGATCTCGGCGAGATGCTCGCCTTTGGATCCCTGCGTGACGGCGCCTATCGGGTATACGCGCACTGCGGCCGACGCCGCGCGCTCTACGATAAAACTCGTCACCGATGAATTGTCGTTGACCGGACTGGTATTCGGCATGCAGCACACCGATGTGAATCCGCCGGCGGCTGCCGAGCGTGCGCCGGATTCGATGGTTTCCTTGTACTCAAAGCCCGGTTCGCGCAGGTGCACGTGAAGGTCAATAAAACCCGGCGCTGCGATCAATCCTGCGGCATCGAAGGTTTCAACGCCGGCGGCGGCGAGATTTTCTCCCACCGCTTCAATGCGTCCGCCGCGAATCAGCAAATCCGCGCGCGCATCGATGCCCTGCGCCGGGTCTATAACGCGTCCGTTCCGAATCAACAGGTCTGATGACATGAATGGCAAGAATGTTTTGAACAAATGATGTTTTAATCGCCGCCCGCGAGCAGGTACAACACGGCCATGCGCACGGCAACGCCGTTCGATACCTGATCGAGGATGAGAGAAAACGGGCCGTCGGCGACGTCCGAGTCGATCTCGACGCCGCGGTTGATCGGCCCGGGATGCAGCACGCAGACGTCGTGTTTTGCAAGCGAAAGACGCCGTCTGTTCAGGCCGTAGTGGATCGAGTATTCGCGCAGGCTCGGGAAGTATCCTCCCGACTGGCGTTCGAGCTGAATGCGCAGCATCATCACAACATCCGCATCGCTCATTGCGTCTTCAACGCTGTCGGCGAACGCAACCGACCCTTCGCCGGGCGGAATGTGCTTTTCCAGACCGAAGGGCAGCAGCGTGCGGGGGCCCGCGAGGGAAACGTGCGCGCCGAGTTTCGAAAGCAGATGAGCGTTGGAGCGCGCTACGCGGCTGTGCAGCACGTCGCCGACTATGGCGACTTTCAAGCCCGTGATGCGCCCCTTTTGCTGGCGTATGGTGAGGGCGTCGAGCAGCGCCTGCGTGGGGTGTTCGTGTGCGCCGTCGCCTGCATTTATTATTCCGGCGTCGACGAGCCGCGCAATCTGATGCGGGGCGCCGGAGGAAGAATGACGTATGACGATGGCGTCGGGCGCCATGGCCTGAAGGTTCAGCGCCGTATCTACGAGCGTTTCCCCCTTGACCACGCTCGAAGTCGAAGCCGAAATGTTTATCGCATCGGCCGAGAGGCGTTTTGCGGCAATCTCGAAACTCGTGCGCGTGCGCGTCGACGCCTCGAAAAACAGATTGATTATCGTCTTGCCGCGCAGCGTGGGCACTTTCTTTATGCGCCGCTGATTTACGTCGCGAAATGTTTCGGCCGTATCGAGGATCAGATTGATCTCTTCGGCCGAGAGATCGGCGATTCCGAGCAGGTCTTTGCGGTAAAGCGGCATAGGGGAAAGTAGGGCGAGGAACAGGAAGAGGAAGAAAGTGCTGAGTGCGATTAGGAACTAAGTACACTGTAAACAAAGTTCTTTGAGTTTTTCAGCCGCGGAGCGGCGAAAGAACTGTAGCCTGGTGCGTGAGCGCCAGGTCAGCAGAAAAGAAGGTTCAAGCCCTGAAAGGGCGAAAGATCTTCCGCCCCTCCGGGGCTGGCGCCGCTTCTCTACACCCACCCAGGGCTTACGCCCTGGGCTACAGATCTTTCGCCGCTCCGCGGCTGAAAAACTCAAAGAACTTTGTTTACAGTGTACTTAGTTCCTAATCGCACTCAACACTTCTTCTCCGCTCTCACTCAACGCTTGCTTTCTGTTCGACAACCCAGACCTCTTCCCTGCCGTCGAACTCCGGCAGCATAACCTTGATTATCTCTTCGTCCGTGGTCTGAATGAATTTGCCTACGTAATCGGCCTGAATCGGCAGTTCGCGGTGACCGCGATCCACAAGCACCGCAAGCTCGACGCGGCGCGGGCGGCCGAAATCAATAAGTTCGTCTAAGGCGGCGCGAATCGTGCGCCCCGTGTAAAGCACGTCGTCTACCAGAATGATCGTCCTGCCCGTGACGTCGGCGGGCAGTTCCGTCTTGTTGATTACCGGGCGATCGGCGACGGTGCTCAGATCGTCGCGGTAAAGCGTTATGTCGAGCGCCCCGGTAGCCACGCGCGTGCCTTCCATTTCCTCGATCTTCGCCGCAAGCTGCTCCGCAAGCGGAACACCCCTTCGGCGAATGCCCACCAGAAGCACGTTGCCCAGATCGGGATGATTTTCAACCACCTGGGTAGCCATCCGCGCCATGACGCGATTGATGTCGGCGGAGGTCATCGCGCGGGATTTTTCGATGAATTCCATCGTTGCCCTGTTCCTCGGAAATTGTCGTTTGCAACTACTGCGTTCAACTACAGCGCCTGAAAGGTCCCAGCCGGCTGTTTCAAGCCGCGCGGCACTATAGCACGCGTCAAACTGGAGTGTCACCCGCCGCGCGCGCCCAAACTTCTTGGACTTGGCTTCGGCCTATCGTTTATATTCCCGTTATGACTGATTCAGCGGCGCAGCGATACTATCGCGAGTTACCCAGATACATTCAGATCACCGAATCCATACGGCAGCAGATCACCTCGGGCGCGCTTGCGCCGCACTCGAAGCTGCCTTCGGAATTTGAACTGATGAAAACCTACGGCGTAGCCCGCGCGACCATCCGTCAGGCGCTCGCCAAACTACAGGAAGAAGGGTTGACCTACTCGCGGAGGGCTGTGGGCAGTTTCGTAGCCGAGCCGCGCGTTCATCAGGATCTCGATCACCTGTTCAGCTTCACGGAATTTATGGCTTACCGCGGACTCAAGGCCAGCTCGAAGCTCCTGCAGGCGGAGGTCATACAACTCTCTTCGATAAACTCGCCTATTCTCTCGGAATTGAAATTGAGGGTGGGTGAGCGCGTAGTGTTCGTCCAGCGACTGCGCCTCGGCAATAATCAGCCGCTCGTGATCGCAAATACCTACCTGCCCGAAAGCCGGTTTCCGGACTTCCTCGCAAACGACCTCGAACGAAAATCCGTTTACGAAATCATGGAAACCCGCTACGGCCTTAAACCCGACGACGCGATACAGACCTTCGAGGCGGCAACGCTCGAAAGCGCCGACGCCTCTCTGCTCGGTGTAGCCCCGCTGTCTCCCGCCCTGCTCATTACGCGCGTCGGTTATGCCAAGGGCGTGCCCGTGGAATACGCTACGGATTACTACCGCGGCGACCGCACCAGATTCCGGGTTCGTCTGGGCGTAATAGATTAAATCGATCCACAGCAGAACTGAAGAGAGATAACGGAACAGACGAAATAAGACGAAACAGACGGGAATATTCAACTGTTCCGTAATTTTCGTTTCATTTCGTTTGTTCCGTTATCTCTCTTATTTCGGGTTGATTTAGAAAGCAACCTTCAGCGCAAACTGGATCTGCCGCGCCGGTGCGGTGCTGCGGATCTGACCGAAGGTTCCGGGATTGGTCAACTGCCCGGCCGCGTTGAAGACGATGCCGTTGGCGCTGCCGCTCGGGTTGCCGAAATTGGTCTTGTTCAGGATGTTGAAAAACTCGGCCTTGAACTCCACCCTCGACACTTCATTGATCGGCAGCGGGAAGCTCTTCTGCAATCCCATATCGAGCTGATAAAACGACGGGCTGCGTCCGATGTTTCGCCCCGCATTGCCGAACGGAGCCGTCACACCCGGCAACCTGATCGCCTCGGTATTGAAATACCGGTCGATCGTTCTTTCACTCTTCGGCAGTATCGGATTGCCGACCAGGTTCGGCCGCAGCGCCACGCCGCCGATAAACGACGGCAGGTTGGCCGTTACGGGCGCCGGGGTGTAGCGGAAATTTATCGTCTGCCCGCTCGCCATCGTGTTGATGGCGCTCACCATCCATCCGCCGATTACCGCATCTACCGCCTTGTGAACGTCGCCCCCGAAAGCGCGTCCGCGTCCCACGGGCAGCTCCCAGACCACCGAGGTCGTGTTGTTGAACGGTTGATCGTAGGCGCCGAGCCCGCGATCGGCCGCGATGTTGTAGACGTTTTGCGGCGTGCCGGTGTTTCCGCCCGGCTCTTCGAGCACCTGGCTGGCGTTGTCTATGGCCTTCGACCAGGTAAACGAGTTCAGCGCGTAAAGGCCTCGGGAGAAGCGCCGCTCGAACTTCACCTGCAGCGCGTGATAGTTCGAGTAGGCCGCCGGCAGCACGGCCGAAATCGACCGGAAGCCCTGTATGGGACGACGCTCGTCGAGCGTGGGACGCTGCGCCGCAGGCAGGGCAAATTCCGCTTCGGTCAGCGTTCGAGCCTGATTGTAATCCGCCAGCATGATCATCTTGACCGCGTGATTGCCGACATACGCGATGTCGATCAGCATATTCGAGGTCAGCTCGCGCTGGATCGAAAGCTGCCAGTTCTGTATGTACGGCGTCCGGATCTCGCGCGGTATGAACAGCACGACGTTGTTCGGCAGGTTGGTCGGATAGCCGTCCTGCGTCGGACGGAAACAGCCTTCGGCGAACACCGTGCCCGTGCAGCGGGGCACCCCGGCCGTCTGCGTGACGTTCGCCCGCGTGATCTGCGGGAAGTTCGTCGCCAGCACGTCGGCGCTCCCTATGCGGTTGAAGTGGACGTAGCCGATGCCGTAGCCGCCCCGCACCACCGTCTTGTCCAGCACGTTCCAGGCAAAGCCGATGCGCGGAGCGAAGTTGTTGTAATCCGGATCCACAAGCGACCGGTCGTAAATGGAACCGTTCTTCGCCTGAATGATCGACCGCGTTACGGGATCGAAGTTCGACTGCCGGTTGCGGTTTTCGTAATACGGCGTCGCGTATTCATAACGCACGCCGAGGTTGAGCGTCAGCTTCTGGTTGACCTTGAAGTCATCCTGCAGATAGGTGTAATGCAGGCGACGGCGCGATTCGACTACCAGCAGGTCGGCGAATTCGTACTGCGAACGCGCGCCGAACATAAAGTCGGCGATGTTGTAAAGCTGCGCGTTTGCCGCAGCGCCGGCCGGCCGGCTGAACTGCCCGGCGTAGGTGTCCAGACCCATAAGCGGGTTGGTGTCCTGCACGTCCGTATTGACCGCCAGATACTCATATCCGGTTTTGAGGCTGTGGCGACCGAGCGCAAACGTATAGTTTACGCGCGGATTGACGTTGAACGGATTCTGGAACTGCGGGTTGGTGGCCTGCCGCCCGAGTTGCGAAAAACCGTTTATGGTCTGCGTCGTCAGACCGCCGGTGACGAGCGGATCTTCGGGCAGTCCGGTGATGCCGTAGAGTTGGCGCATGCTCGGTCCGCCCGCAAGCGGCGGCCGCTTGCCCGCTTCCGTACGCGAAAGGCCGAGACGGACTTCGAGCGCCGAGGCGTTGGAGAAGATGTAGGTTGCGCCGCCGACCAGTTGCTGGTTGAGAACGTTGATGAAACCGTTCTGGTTGCTGCCCGAGGGACCCGGAATGTTCGGCCCGTTGAACTCGTTGACCTTGCGGTGGCTGATGCGCGTAAACAGATTCAGCTTGTCGTTCAGCTTGTGATCGAGACGGATGTTGAACTTGTCGTTGAAATTGCGGTCGGGCCGCAATTCGCGGTAGTTGTTGTTGGTCGCACCCGGCACGTTCGGCGCCGGCAGTTCGTTGAGCACCTTGCGCGCAAAATCCGTCATCGGGATCGGCGTGCCCGCAGCGTACGTAGTCCCGGTCAGCGGATCGCGTACCGCTACCGAGAGTATCCCCTGCCGCTGCTGAAGCGTCGGCAGCGTCGAGAATACGACGTTTTTCTGCACCTGGCGGAAACCTTCATAGTCGAGGAAGAAGAAGGTCCGGTCGCGGATTATAGGCCCGCCGAAGGTGAATCCGAACTGATTGCGGATCAGGGGCGGCTTCTCGCCGGTCGCAGGCTTGAAGAACCCCACGGCGTTGAGCGCCGTGTTGCGGTGGAACTCCCACAAACTGCCGTGAAACTGGTTCGTTCCGCTGCGGTAGGCCGCGTTGATTACCGCACCGCCCGAACGGCCGAACTCGGCGCTGTAGGTGTTGGTCTGAACCTTGAACTCCTGCACGGCGTCGGGCGAAACCTGGACTACCTGCGCCGAGAATCCCTGATTGCTCGTCCCGTAGGCGTTGTTGTCCACACCGTCGAGCAGGAAGTTGTTCACCGTGTTGCGCAGCCCGTTGACGTTGAAGGCCGCCTCGCGGCCCGCGCCCGTAGCCGAGTTCTGCGACGATTCACGCACGCCCGGAGTCAGCAGCGCGAGGTTGGCGTAGGAGCGGCCGTTGAGCGGCAGGTTTACGATCTGTTCGCGCTGTATGACCTGCCCGCGCACGCTCGAATCGGTTTCGAGCAACTGCACGGCGTCCGTAATAACGATGCTTTCCGTGACCGCGCCCGGCTGCATCGTGAGATCTACGCGCTGACGCGCGTTGACCGTTACCACGACGTTGTCGGCTACGGCGGTGGAAAACCCGGCCAACTCGACGCTGATGCGGTAGGAACCGATCCTCACGTTCGAAAACAGAAAATCGCCGTTGCCGTCGGACTGCACCGAAGTGCTGATGCCCGTGGCAATGCTCCTGATTGTGACCGTAGCGCCCGGCAACGCGGCGCCGTTAGCGTCGCGGATAGTTCCGAGTACCGTTGCAGAATCGAACTGCGCGTGCGCTGCGCTCGCGCCGAAACAAAGCATCAATACACAGGCCAGCATCATACGGCAACCGACGCCGAGCAAATGAAGCCTCTCCCTTTTTTCCATGATGAACTCTTCCTTTCTCACGCTGTACGTGACATCAACTCGTGAGATGGAAGAGAGATAACGGAACATACGAAAATAGACGGAATGGACGGAATCAATGTTACTTTCCGTCCATTCCGTCTATTTTCGTATGTTCCGTTATCTCTCTTCTGTTGCATTGTTGTGCGGTCTGATTTAAGCCGATCGAGGGAACTCGTCGGGGTTGTCCGTGATGGCGCCGTCGACCCCGAGCGTGTAGAGAAAATGCGCCATCTGTTCTTTTACGTCCTTGAATGCGCCGGTATCGGAAGACCGGAACGTATAGGGTGCAACCGTCATTCCCAGCCTGTGTATTTCGGCGATCGTCGCCGGATCGAGCAAGCCCTTTTCGGGGCCGATGCGCGAGACGAATCCCCTGGCTTCCTCCAGCCCCTCGGGCGACAGCCAATGCGCGCGCATAGACCCTCCAATGAGCAACCCCAACTGAAGATCCGTCTTCAGTTCGTGCGCCATCTTCTTCAAACTCGCGGGACTGAAGGTCTGAATCAAAACCGGAGTCGCAGGGTCGGCGCCGGGTCGATCGAGCCCCGCCTTTCTTAAATCTTCCAGCACCATTCGCTCGATCTCTACGCCCCGACTCCAGTACGACTCCGGACTCTTGATCTCGACGTACAGCCCCGTACGCCCCCGCAAAGCATCTATCATCTCGGCAAACGTCGGAATCCTCGCGCCCTTGAACTTCGCGTCAAACCACGACCCCGCATCCAGTCGCTGCAACTCCGCAAGATCGAAATCCGTTACCGGCCAGCGCCGCCGCACCTCGCCGTTTACCGTCTCTTCCCGAAACCGGTCCGGATATACTTCCTCCACATCCGTCGTGCGCTCCAGCGTCGAATCGTGCAGACATACAAGCACCCCGTCCCGCGTCACATGCAGATCGTGCTCCACATAATCCGCTCCCTGCTCGACCGCCAGCCGAAACGCTTCGAGCGTGTTCTCCGGCGCATACGCCGACGCCCCGCGATGCGCTATCAGCAGCTTCCCCGCCTTCTCTTCACGCCCACCAAACACTCCACACCCCCCGGCCATCAACGCCGCCGCTCCCATCAGCCGCAGAAAATCCCGGCGCTCATTGATCATATGCGGATTCCCCAAAGGACGCCCGTGCCCCGATTGCCGACTTTTCTTGTATTCGGTCCCTTCAATCAGCTCTTTTCGGCCGATCAGCACATACGGAAAGATGCCGCGCACTATAAGCCTGTCTATACAAGAAGTCAATATGGAAATTTAACACTCTTAATCAACGCCGATGGAAGGTCCATTCAGAGCGAGGATCGAAGCGCCGCCGGAATTGAGCGATATTTATAGCAGTCTGGAGTTAACGCAGTATTACCGCGAGGTTAATTTTATCTTCAACTCTGTGGAGTACCGTCAAAATGGGGCGAACGGGGCTGAGTTTTAATAATTCCCGGCTCGGTGCGGGTTGATTCCGGAAAACCGGTCCGCTCCGATCCGCCCCCGACTGCCCGGCCTCGCGCCCGTTTACCCTGTAGCCGTATCCCGGAAAAAATAGTTCTTGACCTTATAACTCCTCAGATATATATATCCTATTGTCTAGACAATACTCCGGGGAATCCGCAAAGGAAATTGCAAACGAGGGCTGGAAGCGGCGAGCGAGGGCATTCAAGGATACGATCAAGGATACGATCAAGGATACGATCAAGGATACGATCAAGGATACGATCAAGGATACGATCAAGGATACGATCAAGGATACGATTGCAGTTAACAGTCTGAAGGCTGGCAAAAGAGGGATATGAGGAGATTGCAGGAGGCAAGCGAGCGCGGGTTTGATCTGGTGATCATCGGCGGTGGTATTGTCGGGGCGGGCATAGCACGCGATGCGGCGATGCGGGGGTTGAGCGCGGCGTTGTTTGAGAAGGAGGATTTCGGAGGAGGGACTACGGCCGGATCGACGCGGCTGATACACGGCGGATTGCGGTATCTGGAGATGTTCGATTTCGGTCTGGTGCGGCTGGATCTGAAGGAGCGCGAGACGCTTTTGCGGATAGCGCCGCATCTGGTCAGGCCGCTTGAGTTTCTGGTTCCCTTTTACGACGAGGGGTGGTTTAACCGGCTGAAGATCAAGGCCGGGATGGTGCTTTACGATCTTTTGAGTTTCGACAAGAGTCTGCCTCGGCACCGGTTTCTGAATGCGGATGAAGCCCTCGCGCGGGAGCCGCACCTGCGGCGCGAGGGCTTGCGCGGCGCGGCGTCGTTTTATGACGCCCAGGCTTATTCGCCGGAGCGGCTGTGTATTGAAAATCTGATCGATGCGCGCAAGCACGGTGCGAGAGTATACAACTACGCCGAGGTGACGGGCGCCCTGCGCGAGGGTGCAGCGGTTGTCGGCGTAAGGGTAAGGGATGCGCTCGACGCGGGAGCGCCGGAAATCAAGGTGCGCGCCCGCGTCGTCATCAATGCTTCCGGACCGTGGTTTGACGCTGTGGCCGGGCGTCTGACGGGCACGCCGGCGCGGCGTATACGGACCACCAAGGGCATACACATCACCTGCCCGCAGATGATCAATAGCGCGATGGCGCTAGCATCCCCCATAGACGGGCGTTTGTTTTTCGTCATCCCGTGGCTCGGATACAGTTGGATCGGCACCACGGACACGGACTTTTCGGATGATCCGGGCCGGGCGCGCGCAACCTGCGGAGACGTGGATTACATCATCCGTTCGGCGCAGGCGTATTTCCCCGAACTGGACCCCGACCGCGTCATATTCAGCAACGCCGGCGTGCGGGCGCTTGTAATGGCTGAAGGGTCGGAATCCTCCGTATCGCGCATGCACCGTATCGTCGACGGTGCAGAGGAGGGTGCGCCCGGGTTGATTTCCGTGCTCGGCGGCAAGCTCACAGGGTATCGGGCCGTGGCCGAAGAAGCCACGGATATGGCGTGCCGAAGGCTTGGAACAAGGCAGCAATGCACAACGGCTGCGACTCCGTTGCCGGGCGCCCGCAATGCGGGTGTTGAGAGATCTGCACCGCAGGGCGTTGACGCCGAAACCGCAGATCACCTTCGCGGTCTTTACGGTGCGCGAGCGAATGAAGTGCTGCTGTTGGCGACGGCCGATGAAAGACTGTGCAGGCGGCTTTCTGCGCACGCCCCGGACATTGCGGCGCAGGTTGTTTTCGCGGTGCGAAGCGAACAGTGCCTTCGCGCTGCGGATTTCATATGGCGGCGCACGCTGCTCGGTTTCAGCCGGGATCAGGGCAGAAGCGCGATTGCAAATGTCGCCGAATTGATGGCTGAAGAACTCGGATGGTCGCCGGCGCAAAAAACGGCCGAAATTGCAGCCTGCCGGCGAATCCATGACAAAACGCAGGCCTTCCGCATCGAGACCGAAGAAATCGGCAGCGCAGCCGGCGTTCTTCGATAATCCGGCTCCATCCTACCCCAAACGCCCATTTCCGGGTACAATCGTAAGCGTTCGTCAACAGGACCCGGTCCGACGATCGCCATCCAGACTCTTCCCCCAAGCCGGGATTGCGCAGAGCAAGACAGTATCGTCTGCATCTTCGCCGGCCGGGCATTGCTTAAAAGGCAACCCACCAGGGCACGTGTTCAGGGAAGGAGAGTTTCCATGAAATCCATCGCATATCTTGCGGGCGCAGCACTCGCAGTCCTGATGTTTGCGGCTCTATCCGCCGCTCCCGCCCACGCGCAGGCTTCGGGCTCGAACGCCGAACTGCGCGGGCAGGTCGTAGATCAAACGGGAGCGGTCGTTCCCGGAGCCAGGGTCGCATTAACGGACATAGGCAAGGGCACAAGCCGCACCGCAACCACGGACGGCGAGGGCAACTATACGTTCCTCAACCTGCTGCCGAGCGCATACGAACTCAGGGTCGAGGCGCAGGGCTTTCAGAGCAGTTCCACGCGCGTAGAACTCACCGTAGGGCAGCAGGCCACGATTCCCGTGCGGCTCGGCGCCGCAGAGCTTCAGGCCGAGGTGCAGATCGTGGCCGGGGCTGAAGTCGTAGAAGTTGCGCGCTCCGAGCAGTCCTCGGTCATAGACGCGCGGCAGATAGTCAATCTGCCGATCAGCCGGCGCAACTATCTGGATTACGCGCTGCTCACGCCCGGCGTAAACGATTCGGACAACATCGCCGACGCATCGGATTACCGCGTGGCGCAGACGCCGCAGACCGGGCTTTCGTTCGGCGGCAACAACGGCCGCGACAATCTCGTGGCAATCGACGGCGGCGTGACGCTGAGCGCATCGGGCGGCGTCATCGCTACTGTAAGTCAGGAAGCTGTTCAGGAATTTCAGGTAGTGCGCAACAGCTACAGCGCCGAGTTCGGCGGCGGTTCGGGCGGCACGGTAAACATAGTGTCGAAATCCGGCGGCAACGATTATCACGGCAGCATCTTCGGGCTGTTCCGCGACAGGTCGCTCGATGCGCGCAACGCATTCGACTTCAACCCGTCGGGGCAGTCGCCGTTCAACCGCCAGCAGTTCGGCGGATCGCTCGGCGGCGCGATCAAACGCGACAAATCGTTTTTCTTCGCTGCATTCGAACGCTTCTCGCAGGAAGAAACCACATTCGTCAACCTGCTCAACGATCCGAACATATTCCAGATCACCGATTCGCAGCGAAATCTTTTTGACTATCTCAACACGACGCCCTTTGCGGCGCTTTCCGGAGCGCTGCGCGGCGCGCTGACTACGACGAACTATCCGGGCACGATCGATCTGTTCACGCGTTCGAGCGGGCAGTTTCCTTTCGATTCGCACCAGAACCAGTTCTCCGTGCGACTCGATCACAACTTCAGCGACCGCAGCAGCGGATACCTGCGCTTCAACATCAGCGAATACGAGTTCGAGAATCAGGCCGCCGGCGCACTGACGGCCGTATCGCGCGGGCGCACGCTGGACAGTTGGGTGGGCGGCGTGCTCGCATCGCACAACCTGCAACTCGGCTCGACGATGTTCAACGAAGTCAAGGCGCAGTACATCTACAATCGCTTCGGCGTCATCCCGAACGATCCGAACGGGCCGGAATTCAACATAGAGGGATTCGGCAATTTCGGACGCGACATATTCCTGCCCGCCCAAACCATAGAGCGGCATTACGATTTTTACGACAACTTCTCCAAAGTAGCCGGTTCGCATACGCTGAAGGCCGGCGTATCGCTCAACATCAACAACATATCGACCAACAGCGAGACGTTCTTCGGCGGGCGATTCAATTTCGGCACGGCGATTCCGCTCGCGAATCTGATTGCGCTCAACCCTGCGGCGGGCCCCGCCGTACTCACGCAGTTGCAGCAGTTCCTTCAGGCGAATAATCCGGCGCAGCTCGCCGCGCTTGCGGCTCCGATAAACGCGCTGCAATCGTTCAACCTCGGGCTTCCGATCGTCTATCAACAGGGCTTCGGCGACGCGGCCGCAGATTCCTGGTCGGCGCGCTACGGTATGTACATTCAGGACACCTGGAAGATGCGCCCGAATGTGACGCTCAATTACGGGCTGCGCTACCAGATCAACGACGAACCGTTTTTCATGCCGACGCGCTACAACAACGTGCAGCCCCGTCTCGGCCTGTCCTGGGATCCGAAGGGCGACGGCAAGACCGTGATACGCGCGGGCTACGGAATATTCTTCGGCGCGGTAAACAACGCGGTAGCCAACGTCACGCGCGAGCTCGCCGGGTTCGACGATCCGACGACGATCTTCATCGTGCTTGCGACGCCCACGACAAACAACTTCGGATTGCCGCGTTCGTTCGACGTATATCAGGGGCTCGCCGCGGCTACGGGCAACTTCTCGCGCCCGATCCGGCTCAGCGATCTGTCGGGGATACTGGCGCCCGCAGCGGTAGTCCCGGCGGGCGTGCCGCGAAGGCCGATTACGCCGGGGCCGGGGCAGCCGCTCGAAGTGCGCTTCCGGCTCGAACCGAATTACCAGAACCCGACTACATATCAATCGAGCTTCGGCCTGCAGCGCGATCTCGGCGGCGGGTTTTCGCTCGACGCCGGGTATCTGTTTGTAAGGGGGCTGCACCTGACGCGCAACCGCGACGTCAATCAGTTCAAGCGGTCGGGTCCGCTCAACGCGCTCAATCCGAACGGCGGAGCTACGTTCGTGCGCTTCCCCGCCGCCGGGCAGACTACGGATTTCCGCAATCCGTTCATACTTCAGGACAATGTATACGAATCATCCGCCAACTCGTTCTATCACGCGATGACGCTTGCGGTAACGCGGCGTTTTGCAAACAATTTCAGCATCAACACGCATTACACGCTGTCGAAGACGATCGACGAAGTGACGGATTTCAACAGCGATTTTTCGGCGCAGAATCCGCTCGACGTGCGCGCCGACAGGGCGCTTTCGGCCTTCGATCAGCGGCACAGGCTGGTAGTAAGCGGGGTATTTCAGAGCGGATTCGGGAATATGGCGCTGCGCGACTGGGTATTCTCTCCGATATTCATCGCGGGAAGCGGCCGTCCGTTCAATCTGCTGCTCGGTTTTGACGGCAATGGGGACGGAAGACCGCAAAGCGACAGGCCCGGCGCGGCCGGGCGCAACACGGGCAGGGGCGAGGCGTTCTACAGCTTCGATATGAGGCTTGCGCGGCGCTTCTTTGCGCAGGAATCGCGTTATCTGGAACTGACCTTCGAGGCGTTCAACCTTTTTAACCGGGTCAACATGGCCGGCATAAACAACATCGTGGGACCGACGTTGGCCGCCGAGACGAATTTCGACGTACGCGGACGGCGCGACCGCCGCCCGACCGATCCGCTCGGCTTCATCTCGGCCGCAAACGCGCGGCAGATACAGTTGGGCGTGCGGTTCAACTTCTGAAAAAAGAGGAACCGCGGAAGACACGAAAAACACGGAATTCGCGGAAGGGCGATCTTTCTTTCCGCAAATTCCGTTTAAATCAATCCACAGCAGAATGGTACACACAGCGGAGTCCGCAACTGGGTACGCACGCGCCCTCGCGTGCTTTCATTCGCCGCCGAAAGCACGCGAGGGCGCGTGCGTACCCAGTATTGTGTCCAAATGTTTCGTGCTCTGATTTAATTCCGTGTCTTCCGCGGTTTCTCTTTTTCTTACTTCGGGCGAGGTTAAAAATGCAAACTCTGCTACAGGATCTGCGCTACTCCTGGCGCATGCTCGGCAAATACCCCGGTTTCACCTTGACCGCCGTGCTCACCCTGGCGCTCGGCATCGGGGCCAACACGACGGTCTTCAGCCTCGTCAACGCGGGGCTTCTGCGTCCGCTGCCGATAGAGAACCCGAGCCGGGTCGTCGCGCTCACCAACGTCGAGAACAAACGTCTGTTTCCGACTTTTTCCTATCCGAACTACAGGGATTTCCGCGATCGCAACACGGTCTTCTCGGGCCTCATCGCCTATCGTTTCGCGCCGCTCAGCCTGAGCCACGACGGGGTCAACGAACGGCTCTGGGGTTATCTCGTCTCGGGCAATTACTTCGAGACGCTCGGCGTCGGGGCGGCGCTCGGACGTGTGATTTCGACCGAAGACGACCGACTGCCGGGCGCGCATCCGGTGGCGGTGGTCAGCCACCGCGGCTGGCAGGAGCGTTTCGGCGGAGATCCCTCGATCGCCGGACGCGAAGTGATCGTCAACGGCCGTTCGTACACGGTCATCGGGGTGGCGCAGCAGGGCTTCAACGGGACCGAGATCATAGCCGCACCGGAGATCTGGTTTCCGATGGCCATGCAGGCGCAGATCGAACCGGGCAGCAGTTGGCTGGAGGAACGCGGAGTCGAAAACATATTCGTCCAGGGGCGGCTCAAACCCGGAGTCAGCGAGGCGCAGGCGCAGACGGCGCTCGCCGCCATCGCGCTTGAACTCGAACGCGAATACCCGAACGTCAACGAAGGCCAGAGCGTCGCCGTTTCGCCGGTAGGGATGATGGGCGGGGGGGCGCGCGGGCTGTTTCAAGGGTTCGCAGGCATTCTGATGGTCGTCGTCGGGATGGTGCTGCTGCTGGCGTGCACGAATCTGGCGAACCTTTTGCTTGCGCGCGGAGCCGAGCGCAGGCAGGAGATCGCCATCCGCCTCGCGCTCGGAGCCGGTCGATTGCGCGTCATCAGGCAACTGCTGACCGAAAGCACGGCGTTGGCGTGCCTGGGCGGCATCGGAGGACTCCTGCTCGCCTTCTGGCTGACCGGGCTGGCCCCGGCCATCAAACCACCGGTCGATGCTCCGCTGTTTGTCGAGTTGCGGATGGATTACCGCGTCCTGGCCTTCACCGCACTCGTCACGATCCTGACCGGCATCCTCTTCGGACTGCTCCCGGCGTGGCAGGCGACTAAAACCGACATCGTCTCGGCGACCAAGGAAGAGACGGCCGGCGCGCGCCGGTCGTGGTTGAAAAGCAGCCTCATCGTCTTTCAGGTTGCGCTTTCGCTGGTGCTGCTTGTCGGCGGCGGCTTGGTGCTGCGCGCGCTGCAGCGCGCCCAATCCCTCGACCTCGGCTTCGAGGTGCGCAACGCCGTCGAGGCCTCGTTCGATCTGCGGCTGCAGGGCTACGACGCCGGAGCCGGTCGCGAATTTCAGAAACAACTGCTCGAACGCACGCGCGCGCTGCCGGGCGTGACGGGTGCGGGGCTCGCCGATCTGGTGCCGGTAGACCTGCACTTCGGAAGTGATTCGATCTTCATCGAGGGCGCGGCGCCCGAGCGTCGCGGCGCGGCTCCGCGCGCGCTGACCAATCGCATCAGCCCCGGATATTTCGCCGCCCTGAAAACGCGCCTCCTGCGCGGGCGCGAATTCACCGAACAGGACGACGAAAACGCAGCCCGAGTCGCCATCGTCAACGAAACCTTCGCCCGCCGCTTCTGGCCCGGAGAAGACCCGATCGGAAAACGCTTCCGCACCGGTTCGGCCGAATCGAGGACATATGAAGTCATCGGCGTGGCCGAGGATGGAAAGTACGCCGGATTGAACGAAGATCCGAAACCGCTTGTCTACCGCGCGCTCCGGCAATCGAGGCTCGGCCCCGTCAGCCTCGTCGTCCGCTCGGGAGGCGACCCGCAAATGCTGCTTTCGGCCGTACGCGGCGAGTTTCGGCGGCTCGATCCGCAACTGCCGCTCGCCGGCGCGCGCACGCTCGAAGAGCACATGAGCATGCCATTGCTTCCGGCGCGTGTCGCCGCCGCCTCGCTCGGCGGATTCGGCGCACTGGCATTGGCGCTGGCGGCGATCGGTCTTTACGGCGTCATGTCCCAATCGGTCGCGCAGCGCCGCCGCGAAATCGGCATCCGCCTCGCGCTCGGCGCGCAGGCCTCCGACATCCGGCGGCTGATCATCGGGCGCGGCCTGACGCTGACTTTTATCGGAATGGGTATCGGATTGATTGCCTCGCTCGGAGCGACGCGATTGATGAAAAGCCTGCTTTTCGGCGTCAGCGCCACCGACCCGCTCACCTTCATCGGTATCACGCTGCTGCTCGGCGCGGTGGCTCTCACCGCCTGCTGGATTCCGGCGCAACGGGCGCTGCGCGTCGATCCGCTGCAAACGCTCAGATACGAGTAGGAGAGAGATAACGGAACAAACGAAATTAGACGGAACAGACGGAACTATTTACCTTTTCCGTTCTTTTCGTTTCATTTCGTTTGTTCCGTTATCTCTCTCCTACACGCACTTCGAGAAAGCGCAGTCGCGGCACGTATAACACCCGCCCGCGTACTCGATCTGGCTGCCGCCGCACTCGGGACACTCGGTAATAACCTTGCCCTGCGCCGCTGCGGATTTCGCCGGCGTCTGACTTACAACCGGAAGCGACATCGACAGCTTTGCTGCTGCGCGCGCCGAATCCGGAAGATTCTGAATCCTGCGCTTCGTCAGCATAATGCACTCGGCTACGGCCTGTTCCGGCGAAGTGCACAGCCGCTCGTTGAACCATACCGAATGCGTACCTATGACCTTGTTGAGCGAAGCCGCAACCTCTTCGGGCTCGAACCCGCCGCGCAGCATCTTTGAAGCCAGCAATCCTACTGAAACCGAAAGGCCCGCGCCCGTAGCGAAAATCTCCAGCACGCGCTGCGTGTCGTGGTTTACGGTGACGTACAGATTCTGATGATCGAACGGAATCTGCCACGTCGCGCCTACAAGCTCGCGCGGCCGCTCGAGCTTGCCCTCGGCATCCGCACGCGCAGGTTTCACGGCGGCAAAATAACTCTCAGCCCCGGATTCCTTCGCCGCACCCTGAATGGCTTCGCCCGCAGGCTCTTTCGCAGCGGCAACTTCCGCAGCCTTCTCGGGCTGCGCGTTTATCGAGGTCAACACCTGGTCGTCGCGCGAACCGTCGCGGTAATAACTCACGGCCTTGACGCCCATCTTCCACGCCAGACGATGCACGCGGTCCGTGTCTTCGATCGAATAACTCGACGGCGCGTTGACGGTCTTCGAAATCGAATTGTCGATGTGATCCTGAAACGATTTGAGCACCCTCAGATGATCGTCCGGCGTCAGCGTCAACGCATCGACGAAATACTCGGGCAGTTCGTCGCGGTGCTCCACGATGTAGCTCGCCGCCCGCTCTATGGATTCGGGATCGCTCTGATCCAGTTCGATGCCGAGCGCACGCGCCGCAATCGGGTGCGCGTAGGTGCGCGTCCCGATCGTGTCGCGGCGAACGTAGGCGTACGAAAAATTCGGCTCGCAGCCCGAACTCGTTTCTGCTACGAGCGAGATGGTTCCCGTAGGCGCGACGGTAGTGACTTCGTAGTTGCGCGGCGTCAGCGCGATCGAGCGGTCGAGGCCGACTTCGTTGTAGATCAGGTCTTCGTACAGATCGCGGTTCGGCTCGAATTCCGGCATCGCGCCCTTTTCGGCCCCGATAGCAAGCGAGGCCTTCCACGACTCGCGCCGGAAGAAATCCGCCAGGCTGTCTGCGAACACGGCCGATTCCGTGCTGCCGTAGGAAATGCGCTTGTGCAGCAGCAGGTCGGCAAATCCCATTATTCCGAGACCTACCGGGCGCGTACGGTGCACCGTGTCGTGTATCTGCGGCAGCGGCCAGTCGCAGGCGTCGATTACGTTGTCGAGGAAGCGCACGCACCAGTAGATGTCGCTTGAGAACCGGTCCCAGTCGAGATCGTCCGAAGCCGCGTCGTAGTATTTGGCTACGTCGATCGAACCGAGGTTGCAGGCGTTGAAGTCGTGAAGATTCTGCTCGGCGCAGGGATTGCTTGCTCGCTTCGGTCCCATCGAATTCTTGAGCGGATTGTGCCGGTTTACATTGTCGATGAATATGATTCCCGGCTCGGCCCATCGGTGCGTCGAAGCGATGATCCGCCGCCATATGTCCGGGGCGAAGACCATTCCGGGACCGGGCGGCGCCTGCCCGTCATAAGTGTACGGCCCGCCCTCGCCGCCATTGGCCATCGGATCGAAGATTTCGTGCGTCCACGGCCGCCCGTCGAATTCGGTCTGGAACCATTCGTTGCGCTCTACGGCTTCGAGAAAACGGTCCGTAACCGTGACCGAGATGTTGAAATTCGTAAGGCTCTTCTGGTCGTTTTTGGCGTGTATGAAGCGCAGTATGTCGGGATGCGCGACGGCGAGTATGCCCATGTTCGCCCCGCGGCGCACGCCGCCCTGCTTGACCGTCTCCGTCATCGTGTTGACGATCTGCATAAACGATACCGGACCCGACGCCAGCCCGCGCCCCTCGCCTACGGGAGTCCCGGCCGGGCGCAGCAATTCATAGGTCATCCCGGTGTTGTGAATCATTGCGAGACCGTGTGTGCCCGCCGCGTAAGTGTTCCAGTCCGCCACCGACAGGTCATAGAAATCTTTCGGTTCGGCGGCAGATTCGATTGAAGAGACTTCAAGTCCATAATCCGCAACGCGCTCAAGCAATGCACCGAGATCGTCTAAATCAGACCACGAAACATTGGGACGCATTACTGGGTACGCACGCGCCAAAGCGTGCTTTCGGCGGCCAATAGAAGCACGCGAGGGCGCGTGCGTACCCAGTTGCGGACTCCGTTGTGTGTACCTTTCTGCTGTGGATTGATTTAACCGCAACTGCCGACTGCTTTCGCTGTGCAGACGCTCGCGCCTCATTTCGTTGGCCAGATACGGCCGCAGATCCTCGGCCAGGCGATTGACCTGGGGCAGAACGCAAAGCTGCACGGTGTAGATCGTGCGGCGCCCTTTGCCGTGCGGGGCCCTGGAATGCAGCGTCGGCTGATAACCAAGCAGCGAACACAGTGCGGCGATGTCTTCCGCCATCTCGGCGCTCGCCGTCGAATACGAAGGACTGCCGTCCCGGGCGACGAAGCCGTCGCTGTCGAGTAGTCCAGCCAGAAAAGCCCGCACGCATTCGAGCGGCGATTTCGTGATCAGCTCGGGTACACGAATGCGGGCGTCCTTCGGACCGTGGTTCTCCAGTCCGCAGGCTTCGAGCATGGTGTAGATGAAGTCCTGCGCAAGTGTGTTCAGGCTGTAAAGCCCGCGTTTGTCCCGGTAGATCGTCAGGTCTACGCCGTGGCGCGCCATGATTTCGCGCGCCCGTTCCAGCACGTCGACCTTTCCCGAAAAAAGGCGCAGGCGCAACCGACGCTGGCTCGGCAGGTATCCGAAGCTGCCGTCGCCGAGCGTGAAACCGATGAGCCATGAGAAATCAGCGTCGATCCTGCGCCCGCGCACCTCACGGTATTCGCTCCACGGCCAGTAAGCATCGGGGCGCTCCGGCCCGAGGATGACATCACCTGCCCTCAATTCATCGGCGCGAACTTCTTTAAGCCCCGTCCCGCGCAACACCATAAACGGATGCCAGCGACTGGTCTGCACGCTTACGCCCTCTCGTGTAGACACCACCAACTGATCCGACGCCGGGACATCGAATTTCCAAACATGCGTCACCTGGCGCAACCCGGTTTCTCCCGTAGCGGGGTTCATTGAAGCGGTTCTGATGTTCAGATCCCTTACATCCCAGGCCGCCCCCTGACCCTGCTGCACGCCCGCGCGCCCGTCTGCCGTCGCCCGGTTGAAAAGAACCTCGATAGGCTCCAATCCGCAGAAGGTCGTCCAAACGCGCGCATCGGCGGAGATACATCCTCCGCCGCTCTGGTGTATGAGCGCACACTGCTTGGCGTGCTCCATAATGCCGTCGAGCGAATCCGGAACCGGCAAAACAAAGCACGCGGCCAACTGTCCCTTCGGCTTGCCGGCATTGACCAGACACGGCGTATTCGGCACAAAGGCGCGATTGTCCATCAATTCCAGCATCACTGCGGTAAATTCTTCCCGCCGCCGCACGTCCGTCTCCGCCCTCGATACGTGCGTAACCACCCGGCGTACGATGTCGCCCCACTCCTCGAGCGCCTGCCCGCTGATGTCCTTGAGCGAATACCGCTTTGCAACAACACGCTGCGCGTTGATCCCCAAACCGCGCCGCTGCGCGCCCTGTCCCACCAACTGAATCACTTTTTGCTTGCTGACGCTCATCGCTCCGCCTTTCCCATTCCATCGTGCCGATTCAATGCACTTAAACGCCTTCCCCCCCGGCAAAGACGACACTACCCCGTCCAGGCGATCCGGACAACCCCCGGCCCAAAATCTCCCGGCTATGAGCTTTTTTGGTCTGTTTTAAGGTGACCCCGACGCCCGCTACAGATTCATCTCCCGGCGTCGAGCGGGGCCGACTATAGTCCACTACATAAAGCCTTGTCAATTGAAAAAACACCTATATATTGTGGTGATTTTGTAAATACAGATGGATAAAAGCACTTATCCCTTAAACTAAATTCTCAAGTCTCAAGTCGGGGTAAAGAGGATTTTGGGGAGGATGAAAACGGGGGTTTGCAAGACAAAGAAGCGCGGGGATTTGGGGGCGGGGAGGGAGCATTGCGTCCCCGCCCCCGGGAAGATGCATACAGGGAATTTTCAGGCCGCGCCGAGCCGGGAATTAACCGCGTCCCAGTCAATATTCTGGAAGAACGCCTCGATGTATTTGGGGCGTTCGGCCGGTTTGTAATCGAGCAGGAAGGCGTGTTCCCACACGTCCATGACGAGGATGGGTTTGTAGCCGGCGACGTTGCCGATTTCGTGCAGGGTGATCCAGTGATTGGAGAGGCGTCCGGTGGTCGGGTCCTGCGAGGCGACGGCCCAGCCCACGCCGCGCATCTTGCCGATGCCCACGAAATCGGTTTTCCAGGTATCGTAGCTGCCGAAGCTCGCCTCGGCTGCCGAGTAAAAGGCGGAGGAAGCGCCGGGATCGACTCCGCCGTCCTTTTTCATATTGCCGAAGTAGTACTCGTGCAGGACCATTCCGTTGTATTCAAAGCCGAGCCGGCGCGTCAGTTCGGCGTAGGCGGGGGTGCCCGCCTTGCCGCCGGCGATGAGTTCGGCGATCTGTTCGTTGAGTGTGTTGGTATTGGTGACGTAGCCCTGATAGAGCTTGAAGTGCATTTCGAGCGTCTGATCCGAGATCCCGGCAAGCCCGCTCAGGTTGTATTCCGTCGCCTGATAAATGTAATTGGCGGTATTGGCCATTACTCCTCCTTGTATTTCAGTTGCAGAAAAAAGAGAGATGACGGAACAAACGAAATGATACGAAAATTACGGAAATGTTGAATATTTTCGTCTGTTTCGTCTTATTTCGTTTGTTCCGTCATCTCTCTTGCCGTCTCACGCTTTGCACCAATCTCCGATGGATTTAGCGCGTACCCAGAATCGTGTAGTCGCCGTGCGACGTGCCCATAAAAAACAGCATCGGCAGCGAAAGCCAGGCGTTGGCGCGCGAGGCGAGAAAGGCGCGGCGGGCAAGCGCGCCCGGGGGCGGGTCGCCTGCCGCAGTCGCCGCAATTATTCGCTTCTGCGCGCGCCATATGATGCCCCATACGTTGAGCAGCATCCACAACCCCATGCCGCCGCCCGCGCCTATTGAAAACGTCTTGTTGTCCGCCCCCGGGAAAAGCCTGATCATCCCCCAGGTCAGCAGAAACGCCAGCAGGGCTATCACGGCTGCCAGCACGTAGCCGTTGTCGATTTTCATCAAAGCGCCGTAGAAAACCACGTAAAGCAGTATAACCAAGGCAAGCCATTTTCCGAGCCAGCCCCACGGACTTACGCCCACGTTCCGCGCGTTCGGAGCGACGATATACATCGCGTAATAGGTCAGCCCGGCGAGAACCGTGACGACCGATCCCCAGCGGAAATACCACAGCGCGCGCGACATCAACTCCGGCACGACCACCTTCTTTGTAGGCGCGTCGAGCGTCTTCATAAACGGGACGTTGACGAGATTGAAAAAATAAAGCAGGCCGACCCAAAGTATGCCTGCTGTGAAGTGAAGCCAGCGCAGCAGTATGCGCGCCGCTTCTACGCCCGAAGGCGCATTGAGCGCACTCGTATCGTCCGATTGCCAGACGAATGCAAACAGCACCGACAGGTCGAGGGTGAACCCGGGCGTCATGTAAGCTCCTTTTATGCGGATGAAAATGCAGGGCGGAAGGCGCAGAAACGGATTCTGCGCCTTCCGCGTTTTCTGTTTCAGTCTTCGGTCCGGACCAGCACGTAGCGCTGACCGGCCTGATTGCGAACGCTCAGGAGGATGTTTTTCCTGCCGACATTCTTGATGGCGGCGTTGAATTCCGAGACGTTCGTTACGGACTGACGGGCGACTTCTTCGATGACATCGCCGCGCCGCAGGCCCGAACCGTAAGCGGGGCTTTCCGGATCGATGTCCGTAATGACGACGCCGCGAGCCGAGTCGGGCAGGTTGAGCCTCCGTGCAATCTCCGGCGTCAGGTTATCGACCTTGACGCCCGAGAGCGCTCCATCGGCTTCCTCGCCGCCCTCGCCCGGTCTGGTGCGCGCTTCGGTTTCCGCCCTCGACGGGTCCATCTCGGCGAGTTTCGCCGTCAGTTCACGCTCCGCGCCGTCGCGCCAGACCTTGAGCTTTACGGTAGTACCGGGCGCGGTTTGCGATGCGAGGTTGCGCAACTGTGCGCTTTCCTCGATGCGCTGCCCCTGGAACTCCGTCACGATGTCGCCGCGCCTGACGCCCGCAGCTTCAGCAGGCGAGCCCGGATCGACCACTTCTACGAGGGCGCCTTTTGTGCTGTTGTAGCCGAACTGTTCGGCGGTTTCGGCGTCAAACGAGCGGATGCGGATGCCGAGCATGCCGCGCCGCACCTTGCCGTTGCGGATCAGATCGTCCATCACCTTGCGCGCCATCGTCGAGGGAATGGCGAATCCGATTCCGATGTTGCCGCCCGAGCCCGAGAGTATCTGCGACGGAATCCCAATGAGTTCGCCGCCGAGGTTTACGAGCGCGCCGCCCGAATTGCCGCGGTTGATCGCGGCGTCGGTTTGCAGGAAGTCTTCGTAGCTGTTGCCGCCGCCGATGCCGGTCGAGCGGCTCTTGGCGCTGATGATGCCCATCGTAACGGTCTGCCCGATGTTGAGCGGGTTGCCGACCGCAAGCACTATGTCGCCCACTTCGACCGCATTCGAATCGCCGAACGGGATCGTGGGCAGATCCGATGCGTCGATCTTGAGCACCGCAACGTCGCTCGGCGGATCGGTTCCGACGATCTTCGCCGTAAACACCCTTCGGTCGTTGAGTTCGACGCGCACGCGGTCGGCGCCGTCTACGACGTGGTTGTTGGTCAGAATATAGCCGTCCGGGCTGACGATTACGCCCGAGCCCACGCCGCTCGGCAGCAATCGGCCGCGCCCCTGCGGCGATTGCGGCGATTGCGGCGTCTGGCGACGGCGCTGAGTCGGCTCGTCATCCTGATCCGGAGTGTTGAAGAAATCCCGGAACGGGTCCATAAAGAAGGGCAACCGCTGCTGCGAGCGTGCACGGCTCTCGGTGTTGATGGTCACTACTGCCGGAGTAACCACCTTCGCCACGCCGGAAAATCCGCCCGTCAGCGTCAGATTCTGCGGCACGCGCTGGTCTGCGGCGTAAAAAACCGGGGCCTTGCCGCCCGCACCGCCCTTGAACGGCGTCCACCCACGCGCGGTCGCTACCGATCCGGCGAGCGCGCCGACGATCAGCACCGCTACGCCGGCAAAAGCCAGCAGCAACCGGTTGTACCTGGATGTTTCCCGATCGATTACTATCTCGTCCACATTCGTATGCATTGACTTCTTCTCCCTTACCCCTCGATACCCACTGGCCTTTTGATTAGACCTGCCGGCGGGGACTGCGCCCGCCGCCTGCATTCGGATGCAAAATCGATGAGGCGCGTTTTCCGCTGGTTGTTTATCTTACGCCCTGATCGCACCCTTTTCAAGAATCGTGTCTGGCGGCGCCCAATCTTGTCTTTTCGTCACTGATTGCGCCTCGAAAATCAACAGATGGCGCTGATACTTATAACGTCGAACATCAAGCCAAAGGTCGAGGAAGTTTCGCCCTTGAGATCTTGTCAGCCACCGATGGCCACTACCACTTTTTCATCTAAACTCAAGCTGGACAAAACTCCAAGCATTGTGTATCTATGATAGCGATATACTGATACGCATAGTGTAGCTATTATATTATATTTGACACACTGCCGATAAATGTGCATCATGCCGGTGCTTGGCGAAAGCGAAGCCCAGCCAAAGACGGATCTTCGGCTGGGCTTTTTACGGACCAACCAGTGGCTGAGCACGTGCGACGCCCGAAGTTTAGCCCATGGCTGTTCCTTCTCAAATTCGCGGTGCGGGAAACTGTTACTTTCCCGCACCGCATCTTCAAGATCAAGATTTGACAAAGACTCTCGGCGACATCGTCGGCATCCGGTCAGGCTATCCGTTTCGCGGGCGTATTACTCCCGCTCCGAACGGCGCCTATCGGATCATACAGATCAAGGACGTCGGCCCGGACGCTGCGCTCGATCTCTCGGCGCTCGTGCGCGTCAACTCGATCGATGCTGGTTCAAACCATCTGGTTCAGCAGGGCGATGTTCTCTTCATCGCGCGCGGCGCGCGGCGGCAGGCCGTCGCATTGACCGAATATCCCAGCGCGGCGATCGCCACGGGCCAGTTTTTTGTTCTGACGCTTCGGCCGGACTCCCGAGAGGTGGTGCTGCCGGAATATCTGGCCTGGTACATCAATCAGCGTACGGCGCAGAGATATCTCGATGAGAATGTCACCGGCAGCAACCTGCCGATGATCGGCAAGGAAGTGCTCGCCGGTCTGCCCGTTCCCATTCCGTCGATCAGGACGCAGCATCGCGTCGTCGAGATTGACCGCCTGAACCGGCGGGCGCAGGAACTCGCCGAGGAGATCACTCGCAAACGCCGCCTGCTTGCCGAAGCCTGGGCGTTGAAGGCGATCGAACGGGACTGAATCGATGAAGAGAGGACGCGGAACACACGGAATTTAACGGAAATCACGGAAAGAATAATCTCTTTCTGTGACTTCCGCGTTCTTTCTTCAGTAATCGGAGATCCATTAAACATGACGCAGCCACCTCTGCTTCCCCCCGAAGTAAATCAGGACGAGATCAACGCCGTCGTCTGGAAGGCGTGCGATACCTTTCGCGGCGTCGTCGATCCTTCGGAGTACAAGAACTACATCCTCGTCTTTCTCTTTCTCAAATATCTGAGCGATGTCTGGAAGGATCGGCGCGAGCAGTACGCCCGCGAATTCGGCGGCGACGAGGAGCGCATCCGGCGCCGGCTCAGCCGCGAGCGGTTCGTCCTGCCCGACGGCTGCGACTTCGAGACGATCTACGCCAAACGCAACGAAGCGAACATCGGCGAGATCATCAACATCGCACTCGAACAGATCGAAGACGAGAACAAGGCGAAGCTCGAAGGCGTCTTCCGCAACATCGACTTCAACTCCGAAGGGAACCTCGGACAAACCAAGGAGCGCAATCGCCGGCTCAAACATCTGATCGAGGACTTCGCCGACGCGCGCCTCGATCTGCGCCCGTCGCGCATCGGCGATCAGGACGTGATCGGCAACGCCTACGAATATCTGATCGCCAACTTCGCCGGCGACGCCGGGAAGAAGGCCGGAGAGTTCTACACGCCGGCCGAGGTCTCGATCCTGCTGGCGCATCTGCTCCGGCCGCAGCGCGGGCATCGCATCTGCGATCCGGCGTGCGGCTCGGGTTCGCTGCTCATCCGCATGGCGGACGAGATCGGCGACCGGGACTTTGCTCTTTACGGGCAGGAGTCGAACGGTTCGACGTGGGCGCTGTGCCGGATGAACATGTTCCTGCACGGCAAGGACAGCGCGCGCATCGAGTGGGGCGATACGCTGCGCAACCCGAAGCTGATCGAGGGCGACGCGCTCATGAAGTTCGATATCGTCGCCGCCAATCCGCCCTTCTCGCTCGACAAGTGGGGAGCGGAGGAAGCGGCGGGCGACAGGTTCAACCGTTTCCATCGGGGAGCGCCGCCGAAGAGCAAGGCCGACTACGCTTTTATTTCGCACATGATCGAGACGACGGTCGAGGGAACGGGCCGGGTTGGCGTCATCGTCCCGCACGGCGTGCTCTTTCGCGCAGGAGCGGAGGGCCGCATCCGCCAGAGATTGATCGAAGAGAACCTGCTCGACGCCGTCATCGGGTTGCCGGCGAATCTGTTTTACGGAACGGGCATTCCGGCGGCGATGCTGATCTTCGATCGCGGGCGCAAGATGAAGGATGTTTTGTTTATCGACGCCAGCCGCGAGTACGAGCAGGGGAAGAATCAGAACCGGCTGCGGCGGCAGGATATTGAAAAGATCGCCTCGACGCATACGAAGTTCGAGACGGTCGAGAAGTATGCGTACCGGGCGACGTTCGAGGAGATCCGCGAGAATGATTTCAATCTGAATATTCCGCGTTATGTGGATACGTTCGAGGAGGAGGAGGAAATAGACATTCAGGCTTTGCAGGCGGAGATTGACGGACTGGAAGCGGAACTGGCCGAGGTGCGTGCGGAGATGAAGCGCCAACTAAAAGGTTTTGAACTCTGATGTTTCTCTGGTTTCAGTAATAGTGGTCAGCAATTCTCAGTTTGGGAGGAAAGAGAGATAACGGAACATACGAAATTAGACGGAACACACGGAAATATTCAACTATTCCGTAATTTTCGTATCATTTCGTTTGTTCCGTTATCTCTCTTTCCTCCCAAACTGAGAATTGCTGAATAGTGGTAATAACAGCCGGGTAGTGGTATTGGAAGAGGTATTAACTCCTTGGCTGAGAATGAGGCCAACGAACGATTCGACAATGATAGAACTGCCAGCCAATTGGGTGCCGCATCTGCTCATCGACCTTATCGAGCGCCTTGAGTCGGGCGTCAGCGTCAATGCCGAGAACATTTCAGTGAGCGACGGAACCCCTGGAGTATTGAAGGTCAGTTGTGTGTCCGGCGGTGCTTTTTATCCAGAAGAAAACAAGAGGATTCACGCAGAAGAAATACAACGGGCAAAGATCACTGCTCAAAAGGGCGCCATCATCATCAGTCGCAGCAACACCCGGCAACTCGTCGGTGAGTGCGGGCTGGTAAAGGATAACCACCCGAATCTGTTTCTGTCCGACAAGCTCTGGCAAACGATCTTCCGGGATGGCTCGCAAGTTGACGCACGGTGGCTCAAATACTTTCTGACGATGCCGAGTACAAGAAGAAAGCTGGCAGAGATGTCCAACGGCACGAGCGGCAGCATGAAAAACATCTCCAAAGAAGACTTTCTTGCTCTCGAAGTCATGCTTCCACCGCCTGCTGAACAAAGAACGATTGCAGACGCACTTGATCAATGGGATTGCGCTATTGAAAAACTCGAACAACTCATTACCGCCAAGACACGCCTCAAACGCGGCCTGATGCAGCAACTGCTTACGGGGCGAAAGCGGTTCAAAGAATTTGAAGGGCAGGTTTGGGTTGAGCGTGAGTTCGGCGTCTTTCTCAAAGAGAGCAGAGTTCCTGGCTCTGATGGCAAAAGAGCCAGAAAACTCACAGTCAAACTCTACGGAAACGGCGTCATTGAAAAACGCGACAAACTCGAAGGTAGTGCCAACACAAAGTACTATGTGAGGAAAGCTGGTCAGTTCATTTACAGCAAACTGGATTTTCTAAATGGAGCTTTCGGAATTATTCCGGCTCATCTGGATGGCTACGAGAGCACGCTCGACTTACCGGCTTTCGAGATCGCCGACGGATTCGATGGACAATGGTTGCTTTATCACGTCACACGCAGCCATTTCTACAAGAACTATGCAAATACCGCGGAAGGAGGCCGTAAAGCTAGGCGTGTACAACCGGAAGAATTCCTTAAAACAAAAGTGCGTTGCCCGAGCCTTCCCGAACAACGATGCATCGCCTCCGTCCTGAACGCCTGCGACAGCGAGATTGACCTGCTGAAACGCCAACTGGCCGCGCTCAAAAAGCAAAAACAAGGTCTGATGCAGCAACTGCTGACCGGGCGGATTCGCGTCCATGAGGCCCAGCCATGATGACGTTGCGGCAGTTGGCCGAACAACCGGAAACCATCCCGATGGCGACCTCGTGGCTGCTCGCCGATCTTGGCGAGGCGCGCGGCAGACAGGAACTCTTTACCCGGCAGTCGCCCCAGAAGCTCAAGATCCTGCGAGAACACGCGCTCATTGAAAGCGCCATTTCCTCCAACCGCATCGAAGGCGTGACGGTAGAACACTCCCGCATCGCCGAAGTTGTTCTCGGCAAGGCAAAGCTGCGCGACCGCGACGAGGCGGAAGTGCGCGGCTACCGCGACGCGCTGACGCTGATTCACGATCAGACCACCGGCCTGCCGATCTCGGAAGACACCATCCTGCGGCTGCACCGATTGAGCCACGTCGGCGCCGGGGACGCCGGGCAATATAAAGAGCACGACAGCCACATCATCGAGAAACGCCCCGACGGCCGCGTCCGTGTGCGTTTCAAGACCGTAGCGGCGGCGCAGACGCCCGCCTTCACTCGCCAGATGTTCCTGCTGTGGCGGGAGTGCCTGCACCAACGCCTGGCGCCGCCGCTGATCGCGATGGCGGCGATGAACCTCGACTTCCTCTGCATTCATCCTTTCCGCGACGGCAACGGACGCACGTCGCGCCTGCTCATGCTGCTCCAGAGCTATCACTTCGGCTACGAAGCAGGCCGCTACATCAGCCTCGAACGCCTGATCGAGGAGCACAAGGAACGCTACTACGAAACACTCGAACAAAGCTCGCACCGGTGGCACGAAGGCCGCCACGATCCGTGGCCTTACACCAATTTTCTGCTCTTCATCCTTCTCAGGGCGTGCCGGGAGTTTGAAGAGCGCATCGGTAAACTCGATTCACCCAAAGGCGCGAAGGCCGAAATGGTGCTCAACGCGATTCGTAAACAGCGCGGCGAGTTTCGCCTCGTCGATATCGAACGCGCTTGCCCCGGCGTCGGCCGCGAATGGATTCGCACGCTGATGGTCGAGATGAAAAAATCCGGCGAACTCACCTGCCGCGGCAGAGGCCCCGGTGCACGATGGTCTTTTCTCTGGTGGAAACAATGAGGGTATTAACTCCAAGTAAGGGTATTAGTGAGGGTATTACGCAATCATCTCGTTTATGGAACAGGAAGAGAGAACGCGGAATACGCGGAAAAGTTGACATGGAAGGCACGGAAAGGCGCGCTTCTTTCCGTGATTTCCGCGTCAACTTTTCCGCGTATTCCGCGTTCTCTCCTGCCCCCTGATCTTTCACCGTCCGATTCAACCACGTCCCTTATCGCGATCCGCCATGACCACCTCAATGCCGCCTCTGCCATCATTTCTCGAAGACCACATCTCGCAGATTCCGGCGCTGCAACTGCTCCAGAATCTCGGCTACGTTTACCTGCGCCCGCGCGACGCCGACATCGAGCGGCGCGGCCGGCGCTCGGGCGTCATCCTCGAAGGCATACTCGAACAGCAGCTTCGCCGCCTCAACCGGATCAGTTTCAAAGGCCGTCAGCACGAATTTTCCGAAGCGAACATTCAGGCGGCGGTGCAGGCCTTGCGCGATCTGCCCGATGACGGCCTCGTCCGGACGAGCGAGAAAATCTACGACCTGCTCTCGCTCGGCCGGAGCTTCGAGCAGACCATCGACGGCGACACCAAAAGTTTCACACTGAATTACATCGACTGGCTCACACCCGGAAACAACGTCTTTCACGTCACCGAAGAGTTCGAGGTCGAGCGCACGCTCAGCCATCAGACGTGCCGGCCCGATCTCGTGCTCTTCGTCAACGGCATCCCGTTCGCCGTCGTCGAATGTAAACGACCCGACCTCAAGGATTCGCTCGACGAAGCCGTCTCCCAGCATCTTCGCAACCAGAGCGCCGATCACATCCCGCGCCTCTTCGCCTGCGCGCAACTGCTCGTCGCCGTCAACAAAAACGACGCCCTGTACGGGACGACCGGGACGCCGCGAAAGTACTGGTCGCAGTGGCGCGAGCGCGGGGAGATCGAGGCGGAGGTCAATCGGCTGATCAACAAACCGCTCGCACCGGCGCAGAAGGATCGACTCTTCGCCGAACGATTCGCTTACGTGCGGCGGCATTTCGACGAGCTTGAGATGGAAGAGCGCCTCGCGACGGGGCAGGATCTGGCGCTTTATTCGCTGTGTCGCCCCGAGCGGTTGCTCGATCTGGCGCGGGGTTTCATCGTCTTTGACGCGGGCGAAAAGAAGATCGCACGCTATCAGCAGTATTTCGCCGTAAAACAGACGGTCGGGCGCGTCGCGCGCGTCGGTGTTGACGGCCGCAGAACGGGCGGCGTGATCTGGCACACGCAGGGGTCGGGAAAATCGTTGACGATGGTTATGCTGGCGAAGGCGTTGGTTCTCGCGCCCGGGATACCCGATCCGCGGATCGTGCTGGTGACCGACCGCGTCGATCTCGACGATCAGATCTGGAAGACCTTCCACAGTTGCGGCAAGGAGCCGGTGCAGGCGACGACGGGGCGGCATCTGCTCGATCTGCTTGCCGGCAACCGGGCGTCGATCATCACCACGGTCATCGACAAGTTCGAGACGGCGGTCAGGACGCCCGGAGCGCCGGGAGCGCGCAATCCGGCCGACAATATCTTCGTCCTCGTCGATGAAGTCCACCGCAGCCAGTACGGCGTCGCCAACGCCGTCATGCAAAAAGTGCTGCCGAATGCCTGTTACATCGGATTTACCGGCACGCCGCTCAAGACGGCGGAGAAAAACACGGCAGCGAAGTTCGGCGGCCTGATCGACGCCTACACCATCGACGAGGCGGTTCGGGACCGGGCCGTCGTGCCATTGCTTTACGAGGGCCGCCACATTCTTCAGGAAGTAGACCAGAGAGCGATCGACAAGTGGTTCGAGGTCGCGACCAAAACTCTCTCACCCGAGCAGCGCCGCGATCTGAAGCGGCGAATGTCGTCGCTACGGCAACTGAACAAGGCCGATCAGAAAATCCAACTGACGGCCTGGGACATCAGCGAACATTTCCGCCTCAACTGGCAGGGGACGCCGTTCAAGGGGCAACTGGCGGCCGACTCCAAGCTGTCGGCGTTGAAGTTCAAGCGATATCTCGACGAGTTCGGGCAGATCGGTTCCGAAGTCCTGATCTCGGCGCCGGATCTGCGCGAGGGCAACGACGAGGTAGAAACTGCCGGAGCGCAGGAGGTACACGCATTCTGGAAACGAATGATGGAGAGGTACGGCAGCGAGCGCGAATACAATCGCGCATTGATCAGCGGCTTCAAATTCGGCGAACGGCCGGAGATCATCATCGTCGTCGATAAACTGTTGACCGGTTTCGACGCACCGCGCAACACGGTTCTTTATCTGGCGAAGAGTCTGAAAGAGCACGGGCTGTTGCAGGCTATCGCACGGGTCAACCGTCTTTGTGAAGGCAAAGATTTCGGCTACATCATCGACTATTACGGAGTGCTCGGCGAACTGCACGAAGCGTTGCAGTCTTACGGCGCGCTGGCCGGATACGATGCGGAGGATCTGCAGGGGACGTTGACCGATGTCGCCGAAGAGGTGAGCAAGCTCCCGCAGCGCCATTCCGACCTGTGGGAGGTCTTCAAGGAGATCCGTCGGCGGAAGGATGAAGAGTTATACGAGCGCCTGCTCAGCGACGAAGACAAGCGGGACCGATTCTATCAACGGCTCTCGGCCTACAGCCGGACCCTCGGGATTGCTTTTTCGACCGTAAAGTTCATCGACGAGACGTCGATCGAGAAGCTGGAGCGGTATAAACAGGATCTCGCCTTTTTCCAGAAGCTGCGCTCAAGCGTCAAACAGCGGTACGCCGAGGAGATCGATTTCAAGGAGTACGAAGCGAGAGTGCGCAAGTTGATCGACGCACACGTCGCCTCGACCGAAATCGCGCCGATCACACCAACGGTGAACATTTTCGACAAGGAGAGGTTCGCGGCCGAGGTCGAAAAGTTGCAGACGCAGGCCTCGAAAGCCGACACCATCGCCCATCGGACGAAGAAGACGATCGACGAGCGGATGGAGGAAGATCCGTTTTTCTATCGCCGTTTCTCGAAGATCCTCGCCGAGGTTATTGAAGCCTGGCGCGAGAAGCGCATCTCGGACGCCGAATATCTGCGGCAGGTGATCGAGGTTATGACGGCGGTCAGGGAGAGAAGAATCGACGATCTGCCGGTTGAACTGGAAGGCCGCGAAACGGCGAGAGCGTTTTACGGCGTCGTCAATGAGATACTCGATCGACTGATGGAAGGATCGGCCGAAGCGAAGCAGACGGCGGCCGATGCCGCACTGGAGATCGACCGGATCATCGAAACGAACAAGGTCGTCGATTGGGCGAACAATCCCGATGCACAGAACGAGATGCGAAACCGGATCGACGATTATCTTTACTCGCTGAAAGAGCAGCGCGGATTGAATCTGAATTTCGACGACATGGATCGGATCATCGACCAGTCGTTGAGCATCGCCCGGGCGAGACGCGTATGAATGCGGATTCGGCGGATTCAATCGGGCGCCCGACCGGAGCAAAGACCGAATACGAGGTCTCCTACGGGCGCGAGACGATTCGGTTCACGCTCCGCCGCACGGCGCGCAGGACTCTGTCGATCAGCGTGCACCCGGATCTGAGCGTCGAGGTGACTGCGCCGTCGGGCGCAGCGCTTGAACAGGTGAAGGCGAAGGTGCGCCGACGCGCTTCATGGATTTTGAAGCAGCAAGATTACTTTTCCCGTTTTCCGGACTCTCCGCCTCCGCGTCGTTTCGTCAGCGGGGAGACGCACTGGTATCTCGGACGCCAGTATCGATTGAAGGTTGAGGAGGCGGAATCTGAAAAAGTCCGTCTGAAAGCGGGATTCCTGCGCGTCAACGTAAAGCGAAAGGGAGACCCGGTGCGCGTCGAGGCGCTTCTCGATCAATGGTACTCGGCGCGTGCGCAGGTGCGGTTTGAGATGAGTCTGGAAAAATGCGGGGCATCGTTCCGGCGCGATGGGATCACAGCGCCCCAGTTACGGCTGCGAAAAATGAAGAAGAGATGGGGCAGTTGTACGACGCGCGCCTTCATCTACCTGAATCCCGAACTGATCAAAGCCCCGACCCACTGCATCGATTACGTCGTAACGCACGAACTCTGCCACCTCAAATATCCAAACCACGGCAAAGAGTTCTACACTCTGCTCGACCGCGTCATGCCGGACTGGAAGAAACGAAAAGAACGGTTGGAGAGTTTCCGCAGTTGAAAGGAGACCGCGGAACACGCGGAATTCACGGAAAAAGGTTATTCTTTCCGTGAATTCCGCGTGTTCCGCGGTCTCTTCTCTTCACCCCGCTGCCTGCATCCGCTGCTTCATCGTCGCCTCGACTTCGGCGACTTCCTTCGGCGCCCCCGAAGTCAGCACCTCGCATCCCGTTTCGGTCACGACGACATCATCCTCTATGCGCACGCCGATGTTATAAAACGCCTCAGCTACGCCTTCGGTTCCCTCGGCTATGTAAACTCCCGGCTCGACCGTAAAAACCATGCCGGGTTCGAGCACCCTCCACTCCTCGCCCACCCGGTATCGGCCCACATCGTGCACGTCCATCCCCAGCCAGTGCCCCGTGCGGTGCATGAAAAACTTGCGATACGCGCCCTTCTCGATGAGTTCCTTCGGCTCGCCTTCGAGCAATCCCAGACCGATCAATCCGTCGGTGACCACCTCCACCGCGCGTTCGTGCAGCGCCATAAAACTGACTCCGGGCGCGACCATACGTATGACTTCTTTCTGCGCCGCAAGCACCGCCTCGTAAACCGCCTGCTGCTCGCGCGTAAACCTGCCGTTGGCCGGGAACGTGCGCGTGATGTCGCCCGAATAAAGATCGTACTCGGCCCCGGCGTCGATCAGCACCAGATCGCCGTCCTTTATCCGGCAACGATTCGTATTGTAGTGAAGGATCGTCGTATTGAACCCTGCGCCCACAATCGAGGGATAGCCCACAGAAGGCGCACCCATTTTGTGGAACGTGTATTCGACCACGGCTTCGAGTTCGTATTCGTACATCCCGAGGCGGCACGCCTGCATCGCGGCGACGTGTCCGGCGGCGCTGATTTCCGCCGCACGGCGCAGCGCGCGCAGGTCCGCATCATCCTTGCGCAGCCGCATCTCGTGCAGGATTACTCCCGGATCGGTGATCGTAGTCGGCCAGTCGGCGCCGCTGCGTATCATGGATTTCAACCGGTTTATGTACCCGATGACGCGGTGATCGAATGCCTCGTCGTGACCGAGCCGGTAATACAGCTTCGAGCGCCCATGCAGATACTGCGGCAATACTTCGTCGAGCCTCGATATCTCGAAAGCAGCGTCCGCGCCGTAATCCGCAACCGCGCCCTCTACACCCGTGCGTATGCCGGTCCATATCTCTTCCTCGCGTACGCGCGGACGCACAAACAGTACGTATTTATGTTCGGGATGCGACGGAGAAAGCACCGCGACGCAGTCGGGTTCGTTCAGCCGCGTCAGGTAAAAAAAATCCGTGTCCTGACGGAACTCGAAGTCCGTATCGCCGTTGCGACGCCGGTCGCGGCCGCCGACGAAAACCGCTACGGCATCCCGGTCCATTCGCTGCAGAAACTCGGTCAGTCGGGTTGATCTCATCTGTCTCCTTGAAGAAGAAGAGAAATAACGGAACAAACGAAATAAGGCGAAACAGACGGAATGAATCCTGTTTTCCGTATGTTTCGTCTATTTTCGTTTGTTGCGTCGTCTCTCTTCAGTTCCATTGTCATAGTGATTGCGCGGACATTATTATATATCGCAATTATGACGACAATCGCTGCCGCTGAATCTACGACGGAACTTCTTTCCCGCATTGCCGCGCGCGAACACCTCGCGCCCGGCGAGTGGCTTCAGGTAATCGAACAGGCGCCGACCGAGGATCTACAAGATATCGCCGACCGGTTGCGCGCCGAACTGCATCCGGACAATTACGTGACCTACGTCGTGGACCGGAACATCAACTACACCAACGTATGCTTTTCGGTATGCAACTTCTGCGCGTTTTACCGCAAACCCGGCCACAGTGAAGGCTACGTACTCGACTACGAGGAAATCTACAGCAAGGTAGAGGAAATGCTCGAAGTCGGGGGCAGCGGCATACTGATGCAGGGCGGATTGCACCCCGACCTGCCGCTGGATTATTACACCGGCCTTCTGAGCGAACTGAAAAAGCGTTACGGCATTCACCTGCACTGTTTTTCGCCTACCGAAATTTACGGGATGGCGAAAACCTTCGGAATGACTTACGAAACCGTGCTGAAGGAACTGAAGGCCGCCGGACTCGATTCGCTGCCGGGCGGCGGCGGCGAAATACTCGTAGATGAAATCAGAAGAAAGCGCCGCACCGAATGCAACAGCCAGGAGTGGCTTGACGTTATGGAAGCCGCGCACGGTCTCGGCATTCCAACCACCGCCACGATGATGATCGGATACGGCGAAACGCGCCCGCAGCGCATAGAACACCTCGAAAAACTCTACCGCCTGCAGCAGCGCACCTCCGGCTTCATAGCCTTCATTCCCTGGACCTTCCAGCCCGACAACACGCCCATAGGCAGGATCATCCCCACGCGCCTGCCCGGCGAAGAATACCTCAGATGGCTCGCGCTCTCCCGCATATACCTGCACAACATTCCAAATGTTCAGGTATCCTGGCTCACCGTGGGCCTCGAAGACGGCCGCCGCGGACTCCACTTCGGCGCAAACGACATCGGCTCCACCATGATCGAGGAAAACGTCATCTCCAAAGCCGGCGCAAACCATAAGGCTACAGAAAATATGCTCCGCTCCGTCATCCTCGAAGAAGGCTTCCTCCCCGCAAAACGCAAAGCCGATTACTCCCGCCTCCCTGCCCCCGGATGAATCCAACACCACATTAACCATCCTTGTCATAAACACGGCTAATGATCCGATAAATTATTATCATTGGACAAAACCAATGCGAGGTCGTATCTTTCGGGGACCCAAGATAGACGGCAATTGCGACAATCCACCTGGGCTAGCAAGTGCGAGATCGGACACGTAAGGTAGTGAGCAGGCAGATGTTGTCCCGTGACGCAAACATTTCGGCGACTATGCAGGCATTAAATCCGGCAGCGGCTCGAGCCATTGCGGGTTTGAGTGTCGCGGTACGGGCCTCGAAGCTTATTCGACTCGCGGGCGGCAGAAGGTGAAGCGCCGAGGCAGCAAGCGGCCACCGACGCCCCAGCGAGGAAGTCAAGATCCCGCTGGGGCGTTGGATTTTCTGAAGAAAAACTGCGGAACAAACGAAAACAGGCGGAAATCACGAAAATGCTCAAACTTTTCGTTTGTTCCGTACATTTCCGTCTGTTCCGTTATCTCTCTTTCTTTCTAACCCGGGGATTGCTGATAAGGATTGCTGATAAAAAGATACGACTATGACATTGCTGGAACTACTCGGACTCGAAACTGAACACGGCGCGTGTGCGATTGTGGCGAACGTCAAGCGCGACGGGTGCGCCTCGCACGGCAACGTGAAGCGGACGCTCGAAGCGTTGACCAAGATGGGTCACCGCACGGGCGAAATCGGAGGCGAGGGCGACGGCGCGGGCATACAGACCGACATTCCGCGCGAGATATGGGCGCAACGTCTCGAAGAGCGCAGCCTTACGGGTTCGGTAGCGAGCCATCCCTACTTCACGCTCGCGCACATACTTCTACCGGCCTCGGAGCGCGCGCGCCATGCGGACATCAAGCGGCGCGCCGTAGAGATCATAGAAGCCGGAGGGCTGGAAGTAATACTGGCCGAGCGGGCCAATGTGCGGCGCGAGGCTCTCGGGCCGCTCGGGCGCGCAGGCGAACCGGAGTTCTGGCAGGTAGCGATGTTGCCGCGCGGGGCCAGGAGGGTCGAGAACCGCGACTCTTACCACGTACATCTTCAGCTCGAAGCCGAGTTGCCGCTGCACGTGGCGAGTTTCAGCAAGACGAGCTGCGTCTACAAGGTGCGCGGCGACGCCGAAGCGCTCAGGCGGTACTTCCCGGAACTGTCGCGTCCGGATTTCAAATCCGCCATCACGCTCGGGCACGGGCGTTATTCGACCAACACCAACTCGGCGGCCGAAAAGGCCCAGATGTTTTCCACTCTCGGGCACAACGGCGAAATCAATTCAATCGACCGATTGACGCGCGAGGCCATTGCGCTCGGCGTACAGTTGCCCGTGCAGGCGAGCGATTCGCAGATTCTCGACCGCGTAGTCGAGAGCATGATGTTTCGCTTCGAGCTGTCGCTGATGGAAACGCTCGAGATCATCTTCCCGCCCGTATGGAGCGAAACCGAGCGGTTCGATTCGCCTATGCGCGAGTTTCACCGTTATTTCAGGCGCGCCTTCGGATCGCTGGCTCAGGGGCCGGCGGCGATCATTGCGCGCGAGGGCGACGAAGTCGTCTTCAGTTGCGACGCGCTCGGGCTTCGGCCGCTGTGGTTCGGAGCCACGGAAAAGGAATACTTCGCATCCTCGGAAAAGGGCGTGGTTCCGCTCGAAGCAATGGCTGTAGATCCGCGGCCGCTGGCGCCGGGCGAGAAGATGGGATTGCTGCTGCACCGCAATCACGGAGTGGAGGTTTTCGAGCATCAGGAACTTCAGGCGCGCATACACACGCTGGCCTCGAAGCGCTTCGATTTCCGCCGCCTGAACGAAACGATCCTCTCGCCGAGCGCCTTTTACTTCGATTTTGTTCCGGAAAACGGAAACGAGCCCGGCTACCGCAACGGAAACGAACCCGGCGCGCTCCTGAATGAATCGCCCGAAGATGCGCTCGCCTACGACGACGAAGCCGAACGCCGCGCCATTCGCATCGAGCGCACGCTCGCCTCTACCGACGCGCTCGCTGCAATGGGCTGGACGAAGGAAGAGGTCGACAACCTTATGTCCTCGGTCGAGGGCAAGGATCCTCTGAGCGGACTCGGCTACGACGGGCCGCTGGCCGCTTTCTCCAAGGTTCGCCGCAATCTCTCCGATTACTTTCACGAGCGCGTCGCCGTGGTGACGAATCCCGCGATAGACCGCGTAAGGGAGGGGGATCATTTTTCGGTGCGCGTATTCCTGGGGCGGCGGCCCACGCTCGAACCCGCGCGCGCGCAGCAGATCGAACTCGACTCGCCGATACTGCTCGGCGGAGCCGTAGCCGAGCGTGCGGGCGTGGCGCAGGCGCATCGCGCCGTAGCCCGTCAGTTCGGCACGATGCTCATCGACGATCTGTTTTTTCAGTTCAGCGAAACATCGGCCGAAGCCGGCGCGATTTCCGGGGAAGCTGTGAAACTGCGCCGCACCCTCGGCGGCGGATCGCTGCCCGGAACCGAAACGCTTTCCGGAGCGATCCCCTCGGAACTCGTCGCGCGCACGATCGAGATTCTTTACGATGAAAGCGAAACCATAACGGAAGCGCTCGAAAGAGTAACGCGCGAGGCGCGCCAGGCCGTAGCGGCAGGCGTTACGCTTTTGATCCTCGACGATTCGCGCGCATTTACCGAGCGCCGGCTGTTTCTGGACGCGCATCTGGCGCTGGCCGCCGTAGATTCGGCGCTCAATTCGCGCATAGACCTTGCGGTATCGGGTTGCGCAATCACCGCTGAAATCACTTCGGGCGAGATGGCAGGTGAAAACCCGGCGCGCGAAAGTCTGCGGCGCTCGTGCAGCATCATCCTGCAATCGGGGCAGTTGAGGAATCTGCACGACATATGTTTTGCGATCGGATGCGGGGCGGATGCGGTCAATCCGTATGCGATGTTCGAGGTCGCGCTGCGCGATGCAAACGGAGTGGAAGACGCGACAAAAGCTCTGCGCAACTGTTTTTCGCTTCAGCATACGGGAATCGAAAAAGTCACCTCGACGATGGGCATACACGAAATCGACGGCTACGGGCGTCTGTTTGCCTCGATCGGGCTTGCGCCCGACATCGCCGGAATTTTCGGCATCAAGAACTACTGCGGCTCGCAAAGCGCCGGATTGACGCTCGAAAAGCTGGACGGCG
Organism: Acidobacteriota bacterium; assembly: GCA_019639255.1. Lineage (GTDB taxonomy): Bacteria > Acidobacteriota > Blastocatellia > RBC074 > RBC074 > JAHBSF01. Next base: position 10,428 of record JAHBSF010000020.1, on the reverse strand, counting down.
AAACGCGCGCGCGCCTCGAAGCGCGCCGCGCGCACGCCGACCGGCCCCCCGTGAAACTCACCGGGACTTCCGGGCTTATGCGCGAATACCGCCGACAGCCCTATGTGTGGAGCGCGGCGGGCAAAGTCGCGCGCAAGGAAGAGCGCTACGACGCGTTCCTGCACAAGCTCGCCGAGATCGAGCACAAGCAGCCCGTTTCCTTACGGCATCTGCTCGATTTGCAGGAGCGGGCAATCGTCACGCGCAACCTTGCAGACACGAAAGTAGGCAATCACAATTCGCCGATTTTCATAGCCGCGATGTCATTCGGTTCGCAGGGCGAGACTACGTTTCGCGCCTATGCGGAAGCGGCGAAGCGTTTGCGCATCGTAGCGATGAACGGGGAGGGCGGGGAAATCCCCGACATGATGGGGCGCTACAAGGAGTATCGCGGGCAGCAGGTGGCAAGCGCGCGTTTCGGCGTCAACATACACCTGCTCAACTGCGCGGATTTCATCGAGATCAAGATCGGGCAGGGCGCAAAACCGGGCGAGGGCGGGCATCTGCCGGGCTTCAAGGTGACCGAACTGATCGCGAAGACGCGGCATACGCCCACGGGCATAGACCTGATTTCGCCGTCGAACAATCACGACATCTACTCGATCGAGGATCTCGCGCAGGTCATCGAGGAGCTGAAGACCGCCAATCCGCACGCACGCGTTTCGATCAAGATTCCGGCCGTGCCCTTCATAGGGCCGATCGCCACGGGCATCGCCAAGGCGCACGCCGACATCATCGCAATCTCGGGTTACGACGGCGGAACGGGCGCGGCGCGCAAGCACGCCTTACGGCACGTCGGGATGCCGGTCGAACTCGGAGTGAAGGAAGCCCACAGGGCGCTATTGAAAGCCGGGCTTCGCGACCGCGTAGAGATATGGGCCGACGGCGGCGTCAAATCCGGGCTCGACGCAATCAAGCTCATACTGCTCGGCGCCAACCGCGTCGGATTCGGAACGATGGCGATGGCGGCGGTCGGATGCACGAGCTGCCGCGAGTGCAACCTGGGCACGTGTCACGTAGGCATCACGGCGCACTTCACCTCGCCTGAAGCCGCGCTTGCGGGCGGAGCGAAGAAGTACACTCCGCGCGAATACGACAGGTCGGTCGATGCGCTGGTGAATTTCTTCAATCACGTCACAAACGAAATCGGCGTGCTGACGATGCGTATGGGATTTACCAGAACGCAGGATCTGGTCGGCCGCTCGGATCTGATGAAGCAGACTCGCGGCGCGGATATGATCGACCTCGAATACCTGCTCAAGGGCGTCGAGATCCAGGAATCTTTCGAGCCCGAAGAGATGCGCGACGATCACATAGGCCGGGCCTACCGTCCGCGCACCTCGCTTACAAAGATCGTTTCGGACGAGTTGTATCAGTTGATCGAGAAGGGCAAGTCGATAGCGATCTTTGAAGACGACAAGGTGTCGTCGGTGGACCGGTCGCTCGGCACGCATCTTTCCGGCAAGATTGCGCGGGCGCAGGCTTCGGGCAAGCTGCCGGCGCATTTCAAACGCGCGATGCTCAATTTCACCGAAGGATCGATTTCGGGCAACGGGCTTGGAGCCTTTAACGCCGAAGGCCTCGACATACTGGTCGAGGGCGGCGTGCAGGACGGGGCGGCGAAATCGAGTTGCGGCGGAACGATAGCGATCCTCAAGGGCATGAATCACGACGGATTGCGCGTAGACGGCGCCGTGGGCAAATGCTTCGGCTACGGCGCGCAGGGCGGAACGCTGATCGTGCAGGGCGATGCGGATTCACGCGCGGGCATAAGGTTGTCGGGAGCGGATCTGATCATCGCAGGCCGGTTGCGCGGGCCGCTGCGCGACGATCTTGGATGCATAGCATCGCGCGCCAATATCAAGGGTTTTGCTTTTGAATATATGACGAGCGGGCGCGGAATGGTGCTCGGCGATCCCGGACCGTGGCTGTGTTCGGGCATGACGGGCGGGGTTGTGTATCTGCGTCTGGACCAGGCGCAGGGCCTGGATGCGGACGCGCTGCGGCGCAGGCTTGCAAAGGGCGCTGATGTAGAGATTGCGCCGGTCGGGGCCGAGGATGAAAAGAACATTCGCGAGATGCTCGGCAAATACATCGGAGCGCTTTCCTCGCACGAACAGAAAGCTGAAGCCGAGACTGCACGGCGATTGCTTCAGGACTGGCGCACTTCGTTTGTGAAGGCTGCGCCGAAGAAGAGATAACGGAACAAACGAAAATAGACGAAAACTACGGAAAAGGTGAATATTTCAGCCGCGCATTTTCTTGATGCCCAGAGATTGCAAGCGCGACGCTAGCGTTGTCGCCTTCATCCCCAGCAACCGAGCCGCGCCGCCCGAGCCGTAAATTTTCCAGTTCGCGGCTTCCAGCGCAGCCAGCAAATTGGCGCGTTCCTGCGCTTTCCATTCCGACTGCGTCACAAATGCGGCGGCTGCGGGCGGCTCGTTTGTTGGCTGCCTGGCGGGTGCAGGTTCAGCCTCCGGCAGTATCAAATCGAATTTCAGCGGTTGCGCGCCGCAACGCGAGAGAATCATCGCGCGTTCGATGACGTTTTGCAGTTCGCGCACGTTGCCGGGCCAGTGATAGCCCGTCAATGCAGCCATCTGTTCATCCGACACCTGCAACCTGCCGCAACGCGCCTGCCTGCGGGCTTCCTGAATGAAATGCCGCACCAGCAGCGGAATATCTTCGCGGCGTTCCCGCAGCGGCGGCAATTCGATGGGAAAAACGCTCAGACGGAAAAACAGATCCTGTCGAAACAGCCCGGCTTCGATCCCACGACGCAAATCGCGGTTGGTGGCGGCGAGGATGCGCACATTCGTGCGCCGCGTTTTCTCTTCCCCGACGCGCTCAAATGCACCCTCCTGCAGCACGCGCAGCAGCTTGCTTTGCAAATCCAGCGGGATTTCGCCGACTTCATCGAGAAAGAGCGTGCCGCCATCGGCCAGTTGAAAGCGCCCTACGCGGTCTCGAATCGCACCCGTGAACGCGCCGCGCACGTGACCGAAAAATTCGCTCTCGAACAACTCGCGCGGGATCGATGCGCAATTGACCTTGACCAGCGGCCCGGCGGCGCGTTGGCTGCGTTCGTGAATGGCGCGTGCAATCAACTCCTTGCCCGTGCCCGATTCGCCGAGTATGAGTACGTTGGCTTCGCTTTGCGCAACCAGTGCGATTTGTTCAAGCACCTTTTTGAACGCTGCGCTCTCGCCCACGATGTCGCCGAAACTGCGCTCCTGTTTGACTTCCTCACGCAGGTAAGCATTTTCAAGCCGCAGTCGTTCGCGTAGTTGTTCGATCTCCGCAAAGGCGCGGCTGTTGGCGATGGCAACCGCCGCGTGATCAGCGAACATACGCAACCAGGCGAATTCATCAATGGCAATCATCCGGCGACTGAAGATTGCCAGCACCCCCAAAACTTCTCCGCGAAAAATCAACGGCTGTCCGGCAAACGATTGCAGCCCTTCGCGCTCAGCCCAATGCGGGCGCGCAATCCAATCGCTTTCCGCACGCAGATTCGTCAATAACAACGGTTCACCCGTCGCACCGATTTTGCCGATCTTTCGTACATTGAACGGAAAACGACGGAAGTCGCCATCCAGCCGCGACCAGTCCTCGACGATGATTTTCGTCGGCTTCCCGGCGCTTGCCATCAAATGCAAACATTCGCGTTGATCCGGACACTCCAGTCGCATCGGACATTTCGCGCAAATATCGCCCGGCCCCCTCAGCCATAAACGCGCCAACGCTACGCCCGGCTGCGCTACCAATCCTTCGACAATTCTTTTCAGCACGATCTCTACCGAAAGCTCTTCCGCAATCCCCAACGATACGGCTTGTAAGGACTCCAGCTTCATATTCATAACTCTACACGAACTTTCGTGACCGCGAACAGCGGATTTCGTTGCATAACGAAATATCGCGCCCCATAAAAAAACTGCAAATCAGGCTAACTGCTTTGTTCACACATAGATGAGGAGGTTCTTGATTGCCGGCACAGCAAATGCGCTGGAACAGGTTGCAAGGCAACACGGTTTATCAGCGGGCGAAGCGCCGGATAAGGCTGAGAGTGAGGTTGTCATCATGAGTGGAATCAAACAGGAGAAACGAAATGCAAAGACTAAAGGCGATAGACCCTAAGGAAGCGACGGGCAAGGCCAAAGAGCTGCTCGACGGCGTGAAGGCCAAAATCGGAATGGTTCCGAACCTGATGCGCACGTTCGCCAACTCACCGGCGGCGCTCGAAGGATATCTGAATTTCAGCGGCGCGCTCGGCGGCGGGTTGCTCAGCGCGAAATTGCGCGAACAAATTGCGCTCACCGTCGCGGATGCCAACAGTTGCGAATACTGCCTGTCGGCGCATACAGCCATCGGCAAAATGGTCGGCCTCGACGAAAACGAACTCGTAGCCAGTCGTCGCGCGACTGCGAGTAACGCCAGGACGGATGCGGCCTTGAAGTTTGCTCATCAGATCGTCGTCAAGCGCGGCGAGGTATTGGACAGCGAAGTGCAGGCTGTTCGTGAGGCGGGCTATAGCGATGGCGAAATCACCGAGATCGTCGCCCATGTCGCGCTCAACATCTTCACCAACTATTTCAACCATGTGGCGCAAACCGTGGTGGACTTCCCGAAAGTCACCCTGGCTGCCGCTTAAATCAATCCACAGCAGAATGGTACAAAGCGTGAACCTGAAGAGAGATAACGGAACAAACGAAATAAGACGAAAACTACGGAAATATTCAACTTTTTCGTAATTTTCGTCTTATTTCGTTTGTTCCGTTATCTCTCTTTTTTGCCCCAATGTCGTGTGGTTTGATTTAAATCAGACCACACGATATGGCAAAGAATTTTGCGGAAAGCGCGGAAAGAAACCTGACGGTTTTTTTCCGCGCCTTCCGCGTCTTTCTTTCCGCATTCTTCCGCGGTTTTTACCTACTTCGGCACCGTTACAGTCACCGTTTTGGTCGACGCGTTGCCGCCCGCGTCAACCGCAGTGATCGTGATTGTGTAGATGCGTCCGTTGCCGAGGCCCGAACGTTCAGCGCGTAAACGCACCAGATTCGGACTTACAACTTCCCAATCGGGCGCGGTGTCGCCGTCGCCGAGCCCGTTTACGGGTTCATTGCTCGCAACCGACAGCGAGGTAGCGACCGGGCCGCACTCGTCTACTGCACTGTAACTCACCGTTACATCCACCATCTTGTGATTCGGCGGACCGAGCACCGGCTTATCTACAGACTCTCCGGAAATCACGGGCGCCGGATCCTCTACAGTGAATGATGCGGCTTGTGCGTCGTTGTCTTCATCCGGATCTGCTGTAGCAGAGTTCACGGCTGCGGTGTTCTTGATGAGCTGGCCTCCGGAAGCAGCGCAATCGACCATCGCAACCAGCGTTACGGTTTGCGACGCTCCGGCCGCAAGAGTGGTGTAAGAAACAGTTCTGTTGTTGCCCGTTCCGTTGCACGCTCCGGCGCCCGTAGCGCTGCAGGATACGAAAGTCACTCCGGCCGGCAGATTGTCGGTTATTACTACGTTCTGCGCCGGAGACGGCCCTTCGTTTTTGACCGTGACGGTATATGTAACGTTCGATCCGCGCGCTACTGCGCCGGATGAAACTGCCTTTGTAACGACCAGGTCGGCCGACGGAGGCGGGAAGCGGAAATACGCTACGGGCATATCGTGATCCGAATTGCGCTCGGGCCTTGTGACGTCCCCCGAAAACAGCGTTGAGGGCAAGACGGGAAAGTCGGCGTTGTTTCGCGCAATCGCATAACGCTGGAAATACGAATACGCCGTCGTATTGACCAACACGTGATCGAGCGCCTGCGGCGTGCCCTCGAAGATGAACGTATAGCGCTCCTCGGCCGGCAGCAGATCCGTCAGATTCACGAAATCCGGGTCTACCAGATCCGGGCTTTCATCGACCACAACCTGATCGTCCGGCGTGGGCATTCCCTTGATTATGGAAATCGGGTCCGTGTAGCCGTCATTGAACTCGAAGGCGTTGTAATCGCCTATCGATATGATGGCCGTCGAGGGGTTGGCGCTTTGCAGTTCCTGGAGCAGTCCGGCGAGCGATTCGGCCTGTTTGGTGCGCTTGGCGCGCACGCGCGGGCCGGCGCCCTCGACGAGTTCGATGTCGATGAACGAGCGCAGGTGATTGACCACTATGATGACAGGACGCGGATTGATGCCCATAGGATCTACGGTTGCATGCAAAACCAGAGGCGGCCGGTCGTGGAGTGGATCGGGCAGGCCGGTATTCGGGTTGATGAAGGTTTCCTCTCCGCGTTCCTGCGTAACGGAATCGACCTCGACGCGCGAGGTTTTGACGAGGAATCCGACGTTCTGCGTGCCGCCCAGGGGAGCTTGAATGAGATATGCGGCATAGTGCGGATTCGGATCGCCCGCGGCTACGGCGTCGTTGTTGACCTGTACGGCGAGCGATTCAAGGGTGAGAAGGTTCAGAATCTCGATGTGGCCTATGACATCCGGATAGCGCATCACGGTGCGAATGGCGAGCGAGGCTTTCTGAAGCTGTGTGGGGTTGTTGGCGAAGTTCTCGATGTTGAAACCCGCGACGGTGAATTCATCGGGATCGGGCAGGGGTACGGGAACGGCGCTGATGTTTTCCGTCGTTGCGGGCGGAGTTTCGGGCAGCACCTTGTAATTCGAGAACGTGAAATCGAGCGGGCCGGTGATGCCGGACAATGTAACATTTGATGTAACGGAAATGACGGTCGAACCCGCAAGTCCGTCGGTGTCTACCATGATGCGTTCGGGATTTTCGTCCCAGCGCGGTATGCAGCAATCCACTACGCCCGAGGTCGGATCGGGCGGCGCCGTGAGCGAAGCGCCTATGCCGGGTTCGCGCATCGGGCGCGGCACGCCGGGAAGTACGGTGAAGATTTCCCCGAAATTGTTGGTCGGAGCGACGGAAACGAGCGTGTCGGCGTGCACGCGCATGCACTCGAAGCGCTCCAGTTGATCGGGCGGACCTGCGGGATCGAGTATCGTAGTAGTAAGCACTACGGGCGCGGGCAGCGGATTCCCGCTCGAAACGACCATCACGTCGCCCGGAAGCGTGCTTTCGAGCTGTGTGAGGTTGAAAAATTCCGTAGCCGTTCCCGTGACGGTCGCCGCATCGCCCACGGCAACCGGCGGTGCGCTCGAAGTGAAGATAAAGATCGCTTCGGACGTAGCGGGATCTGAATCCGCGTTTGCATCGGGCGTTTGCAGAAAGAAACCGTTATTTTTGCGCGCGGTGACTATGCCGGAGGTGGAAACGGTTTGACCGGCATAGGGCGTGGTTGCGCCGGAGCCCTGAATCTGATTGATCGTGAGGGCAATCGGCGTGCAGTCGTTGACGGGAGACGCGGAGTTGCGCGGCAGCGGAGCGCCGGTCGCGAAATCTACGTTGTTGTTGTTGGAATCAAAACAGCCGCCGCGTTTTCTGAGCGCCGCAGTCGTGTTGGTTAACGCGGCGGTCGCTCCAGCACCCTCAAAGCAGTTTGCCGCGCCGAACCCGACCAGATCGATTACGGTCGCATCCACCGGACAGGCGCCGGACAGCACAGCAGCAGTATTGCGAAGGGCGACTTTGCCCGTGCTCGCACTCATGTTGATGCCGCCCGCAGCATCGGGCGTCGGAAGCGCGGTGGTTCCTCCCGCGCCCGCAGCCTGCTGCACCAGATAGTAGCCCCCGGGCGCAATCGATCCCGATAACGCAGTCACCTGCCAGCTTGTGCCCGCAGCCGATGTGTATTGCACCGACCAGCCGGTGAGGTCGACTGCAAAAGCGCCGCGGTTAAACAGTTCAATGAAATCGTGCGTATAGGTTGCGCCCGCGTTGCCCCCGCCGCCGTATACCTGGCTGATTACGACCTCGGTTGGGGCGAAGTCGTCGTTCTGGATCGTGCCGATTCCCTGCCCTTTGCCGAGCCCGGCGCCCGTTACGCCTGTGACGTTGACGAAAAACGTCTCGTTCGGTTCTATGTTCGTATCGCCGTTGACGGTTACGGTGAAGGAGTAGGTCTGCTGGCCCTGGAGGATGGTCTGGCCGGTCAGATTCTTTGCAACGTAGTCGTTGTCGGCGGTTGTGGCGGTGTTGTCTGCGGTTGCGATGTTGAAGGTAACGCCGCCCGGGGGTGCGGGCGAACTGAGGCTTATGGTGAATATTGCGTCGGTTGCGCCGCTGTCGCCTTCGAACACGCTCACGTCGTCAATGGAAAGCGAGGGCGGGCCGGTGCAGGGATTGAGCGGCGAGGAGGTATTGCGCGGCGTCGGAGCACCGGACGTGAAATCCGCGCTGTTGTTGTCGGTATCGGTGCAGCCGTTTGCAGCGCGCAGGACCGCATTTGTATTGGACGGAGCTGGCGTTGGAGCGGTCTCCGAGCAGTTTGCTGTAGTACCGAAACCGACAAAATCAACTATGTTCGTTCCACTTGGGCAGGTTCCGGTAAGCTGCGTTGCATCATTAACCAGGGCGACTTTTCCGGCCGTTGCGCCCATTTGGGTCGATCCCGAAGCATCGGGCGTTGGAAGCGCGGTACTGCCGCCGGCGCCCTGCGCCTGCTGAATCAGATAGTACTGGCCGGGCTGCAATGAAACGTTGGTAAGGGACGTCACTGCCCAGGATGAACCGGTTGCCGAAGCGTATTGCACAGACCAGCCGCTGAGTGAGACGGCCGCAGCGCCGCGGTTAAAGAGTTCGATGAAATCGTGTGTATAGGTTGCGCCCGAGTTCCCGCCACCGCCGTATACCTGACTGATTACGATGTCGGGAGAGACGGCCTGCACGCGTGCGGGCGAGGCTATGAAATAACCCGCAAGGGTTATGAGCAGGAGCGTCAATACGGGAATGACGGCGACGCGCGGTCGCACGTTTGCTGAGCGAGGCGGCGGATTTTTACTCATACTTAACGCATCGCTGCCTGATGCGCCGCTCCAGGGTCGCTTGCGGCTGCGGCAGGCAGAGTCCTTTCCGATAGAGTTTGTTTGTTTACGGTTTGGGAAATACCAGGCCGGCTTTCAACCGAAATCCGGCGGTGAATGTGTAATAACACACCCGGGTGAAATCCAGGTTAAATCAGGCCACGAAAGATTTGGACACATCACTGGGTACGCACGCGCCCTCGCGTGCTTTCGGCGGCGAATACAAGCACGCGAGGGCGCGTGCGTACCCAGTTGCCGACTCCGTTGTGTATACCATTCTGCTGTGGATTGATTTAAATCCACACGCGAGGGCAACGAAAGGGGAACAGAGAGTACGGAACAAACGGAATAAAACGAAATATACGGAACAATGACCATTTGTTCCTTTCGGTTTTGTTCAGTTCATTCCGTTTGTTCCGTACTCTCTGTGTTTTCAATACCGGCAGGCGGTATTGTCGGATTTGACATAGTAGGACTTGTAATTAGTCGCTTTCGCATCGGTGCAGCCGACGAGGTTGAGCAGTTCCACGCGGCGGAACTCCACGGGATGGCTTTCGCCCTGCAACGATATGTAACCCTCGTCAAGCAGCACGCCATCCTTTTTCAGTTCCGGACGATGGTTGCTGACCGCGCCGCCACCCATTTGCGGCTTTTCGTAAGCGAGCACGGTTTGTCCCTCGACGACGTGGCTTATACGGTCGCTGCCGTGAACTACGGCCTCGACGCGCACCCACTGATCGCCGTCGTAGGTTTTTGAAGTTGAATTTATGCAGTGCGTGGTGACGAGTTTTCCGTCCATAACCACGTTCGTTCCGGGCGTGCATAGATTCGCCGTAGTGCGCGGTCCCTGTCCGAGGCCGCCGAGCAGTTGCACCTCGATCGAGATCGGGAAGTCCTGATCCCGGCCCATGCTCTCGGGCGACTGGCAATGAAGCATGACGCCGCTGTTGCGCCGCGCCCAGTCGGGGCCGCCGCGCGCCTGCTCGCCCGTGAACCGGTACTCGACGGCTATGACGTAATGCGAAAATTTCCGGTTATAGAATATGTGCCCGAATTTGTCGTCGAAGCGTTCGTATTTGTCGTAGGCGGCCTTGAGTACGCCGTTTTCCACGCGGAAGGTATTGCCGAAATTGTCGTTCAGATCGTAGCCCGCGATCTTTACGCTCCAGCCTTCCAGATCCCTGCCGTTGAAAAGCTGAATCCATTCTTTGCGGTCGGGATCGTTTTTCGCCGAATCCTGCGCGGGCCGGTTTTGCCCGGAGACCGAAAAGCCCGAAACGAGCGCAGCGACCGCAGTGGCCATCAACAGCACTTTTCCGTATTTCATTGTGGTTCTCACGATGTTTTTATAAAGAAGCCTTTCAGCGCCGGATTCGTTGCAAATCGTTCGGATGAATAGTTACCGTGAATATGGAAAAGTATTCCCGGTCTTAACCGGGCTGAGTGGTTGCATCCCCG
>JAHBSF010000002.1:92500-139811 GCA_019639255.1 Acidobacteriota bacterium | reverse complement strand
AAACACGGAACAGACAGAAATATCCAACTTTTCCGTAATTTTCGTTTCATTTCGTTTGTTCCGTTATCTCTTCTGTCCCGAAGTCGTGTGGTTTGATTTAGGCCAACTGCTCCTCTATCATGCTCGATATCGAGTCCTTCGCATTCGGGGGAACTCCGACTACGCGCCGGACCTCCTTGCCCCCGTTGAAGAGAATGAGCGTCGGGATGCCCTTGATGCCGTAGCGCGACGAACTCTCTACATTTTCATCGACGTTCAGCTTGACGACCTTCGCCTTACCCTGGTACTTCTCCGCCACCGCGTCCACCGTAGGCGCAAGCATACGGCACGGCGCGCACCACGGCGCCCAGAAATCCACCAGCACCGGCTCGCTCGACTGCAACACCACGGACTCGAAATTCCCGTCCTTCACTTCATTCACGAACTCGTTCATTATTTTTCTCCTTTAACCGTTCCTTTGCTGTTCCTTGCGGCGATGGACCGCCCCCCAGCTTGGTTCTTTCCTGACCCGGTTGTTTTCATCCCCGGGCGGCCTTCAGCCCGGGCATTATAGCAAACGCATCCCCCTGTTGGCACACCCGGCCGGTTCGGACGCTCCCTATCGCCGCCAGGTGATGATCTTGCGATAGGCGTCCAGATATTCGTGCGCCGCGCGATCCCACGAATGATCGGCCCGCATGCCGTTGCGCTGCAAGGCCTGCCACGTCTCCGCGTCGTAATACGCAAGCAACGCCTCGTAAACCTTCTCAAGCAACCGCTCGGCCGAATACTCGTAAAACTTGTAGCCGTTGCCGCGCCTCGTAGTCGGTTCGAAATTTGCAATGGTGTCGTCAAGCCCCCCGACGCCGCGCACTACGGGCGCGGTCCCGTACCTCAGGCTGTACATCTGATTGAGCCCGCACGGCTCGTAAGCCGAGGGCATCAGAAACATATCCGCGCCGGCCTCGATCCTGTGCGCAAGCGCCGTGTTGTATCCGAAATAAACGCCTACCTGCGACGGCCGCATGTCGCGCACGTGCTGAAAGTAATCCTCGTAGCTCTGCCCGCCCGATCCGAGCAGTACGAAATAGGCCCCGGAATCCAGAATCCGCCAGATCGCATCGGCGATCAGATCTATTCCCTTCTGCACCGTGAGTCTGGATACGATCGCAATCACGGGCCGGTCAAGATCCTCCGGCAGACGAAACTCCCGCAGCAGGTCGCGCTTGCATTCGCGCTTTCCGCTCAGGTCGTGGATCGAATAATGCGCAGCCAGATGCGGATCGATCTCCGGATTCCACTCGCTGTAATCCACGCCGTTGAGAATCCCCAGCAGGTCGCCGCGCCGCGCCCGCAGCAATCCGTCGAGACGGTTGCCGAATTCCGGCGTTTGTATCTCTTCGGCGTATCTGCGGCTGACGGTGGAAAGCGCCGTAGCGAACGAAAGCCCCGCCTTCATCGCGCTTGCAACGCCGTGAAATTCCATCCCGTACTGAAAGACGTCCCAGCCGAACCCCAGGTGACTGAGCAGCCCCGGATTGAAATGCCCCTGATAGGCCAGATTGTGTATCGTAAACAACGTCCGCGTATGCTGGAAATACGGATCGCCGGCGTAGACCGACTGCAGGTAGGCCGGTATGAAACCCGTCTGCCAGTCGTTGCAGTGCACGAGATCGGGAGGCGGCCCCAGCCGTTTTGCCAGCTCCAGCACCGTGCGGCTGAAAAAAGCGAAGCGTTCGGCGTCGAAATCGCCGTAGCCGTAGATATAGCCGCGCCCGAAGTATTCGTCGTTGTCTATGAAATATACGGGTGCGTCATCGAGGTAATCGAGCCAGACGCTGGCGTATTTGACCGTGCCGCCGAAGGGGACCTGGAGGTCGTCGAAAATCAGCGAACCCGTCTCGTGACTGACGACATCGCCGCGGCGAGCGCCGAATCCGGTGTAACGCGGGGTTATGACATTGATGTCGCAGCCGCTGCGCGCAAGCGCTTTCGGCAGCGCTCCCGCGACATCGGCCAGCCCCCCCGTCTTCGAGTACGGCACTACTTCAGACGAAGCCAGAATGACGCGCATGTATGATGAAGATGCCTTTCCAACGCCGTGCGGGTTATCGAATGCGTGATACTACTGACCGGCCGGCGGAGTTGTCAACCGGATAGGTCCGATGCGGCGCAATCGGAAACGTCACGATCAAATCGCAAGACCGAAGCGCCCGCGCAGTCGACAGTCCGGGAAATCAGGGGCTCCCATCCTTCCGCTGCTTGCCGTATGCTTGCACAATCAATCGTACGGCGGGACCGGAACAACTGCGGAAAGACCGTGGGAAGACTATGGAGCGGGATGCGGAACAGGCCATAAACGAATACCTGAGCGGCAGCCGGCGGGGGCTTTCTCACAGCGAGGCGGCGCGCAGGCTCTCGGAGTACGGTCCGAATGAAATCGTTCAGCGCGCGGCGCGCGGAGACCTTGCGGCTTTTGCCCTGCACTTCACCAACCCGCTGGTGCTGATACTGCTGGTTGCGAGCGCCGTTTCCGTATTCGTGGGCGAAGCGACCAACGCCGCGATCATAGCCGTAATCATCCTGCTGAGCGTAATTCTGGATTTCGTTCAGGAGCGTCGCTCGAACCGGGCGGCGGCTGCGCTTCGCGCTTCGGTCGCCCTGCGCGCCACGGTGATTCGCGACGGCGAGGCGCGTACGATACCGGCCGGCGATCTCGTGCAGTTGACTGTGGGCGATCTGGCGCCCGCCGATGGGCGTATCGTGCAGGCGAAAGATTTCTTCGTCGATGAAGCGGCGTTTACGGGCGAATCATTCCCCGTGGAAAAAACGGCGGCAACCACCGGCGCGGACGAAAAAGTCGACAAAAGTTCGGTGGTCTGGCTGGGCACAAACGTGACGAACGGAGAAGCGTCGATAGTGATAACCCGTACGGGGGCCGCTACGGAATTCGCACATCTCGCGCGCACGCTCGCATCCGCCCCTCCCGAAACCGAATTCGAACGCGGCACGCGCAACTTCAGCCTCTTTGTGATGAGGATCGTCATCGGGCTTGTGTTTTTCGTCCTGCTCGTAAACCTCGCGTTTGAGCGCCCGGCGCTCGATTCGTTTCTTTTCGCCGTTGCGCTCGCCGTGGGATTGACGCCGGGTCTGCTGCCGATGATTGCATCGGTGACGCTGGCGCACGGAGCTATGCGCCTGGCGAAAAGGAAGGTAATCGTCAAGCGGCTCGGCGCGATTGAAGACCTGGGCAGCATAGATGTTCTCTGCACCGACAAGACGGGCACGCTGAGCGAGGGCGTCATCACGCTCGAACGTCACGTCGATTGCACGGGGCGCGAGGACGAAAAGACGCTGCTGCTTGCGCTGCTGAACGCCGTGCATCAGGCGGGGCTTCGCAGCCCGCTCGACGACGCGATCCTGCGCTGCGAACACTCGGCGCTTCCGCTCTACGAAAAAGTCGACGAACTGCCTTTCGATTTCGAGCGCCGCCGCCTGTCGGTGGCAGTCGCCGGCGAGGGGCAAACGCTGCTCGTTACCAAGGGCGCGCCGGAAGCCGTCGCTGCGGTCTGCCGCGAATTTGAAATTGCGGGTGAGCGAAAACCCTTTGATGAGGCCGCGCAAGAGCAATTCACCGCCGTATTCAGCGATCTCAGCAGCGCCGGATTCCGAGCCCTCGGCGTGGCGTACCGCGACTTGTCGGCCGAGAGTCGCACGCATTTCACGATCGCCGACGAACGCGACATGGTATTTGTCGGCTTTGCCGCCTTTCTGGATCCTCCGCGCACATCCGCCACCGCAACGCTGCACGCTCTCAAACGCGATGCGGTCGAGGTCAAGGTGCTTACGGGCGACAACGAAATCATCACGCGAAAGATCTGCAGCGATGTGGGCCTGGAGGTGCGCGGCGCCATCACCGGAGAGGAACTCGAAAAAGTTTCCGCCGAAGCGCTTCCGCAGGTCGTGCAGCGGCTGACCATTTTCGCGCGAGTCTCGCCCGACCAGAAGCGACGCATAATCAGTGCGCTTCAGCGATCGGGCCACGCCGTCGGCTATCTCGGCGACGGCATCAACGATGCGCCCTCGCTGCACGAGGCGGACGTCGGATTGTCGGTCGATACGGCGGTGGATGTGGCGCGCGAAGCGGCGGATCTCATACTGCTTCGCAAATCGCTTCACGTCGTACACGCGGGCATCATCGAGGGACGCCGGACATTCGGCAATGTAATGAAGTACATACTGATGGGCACGTCATCGAATTTCGGCAACATGTTCAGCATGGCCGGGGCTTCGCTGCTGCTGCCGTTTCTGCCCATGCTGCCGCCGCAGATACTGCTCAACAATCTGCTCTACGATTTCTCGCAGGTGACGATCCCCGGCGACCGGGTTGATGCCGACTACCTTATGAAGCCGAGGAAATGGAGCGTGGCGCTGATTCGCCGCTATATGATCTGGATGGGGCTGGTGAGTTCGCTGTTTGATTTCCTGACCTTCGGCGTGTTGTTGTGGGTGTTTTCGGCGGGCGCGGAGCTGTTCCGTACGGGCTGGTTCATCGAATCGCTGGCGACTCAAACGCTCGTGATACTGGTAATACGCACGCGCAATGCGCCCTGGCGCAGCAGGCCGAGCCGCGCGCTGATGCTGAGCACGGTTTCCTGCGTTGCGGTGGGCGTACTGTTGCCGTTTACGCCGGTTTCCGCGCTGCTGGGCTTTGTGAAACCGCCGGTTGCGATGCTGGCGACGATAGCAGTGCTTGTCGCGGCCTATCTTGCACTGGCGGAGTTGATGAAAAGGCGGCTTTATCGCGGGCATTTCGACTAGGGCCGCAATTCTCAGAGAGAGATAACGGAACAAACGAAATGAGACGAAAATCACGAAAAGACTGAGTATTTCCGTAGTTTCCGTCTATTTTCGTTTGTTCCGTTATCTCTCTTTCCTCCCATACCGGGAACTGAGGGGTGTTCCGCGGCTTCTCTTCAGGGTTTCATCACCGCGTCGATCGCCGTTTGCGTGATCGGGTGATAACCGGGGCGCGCCCTTGCATAAATCGCCTCGGCCCGCTTGCGCCCCTCGGGCGTCTTTATCAGTTCTTCATAAAGCGGCTTGATCAGCTTGCGCCGCCCGATCTGCACCATATACGACTCCAGCCGCGCATCCGTAGCGGCATATTTGCTGCGTATCGACATCAGCAGCCATTGGTGCGCTATCTCCGCATTGCCCGTTTTCGTCAAACCGAAGGCGCGGTCGAGTTCCGCCATTTTTTCCCCCGGCAGCGGCGAAGGCAGACTGCGCAGGAAGTGCAGCCACTGCTGCGTGGTCCAGCCAGAGGCGGGGATGCCGGCGAGTTTGCGTTCGCCCCGCATCCAGAGATCGGCCGCAGCAGCCACTTCGGCAAAAGCATCGGAAGCGGGCTTGGGCGCTTCTTCGGGCAGTCCGGGCCGCTCGATCCACTCTTCAAGCCTGATCCTTGCGGCAAGCTGCGGATCGGAGTCGAGCAGGTTCTTCTTCAGATAAGCCACAAACTGCGCCGTTGTTATGCTCTGAAATGCGAAATGATCGAAGTAGCCGCGCAAAAACGCATCCCATCGCTCGCGGCCGTAGGTTTCTTCGATGAGCCTCAGCAGCAGCGCGCCCTTTTCATACGGCACGAGCGTAAACCCGTCGTCGGGATCGCGCCCCGCAAGGTCTACGTGCAGAATCCTGTCGCGTTCGTCAAGCTGCGACAGTTCCCTTTCCAGATCCTGACGCCCCAGCACGGCCTCCATTTCCCTGCGCTCGCGGCCATATACCGCCTCGATGATCCGGCCTTCAAGATATGTCGTAAAGCCTTCGTTGAGCCAGAAGTCGCGCCACGTCGCGTTCGTGACCAGATTGCCCGACCACGAATGCGCCAGTTCGTGCGCTATCAGCGATACGAGGCTGCGATCGCCCGCAATGATCGTCGGCGTTGCAAACGTCAGCCGGGGATTTTCCATTCCGCCGATGGGAAAACTCGGCGGCAAAACCAGTATGTCGTAACGATCCCAGCGATAAGGTCCGTAAAGTTTTTCGGTCGCCTCTACCATTCTCTCCGTATCGGCGAACTCGCGCGCCGCCGCATCCACGACCGAGGGCTCGGCGTATACGCCCGTGCGCGCTCCGAGCGGACGGAAGTCTATATCGCCCACGGCAAGCGCTATCAGGTAGGACGGAATGGGCTGCGTCATACTGAAACGATAGTCGCCGTTGCGCGGCGATTGCGGATCGTTTTCGGCGCTCATCACGGCGCGCACTGCGGGCGGGGTGCGCACTCTTGCGGAGTAGGTTATGCGCACCTGCGGCGAATCCTGCAGCGGGATCCAGCTTCGGGAATGAATCGCCTGCGATTGAGTGAACAGATAGGGATGCTTCCTGCCTGCGGTCTGCACCGGATCGAGCCATTGCAGGCCCGATGCCTCGGGGCTTGTTTCGTATGTTATGCGCGCCGATGCGGCTTCGGCCGGCAGTTTGATTTCAAGGGGCGCGCCGAGAAATCCGTCGCTGTCGCCGAGCATAAACTCCACGGGCAGAAAAACCGTTCCGTCCGATGATGCTTCGACGAGATTGATCGTCAATCCGCGCGTGTCCAGTTTCAGCGGAGCCGCGCTTGCGCCCGATGCGCGTTCGAGCCGCAGCGTCGCAATACCTTTTATAACCTTGCGGTCAAACAAGACCTCCAGATCGAGATCGGCGTGTTTGACGCGGACCTGCCCGGGATTGGAATAAGAGTGAAGATCGCGTGCATCGGCGGCAATCAACCCGTCGCCGGATCCATCCGGCGCCCTGACGCTCTGGTCCTGACAGTTCATCGTCATCAAACAAATCGCTCCGATCAGACTAATCGCCAAGTGAGTTTTCCCCATCATTACCCCCGCAATAGCCGCTGTAATCGCCAAACTTTTAGTTTGTTCCGTCTATTTCCGTTTGTTCCGTTATCTCTCTTTGCCTTCCATTCCATCGGGTTATTTCTATTTCTTCAGTTCATCGCGCAGATTGAGATTGCGTATCAGGCGATGCAGATAATTCGGATGCACGCCGAGCAGGCGCGCCGACTCGGTCAGATTGCCTGCGGCCTGGCTTATTGCTTCGCGTATCAGGCGTTTTTTCATCTCCTTGACCGCTTCGTGGTACTTCGTGCTGCCGCCGCCGTCATCCGATGAAACCTCGTCGCGGGCCGAATCCAGTACGACTTCGGGCAGATCCTCGGGCCGTATCCATTCTCCGCCTAACACGACTGCGTGCTCGACGGCGTTTTCGAGTTCGCGGATGTTGCCCGGCCAGTCGTAATCGAGCAGGCAGGCCCGCGCCTCGCGCGTCAACCCGCGAACCGTGCGGTGGCATCGCTCCGCGGCGCGCGCGGCGAAATAACTCGCCAGAAGCGGAATGTCCTCGCGGCGTTCGCGCAGCGGCGGCAGTTGCAGCGAAATCACGTTCAACCTGTAGTACAGATCCTGCCGGAACTCGCCCTGTCTGATCATCGCTTCCAGGTCGCGGTTGGTCGCGGCGATCAGCCGTATGTTGGTCCGGATCGGGCGCGTTCCGCCTACGCGCTCGAACTCGCGCTCCTGAAGCACGCGCAGCAGTTTGGCCTGCAGCAGGGGAGTCATCTCGCCGAGTTCGTCCAGAAACACGGTGCCCCCGTCGGCGATCTCCAGTTTGCCCTTCTTCTGCGCAACCGCTCCGGTAAAAGCGCCTCTTTCGTGTCCGAACAGTTCGCTTTCGAGCAGCGTCTCGGTCAGCGCCGCGCAGTTGATGGCGACGAAGGGTTTGCCCGCGCGCAGGCTGTTGTTGTGTATGGCGCGCGCGGCGAGTTCCTTGCCCGTGCCCGACTCGCCGCGTATGAGCACGGTGGAGTCGGTGGGGGCGACCTTGGAAATGAAGGCGTAGACCTCGCGCAGTCTCGGGCTTTCGCCCACCATGTTGTGCGAGATGTTGATCTCGTCTACGAGGCGGCGATTTTCGCCCTCCAGCCATTCCACGTGCCGTACGTTTTCGATGGCGACGGCGGCTATGCCGGCGATCGCCGCAGCAAGCTGAAGGTGTCCCTCGTCGAAGGCGCTCAGCGGATCGCTAGTGCTCAGGTAAAGAACGCCGAGCGTGCGCTCGCGCGCGGCAAGCGGCACGGCGAGAACCGAACTGATGCGAAACGCGGCAAGACTCTCTGCTTCGCTGAAGGCTTCACCTCCCTGCGCATCATTGCTCAGTATCGATATCCCCTCGCTCAACACCCGGCCCACAATCGTGCGGCTTGCACGCACCGGACGGTCTGCGCCCTCGGCGCGGTCCCAGCCGAATACGGTGGGAAACTCTTCCGAGACGCCGTGTTCGTCCGAGAGCAGGATTGCTCCGGTTTCGGCCGGGACGACGGCGGAAATCAGATCGAAGAGTTCCCGCGCAAGAGCCTCCAGCGTGCGAATCGAACCGACCGATGCGCTTATCTTCAGCAGCGCATTCAGGTCGCGCGCAAGCCGCACGCTTTGCGGCAGGGCGGCGAGCACTTTCTCCGGCTGCCGGAACAGATTGTCCTCCTGCCGCAGCCGCACGGTCTCGTGCGCCGGAGCGCGCTCCTCTTCAAGCTGCACGGTGTTGAACGACGATATGCCGTCCTCGCCGTGCAGAAAAAAAAGAAACTGCGAATCCCCTATCACGATACGGTCGCCGTGATCCAGCCTTCGATCCTTGACCGGCACCCCGTTGACGAACGTCCCGTTGAAACTATCCAGATCCCGGACCTGAAATGCATCCTCGCGCAACTCGATTACGCAGTGACGCCGCGATACCGCCATGTCGCTCAAACAGATACGGTTGGCCGCCTCCCGCCCAATAGTAGCCCCCTCGTCGGAAAGCGAAAAAATATTGCCCTTGAGCGGCCCGGCTATTGTAATCAATCGTGGATCCATAAACGACGCGTCCGAAAAGCAGACATCCCCTGAATCGATGCCGCCCCCTGAACTGATGTTGATGCCGACCTCTATCCCTTCGGATATAACTCTATCCGAACGGATAGAGTTATATCCCCCCATGCACTTTGCGAAAAACGCCCGATGCAATCTCCCGTTGCAGCCGATATCAGTTTGATTTCAGGCTACTTACCGCCGAAAAACCCGCCGCCTGGGGAAGCCGCGAAGCGGTCCGGCACGGAAGTTGTTTATATTCCGGGCAGTGCGGTCGGAATGATCGCACAAGACGTAGCTGAGAAGGAAGTATCCGGTTGCAGGGTTGTTCTTTGAAGGGTCTATCAACTCTCATCCCTCGCGCACCCTTCCCAAAGGGTCAGGCGACCCGTGCGGGGAGGGATGGTCGCCCCCCTGGAGACCGGTTATTTCCGTCGCCGATGCCCTTCCCTTGCATGGGACGCCGCTTGTGTACCTCTTGTCCCGTCCGTCAGCGAGCGCAGGCGCGCTCTTGAGTGGGCTTCCCGTTTAACCCGTCTGTGGAAAAGGCATCGCGCGTCGGCTACGCACCATTCTGATTCATAACAGAGTCCTTTTTGACTCGTTTGCTGTTGTTGAGCCGGTTATCCCCCACCACTTGTGAGCTCCTCAGCCCGGGCGCCTGAAGTCGGACCACCGCTTCAGGCGCCCTTGTTTTTTCCGGGCAGGAATATAGATAACGAAACAAACGGAAATGGACAGAACAAACGGAAAGGCTATTGCGTTTGCTGCATTGGTTGTTGTTTCTGCCGGAGGAAAAACATGTGCGGACGTTTCACGCAGCATCATACGCCGGAAGAAGTCGCCGGGCGCTTCGAGGTTGAGACCGTCGATTATCTCTTCGAGCCGCGCTACAACATCGCGCCGACCCAACCGCTTGCAGCCGTTGTTTTGCAGGGCAATGTCCGTCGTCTCGTGGCCTTCAAATGGGGACTCGTTCCCTTCTGGGCCAAAGACCCATCGATCGGCAGCCGCATCATCAACGCCAAAGCCGAAACGCTTGCGGAAAAACCGTCGTTCAAACACGCGCTTGCGCGCAGACGCTGCCTGATTCCGGCCGATGGCTTTTACGAGTGGCAGAAAAAGGGCAAAAGCCCGAGCCGGCCGCTTTACATCAGACGGCGCGACCACGCACTGTTTGCCTTTGCAGGATTGTGGGAGGAGTGGAGCGCGCCCGACGGCGAAAAGCTGCAAACCTGCACCATCATCACCGTAGAGCCGAACGAACTCATCGGTGAAGTGCATCACCGCATGGCGGCAATCCTGCGGCCCGAGGACGAGGCCCTTTGGCTCGACCCGCAGCGCACACGGCCGGAACTTGAAGCTTTGCTCGGTCCCTATCCGGGCGAAGAACTGGAAATCTACGAAGTCTCGCGCGCGGTCAATTCACCCGCGATCGACGACCCCTCCCTTATCGAACCGTGTTAAAACGGAATAAACGAAACAAACGGAAAGAGCCAGCGATCTACTTTCCGTTTGTTCCGTTATCTCTCTGCTCTCCTACTCCGGCTGAAGGGATTGTTCCCATCGTCGGTACAGATCCTGCAAACGCGCGTCGAGCGACTGGTACTGTTCATTGAGCGAGTGCAGCCGCTCCCAGTCGCGCGCAACATCTTCCGACGCAAGCAACTCCGCAAGCGCCGCAACCTCGCCCTCGACCGAATGAATTTCGGCTTCGATTTCTTCGGGCGCAGGAGGCCTGACCTTCTTTCCGGAGTGTTTGCCCGAAGACGCGGACTTTGCTGCGGACTTTGCTGCGGATAGCTGTTTGTCGGGCTTCTTTTCTTCTGCAGGCGGATCGGGTGGACGGTGATGCGCTTCGTAGAATTCCGTATACGCCCCGTCGAAATCCTCTACGCCGCCCTGTTCGCTGAAAAACAGTATCCGCGTAGCGATGCGGTCCAGAAAGTACCGGTCGTGGGATACGGTCAGTATGGTTCCACCGTATTCGTTCAGGGCGTCTTCGAGCGCCTCGCAGCTTGCTATGTCGAGGTGATTCGTAGGCTCGTCGAGCACCAGCACGTTTGCGCGCGAATAGATCAGCTTTGCTATTGCAAGTCTTCCCTTCTCGCCGCCCGACAGCGCCGCGACGGATTTGAATACATCGTCGCCCGAAAACAGAAAACGCCCGAGAAACCCTCGCAATTCGCCGTCCGTAACCGATGCCGCAGCGATCGTGCGCAACTCCTCGATCACCGTGTGACGGTCATCGACCATGCGCAACTGCTGGTCGTAATAACCGATGCTTACGCCCGCGCCCCATCGCGACTCACCCTCGAGCGCAGGGAGTTTTCCGAGGATCGTGCGAAGAAATGTGGTCTTGCCCGTGCCGTTGCCGCCTATGATGCCGAGCCGCTCGCCGCGCCTCAAAGTCAACGTAATGTCGCGCGCAAGCGCACGCGTCGGGAAGCCTATGGTCAAACGCTCCACAATCAGCACCTGATCCCCGGTGCGCGCGGTCGAGGGAAGCTTGAAATTCGCCGTATCGGCGTCATTTACCGAAGCGATGCGCTCGAGGCGTTCGAGCATCTTGCGCCGCGATTTGGCCTGCTTGGTTTTCTGCCCGGCGATGTTGCGCCGAATGAACTCTTCGGTGCGCGCAATCAGTTCCTGCTGCTGCTCGAAGGCGCGCTGCTGCGCCTCGCGCCGCTCCTGGCGCTCTTCGAGGTAATCGCTGTAATTGCCCTTGTAGGAATCGACGCGGCCCGCTTCGAGATCCAGCACCCGCCCGACCGTGTGATCCAGAAAGAAACGATCGTGCGAGACGATGATATAGGCCGATTTATATGCGGAAAGAAAATCTTCCAGCCACTCTACAGCCTCTACATCCAGATGATTGGTCGGTTCGTCAAGCAGCAATACATCGGGTTCGAGCAGAAGCAGTCGCGCCAGTCCGAGACGGTTCTTTTCGCCGCCCGAGAGATTGCCGACCGCCTTTCCGAACTCATCTGTTGTAAAGCCCAGCCCCAAAAGCACCGCTTCGGCGCGCGCGTGATAGCTGAAGCCTCCGGCGTGTTCGTAGGCGTGCTGCGCCTCGCTGTACCGGTCGAGAATGGTGGTGAGGCGATCGCCGGAAGCCTCCGTCATCTCGTGTTCGAGATCTCGCAGGCGCGATTCGAGAGCCTGAAGTTCGGCGAAGACTTCGAGCGCCGTATCGAGCACGCTGCGGTCGCCGTCGAAATCTACGTGCTGGCTGAGCACGCCCAGGCGCAATCCCCGCAAACGATCGATCGAACCCGAATCCGGAGTTTCCGACTCGGCAATAAGGCGCAGAATCGTCGTCTTGCCCGCGCCGTTGCGGCCTACGAGGCCGACGTGTTCACCCGGATTGACCTGAAAACTCACGGCGCGCAGCACCTGCTGCGCGCCGTAGGATTTGCAGACGTCGCTGAAACGAAACAGCATTGACCGTGTTATTGGTTCGCCGTGGGCGAAGCTGCGGGCGAAGCTGCGGGGCTTGCCTGGGACACGGGGCGAAGTATGCCGAAGCTGTTCGGGTTTTCGAGCATACGCATCGCCAGGAAGTTTTCGATCTTCGCCTCGTCGCGGGCGCGCGTCAACAGCGCGGCATTAACCAACTGTCCGCGCTCCTTGAGCACAAAATCCGAAATCTGCTTGCGCACCTCGGGATCGTTGAGCGTCAGTTCGCGCGATTCTGTGCGCTTCTGGGTCAGCTTGAAGATGTACCAGCGACCGCTCTGAGCCCTCACGGGCTCGGTGATGTCGCCTTCCTTCATCCCCATCAGACGCGGGCCGAGACCTGCGGGCAGACCCTGCTGCGCAAGCGCCGGGAACTGCTCCTCGGCTATGAAACCGAGATCTCCCGAACGATAGGCCGAATCATCTTCCGACTGCTGACGCGCGATGGTAGCGAAATCCGAACCCGACTTCAGGCGGGTGTGGATTTCCTTGATCTTCTGCTCGGCTTCGAGTTCGCCCTTGGCGTCGAATCGCGCTCCGTTGTCGGCCGGGTCCACTACGATCGCCGAAAGCGCTACGCCGCGGCGCGCGACGAATTCCTTCGGATTGGCCCGGAAAAAGTCCTCAACCTCGCGGTCCTGCACCTTGAGCTGGGCGGTGAGTTTGTCGCGCAGTTTCTGTATGGCCAGATTCTTGCGCACCGAATCGCGGAACTGCGCCTCGTTCTGGTTGGCTTCCTTGAGCTGCTTCTGGAAGGCTTCCTCAGTAAGGCCGCCCTCCTGCTTTAGACGCTGGATTTCCTGCGTAACGTCGTCCTCGCTCGGTATCAGATTATCCTTCTGCGCGCGCTGGAAGAGCACTTCCTGCGTAATCAGGCCGTCGAGAGCCTGAAGCCGGGCGCTCGCAAGCTCGAGTTGCGACAGCTCGGCTTCCTGCCCGCGCAACTGCTGCGCCGTGACGCGATCCACATCCGCTACGCTGATTCTTACGCTGTTGACGACCGCAGCCGTCTCGTCCTTGCCTGCGTCGGGGCTCGAACTCGCACCGCTGCCGCCGCAGGCGGCCATAATCGAAGTCAATAAAAGAAAACAGATCGGAGTCAAAAGTTTACGCACTGTCGTCAGCTCCTTGCATCGAATCTTCCACGGCAGGCGCAGCGTTGACTTGCGCGCCGGCCATCTGCTATAAGTACCGTTTTCGTGCAGCGGCGGATATCCGCTGCCTTCATATCACTTTAATTCATCCGGTTGAATCATCCGGGGGAGGTCATAATGGCGAAAAGCTGTGAAGTCTGCGGCAAGGGTCCCCAGTTCGGCAATCGCGTCTCGCACGCCAACAACCGCACGAAGCGGCGGTTTGAACCCAATCTGCAAAACGTGCGCGCACTCGTAAAGGGAGCGGCCAAACGCATGCGCGTCTGCACGCGGTGCCTGAAATCGGGCAAGGTGCTCAAGGCAGCCTGACCGATCCGGGTTCATCCGCCCGGTCAAGTGAAGATCGGGGG
This sequence comes from Acidobacteriota bacterium, assembly GCA_019639255.1. Lineage (GTDB taxonomy): Bacteria > Acidobacteriota > Blastocatellia > RBC074 > RBC074 > JAHBSF01. The sequence goes on along the minus strand of JAHBSF010000002.1, from coordinate 125,957 downwards.
AATCGCTCCCCTCTCGATCATTCCGGCCCGCCTCCAGCCCGCTTCTCTTCATAATCCCCCGCCTCTACGCAAGCGCGATTACATCGATCTCGATGCGTGCATCGCGCGGCAAACGCGCGGCCTGCACCGTAGAGCGCGCCGGCCTTGCTGCGCCGAAATACCGCCCGTACACATCGTTCATCGCTGCAAAATCGCCCATATCCGCCAGATATACCGTCGTCTTCACAACACGTTCGAGCGAACTGCCCGCCGCACTCAGCACCGCCTTCAGATTCTCCAGCACCCTTTCGGTCTGCCGGCCTATGTCGCCCTCGACGATCTGCATCGTAGAAGGATCGAGCGGTATCTGCCCCGAAGCGAAAACAAATCCACCCGCCCTGACCGCCTGCGAATAAGGCCCTATAGCCTGGGGCGCATCGGCGGTTTGAATGCTCTCTATGCCCATTCTTCCTGAAATCCTCTTCTACGGGACGGATCTGCACGCGGACATACCGATGATCCGCGCCAAGCAAAGCGACCGGGAATTTTACCCCAAACAGGGCCGCAGAAGAAAGAGATAACGGAACAAACGAAAAAAGACGGAACATACGGAAAAGTTGAATATTTCCGTATGTTCCGTCTATTTTCGTTTGTTCCGTTATCTCTGTTTTATGTCCTGAAGGCGTGTGGTTTGATTTGAACGGCGCCCTCGCCGTTGACCGGCTTGCGCACAAAGTAGTAGTGGTGCCGCCCCCCCAATCGCGAGTACGCTACCAGGTCCAGCTCCCCTCCGGCGGAGGCCAAACCCCAAGCACTTGCCGCATCGTAACGATCTGTCCGAGGTGATGCGCATTGTGGACTGCGAGGTGCGTCAACGCATCAGTGATAGTGTAATGCGCCATTCCCGGGATCTCGATCGCGGGCGCAACGAGCCCATCACCTGGCCACTCGGCAGCCCGCTGAAGATCCCCGAGGAACTGTGCGCGCAGCGTTTCCCAGGCCTCGGCGCTTGCCGGCGGCCACCCCTGCGACGCCCGAGCGACTATCGGTCTTGCATCACCGGCACAACGGTCGAGAAACCACGACTGCCAGAAGACGAGGTGAGCGAGGATCTCCACGATCGAGTGCGTCGCTCCTGGTATAACGCGAGCGGCGTCGCCCGGCTCAAGATCGGCGAGCAACCGCGGCGGCGGCATGTAAGCGAGTGGGCTGAGTAATAGTTCTTTCCGATCCATACGCTGTCTCCTCGGTTACCTGTATGCCCAGCAACTCAGACTTCGTCGGTCTGACGCCAGGCGCAAAATGTCCCGGTACACCTATAAATTCCGTTTCATTTCATTTGTTCCATTATCTGGCTTTTTGTAATGTTGCCTCTCGTCGGCCAGTGGTTGCCCTTCTCACACACCACTCATTGTGATTGTTCGAGTTCGTTAAGAAACGCACGAATAGCCGCGACGTATTCATCAGGTTCGTCCAGCATCGTCATATGCGCACTATTCTCGAAGATCGCTATTTGAGAGTTCGGCGCAAGGCTATGGAAATGCGCTGCTGTCTCCGGCGTCGCTTCGTCGTGTCTGCCGGCTGTGAACAGAATAGGGAGCGCGAGATCGGACAGGACGTCTTCGCGCTCATAGTCTTTCAGCAAACCCGTGGCTGTGAACTCGCTTGGGCCCCACATCAGTCCGTAGATTTCTGCATTGAAGTTCTGGAATGTGGCTTCAAGATCAGGCGACCACGGATCCGATCTGGAAAGATATCGACGGTAGTACTCCATCGTTGCCTCCTGATATTCCGCGGAGTCCGTCGTTCCTGCGCCTTCATGACTCGCTATTGCTTCTTGTACTGACGCAGGAAGATCGGCAAGCAGACGCTCGGCGTCGTCTGCCCAACGACGGACGCTTAGCGCCGGGCTGGCAAGAATGAGACTTTCAACGCCATGGGGATTCGTCAGCATATACTCGACCGCCAGCATACTTCCCCACGAGTGCCCGAGAATATGGACCTCATCCAAATCAAGTGCGTCTCGAACTTGCGCCAGTTCCCTGACAAAACGGTCGACGCTCCACAGTGCAGAATCAGTGGGCCGATCTGAGCGGCCCGCGCCCAACTGATCGTAGAAGATAACGGGCCGGTCTTCGGATACCTTTTCAAGGGGGTTCAGGTAATAGCTCGGCGCCCCGGGACCGCCGTGAAGCAGCAGAAGGGGCGTTGCGTCGCCGGAACCGACGATGCGATACCACACACGCCCCCCTTCAACCTCGATAAACCCTTCGCCCGGGCCAAGTCCGGTGAACGCGGTGGAGATTATGCGCGTCATGTCAGATCCTCCCCTGGCGTCGAAAGCAGCCATGGCCCTAGTCGCACGGTGCGCCATCCGCGCCGCCTAACGCCGGAGTTGACCGGGCCGCGTTGTTCGATACCAGCACAATGGCTTATGAAAATACATGGCTTAGCCAACTTCGCCGTCAGATCAGTAGGGCGCACCCTGCTTTCTCCGGCGCTAATCCTGGTCATAATACTTGCCTGGTTCCGTCGTCTTACTATCAGCTAAATCGCATAAGCGGCGAAAGCCGGACAACATTGCCAGCCACACATCCTCGCCTGCTGTTTCAACCACTTTTTGTTTGACCGTAGGGCGATCAACCAGTTTCGGCTGCCTGAGTAAGAAGACGATGTCATCAAGGTCTTTCTGCCGTCCGGCATTGAACTTTAGAATTACCAACCATTCAGGCGTCACAATGCGTAGCCCGTTGGGCAGCCTGATCGCATCTTTCAAAGCCGCGCGATAATATTTCTGATAGCCATCGTTGCGCACAATCCAGCCAATCTGGACGGCATATTTGCCGACCTGCAGCCCATAGCTACTGTCGCCAAATGTCAGTCTACGTTGCGGCGTCAGCGATAAGTGCTCTGAGGCAATAATATCCACATCTTTCGTTAAACGTGGGCTTCCATACAAGTGCATTGCCAGTCCGCCCGCCACTGCCCATTCAACCTCTTCCTGAGCCGCCAGCTCTCCAATTTTCTGCGCAGCTTCCACACCAGTATCGGTTGCAATCATTGGCTGGGCGGCACTGTGCAATACCTGCGCGACAATTCGCTGATAATCATCCTCACTCATTATTTTGCTCCGTTTGCAATTGACGACAAGGAGATATTGAAAAACCAGGAGTGGCCTGACTGATCCCTATCAGAAAATTTCTACCACGCATGAACATGAAACGGAAATCATGCTGATTCCTGGTAATGAGCGCTTCGTTATGAATGAGTGGGGTCGCAGCGATCAACCCGTCGGCAATTACAGCGGTTTCGATTTGGTGTTCAGTACTCTGTAAACAAAGTTTTTGAGTTTTTCAGCCGCAAAGCGGCGAAAGATCTGTAGCCCAGGGCGGCGAGCCCTGGGTCGGTGCAGAGAAGCGGCGCCAGCCCCGGAGGGGCGGAAGATCTTTCGCCCTTTCAGGGCTTGAACCTTTTTTTTCTGCTGAGCTGGCGCTCACGCACCAGGCTACAGATCTTTCGCCGCTCCGCGGCTGAAAAACTCAAAAACTTTGTTTACAGAGTACTGAACACCAAAATCAAAACCGCTGTAATTATCAAAGATCGCGAGCAAGCACACTTTAATGGAGCATTACCAATAAGACGGAAACTACGGAAATATTCAACTTTTCCGTGGGGTTGCCGGCAGGAGCTTCATCCGGGCGAGTATATTTGGAGCAACCGCCTCCCACCCCGGCTCAGCATAAATCCAGTGGGGATGCCCAGGGCATTCTTCGAGATCTGCTCCGGTGCGGCGCGCCGTCAGCCGTATCGAATCCGGTTGACCGAGAGGTTAGGCGGCGCCGGTCAGGCGAAGAGCGGCTGGCTGCCGGCAACACGACTGCGAAACTCGGCCAACATGTCCCGTTCCTTCATCGCTGCTGCCCAGACAGGCCGAAGTTGAAAGTGGGGCTGGTCAACTATGGACGTCCAGTTTCCGCCCCACTCTAAGCCAAGATCCATGCCGAGTACACCAACCGCCTTGTACTTTGGAGATTCCGGCAGGTAGCTGGTTCCAGAGAAAACACCTATATCAAAGGCTATGCCGAAGTTGTGATTCGAGTATCCTCCGCGGGCGTTGGTCACCTTCGGGCCTGGAGCTGTTCGGCCTTTGGCGTAGAGCGCATCCTGTTCGGCGTAAGTTCTAAGACCGCTGATGATCTTGATGTTGATGCCATTCGCCGCCGCCTTCTGAACAAGCGCGCGAGCAATGGGCTGCACCTCGGGCAGCAACGTTGCGATGTGCTTCTCGCTTCGTTCGTCAACCTTCGAGATCGCCAGATGGGGCGCAACTCCCCCTATTGTCGGTTTAACTATCGCTGCGTAGATCGCACCCCACGTCTCGGCGCCTGCTTTCCCATCAACCTGAATCTTCAGCTTCTTCTGAACTGCTTCGATCATCTGGGTAATCTGCATTGATTCCTCCAATCGACGAAAGAGAAGATGCGAACTCGGAAAAGCCGTAATGCGGCCCCGGTCTGATGCAGCAACTTGTTACAGGTGTACTGGGACATTCGTTAGGCCGCTGACCGCGAGTATCATGGCTGGCGCTTCAGCCGAAACTCCATAATCTGCCTCCACGCGGTTCCGTCAGATGAAAACTCGCCGATCTCGCGCCACTCGTTCTCCGTGAAGTGCGCCGTGTTGCGAACCCGGCCTCCAGGCGCCTCACGGGTCCAACTTACACCGCCATCCACAAGCGTCAGATCGAAATCGCCCGACTGCCCGGTCGCGAGATAGGATCGCATCGTGTACTTGCCGGTCCTCGAGTCGAAAGAGATCACGCCCAGAGCATGATGGACCACGCGATCCTCGGCCCCGGGTGCTGCAATCGTTCCGCGACCCTCGACGAGCAGAACGGCGCCACCCAGCTTCCGCTCAACGGTTTCGAGCATTTGCGTTTGCACGCGCTCGCTGCCGCGAATCTGCCACGCTTCTCCCCGCCAGCGTCCGACCATGAAGTCCAGGCGCGCGAGCGCTGCCTGCGCGACAGCCGGGTCCGGCGCTTGGGCAGCGTGACCGCTGCCGAATGACACTACTGCGCTGAGCAGGACTACGGTAACAAATCGTCGCATCAACATTCCTCCTGTGCAAAGTAAGAGATAAAAGACGCGTAATCGAAGCCTCTGTTGGGGGCGCTGCGCTGGATTGGATGTCAGGCCGCACCATGCACTCATTGATCATTTCCCTGGAGCCGATCTTTGCTTTGCGAGCTCGGTCTTGAACGCCTGTTCCTTGTCGGTCACAAACTTCTTGTAGCCTTCAGGATCGACGAAGGCCGCCAGACCGCTCTTCTTCAGCCGCGCGTATTTCGTCTCGAGATCGAAGTAACCGCCATGCGCTCCCAGAAAGATATCGCACGGCAGGGATTTCAAGACGCGGAACATCTTTTCGTAATCCGCCGCAATCGTAGGATAGGCGGCGTTGTTCACGAGCCGGTAGCCGGGATTCACATTGGGGCTGCCAATGATCACAACGTTGTAGGTCTGACCGGCTTCCTGCGCCTTCATCGTCCACGTTGTGCAGCCTTTCGTGTGGCCGGGCGTGAGATGCGCCACCAGGACGGCGCCCCCTAACCTGACCTCATCCCCATCGTGCAGCACGCGATCTACCTTTGTGGGTGTGTAGCGGGCTGCAGGAACATTGCCATACTGAAAGTCCGTCTTGCCGCCCGATTCGACGACCGAAACGTCGGCTTCCATGACCATGTACTTCGCGCCAGTCAGCTTCTTGATGGTGTCGCTGGCGGCGTTGTGATCCCAGTGCGCGTGGCTGATGAGCAGGATTTTGATGTCAGTGAACTTGAATCCAAGACTCTCGATACTTGCCCGGATAAGAGAGACGTTCTCTTCAAGATCGCTATTGATAAGGATGTGGCCTTCCGGGGTGGTGATCAAATAGTTGGCGAGGCCCTTGCTGCCCACATAGTAGAGATTCCCCGCGATTTTGAACGGCGGAAATGGTTCGGTCCAATCAGCATTGGCTTGGGCATACACGGCGCCGGCAGAGCCGATGACCGCAACAAATGCGCCCACGAGGATGATCCACAGACTGAGCCAGTTCTTCTGCATGTTGTGCAACTCCAGTTTGTTTATGCGGTATAACACCGAGCTAACCGGGTGCACTGTCTGCGCTCCGGTTGAGCGTTAGTTCGGCTGGCGTCTGGCAGCGCAACATCATTTTATATTCATAAAGTTTTCCGTTTACGATCCGGTTTGAAAACCCAAGGGCGACTGCTCGTTCGCGGGCGATTATCCATACTTTTCGGTCTAAATCAAACCACACGACTTCGGGGCATAAAAGAGAGATAACGGAACAAACGAAATGAAACGAAAATTACGGAATAGTTGAATATTTCCGTAGTTTCCGTCTTATTCCGTTTGTTCCGTTATCTCTTCTTTCTCCTACGCCGGCTTTCTACCCGGCGCGAAACGCAATCGCGACCGCGGCAAGAAATACGGCCGAATATGCAATTTCGAGCATACCGATGCGCCTCAGGTTCAGCTCGCGCACCGGGCGCACGACGGCCAGAAACGCGCGCCACAGCACCGGGGCGAATGCAACGACGGCAAAAACCGAGAGCCTTTCCGTAACGGCCAGCAGTACGAGCGCCGCAAGCAGCGAGGCGTGATACCCGAAACAGAAGCGCCGAACACGGTTGCGCGCATCCGCTTTTCGGGCGTGTGCATCGAGTACGCGCAGCTTGACGTAAAAAACGCTGCTCGCAAAATAGGCCGCCGAAATCATCCACAACGCAAAGGCTTCCCATTGCCAGCCGCCGCGCGCTGCGCAGTATACAGCGGGCGCAAGCAGCGTGATTCCGGCTATTGCAAGCAGTTCGTTGCCGATCGTGCGGTCTTCGAGCTGCGCGCCCTGCTCTCCGTTAAAAACAAGCAGCGCAGCAGCCGCAGCCGCAAGCGGCGCAAGGTTCCAAAAATAATCGGTCCACAAAAGCGGCAATCCCGCTGCAACTGCAAGCGCAATATACGCGACAAACAGGCGTCCCGCGCGTTGTGCATCTCTGCCGCGCCGCTGCGCCCGCCGCCAGGAAAGCAGCGATTCGCGCGAAATGAATACAAACAGAGCCGACGCGCCGAGCGCCGCAATCGCCGCATCGAACCGCGCTCCCACAAGCACGCCCAGCAGATACGATACGGCGAGCATCGCCCACGCCCCGTGCTCGCGGGGCAGCATCAACGCCGAGCGTGCGCTCACGATCTTCTCTCCCGGTGAAAGCGTTCCAGCAACTGCTTCTTTTCCTCGTGCGTGGCTGCGCTTTCGAGCGCCGGAAAGAAGAGATTGCCCTCGCGCATGTGGTGGTGTTCGACGAGGCTCTTGTAAGCGGCTTCGGCGTCAAACAACGCAATCACCCTGCGCCCGTGCGCCGAAGCGTCGGCGGAAAAGTTGCTGCGCAGGTCTTCAATCGCGCCGCGAAAGCGCTCCAGAAATTCCCGCATACGCGCGTGCTCGCCGGTAAAAAACTCTACCGGGCCGCCCGGCACGGTCCCAACCCGAACGTAAACCGGGATCAGGTGTTCTTCCTCAAACGCCATATGGCGCAGCAGTCTCTGCACGTAATTGTCCAGCCGTGCATCGGCCAGTTGCAGATCGAGCGCAAGCAGGGCTTCCTGGTGCGCCAGAAAAAGTTCATTGAGTTCTTCGTGTTCCAGTTCGATTTCCCGGAACGTCGCCGCATCAGGAGTCATATCCGGATTTTTAGCATTCAATAAACCGTTGCAGGTATGACTTAAGTCACTGTGCAAATCCGCCTTCTGACCTAGATTTATTCCCGATGCCCGATTCAGGCAAGTCCCTGAAACCGGGCCGGACGAGCCGGACTTATAGATTTTTACGGACATTGAATCATCGAACCCTAGCGGAAGGAAAGCGAATATGATCGAGACGACGCAGAAGATAGGCGAACTTGCGGTGAAGATTCCGGGAGCAACGCGACTTTTTGAAACGCTGAAAATCGACTACTGCTGCGGCGGCGGAAAGACACTGGCCGAGGCCTGCGCCGACTCCCGCCTGGATGCCGATGAGGTGATGAGCCGACTCGATGCAATCGAGCGTCAGGCCGAAGACGCGGTGCGCACCGTGGCATTTGAGTTCGAGTCCCTGACCGAACTCAGCCGTCACATAGTCGAACGCCACCACACTTTTACCCGCGACGAGCTGGCGCGCATCGAGGCGCTTTCGGCCAAAGTCGTCTCAAAACACTCGGCGAATCATCCGGAACTGCTGAAGCTGCAATCGCTCGTCAACGATCTGAAGGTCGATCTGCTGACGCACATGCTCAAAGAAGAACAGGTGCTGTTTCCCTACATCGAGAGCCTGCAGCAGGCAAGCGATACGGGAGGCGCGCTGCAACCTGCATTTTTCGGAACGGTCAGAAATCCGGTGCGGATGATGATGCTCGAACACGATGCGGCCGGGGATCTGCTCGCCGAAATGCGGCGCGTTACTTCGGATTACACCGCGCCTGAAGACGCCTGCATAAGTTTTCGCACTCTCTATCAGGCGCTCGAAGGCCTCGAAGCAGATCTCCACGAACACATACATCTTGAAAACAATCTGCTGTTTCCGCACGCAATCAAGGCCGAAGAAACAGCGCTTCAATCAATTGGGCAATGAAACGGAAGAGAAACCACGGAATACACGGAATACACCGAACTGACGGAAATACAAGGCCTTTTTGTGTATTCGGTGAATTCCGTTAATTCTGCGTATTCCGTGGTTTCTCTTCCCCGTTTCGTCGCCGAAGGTGAGGAACGGGATGCTGCCGCTCAAGGTCGGAATACCGGGCGAGAACTACCACAGGGATCTGATTGCCTGTCAGGTGGCGTGTCCTGTGCACACCGACGCGCGCGGTTACGTTCGTGCGATTGCGGAAGGGCGATTTGAAGAAGCCTACCTGATTGCGCGCGGCCCGAATCCTTTCGCCTCCATATGCGGCCGCATATGCGGCGCTCCGTGCGAGGCCGCCTGCCGCCGCGGCAAGGTTCCGCGAGTGGATGACGACGGATGTTTCGTGGCAAACGACCGTCCCATCGCCATTCGCGCGCTGAAACGCTTTGCCTGCGAAACTTCGGGCCCCGAAGCCAGACCCGCCGATGAAGTGATCCGCGCGGTTCAGTCGTTTGTACCGCCCGTAGCGGGTCGCGCCGAAGAGATGGCCGCACTATTGCACTCCTGCCTGGATGGAAAACTTACTAAAGCCTCGGGCGAAACCATAGCGATAATCGGAGCGGGTCCGGCAGGACTCTCGGCCGCGCACGATCTGGCGCTGCTCGGCTTCAAACCGGTCGTCTTTGAAGCAGAGCCGGTACCGGCCGGAATGCTCGCCGTTGGAGTTCCCACCTACCGCCTGCCCCGCGATCTGATCGCAAAAGAAGTGGCAGTCATAGAAGCCCTCGGCGTGGAAATACGCTGCGGCGTCAGAGTAGGCGAAGACATCAGCTTCAGCGACCTGCGGCGGGATTTCCGGGCCGTGCTCATAGCCGCAGGCGCAAAGTCTTCGCGAAGTCTGGGACTGCCGGGCGAACGGGGGCCGCGCGTATTCGGCGGAGTGGATCTGCTGCGCGCCGTTTCTCTGGGCGAGCCGATAGACATCGGGCGCGAGGTGGTAGTGATAGGCGGGGGCAACGTGGCCTACGACGTAGCCCGCACCGTGCTGCGTCAGATCGCATACGACACGGCGCGCACGGCAGCGCGGCTCCCCGCAACCACGCGCGTTCACCTCGTCTCGCTCGAAAGCCTCGAAGAGATGCCCGCCGACACGCTGGAAATCCTCGAAGGCGATGAAGAAGGAATCGAGCGTCACAACGGATGGGGACCCGTAGAAATCCTGCGCGATCCCGATGGCCGGGTAACGGGAGCAACCTTCCGCAAATGCCTCAGGGTTTACGACCCCGACAGGCGGTTTGCTCCCGTCTACGACGATCAGGTTACGAAAACCATCGACTGCGACACGGTGCTTATGTCCGTAGGGCAGGCGACGGCGCTGGGATTTCTGGAAAACGGCGGCGGAGACGTAGAGATGATGCGGCCGGGTTGGCCCAGGGTGAACCCGGATACGCTTGCGACTTCGGCCCGGAATGTGTTCGTGGCCGGGGATCTGGCGCACGGTACGCGCCTGCTCATCGACGCAGTGGCGTCGGGCAAAGCGGCGGCGCGTTCGATATACGAACACATAACGGGCCGAACCCTTCACAAGGATTCAGTATCCGCGCACGGCATACTTGAAAGATACCGCAGGGAGCGCGGTTACGAATCGATCAGGCGTGTACCGGTGCCCGTGCTCGAACCCGAGGAGCGGTTGCATCATCCCGAAGTAGTAGTAGAGCGCGGATACAGCGCCGAGGAAGCGATGCGCGAGGCGTCGCGATGCCTCGATTGCGGAGTCACGCCCGTATTTGACGGCGCGCGATGCGTGCTGTGCGGCGGCTGCGCGGATGTGTGCCCAACCGAATGTTTGAAGCTCGTATCGCTTGCGGATCTTGAACCCACACCGGAACTGGATGCGGCCATAACCAACTCGCTCGGCGACCAGGCGGACATCTCCGAACACTCGGCGATATTGAAGGATGAAGACAGGTGCATCCGCTGCGCTCTGTGCGCGATGCGCTGCCCCGTCGATGCAATCACGATGGAACGCGTATTTTCATCGACATTCTGGAGGTGTGCATGACGGTAAAAGCCAGAGAACAAAAATCCCGCCTCGATCCGGAGCCGATGCCCCGTCGCGACTTTCTCGGTTTGTCGGCGATCTGGGCTATGGGAGCGGCGCTGTTTTTCTCGCTCCTCGGAATGCTGAGGCTGCCGAAAGCCGCGGTCTTGTCCTCGCCCTCGAAGAAATTCCGCATAACGCTGCCCAAGGCGCTCGCGGCGGGTGAAGCATATGTGCCGCCCGGACGCGCCGTAGCCGTATTCCGCGACGATGCAGGCGTTCACGCGATTTCGACTACGTGTACTCATCTGGGCTGCATAGTCAAACCCACGACGGAAGGCTTCGAGTGTCCGTGTCACGGGTCGCTGTTTGCCGCCGACGGTTCGGTTACGCGCGGGCCCGCGCCGCGCTCGCTCGACTGGCTGAAGGTGCAGGGCAGCGGCGATGCCTGGATCGTGGACGAAGAATCCAGAGTCCCCCCGGGAACCAGGGAGCAGGCATGAGCGCGCCGGTCATAGAACAACGCACGGCCCTGCGCGTCTTCCGCGATAACCTTCTCGCGGCGCCCCGCCGTTTGCTCGACTCCGCGTTCCGCAGCGGAAAACCGCACACGGACCGTACGCGATCGAATTTCGTTTTCGGCAACGTCTTTTTGCATCTGCATTCGGTGCGCACGCATAGATGGACGCTGCGATGGGCTACGACCGCCGGCCTGGGCATTGCAAGCACGGCCGCATTTCTCATAACCCTCGTGACGGGCGTGCTGCTGATGTTTTATTACAAGCCGTATCCGGACGCAGCTTACGATTCGATCAAGGACATACATTTCGTAGTCCCTACGGGGCGCTTCATACGAAACATACACCGCTGGGCGGCCAACGTCATGGTCGTGACGGTAATCCTGCACATGGCGCGCGCCTTTTATACGGGAGCGTACCGCAAGCCGCGCGAATTCAACTGGCTTATCGGCATGGGGCTGTTCGTTACTACGCTGGGACTGTCGTTTACGGGTTATCTGCTGCCGTGGGATCAGCTTGCATACTGGGCCATCACCATAGGAGCGAACATCGCGCAATCGCCGCGCGAGGTCACAGATGCTCTCGGCATCACCGAATGGTTCGATCCGGGCGGGTTTCAGCGTTTGCTGCTGCTCGGTTCGGACACCGTAGGGGCTGAGGCGCTGATACGTTTTTATCTGCTGCACGTAATGCTGCTGCCGCTTGTTCTGACGGCGCTGATGGCGGTGCATTTCTGGCGCATTCGCAAGGACGGCGGAATAGTCCGCCCGGCGGACGCGGATCAAAGGCTCGCGAAGCGCGAGGAAGCGGTCTATCCGGTATTCACCGAAGCGCCGGCGAAAACCTACCAGCTTGCGGCAATCGTAAGGGGCAGGACAACTGCTGTGGGTCGGGGGCCGGAAAATACGGTTCCGTCGATGCCGCATCTGTTTTATGCAGAGCTTGCGGTGCTGATGCTGACGGCGGCGATATGTCTGGCGCTTTCGCTCGTATCCGATGCGCCGCTCAAGGAACTCGCCAACCCCGCAGTGCCGGAAAACCCGGCCAAAGCGCCGTGGTACTTCCTCGGCCTTCAGGAGATGGTCGCGTTTTCGGCCTTTATGGGCGGCATAGGCATTCCGAGCATAGTCATCATCGGGTTGGGATTGATTCCGTTTCTGGATCGCGAGGAAAGCGGAACCGGCGAATGGTTCGGCGGTCCCGGAGGATGGCCGCTTGTCAAACAGGCCACGGCCTTCGGGTTGGGAACGGCGATTCTCATCGAAGCCTTGGTCATACGCTTCGGATGGATTCGCGAATGGTTCCCCGGCGTATCGCAGCTCGTCGTCACGCTCATCAATCCGGGAACCGTATTGACGTTGATTTACGGCCTGTATTCCGTGTGGCTAGTGCGGCGCTACAACTCCACGCGCGCCGGAGCGCTGGGTCTGTTTACGGTCTTTCTGTGCGGCTTTCTGGTGCTGACGATAATCGGCGTTTATTTCCGCGGGCCCAACTGGGAATTTTACTGGTCGCCCTCGGACTGGCCGAAGCATTGAAGCCGACCGGAATAATCGAGGTTTCAGATGAACAGGAACAAACACCTGTTGTTATGGTCGAGCGTGGGAGCATTCCTGCTGCTGGCGGTCGCCGCTGCGAGTGAAAACTTCGGAAAGGAGTGGCGGCTGATACAGAAATCCGCGCGCACGCCGGAAGGTGCGGTCGCGGTGCATCTGCGGCAGGTAATCAATCCGGCATTGAATACGGCGGATCGCTGCGTTTCGTGTCACACGGGCATGGCGCCGGGCGAAACCGGGATTTTCGGCGATCGGGTGCTGGGCGCGCACAAACCCGTATTCCATCAACCGTCGGAGATGGGCTGCACGGTTTGTCACGGCGGTCAGGGGCGCGCAACGGAAAAGGCCGATGCGCACGGAGATGTGCATTTCTGGCCCGAACCTATGCTGCCGCTCAAATACAGCTACGCCGGATGCGGCGCCTGCCACACGCCTCCGAAGGTTCCGAACCTCAATCGACTCGAATGGGCGCGCGGCGCATTCGAGCGTCTGGATTGTATGTCCTGTCACCGCGTGGATGGACGCGGCGGCACGATTCGTCCGGGCGGCGGCGGAATGGAGGGGCCGGACCTTTCCGGAGTCGGACTAAGCGGCTACGACTCCGGCTGGTATGAAAAACATCTTCAGAATGCAGCCGCGGCGAACGCATCCGCGCAGCCGTGGAAGACATCTTTCGGAGCAATCAGCGACGCCGACCGCGAAGCGATTGATGTTTATCTTTCGACGCGCGTCGGATCTTCAAAACTGATCGAGGCCAAAGCCGCCTTCAATTCTTTCGGATGTCTGGGCTGCCACAAGGTGAGCGGAACGGGCGGCGATGCCGGGCCGGATCTTTCGCGCGCCGGAGAGCGCGATCCGGGTCAACTCGATTTCACTCATGTACCGGGACGGCGCACGCTTCCCGACTGGTTGAAGGAACATTTCCGCTCGCCCATCACCACAGTCCCCGGATCGCAGATGCCCGCGATGGGGCTTTCGGAAAATCATATAGATCTGCTGACGATGTACGTGCTGTCGCTGCGCCGCAGAGAACTGCCGAGCATTTATCTGCCGAGGGATCGCGTTCAGGTGCTGCGCTTCGGCGTGCGCGAGTTCACCTCGGACGGCGAAACGATCTACAGCGCATTCTGCGCCGCCTGCCACGGCGAAGATGGCCGGGGCCGCCGCTACACCGGCACACAGGCTTTTCCCGCGATTGCCGGAGCGGACTTCCTGGAATCGGCTTCGGATGAATTCATAAGCGAAACGATAAGGCAGGGGCGGCCCGGACGGCGTATGCCCGCGTGGGCGGGCGAAGCGGGACTCAAGCCCGAAGAGATTCAGAGTCTCGTGACTCATCTGCGGCGGCTTGGCGGAAACGTTCAGGCGAAGGCCGATAACGCGCCTCCGCGCTGGGTCAAAGGCGAGGCTTCGGCCGGCGGCAGACTCTACGCCTCAAAGTGCGCGGGCTGCCACGGCGCGAGGGGCGAGGGCGGCGAGGGGCCGGCGCTCAATAACGCCGTGCTGCTGTCGAGTGCAACGGACCGGTTTCTGGTCGAAACCATAGGCCGCGGACGGCTGGGCACGGCGATGTTGGGATTCAATCAACCGTCGCCGACGCGATCGGCGCTTTCGGCATCGGAAATCGAGGCCATCGTGTCCTTCATTCGAAGCTGGGAGACGAAGAAATGAAAAAGGAATTCTCTCGACGCGACTTTCTGCAAACCATATCGGCGGCGGGTTTCGGCGCGCTCGCAGTTTCGGCCAACACAGCCTGGGCGCTCGAAGCCGTTTCAAATCCGCTTGCGGCGTACCCGGATCGCGGATGGGAGCGCGTATATCGCGACCTCTGGAAATACGACTCCAAATACACCTTCACCTGCGCGCCGAACGATACGCACAACTGCCTGCTCAACGCCTACGTGCGCCAGGGCGTCATCACGCGCATAGGCCCGACGATGCGTTACGGCGAGGCGAAAGACCTTGCGGGCAAGGGCTCCACGCACCGCTGGGACCCGCGCATATGCCAGAAGGGGCTTGCACTGACCCGCCGTTTTTACGGCGACCGGCGCGTCAATCAGACCATGGTGCGCGCGGGCTTCAAGAAGTGGTACGAGGCCGGGTTTCCGCGCGGAAGGGACGGCCGCCCGCCCGAGCAGTACTTCCAGCGCGCACGCGACGAATGGGTGCGAATGCCGCACGAGGAAGCCGCCGGCATCGTGGCCGCGGCGCTGAAGAACATCGCCGAAACCTATACGGGCGAAGCGGGCAAAGCCCGATTGAAGGCGCAGCATTACGACGAAGAAACCATAGAGGCCACGGGCGGCGCAGGCACGCAGGTGCTCAAGTTTCGCGGCGGGATGCCGCTGCTCGGCGTAACGCGCGTATTCGGTTTGTACCGAATGGCCAATTCCATGGCGCTGCTCGATGCGCAGATACGCAAGGTAGGTCCGGACAAGGCCGTAGGCGGCAGGGGCTTCGACAACTACTCCTGGCACACGGACCTGCCCCCGGGCCATCCGATGGTGACGGGACAGCAAACCGTGGAGTTCGATCTTTCGGCCGTGGAGCATGCAAAAACCGTCGTCGTATGGGGCATGAACTGGATTACCACAAAGATGCCCGATGCGCACTGGCTCACGGAAGCGCGGCTCAAAGGCACGCGCGTAGTGGTCATCGCTTGCGAGTATTCGGCGACGGCGTCAAAAGGCGACGAGGTCATCGTAGTGCGTCCGGGCACGACGCCGGCGCTCGCGCTCGGATTCGCGCACGTCATACTGCGCGACAAATTGTGGGACAGGGACTACGTGCGTCAATGGACCGACCTGCCGATTCTGGTGCGCATGGACACGCTCAAGTATCTGCGCGCCGAGGATGTCTTCGCCCGCCCGCCCGCGGATCTGAAAGCGACGCACGTATTGAAAGAAGGCGAGCGCGAACCTCCGGCGGCCGAGCATACGCGCAACATCGTGCCCGAAAAGATGCGCCGGGACTGGGGCGATTACGTATGGTGGGATCGCGCGGCAAACGCGCCGAAGGCGCTTACGCGCGACGAAGTCGGAAAGAACTCCCGCGTGGGCGATGCTCAACTCGAAGGTTCTATAGAAGTCACGCTCGCGGACGGAAAGAGGGTGCGCTGCCGTCCGGTCTTCGATCTGGTGAACGAATACGCGGCGCACTTCGATCCGAAGACCGTCGAGGAACTGACCTGGGCGCCCGCCGCAGCCGTGGAATCGCTTGCGCGGCACATCGCAAAGCAGCCCGGAACCACGCTGTTCGCCGTAGGCATGGGGCCGAATCAGTTTTTCAACAACGACAACAAGGACAGGGATATCTTTCTGCTCGCCGCGCTCACGGGCAATGTTGGGCGCATCGGGGGCAACGTAGGCTCGTACGCGGGCAACTACCGCGTGGCGCTTTTCAACGGCTCGCCGCAGTACATAAACGAAAACCCGTTCGACATCGAACTCGATCCCGAGAAATCAGCGCGGCCCAGGCAATACTGGAGAGCCGAATCCGCGCATTACTACAACCACGAAGACCATCCATTGCGAGTCGGCAACCGGCTGCTTACGGGATCAACGCACATGCCCACGCCGACCAAATCGCTGTGGTTTGCAAATGCAAATTCGATTCTCGGCAACGTCAAATGGCACTACAACACGGTCATAAACGTGCTGCCGCGCATCGAGATGATCGCCGTGCAGGAATGGTGGTGGACGGCTTCGTGCGAATGGGCCGACGTAGTGTTCGGCGTGGATTCGTGGGCCGAACTCAAGCACCCGGATATGACGGCATCGGTGACGAACCCGTTTCTGTCGGTATTTCCACGCACGCCGATTCCGAGGATTTTCAATACGCGGGGAGATATCGAGGTGCTGGCGCTCGTAGGAGGGAAACTGGCGGAGTTGACCGGGGACGGGCGTTTCAACGACTACTGGAAGTTCGTCCGCGATGGACGCACGGATGTTTATTTGCAGCGGGTGCTGGATCATTCGACCAATACCAAGGGGTACAAATTCACCGAACTCGAAGCGAAGGCGCTGGAAGGCGTGCCGGCGCTTATGAACAGCCGCACGACGCCGAAAGCCGTGGGCTACGATCAGCTCGCCGACTCCGCGCCCTGGTACACCAAGAGCGGAAGGCTCGAGTCATACCGCGAAGAAGATGAATTCATCGAAGCGGGCGAAAACCTCCCGGTGCACAGGGAGCCCGTGGATTCGACCTTCTACGAGCCGAACATAATCATCGCGCCGAAACACGAAGCGATGCGCCCGGCGGGGCCGGAAAGCTACGGCGTGCGCCGCGATGATCTGTCGTGCGAGACGCGCTGCGGGCGCAACGTAGTGTTGACGTGGGAAGAAGCAAAAAGGACGGCGCACCCGCTGATGAAGGAAGGTTTCAAGTTCATCTTCCACACGCCGAAATATCGCCACGGATCGCATACGACGCCGATAGACACCGACATGATCGCTGTGCTGTTCGGACCCTTCGGCGATCTGCACAGAAAGGACAAGCGCAGTCCGTTCGTCACCGAGGGCTACGTCGATATAAACCCCGCGGACGCTCAGGCGCTGGGCGTCGAGGACGGGGATTACGTATGGATCGACCCTGATCCGGAAGATCGCCCGTTCCGCGGCTGGCAGAAAAATAAGCGCGATCACGAACTGGCGCGCCTGTTGTGCCGTGCGCGTTACTACCCGGGAACGCCGCGCGGCGTCACCCGAATGTGGTTCAACATGTACGCCGCCACGCCCGGATCGATGCAGGGGCAGCGCGAGCGCGCCGACGGGTTGGCGAAAAATCCGCGCACCGGATATCAGGCGATGTTCCGTTCGGGTTCGCACCAGTCTGCGACGCGCGGCTGGCTCAAGCCCACGCTTATGACCGATTCGCTCGTGCGCAAGGGCACGTTCGGGCAAAGCATCGGCAAGGGATTTATGCCCGACGTGCATTGCCCAACGGGCGCGCCGCGCGAATCGTTCGTCAAGATCACACGCGCAGAACCCGGCGGCATCGAGGGTCAGGCGTTGTGGCGTCCGGCCGCGCTCGGCATACGCCCGCGTTACGAATCTGAAGGAATGAAGAAGTATCTCGCCGGTGATTTCATCAGCGAAACGAAGGGATCGTAAGCAAAGATTTCGGAGGATAAATCATGGCTCGCGTTTATAACTGGCAACTCGGCAGACAGATGTCCTACTGGTATCCGGAGAGTCGCCCGCAGCGGCAGTTTGCGGCCGTATTCGATACCAACAAATGCATCGCCTGCCAGACCTGCACGCTCGCGTGCAAGACGACGTGGACCTCGGGCGTAGGGCAGGAATACATGCTCTGGAACAACGTCGAGACGAAACCCTACGGCTTCTATCCGCTGGGCTGGGACCTGAAGCTGCTCGATATGCTCGAAGGACAGAAATGGAGCGAGCGCGAGTACGAGGGGCAAAAGATCAATCATTACGACGGCAGCACGATATTCGAATCCGCCCCGGCCGGAGAGCGCGTGCTGGGCTGGCGGCCCGAGGACCAGGATTATTCGTATCCGAACGTGGGCGAGGATGATTGCGCCGGACAGGTGGACGGCGGGGCGAGCTTCTCGATGGAACATATGGCGTGGTTCTTTTACCTTGCGCGCATATGCAACCACTGTACGTATCCGGCGTGCCTGTCTTCGTGCCCGCGCGGCTCGATTTACAAGCGGCCCGAAGACGGCATCGTGCTCGTAGATCAGGGGCGCTGCCGCGGATACCAGGAATGCGTCAAGGCCTGTCCGTACAAGAAGGTGTTCTTCAACCCGATGACGGGCACTTCGGAAAAATGTATAGCCTGCTTCCCAAAGATCGAATCGGGCCTGCAGCCGCAGTGCTTCGTCAACTGCATCGGAAAGATTCGCCTCGCGGGGTGGATTTCGACGCCCGACAAGGCGCGGCCCGACAATCCGATCGACTACCTCGTGCACATACGCAAGATCGCGTTGCCGCTGTTTCCGCAGTTCGGACTCGAACCGAACGTCTACTACATACCGCCGGTTCACGTCCCGCAGAGTTTCACGCGGCAGATGTTCGGCCCCGGCGTGGCCGAGGCTGTTAGCGCGTACCGGAACGCGGCGAACGATCCTGACCTTGCCGGGCTGCTGAGTCTTTTCGGTTCGACGGAAATGATGGTGCCGAGATGGAAACGGCAGGGCGAGCAGGTAGTAGGAATGAACGAAGGCGGCGAAATCCTACGAGTGCCGTTGACCGAACCGGTTCATATCCGTCCGGCCTACGATCGGCTCTACCAGATTTCCCGCACCAATTGCCCGTAAGGAGGTGGGTGAGATGCGGATTCGATATTTGCTGCCTTGGCTGCTGCTGTTGTTTGTCGCCGGCCTCGCCGGTTGCCGCAGCGCCGTTCAGATTACTGCGGAAGTAGTCGCCGTCCCTGCTGCGGGCATTCCCGAAAGGCCGGATGATTCGGCGTGGAACAGCGCGCCCGAACACGCGGCAAAACTGCTGCTTCAGGATCTCGTCGAGCCGCGCCTTATGCAGGCGTCTACCGCCGAGGTGCGCGTGCGCGCAATTACGAGCGGCCAGGAAATCGCATTCCGCCTTGAATGGATGGATGCGACGAAAAACGACCTGCCCGGCCCGGCCCACTTTATGGATGCCTGCGCCGTGCAGATACCCGTCGTCATCGATGCAAACGCCCCCGATCCCCAGATGGGGCAGCAGGGCAAACCCGTGGAGATTGCGTTCTGGCGCGCCGACTGGCAGGCGAGCGTGGACGGGCGTCCCGATTCCATAAAGGAAATTTATCCTAATGCATCGATCGATCATTATCCGTTCGAGGCCAGGTCGCTCGAAAAAGGCTCGGTTGAGCAACGCGAAATGGCGGCGAGGTATGCGCCCGCGCGCGCGCTCGGCAATCGCCGTGCGGGTCCGAGGGAAGCCCCCGTAGAGGATATGGTAGCCGAAGGGCCGGGCACGCTCGCTCCTGCGGCGTCTGCGACCTCGAAGGGGCGCGGGGTAAAAACCGCGAACGGCTGGTCGGTAGTCATCGTGCGGCGGCTGCCCGCGGGATTTTCGCCGGGCGTGAGAACGCAAACGGCCTTTGCCGTATGGGAAGGCTCGCACAACGAAGTCGGTGCACGGAAGATGCGCACGGGATGGATACCGCTGCTGATGAGGGGGCAGGAATGACCACACCGGGGATCAACAAAGAATTATTGTGCGAAGCGGCTGAGTGGAGATTGATCGGGTTGTTGTTTGAATGCCCGGTCGAGGGATGGCGGGAGCAGGTGCGCGGGCTCGCCGCAGAAATCGAGGACGCCGAACTGAAGATCTCGGCTGATGAGGCGCTCTCGGCGGCAGACGAGGGATTGTATCACTCGGTGTTCGGCCCCGGAGGTCCCGCTCCGCCGCGCGAAATCAGTTATTGCGACCTGGTGCAACCCGGGCTGCTGATGTCCGAGCTTTCGAGTTATTACGATGCCTTTGCATATCAGCCCGCCACGGTAGAGGTTCCCGATCATGTTTCGGTCGAAGCGGGCTTCATTGCCTACCTGAAATTCAAGGAAGCCTATGCCGCAGCGCGCGGGGACACGGAACACGCCGCGGTCACGGCCGAAGCCTCGCATCGGTTCATCGAAGACCATTTGAAGATGATCGCGGAACCTCTATCGAAGCTGCTCGAAAATTCCGGCGTGCGTTATCTTTCATCGGCCGGAGATGCATTGCTGCGGCGCACGGGACCGCGCAAGGCTGTACCTTCGGGCATGGCGCTGCCGGTACTGGAGGAAAGTGACGTGTTCGACTGCGCCGGAGAAGAGAGATAACGGAACAAGCGAAACAAGGCGGAACAAACGGAAAGGATGGTATGGATGCGTTATTTCCGTTTGTTCCGCCTATTCCGTCGTTGCATTTGTCCCCTCGCCTCGCCTGCATTACACTTGCGACAGCCGTATTCCGACGGCAGATGGGCCAACAAGACATTCGAAAACTCGGGGAAAGACTATGGGCAAGGAAGTCTTCAGAGCGGGCGTGTGGGGAGTTGCGGTTACTACGATCCTTGCACTGCTTATAGTCATCGGTTCGCGCAACCTGGCGCACTTCGATGCGGCGCTCGTAGGCTACACGTTCGCCACGCTGTTCGCCGTCTTCGGCATCACCTACCGGTATGCGATGTGGCTGCAACGCCCGCCCACGGCGCTGTACTGGAGACGCGGTTGGCAGGTTTTCTTCAGGCGGGGGTTTCTGTTGCGAAATCTGGGCGCATGGGTTGGGAGGCTTACGGGCGAGTTTGCGCTCAACCGCTTCATCTTTCGCCGCGACAGGGCCCGCTGGGGCGCGCACATACTGATTATGTGGGGATGCCTGATTGCGGCGGCGATTACATTCCCGCTCGTCTTCGGATGGATTCATTTCGAGACGCTGCCCGAGGATCACACCTGGTATCGGGCGTATCTGTTCGGTTTTCCGGGCTTTGCATTTCCAATCGATTCGTTGTTTGCGTTTCTGGTTTTTCACGGACTGGTATGGGCGTCGTTTCTGGTCACGGCGGGCGTGATGCTTGCGATGCGCAGGCGCATGCGCGATCACGGCGCGGCAGCGTTGCAACAGTTCGGCGAAGATCTGCTGCCTCTGATACTGCTGTTTGCCGTGAGCGTAACGGGATTGATGCTTTCGGCGAGTTATACGTGGATGAAGGGTTATGCGTATGACTTCCTGGCAATACTGCACGCAGCGACGGTGATATTGACATTGCTGTGGCTGCCGTTCGGAAAGTTCTTTCACATCTTTCAGCGTCCGGCGCAGCTCGGCGTGAGCTTTTACAAAGACGCCGGAGAACGCCTTGAACAGGCGCGCTGCCGCCGCTGCAACGATCCGTTTGCATCGCAAATGCACATAGACGACCTGATGGAAGTCGAGCGCAAGCTCGGATTTCAATACGAAATCGACGATCGAGCGGCGCTCGGCGCGGATCACTATCAGCGCATATGTCCGCGTTGTCGCCGCGCGCTGCTCGGACTCGCGCAGGGCAGCGCATGGACCAATGAAGAGAGATAACGGAACAAACGAAATGATACGAAACAAACGGACGTAGATGGATGATTCTGTCCGTTTGTTTCGTCTATTTTCGTTTGTTCCGTTATCTCTCTTCTTCCCCTGAGGAGAGATCATGGCCAGACTGCCGCAGCAGCAACAAAGCATCAACGAGCGCTACGGACCGCACCCGGCATTTTCGACCGGCGTCAGGCTTGCGACCGGCATCGAACCGGACCGCGTGGTCAAGACGCACTGCTGTTTCTGCGGTCAGCAGTGCGGCATCGAGTTGAAGGTCAAGGACGATGTCGTGATCGGGTTCGAGCCGCGCGAGGACTTTGCGTTCAATCGCGGCATGCTGTGTCCGAAGGGCGTAAAACGCTATTTGCAGGGCGCGCATCCCGACCGTTTGCTTACAGCTCTTGCGCGCGACGAAAGCGCCCCGGGCGGATTTCGCCCGATGTCTTATGAAGAAGCCGTTCGCCGCACCGCATCAGAAATCAACCGCATTCAGTCCGAACACGGGCGCGACGCATTTGCGATACTGAGCGGCGCGAGCCTGACGACTGAAAAAGCCTATCTGATGGGCAAATTCGCGCGCGTATGCCTGCGCACGTCGAACATCGACTACAACGGAAGGCTATGCATGGTCAGCGCCGCTGCGGGCAACAAGAAGGCGTTCGGCATCGACCGCGCGGCCAATCCGTGGTCGGACATACTCGACGCCGAGGTGGTATGGATCAGCGGTGCGAACGTCGCCGAATGCGCGCCGATAACGACAAATTATGTGTGGCAGGCGCGCGAGCGCGGCGCGCGCATCATAGTGGTCGATCCGCGCATCACGCCGATTGCGCGCACCTGCGACCTGTTTCTTCCGATCAAACCGGGGCGCGACATCGCGCTGTTCAACGGCATACTGAATCTCATGATCGAGCACGACTGGCTCGACCGCGATTTCATCGACAATCACACGGTGGGATTTGAAGCCCTCGCCGAAAGCGTGCGCGAATGGACGCCGCGGCGCACCGCCGAGGTCACGGGCATCGCCGAACGTGCAATACGCCAGGCCGCCGAGTGGTGGGGGCGGGCGAAAACCAGCTTTCTTATGCACGCGCGCGGCATAGAGCATCACAGCCACGGCGTGCAGAACGTGCTCGGCGCAATAAACATCGTGCTCGCCTCGGGGCGAATCGGGCGGCCGGGATGCGGTTATGCCACGATCACGGGACAGGGCAACGGGCAGGGCGGGCGCGAACACGGGCAGAAGTGCGATCAACTGCCCGGCGCTCGCGACATCTCGAACCCGGAACATCGCGCTTACATTGCAGACGTATGGGGCGTGGATGCAGACGACATTCCGGGGCCGGGCGTAGATGCATATGAAATCTTTCGGCGCATCGACCGCGGCGAGGTGCGCGGCCTGCTCTCGATCTGCTTCAATCCGAAGGTATCGTTGCCCGACAACAATTTCGTAGCGCGCATGCTCGACAAGCTGGAATTTTATGTAGCTATAGATTTCTTCCTGAACGAAACGGCGCAGCACGCCGACCTGGTGCTGCCGGGTTCGCTGCACGAAGAGGACGAGGGCGTGGTCACCCAGATCGAGGGGCGCGTCATCAAGATCAACAAGGCCGTCGACCCGCCGGGCGAGGCGCGGCAGGACTGGCGGATAATTCAGGATCTGGCGCACGCTCTCGGCCGTCCGCAGGGGTTTACGTTCTCCGATCCGGGCGAGATTTTCGAGGAACTGCGGCTGGCGTCGAAGGGAGGCGTGGCCGATTATTCCGGCATCACGTATGAAAAGATCGAGCGGCAGGGCGGCGTGTTCTGGCCCTGTACGGATGAGAATCATCCGGGCACGCCGAGACTGTTCGAACCGGGATCGTGGAATCCCGTAGCCAGAGGCGCCGGTCCGTTTTATTTTCCCGACGGCCGCGCGAGGTTCAACATAGCTCCTTATACGCCGCCGACCGAAGACGTGGACGACGAGTATCCGCTGATGCTGACTACGGGCAGGGTGGTCAGCCAGTTTCTTTCCGGGACGCAGACGCGGCGTATAGGGCCGCTTGTCGAGCAGTATCCGGAGCCGCGTATAGAACTGCATCCGCAACTCGCCGAAAAGCTCGGCATCCGCGACGGAGATTGGGCTACGGCCGAAACGCGCCGCGGCGCAATCACGCTTCGTGCGCACGTAGTCAAAACGATCAGGCCCGATACGATTTTCATTCCCTATCACTGGCCGGGACGCCAGAGCGCCAATCAACTGACGATCGCCGCGCAGGACCCAATTTCGAAGATACCCGAATACAAGGTCTGTGCGGCGCGTCTCTCGGTCCGGAAAGCAGGAGCGAGTACGGAACAAACGGAAACAAACGGAACAAACGGAAGGATATGATCTTTCTGTTTGTTCCGTCTGTTTTCGTTTGTTCCGTACTCGCTCTTTCCCTTGAGGTGAAAGATGGGTGTACCGGAAAAGCTGGAATTTTTCGTCGACCCGAACCGCTGCATCGGCTGCCAGGCGTGCGTGCAGGCGTGCAGCGAGTGCGACACGCATCGCGGTTACCCGATGATCCATCTCGAATACGTGGATCGTGCGGCGTCGGTTCAGACGTTGCCCGTCATCTGCATGCACTGCGATCAGCCGACGTGCGCCGAAGTATGTCCGGCCGACGCAATCAAGCGAACCGAGGACGGAGTCGTGCAGTCGGCGCGCAAGCCGCGGTGCATTGCGTGCAACAACTGCGTGCTGGCCTGTCCTTTCGGAGTGCCGCGCATGCAATCGGACCTGATGATGATGATGAAGTGCGACATGTGCTACGACCGAACCTCGATCGGCAAAAAACCGATGTGCGCGACCGTGTGCCCGAGTCAGGCGCTGTTTTACGGAACGCGCGAAGAAATCGAGTTGTTGCGCCCGCGTTCGCGCCCGATCGACCGTTTTCAGTTCGGGCGGCAAACAATCACTACGCGGGTAAAGATGATGGTTCCGCGCACGGGGAGAGTCGAGTATCTGGACGTGGCATCGGCGATGCACAGCGAGCCGATCGGGAACCGGCTGGCTGCGACGGACGATTCAGAGGGGCTTGATGATCTGATGTTCGCCGCTTACGAAGAGGGAGATGCACAGCGATGAGAGAACAGATGACGATTCCGCCCGACGGAAAACCCATGTCGGATCAGCCGCGCTGGCGGCGCGATTTCCCTATCGACTGGCCGGAGGATCAGTATGTGGCGCGGCGCGATTTCACGAAGTTTCTCGTGCTGACGAGCCTCGCCTTCGTCGCCGGTCAGTTCTGGATCGCGTGGCAGAACTTTCTGCGGCGGCGGCAGGGACGGTTGCCTGTGTCGGCGATCATGCCGGTTATCGATCTGCCCGTAGGCGGTGCGCGGGCTTTTTCATATCCGGGCCAACACGATCCGTGTCTGCTTGTACGCACGGCGGAAGACAGGTTCGTCGCCTTCGATCAGCGATGCACGCATCTGGCGTGTGCGGTGGTTCCGGAAGTCGACAAGGGCCGTTTTTTCTGCCCGTGCCATAACGGGTCATTCGATCTGGAAACGGGCCGCCCGCTTCAGGGTCCTCCGCGACGCCCGCTTCCGCGCGTCACGCTCGAGATCCGCAACGGCGTCATCTATGCGACGGGCGTCGAACCAGGCACAGTATAGAGAACGCGGAATACGCAGAAAGCAAAAATCGGCGGAAACGAAAGCGAGGCGCAGGTTGAAGAAATCATTTTCGCGCGAACAACGCATGACGATCGTATACGGGATTCTTTCGATCGTACTCGTTCTGGTCCTGCTGCAATTGTGGCTGCTGGCTGCGACGATGAACGCGTATCTGGGCGGGGATGAGGCGGTCGTATGGCCGGCGGCGCTTGCGAGCCTCGGGTGTTTTGCTCTGGCGGCGGGACTGCTCCGATATATCTATACACTCGATAGGAGGTAACGGATGGCGACCGCCGAACAGCCTCAAGGCAATACGCTGCAACTGGCGCTCGCTACCGGAGCCTTCGCCCTGTGTTTTGCCGTCTTCGGTTCGGTCTCGGCCATGATGCCGATACTCAAAGAGCGGCTCGATCTCAATCCCGTACAGGTCAGCATAGCGATTGCAACGCCGGTGCTGCTCGGCAGCCTCGGCCGCATACCGCTCGGAATGCTGACGGACCGCTACGGCGGGAGAATAATTTTTGCATTCGTTTGCGCGGCGTCGATAGTTCCGGCGCTTTTGATGGGATGGGTATCGAGTTATGCGCAACTGATCGCTTGCGGTTTTTTCATCGGCGCGGCGCTTGCAAGTTTTTCGGTCGGCGTGGGTTTTGTTAACGGTTGGTATCCCCCGGCGCGGCAGGGTACGGCGCTCGGCGTTTACGGCGCGGGCAACATCGGGCAATCGCTTGCCGCATTCGGATCCCCGCTTCTGGCTGCCGGGCTGGGGCTGGCGTGGGGATTCTGGGCGTTCGGCGCGGCGCTTGTAGTGTGGCTCGGGTTATGGATGCTGCTTGCGCGCGACGCCCCGAGACGCGCGCCCGCAAGGTCATTTGCAGAAACCATGCAACCGCTGCGCGACCGTATGAGCTGGGTGCTCAGCCTGTATTACTTTCTCACCTTCGGCGGATTCGTGGCGATGAGCATTTACCTGCCGACGTTTCTTACCGAGATGTTTCAACTCACGCCCTCGGATGCGGGGCGCAGAACGGCCGGGTTCGTGGTGCTTGCCACGCTTGTCAGACCTGTGGGCGGGTGGCTTGCGGACCGTATCGGCGGCAGAAAAATCCTGCTTTGGGTCTTTCCGGCGACCGCCGTGATGTCGGTCTTTCTGGCGTGTCCGTCCATCATAACTTTCACGATCGGCGCGCTCGGAATGGCGGCGGCAATAGGACTCGGCAACGGCGCGGTATTCAAACTCGTACCGCAGTATTTTCCGGGCTCCGTCGGCGCTGTAACGGGGCTTGTAGGTGCAGCGGGCGGACTCGGCGGTTATTTTCCGCCGCTCGTGCTAGGCGCGATAAGACAATCTACCGGAACCTATACGATCGGATTCTTACTGCTCGGCGCATTTGCTCTGGTGTGCTGGGGGGTCTGCACAAAACGAGAATAAAAACCGCGGAATACGCGGAAACCAGGGGGCGGAATTCACGGAACGAAAATTTCGTTTCCGTGAATTCCGCGTCCAGGTCTCACGCGTATTCCGCGGTTTGCCATCAAGGCTTCAGATACAGCTCGGGATTTTTCTTTACCGCATCGCGGCAACTCTCGCAGCAGAAATATACGGTGCGTCCGAATATTTCGGCGCTGATATTTTTGTTCACCGGTTCGCCCGTCACCGGACACGTAGTCACTCCGTCGCCCTTGCCGAGAAATTCCCGTTCCGGGGTTGCACTGCCCGGCAGCGGGTGTTCCTTGTGCATAACCGACATACCCTCGGCTACGAATTCCGATACGCCGGCTGCGTGCGCCTGTATGAGTTTGACCACGTAAGGATCGGTCGAAGTCTCGACTACCTTGACGCCCTTATCGGTATTGGCCACTTCCATTCTGATTTTTCCGGCGTGTTTGAACAGTTCGGCGAACAGCGGATCCCACTGGCGTATGGGCTGATTGTTTTCCAGTCTTTTTTTCATCGCCCAGGTATGTTCGATGATGTAGGCCTTTACGGTCGGATCGTCGGATTCGGTGAGGGTTTCGACTCCGTTTTCTATATTTGAAACCTTGCGCGTGATTTTTTTGTGAGCGTCAAACAGCGCATGGATTGTCCGCATATCCTGCGGTTGATTGCCGCCCATACCGCGCCCGCCGCCCTGCGCAGATACGCCGGCCGAAAGCGCCGCGAGCATAAATACGACGGCCGCAACCGTCGATGGTATTTTGATTCCGGATTTCATGCTCCTATCCCCCTTTGCCATAACCCGTCGTTATCAATATCGCCTCAGTACCGCCTCAGTACTTGATCAGTACTTGATCAGTACCGGGGCTGGACGGCCGATCCGGGGGGATGGAGTCGGCCCGTTGAATAGCGCTACAAGAGCATAGCATATTAGACGAGCCGATGAGCAGGTTGACACGGATCTTCCCGGTCCGTCGGCTGAATGAACCCGCCCGACTTTGGGGCGAAGAAGAGAGATAACGGAACAAACGAAATAAGACGGAAACTAGGGAAATATTCAACTTTTCGGTAATTTTCGTTTCATTTCGTTTGTTCCGTTATCTCTTACCGATCGGAACACGGCCGGACGGATATGGTCAATTTGCGAATCGGTTATCAGGAACGGGAACTCTACAACGCCGCGATCCGTGAACGGTGCGACGCTTATCGGATGCAGGGCCTTTCGGGGATGGTTTCCGTCTGCTACGGCTAATGTTTGCCAGCCGCCTTGATGCACTAATTAAACAGGCGGAAGAGGATTTTGCGCAGGGAACATGCGAGCCACTGTGAGACATTACGCCTCACCTCAATTCTGGCGCATGTACCGCCAACCCCCCGCCGATGTGCGCGCCCTCGCAGATAAAAACTTCAAGCTACTCAAGTCCGACCCGAAACACCCATCGCTGCACTTTAAGAGCGCGTTTTGAAAGCCCCAAAGGGGCGGAAGATCTTTCGCCCTTTCAGGGCTCGGACGTTTTTCGCCTACTGACCTGGCGCTCACGCACCAGGCTACAGCTCCTTCGCCGCTCCGGGGCTGATAACTCAAAAACTTTGTTTACAGAGTACTGAACACCAAAATCGAAACCGCTCTAAGACGCGCTCCAGGATGTTGACAACCATTCAATCCAAAGATAGTATCTGCAAGTCTTCATAGATGCTAATGCTTGCAATTGCTGAATCAGTGGAGAATCCGGATGAGACAAAAGCTGAGCAGCTTCAAAGCGGAATTTTTCAAGGCGCTCTCCCACCCTCTGCGCATTTCGATCCTGGATGAATTGCGCGAGGGGGAGTTGACGGTCAATGAGATCAGTCAGAAATTCGCCGTGGAGCCGGCCAATGCTTCACAACAGCTTGCCGTGCTGCGCAACAAGAATATTGTGACGGCGCGCAAGGAAGGCTCGAACGTTTACTACTCGGTCACTGACAAGACCGTTTTCAAATTGCTCGATGTCGCGCGGGATATCTTCAATAACCATCTGATCGGTGTGCGCAGCATACTGGAAGAGATTCACTTGGAGCAGCCGCAAAAAAAAGCGCGCCGTTGAAGAAAAATTCGGGCCTGAAGAAAGGCTCGATTTTTTGGACAAAAGACTTGCAGGCTTTCGCAGATGCGCAGTCCTGCCGGCTTTTTTTTCGATAGGGACGGCGAAACAAACGAAAATGGACGGAAATCACGAAAATGGTCAAACATTTCGTTTGTTCCGTACATTTCCGTCTGTTCCGTCATCTCTCTTTCTTTCTTGACCGGGAATTGCCGGTTTCCAGAGGAAACTGAAACGATATGCGCGGTTTGTTTGGAAAAATCCTGAAAACTCCCGTGGTAACCGAGCCGGTCGCCGTCGCGGAAGACGACCGGCGGATCGAGACGATCGGTCGACGGATCGAAGAGCGCACGCGCAAACTGATTGGGCGCTCGCTGCACATCCGGCAGGTGGATGCCGGGTCGTGCAATGGCTGCGAAATCGAGATCACGGGCCTGCTCAGTCCTTACTACGATCTGGAACGCTTCGGATTGCATTTCGTGGCTTCGCCGCGTCATGCGGATTGCCTGCTGGTGACGGGCCCGGTAACGCGCAATATGGCGGAGCCGCTGCGGCTGACATACGAGGCTACGCCTGAGCCGAAGATCGTCATCGCGGTAGGCGATTGCGCCCGTGATTGCGGCGTATTCAAAGGCAGCTATGCGGTGGCCGGCAGCGTAGCCGACATCATTCCGGTGGATGTGATTGTAGGGGGCTGTCCACCCGAACCGGCCGACATCCTGCGCGGAATACTCACGGCTATTGATCGGTTGCCGCATCATTTCGGACCAAAGCGGGGAACGAAATGATGGCGCTGCTTTTCATAGTGATGGTCTCGGCATACGCCGCCGGCGCTTTCGGCGCGCTGCTTATAGGGAGAGGCGCTGCGGGGCGCGGCGCGGCGGCGATTGGGGCCGCCGTAGGCTCCGGGGCCGCACTGGCCCTGGGGTGTACGGCCGTTGCATCGGGGCAGACCCTCGCACTGACCACCACTCGAATCCTGCCGACGGCCGGATGCATGGTGCGTCTGGACGGCCTGGGCGCGTTCTTTCTGATTATCATCGGACTATTGGGATTGGCTGTCGCAAGCTATGGCTTCAGCTACTCGGCGACTTACGAAGGGCGTTACTCGCTCAGGATGCTCGGCGCGATGCTCAACGTCGCGTTGCTCTCATTGAGCATACAGGTGATCGCGGACAATGCACTGACGTTTCTGATTGCATGGGAAGCGATGTCGCTCTCGGCTTACTGGATGGTCTTGACCGAACACGACGAGCCGGACACGGTGCGCGCCGCCGTCTGGTATATCGCCATGACGCACGCCGGATTCGCCGCGCTGATCGGTATGTTCCTGCTGATGTCGGGCGGCGATCCGACGGCTTCGTTCGCCGGGATGCGCGCAAACGCGGCGACGCTCTCAGCAACGGGACGCAACGCAATCTTTCTGCTCGCGCTTTTCGGCTTTGGAACCAAGGCCGGCATTATCCCGCTGCACGTCTGGCTTCCGATGGCGCACCCGGTTGCGCCGAGCCACGTATCGGCGCTGCTGTCGGGCGTCGTCATCAAAATGGGGGTGTACGGGCTGGTGCGCGTAGTGCTGGACCTGCTGGGCGGCGGGCCGACCTGGTGGGGCGGCATCGTGCTCGGCGCGGGCGCCGTTTCGGCGCTGCTCGGCGTGCTCTATGCGCTGATGGAACACGACCTCAAAAAACTGCTCGCGTATCATTCGGTAGAGAATATCGGCATCATTCTGATCGGTCTTGGCGCGGGGATGGTATTTCAAAGTTATGGGTTGACGACGCTCGCCGCGCTCGGCTTCATCGGCGGGCTTTACCACACGATCAATCACGCGGCATTCAAGGCGCTGCTCTTCCTCGGCGCAGGCTCGGTGCTGCACGCCACGCGCACGCGCAACATGGAAGAGATGGGCGGCCTCATCAAACGCATGCCGGTGACGGCGCTCTGTTTTCTGATCGGCGCGGCTGCGATTTCCGCGTTGCCGCCGCTGAACGGCTTCGCGTCGGAATGGATCGTCTTTCAATCGCTGCTCGGCGGCTACAACATCCCGAAGCCGGAAGTCGCGGTGATGATGCCGATTGCCGTCGGAATGCTCGCGCTGACGAGCGGACTGGCGGCGGCGTGTTTCGTCAAAGCCTTCGGCGTCACCTTTCTCGCCATGCCGCGTTCGCACGAAGCCGAAAACGCGCACGAAGCGCCTTTCCTGATGCGCGCCGGCATGGTGTTGCTGGCGGTAGCGTGCGTGGCGCTGGGGCTTGCGCCGTTCGTTGTCGTTCCGGCGCTGGGCCGGATAGTTGCAGAACTCAGTGGGATGCCGGGAATACAGGCGCAATTCACGCTGGGACTCTCGCTCAGCTCCGCCAACGGATTTGGGCGTATGTCTCCGATGCTGATAGGGGCGGGCGTCCTGCTGCTGCTGGCTTTTGTCCCGCTCGTGATGCTGGCGCTGCGCGTCAACTGGAAACGACGCACCGGCGAATCGTGGGGTTGCGGGCGTATCGGGCAGACGCCTCGCATGGAATACACCGCAACGGCATTCGCCGAACCGCTGCGCCGCGTCTTCGCGGAGTTGTATCGCCCGACCAGGGAACTGACGATAGATTTTCATCCGGAGTCGAAATACTTCGTACAGTCAATCGAGTATCGCAGCGAGATCACGCCATGGTTTGAGAAATACGTGTACGCCCCCTGCATTTGGTTTGTCCGGCTGCTGGCCGCCGTGATGCGGCGCATGCAATCGGGGTCGCTGCCGCTCTATCTGGTCTACGTAGTCTTCGCGCTCCTGCTGCTGCTCTTATCAGCAAGGTGTTAATGAAATGACGGGTTATCTGCTGGAAATCGGACAGGCGCTGCTGGCGCTGCTGCTTGCACCGGGGCTGACGGGATTGATCCGCTGGTTCAAGGCGCGCTTGCAGGGGCGGCGCGGCGCTCCGCCGTGGCAGCCCTACCGCGATTTGCGCAAGCTCTTCGGCAAAGAAGTAATAGTCTCAAAGAATGCCTCGTGGCTCTTCCGTTTCGCGCCGTATGTGATCTTCTCAACGACGGTCGCCGTGACGATGCTCGTCCCGATGATTGCCGCGCCTTTGCCGTTCGATGCAATCGGCGACCTGCTGGCGGTGGTTTATCTGCTGTTGCTCGGCACGTTCTTTCTGGCGTTGGCCGGGCTCGATCCGGGGACGGCGTTCGGCGGGATGGGCGCAAGCCGTGAAATGACGGTCGCGGCGATTGCCGAGCCGACCATTGCGCTGGCGATCTTCGGGCTGGCGGTCGGCGCAGGTTCAACCAACCTCGGGCGCATCGTCGAACAGACGCTGGCGCATCCCGGCGCGGTCATCAATCCCGGCCACCTGCTAGGATTTGCGGCGCTCTTCATTGTGATGATTGCGGAAACAGGGCGCATGCCGGTGGACAACCCCTCGACGCATCTGGAACTGACGATGATTCACGAGGCGATGATTCTGGAATATTCGGGGCGTTATCTGGCGCTGATTGAATGGGCGGCGAGCTTGAAGCTGCTGATCTTCTTCGCGTTGCTCTCGAATTTGTTTCTGCCCTGGGGCGTGGCGACGACGCTCTCGCCCGGCGCGCTCGGCGTGGCGCTCATCGCGCTGACGGCGAAGCTGGCGGCGCTGGCGATCACGGTCGCGGTGCTGGAAACGCGCATCGCCAAGCTGCGGCTGTTTCGCGTACCGGAACTGCTCGGCGTTTCCTTCGTGCTGGCGCTGCTTTCGGTCACGTCATCCTTTTTGTTGAAATAGGAAAATGAACGATCACGACGCATTGTTTGCTCAACTGGCGACGCTCAGCGCGAGCGTGGCGCTGTTGTTCGGCATCGCGCTGCTGTGGCGGCGCAGCCTGAGCGCATACATCAAAGCCTTTCGCCGGCAATCGCTGGTGCTGGCCGCAGCCTTCGCCTTGATCGGATATTTTGGACGCGATCACGGACTCTACCTCATCGCCCTTGTGCTGCTCGTGCTGAAAGGCTTCATCATTCCCTGGTATCTCAACCGGCTGCAAGCACAAGTTGGGGCCGAGCGCGAGGCGCAACCTTACGTCAACATCGCCACTTCGCTGATCGTCGCGGGACTGCTGGTGATGCTGGCTTACGCCATCACGCGCCCGCTGGTGATGGTCAGCAAACTGCCGACGCGCGGTGCGATTCCGCTGGCAGTCGGGCTGATTTTCGTCGGACTGTTCGTCATCGTCTCGCGGCGCAAGGCGCTGACGCAGATCGTCGGCTTTCTGGTGCTGGAAAACGGCATCGCATTGCTGGCGGCGCTGTGCACCTACGGCATCCCGCTGATCGTGGAATTGGGAGTTTTTCTTGATGTGCTGATGGGTTTTCTGGTGATGCAGGTGATCGTCTATCAGATTCGAAGCACGTTTGAATCCATTGATGTGGAGCAACTGAGTCAGCTCAAACACTGACGCAGGCTCTCGGGCTGCAAAGATGATTTTTCTTTTTTTACTGCTTCCTTCGCTGATTGGTGCGGGGCTGGCGGCGGCGGTGCGCCCGTA
>JAHBSF010000002.1:0-87500 GCA_019639255.1 Acidobacteriota bacterium | reverse complement strand
CCCCGATGTAACGAAACAAACGGAAACCGGCGAAAACTAAGGAGATCATCAAACTTTTCGTTTGTTCCGTTTTATTCCGTCTGTTCCGTTATCCCGGCTTTGGGTTTAGAATCCCCCGGATCTGATTCCATGGTTTGACAGGAGAACACGCATGCCCCGCCACTTCACCAGAATCGCAGCCTTGCTGCTTGTTGCAACAATAGTCTGTATTGCACTGCGTCAGGCATCGGCTGCGCAGAACGGCTCGCTTGCGGTAGTGTCGGCTGCGAGTTTTGCGCAGGGCGCGCCGCTTGCTCCGAATTCGATCGTGGCCGTATTCGGACAGAATCTCGCTTCCGACGTATTCATCCCGGGACCGGGTCCGCTGCCGGATACTCTGGGCGGGGTTTCGGTAATCTTCCGCGACGCCGGCAATACGGAGCGCGCAGCGCGACTGTTCTTCGTTTCGCCGGGACAGATCAACTGCGTGATTCCGGGCGATCTCTCCGTCGGTGCGGCAACCGTATCGGTTCGCGCGGGCATGACCAATATTGCATCGGGCGACCTGCAACTGAGTGCTGCGGCCCCCGCTATTTTCACCGCTTCGCGCGACGGCGCCGGAGTGCCCGCGGCCGGGCTGATACGTCTGCTCGAAACCGGCGAGCAGGTTCCGGAAGACCCGTTTGAAGCGCTGCCGGGCAATGTATTCGTTCCGCGGCCGATAGATCTTTCGGCGGAAAACGAGCGTGTATTTCTGATTCTATTCCCGACCGGAGTGCGCGGCGGTGCGGGCGTGCGCGTAATCATAGGCGGCGTCGAACAGGAACCGCTTTTCGCGGGACCGCAGGGTTTCTTCGAGGGGCTGGATCAGGTCAACGTAGAGATTCCGCGCTCGCTTTTCGATGCATCGGCGGCGGGGAATACGGAAATAAATGTCAGGATTCACGCGCCGGGCGCGGGCGAATCGAATCAGGTCATATTGCAGATCGGCCGCCCCGACCGGCCTCCGGTCACCGTCAATCAGGTGAATGCAGCGTTGCCGCTGCTTGCGCGCAGCGAGATCGAACTCACCGGACAGGGATTTTCCGAGGACATATCGAAAAATCGCGTCAATTTCGGCGTCGAAATCGGGGAAATAAAAAGCGCAACGCCCACGCGCCTGACGGTGCTTGTGCCGTTCGGCGTGCGCAGCGGACTGATCGAACTCAACTCGGACGGCCGCGAATGGAGGAGCGAATCGCTTCCGGCGCGCACATCCATAAGCGGAATTGCACTCGATCAGAACAAACAGCCGGTCCAGGGATTGCGCGTCTGCCGCCCCGTAACGGTAAACAATGAACTCCGCTGTCCCGAATCCGGCGCCGCGGCCTCGGTGCAATCC
Organism: Acidobacteriota bacterium; assembly: GCA_019639255.1. Classification (GTDB taxonomy): domain Bacteria; phylum Acidobacteriota; class Blastocatellia; order RBC074; family RBC074; genus JAHBSF01. The sequence goes on along the minus strand of JAHBSF010000002.1, from coordinate 86,140 downwards.
GAGGGCTGGTTCGTGCTGCCGGATGCCACTACGGGCGCACGAGTGCTGTTTTTGATGGAAAGAGCGGCGGGCAGCCAGTCGGGACTCGCAATTCCGCCCGTCACCTTCAGCCTTCCGGTAACCGGTGAGCGCGACAATCCCTATCCGAAAACGATCGACCTGACCGCAGCCAGCGGCCCGAGCGGAACGTTTGGGAACGGATTTACCGGAGGATTCGCCGACGCCGCGCAATCGGCGCCGAATGCCGGCTTCCGTTTGTCCATCGACGGATTCACCTTCACCGCTCCTGCGGGAGCGACGGCGGTGTTTCCGGGCGGCGCAACGAGCGGCGCCATAACGCTTACGCCCATACGCGACGGGCGCACGCCGGTTCCCTTCCCGGCCAATACCTTCGCAAGCGCGCTTGCACAGATCTCTCCCTTCGGCGTCGCCATCACACCGGGCGGCAAACTGACGCTGCCGAACGCCGATCAACTGCCCGACGGGTCGCAGCCCAATCTGTTTCGCTACGACTTTGCGAACGGAGTGTTTGTCGACACCGGAATAAAGGCCACGGTTTCCGGCCCGGAAATCACGACGCCCGAAGGCGCAATCACAGAAACGAGCATATATTTCGCCGCCATAACGCGCCCTGCAACAACAATCATCGGACGCGTGGTCGAGAGTGACGGGATGACCTCGGTGCGCGGCGCAATCGTATCGGCGCGCGGCAGACAGGCCATAAGCGACGGCAACGGCGGATTCATACTGACCCAGGTTCCTGCATCGGCCGGCGAGATAATAGAAGTAACGGCGCTATATCTGCGCCCGAGCGGGCGCACGGATCAGGCAAGCAGGATGACCGAACCGGCGGTGGTAGGAGGACTCACGCGGCTTGTCGAAAACGGGCAGATCGTTCGGCTGCAATTGCCTCCCAACGGAGTGAACCGCCCGCCGACGATTGCAGCCCCGACCTATCAGAGCATATACGCAAACGAGATTCGCGAAATTCAGCTCACCATAGGCGATCTCGACGACGGGCAAGGGATTCCGACGCTGCAACTCTCGCAATCTTCATTTGCATCGCTGGTCAACACCGGAACGAATGCGCCGCGCCTGCGCCTTGCGCCGGGGATACAGGACACGGGCCGCGTCGTGCTGTCGCTCACGGCAACAGACGCTCCGGGAGCGTCGACAACCGTCGCGATACTGGTGGACGTAAAACCGCTGCCCACGGCCGCGCCGCTTATGATTACGACCGATGAAGACACGCCCGCGCCGGTGACGCTTGCCGGGAGCGATGTCGAGAACCGGCCGCTCGTATTCACCATCGCAACGCAACCGCAGCACGGGTCGCTCAGCGGCGCACCGCCCAATCTGATCTACACGCCGCAACCCGACTACAACGGATCGGACAGCTTCACCTACCGCGCCAGTAACGGCATAGTTTCAAGCGCTCCGGCTACCGTGATGATTACGATCAATCCGGTGTCCGAGCCTCCATCGGAATGGGTGCTGCGCGGGAATCTGCAAAAGTCGCGAGGCGGGCATACGGGAACAAGGCTCGCCGACGGCCGCGTGCTGATAACAGGAGGGATTACCAGCGAGATTCCAGACATTTCGGGAATTCCGTTCATCAAGGGCGCGGAGCTTTACAATCCTCAGACCGGACAGTGGGCGTTTACCGGAGATACCGAACTCGATCACGCATACCACACAGCCACGCTGCTTGAGGGCGGGCAGTTTTCGGGCCACGTGCTGATCGTGGGCGGCGAGGGAAGAAACTTCAATCCCGTCTCCCCGCAAACCACAGAGCGGTTCAATCCTGCGACGGGAACCTGGACGCGCGTCGCCGATTCGCTGTTTCCGCACATACGGCACACGGCGACGCGCCTTCCGAACGGCAATGTACTGGTCGCAGGCGGAGAATACGATTCGGTCAGCAACAAGGCTGAGATCTACGACCCGAACGCAAATATGTGGAGCGAGGTCGGCGAGATGAATACGCCGCGCGTAGATCATACGGCGACGCTTTTGCCGAACGGGCGTGTGCTGGTCGTAGGCGGATCATCGGCGAATTCAGGGCTTAATACGGCCGAGATATTCAATCCTGCGACCGGCGAATGGACTATGGTTCAATCGATGCAGGTTGCGCGCACAAAACACACGGCGACGCTTTTGTCCGACGGGCGCGTACTCGTTGCGGGAGGCGAGGGTCAGACGGCCGGCAACACCGCTGAGATCTACAATCCGGTAACGGGTGCGTGGACGCAGACCCCGCTGTTGCGCTTCGGCAGACAATTGCATACGGCGACGCTTTTACCTGACGGGCGCGTGCTGCTGGCGGGGGGCGTGGGAGTAAATTTGCAGTTTCTGCGTAAAGCCGAAATCTACGATCCCGAAGCCGGAAGCTGGACAGAAACCGCGGAGATGAATGATTCGCGCGCGATGTTTACCGCAACGCTTCTCAATGACGGCAGCGTGATTGCTGCGGGCGGCGATGTGGGTACGACCACGCGCGCGACATCGGAGGTCTACATTCCCGGAGAGGATGAGTCCGGCGACTCGCCCGGACTCAACGGGATCGGGCGCAACCGGAGAAGAAGATAGAACGCTGAACACGCGGAAAGGGCCGGATGACTTCCGCGTGTTCGGCGTCCTGATTGCGGCGTATTCCGTGTTCTCAAAGCGATCTGTTATCCCGATGCCACGGATACTTGAAGCGCATGAGGTTGGCCATGCTGCGCGTGGGATTGAGCAGGCCGCGCACCGTGGCTCGCAGCACCACGTTTGAAATTCTGCTCTCCAGATGCCGCACCAGGAAACGGTCGATTGCATCCTCTGCAATCAGCCACGCCGTGCCGACCGTGGGGGTAACGACGAGATCCACAAAAGCCATCGGCGTCTGGCTCTTTTCGCGCGGCTTCATGCCTACATTGCCGATCGAGGCTTCGCTGAGCGGACCGAGTTCAAAGTTAATGCTGAAAAGCGCCGACCAGCCCAGAGCCTTCAGGCGGCTGTTGAGGTATTCCCTGCGCAGTCCGAAATCCTGCCCGACGCCGCGAGGATCGTTGTGGATCTGTATGCGTCCGCTGACGGCGCCCTGCATTGGATGGCCGATGTAATTGGTCAGAAAGTTATCGCCGTCGTCCCATCCGCGCAGGCCTTTCACCGAGCGAAAATAGTCCTTGAAAAACGGGCCGCCGAGTTCGGCGCGCGTTTCCGCTTCCATAGTCACGCGCCATACCTGCAGGAAAGAATTGAACAGAAACGACTGCTGCAGCGCCGCGCTCCAGGCAAAACCCTGTTGAGGGTCGAAGCGTCGTTCGCGGTTTGCGTCGACGGGAACAGAAAGAGGCGCGGGCGGGGGCGCAAACGGGGGCACGGGCGCCAATGCAGGCTTCGTCCACCACTCATCGTCCCGCACGGCGGTCGGTTCGGCGTCTGACTCTGCGGCAGTCCCCGGCTCAAGAAGTTCGACGAGCCATGCGTCGAGCGCGCAACCCCCTCCCGCAGTTTCGGCCGGAGCGGGCGGTTCGATATGCCGTGCATAACCCGCAAGCGGCATCAATACAATTAACAGCAACGATAATGTTCCAACTCGAAAATTCAGGAATTCGGTTTTTCCGTTGGTTTTCATATCTTGTTCAAATTTGACGCCTATGAACCTGAACAGAATGACGCAGAGAATACGGAACAAACGAAACCCGCGGAAATCGCAGGATTTTCCGTTTGTTCCGTTTCATTTCGTTTGTTCCGTTATCTCTCTTCACCGACGGGACGAGCGCGCTCCGACCGACTTCAATTCATTTATTTTTTCACGTAAACGGGCGGAAAATCCGGCGACTTCTTCATCCGTAGCGCCTGCGGCCCGGAACGCGGAGCGGAGCTGCTCGTCGGTGAGTTGACCAACTATGCCTGCGAACCACTGCGCGTGCGCGAGCGGAACGGTTTTCATTGCGCTGCTCATCTTGCCTCGGTAATGAAGCTTTACCTGCCCCTTCGATACGCCGTCGATGAATCCCTGTTTACGAAAGTCATTAAGATCCCACTTCGAGTGAGATATGAATCCGCCCATCTTGCCGAAGGTTCCGCCCCAGTCGGTCACGATGTACCACTCGCGCACCGTTTCGCCGTCATCGTCGAACATGCCGAGGACGTTGTTGTTGTCGGTTTTTGCGTCCCAGTTGTTGAGCATCGTATTGAGAATCGCCAGACCGGAAAGCTCCTTCGTCCCGACAAACGGGTTTGAATTCCACGGCCAGCGCAGGTCGCGGCGCGCTATGGTGTCGGGGCGCTTCTCGAACATTCCATCCTTGAATGAACCGTCGGACGCGATGAACTTCCTTGCGCGCGTCAATCCCTGCACGCCCTGAACCGTACCCGACGGCACGAAGTAACTCTCCTCGACCATATAACCGCACGCCCACGCAATGCGGCTGGCTGCAACTTCGGCGTGCACCTCTTCGTCGAACTTCACGTTCCATTTGACGCCGTTTGCGTCATATACCTTGATCTTCGGATTGGTGCCCGTCATGTCTTCCTTGTCGAAGGTGAAGGGCGGCTTCGGAGCCTCGTCCGGTCCTCCGATTCCCCAGTAAAGATCGAGCGAGGCGATGTCGCCCGGATCTTCCCACAGCGCCGGAGTGCCTATTGTGGTAGGTGCATTGCCGGTTGATTTGCCTTTACGTTTGCCCTTCTTCTTGCCGCCGCCGCCGGTATTGGATTTGGTGCTGAGGCTCGCGTTGCCTTCCTTATCGCTTTTCTTATCGCTTTTCTTGCTCTTCTGAGCAGGCGCAGCAGCCTCCGAGGCCGTGGCGAATCCTCCACCCGATTGAAAAACCAGAGCAGCAATGGCTAATAATGCAAACAGACGTATTCCTGCTGAGCGTAGGCGTGACATATACGAATCTCCTTGATCGGCCCCTGCCGGGCTGATGGCGCCCTGCCGGCGTTCAAACCCGTCCCGTGCGGGTTGAACCGTGAGAGGGCGGTTGATTTTCAGGGTTAAATGAATATCGGCAGGCTGGGAGGACCGCGTTTGGGATAACGCGCTACACAAGGAGACGGATCCGGCGCGCCGATCTGCCCAGCAAACGACGCAAGGCGGCGGGGCGTTTGCACAAAACAGGCGGGAGAGTCAGGAGATGCCGAGTATCGGCTTGCGCCGATAACCTTAAGGCCGGCGCTTGAAGAGGATTTGGAAAGGTCCGTGCGGCTTTCGTCCGCCGAGAGACGCTCGACGGCTGCGGCGTAGGAACTCGGATCGCTTATACGAGTAAACACTCCGACGCCGTTGTTGAGCCACAATGCGGCATTCGACAACTTCGGGCCGCAGACCCATATGAGATCCTTGTCGCTGTCGTGATCGATGTCTTCGGCGTGAAGAACGCCGAACTCGGGCGCTTCACTGGAAAAGTGAAGACTGATTACCCACGGGGAGCTGAGCGTCAACCGGATGTTTCTGTCATAACCCCGCGAGATCAGCTCCGCGCGGTCGGGCAACTGGTCGCCGTCGAAATCGGCGATCGCCTGGTGGGCGAAAGCGGCCTGCTGCAGCGGCGCAACACCCCAACTGTAATCCGACGCATATGTCGCGTCGGACGCAGACATTCCTGCCGCAAACACATATGCGAGCAGGAACATCAGGGTAATTCTGAAACCGCCTCTTTCCTGTATCATTCTCGACTGAAATTCCCGGCCCGTAGTTGCATCCGGACGGAGACCCAAACCGACAAATATTCTGAATTGATTAATCTGCACACCGTTGTCTGTCGCTTTCCAGCCCGACACAGACAGCATAGTATCTTCGCCAACCGTCAGTCAACCAGCAGTTTCGGCGGGGCGGCGAGGAGCTCAGGTGAGTACACGGCGTGTTGCAATCGGCATTTCACGAATTACCGAGGTGATCGGCCGTCTGTTTCCATACGCGCCCGTCCGGCATTGGCTACGAGGTACACCAATCACGCGCTGCAACTTATGGACAACATAACATTCGAAATCGGCTTTATCCTGTTCCTGCTCGTAGCCAACGGCGCTTTTTCAATGTCCGAGATGGCGATTGTCTCGGCGCGCAAGGCGCGCTTGCAGCAGCGTGCAAACGACGGCGACAAGGGCGCGCTTGCAGCCCTGAGGCTGGCGAACAATCCCGGTTCATTTCTGTCGACGGTGCAGATAGGGATAACGCTGGTTGGGATCCTTGCTGGCGCCTTCGGCGGAGCGACGCTCGCCGAAAAGATCGCGCCGTTGATCTCGGGCATCCCGCGCCTCGAGCCCTATGCCAAGACCGTAAGTTTTGTCCTGGTAGTCATCGTAATCACCTACCTTTCGCTCGTCATCGGTGAACTGATTCCGAAACGCCTCGCACTCCACAGCCCGGATCGCGTCGCGTCGCTGGTGGCCGGGCCAATGCGCAGACTCTCGACCATTTGCGCTCCGATCGTCCGCCTGCTCGAAGGCTCAACCAATGGCCTGTTGCGTCTGATCGGATTGCACGATTCAAAGGATACGCCGGTAACAGAGGATGAAATCAAGGTGCTGATAGAACAGGGCATCGAAGCGGGCGTATTCGAGGAGGCCGAACGCGACCTGATCGAGCGCACGTTTCATCTGGGTGACCGACTCATCAGTGAACTGATGGTTCCGCGCACCGAAGTCGTGTGGCTCGACATCAACGATCCTCCCGAATTGAGCAAACAACGAATCCGGCAATACCAGCGCTCGCGATTCCCCGTCGTTCAGGGCACACCCGACAACGTGCTCGGAATCGTGCGGACCAAAGACCTTCTTGCACGCGCCCTCGACGGCCAGCCCTTCGACCTGAATGCATCTCTGCGTCCGGCGCTCTACCTGCCCGATGCCATGCCTGCATTCAGGGCCATCGAGGCATTCAAGGCAGCACATCGCCATATGGCGCTTGTAATCGATGAGTTCGGCGGAGTCGAAGGGCTCGTTACCGTAACCGATATTCTCGAAGCGCTCGTCGGCGACATCCCTTCAATCGACCGGCGTATCGAACAGCCGGTCGTCGAGCGGGAAGACGGGACACTGCTTGTAGACGGCACGCTGCAATTGAGCGAACTGAAGAAAATGCTGAAGGTAAAGAAACTGCCGGGTGAGGAATCGAACGGCTTTCAGACCCTGGGTGGATTTGTTATGGCGCGACTCGGCCGTGTTCCGGCCGTCGCCGATTACTTCGAATGGAATGGCTGCCGCTTCGAGGTCATGGACATGGATCGCAACCGCGTCGATAAGGTGCTCATCTCCCGCCCAAATCACTCCACGCGATTTCGGGGCGTAAAAGAGAGATAACGGAACAAACGAAATGTAACGAAAAGTACGGAAAAGTTGAATATTTCCGTAGTTTCCGTCTTATTTCGTTTGTTCCGTTATCTCTCTTTTACGTCCCGAAATCGCGTGGAGTGATAAAGGTCTGCGCCGCGTGTTTCGCCGTCCCGCTTTCTGAGGTAGAATCGGCAGACATTATCGACCAACAATTTCCGGAGGAACGCGATGCAGGATCAGGGCAACATCACGCGGCGCGGTTTTGTGCAAAACGCCGCACTCGCCGTTACGGGAATGAGCGCGGCGTCCTATACGCGCGTCATCGGTGCAAACGACCGCATACGCCTCGGCGGCATTGGCCCGGGCGATCGCGGATCGGGTCGCCTCGTAGCGGCAAAGAGACTGGGCGCCGAAATAGTTGCACTCGCCGACGTCAACAAGGCAATGCTGGCAAAAGCCGAACAGGCGCTCGGCGCTCCCGTAGACAAAACCTACGTCGATTATCAGGACCTGCTCGCGCGTCAGGACATCGACGGCGTAATCATCGCCACGCCCGATCACCTGCATCACCGCTGCCTGCTCGACGCCGTGCAGGCCGGAAAAGACGCCTACATCGAAAAACCGCTCGCACGTACGATCGATGAAGGCGAGGACATGGTGCGCAGGGTGAGTGCGTCCAAACAGATCGTGCAGGTAGGCAATCAGCGCCGCAGCGGTGAACACTTCAAACGCGCGCGCGACGTTGTAGAGTCCGGGACGATCGGGCCGATACGCTTCATTCGCATTTGGGACTTCCGGTACCGACCTGTGGACACCTACATCAAGCGCAGCTACAACACCGAACTCTTTGCTCCGGAACTGATCGACTGGCCGCGTTTTCTCGGCTCGGCGCCCAAGCGCCCCTACGACCCGAAACGCGCCTCCGCCTGGCGATGGTACTGGGATTACGCGGGCGGCCTTATGACCGACATCGGCCCGCACTGGCTCGACGTGGCGATGTGGATTACCGGATCTGAAGGCCCGCGCCGCGTCACATGCAACGGCGGCAATTATCAAAGCCCGGATTGGGAAACGCCCGACAACGTGCACGCCACGCTCGATTGCGGCACTTTTGCCATCGTATTTATGGTCCAGTTTATGAACGGACAGGAATACGACGGCGCGGCGTTTTACGGACTCGAAGGCGCAATCGTTCAGGAGAACGACAAAAAGAGGTTCGCGCGCTACGACAACAAACGGCGCGAAATCGAAAGCTGGCCCGTTGTAGAAGAAGGTACGGCGCACATGCAGAACTTTCTCGAATGCATGAAGAGCCGCAAACAACCGAATTCGCCCGTGGAACTCGCCAACCGCGTGCTCATCGGCGCGCACCTCGCAAACGAATCGTACCTGTCGGGCAAACGCGTCGAATGGAATCCGGTCAAGTGGTCGCGCGCCTGAAAGGATAGAGGTAACGGAACAAACGAAATAAAACGAAAATCACGGAAGGAATGTATATTTTCGTGATTTTCGTTTTATTTCGTTTGTTCCGTTATCTCGTTTGCCCTCTCTCCCCACTGCGCGACGACGCCCGCATCCAGCCACTCCGCTGCGCGCGCGCCGTATCCGATCTGATCCAGAATTTCCAGGGTGTGCTCGCCGAGCAGCGGCGCCGCACGCTGCACCGCTCCCGGCGTTTTCTCGAAATGAATCGGCACGCCTACGGTTCGCACCGGGCCGATCAAGGGATGCGCGACTACCGGGTTCATCTCCATAGCCGTAACCTGCGGATCGGTGAAAAACCGCCGGTAATCGTTGACCGCTCCGCAGGGCACGCCGGCCTGCATCAACATCTCCTCCCATTCGCGCGTAGTCCTTTGCCTGAACAGAGGTTGAAGAATGCCGGTCAATTCGGGCCCGTTGCGCGTGCGTTTGCCGTTGGTATCGTAGCGCGGATCGGTTCCCAGTTCCTCGACTCCCAGCACGCGGCACAGCACGCGCCAGAATTTATCCGTAGCTGCGGCGATGAATATGCGATCGTCGGCCGTTTCATAAAGCCGGTAAGGATAGATGCCGATTGCCCCCTCTTCCTCGCATTCGAGCGCCTCGACGAAATACTGCGCCTGAACCGACATCACGCCCTGCAGCAGCGATGTTTCCAGCATCTGCCCCTCGCCCGTTCGCTCCCTGTGCAACAGGGCGGCGAGCACGCCCGCAAGTACGAGCATCGACGCCTGATAGTCGGACACCGCCACCGGACAGATAGCGACATTGCCGCTGAATCGAACGTTGTCGTGCACCACGCCCGCGAGCGCCTGCAACACGGGATCGTAGCCGGGGCGGTCGCGATAAGGCCCGCGAGAACCGAACGCGGTAGATGAACAGTAAACGAGTCGGGGATTGATTGCGCGCAGCGTCGCGTAATCGATGCCGAGTTTTTTCGTGACGCCTGCGCGGTAATTTTCGATCACCACATCGGCGCTGCGCGCAAGCTCATAAACAACCTCGCGTCCGACCGGGGATGAAAGATCCAGCGCAATGCAGCGTTTGTTCCGGTTCCACGCCTGATAAAAGCGGCTCTCGCCCTTGAGAAACGGCCCCCAGGCGCGGGCCAGATCTCCCGACAACGGTTCTACCTTGACGACCTCCGCGCCGAGATCGCCCATAAGCATCGCGCTGTATGCGCCGTTGATGAAGCTGCAAAAATCCAGCACCCGAATCCCCGTCAGAGGACCCGACGGGCTTGTTTGGCTTGCGGCCATTCCGGTTTCTCGCTTTCTATTCCCAGGTTTGCGCCATCTTTTGTATGTCTTTCCTACCACTCTCCGGCATCGACGATACGAACCGGAAACTCATTCGATCGTTTCTCGCCGAATCGCACAACCACGTCTGTAATTCCCGGATCGAGTCCGGGCGGAACCGGCGCGTTGATCTGCGTAGTTCCGGCGCGCTGCGGATCGGGCGACTGTCCGAAGTAAATTGCGCCGATGCCGAAACCGCCGACCTCGACCTCGACGGTTTCGCGTCTTGCCTGAAGCGGCAATCCTGCCACTGAAAGATCGATGAAGGCGCGTCTTCCGCGCCTCGGGATTTCCTCTTCCATCGTCACGGCGTTGACGGCGCGGCGAATCTCGAGCGAGGGCGCAGTTTCCATTTCGCGCCTCTCCCATTTGCGGTGCGCCCGCACGACTGCGCGCGAAGCCTGACGGCGAATCACCTCGGCGCGGGCGAATCCGGCGGCCCGGACCATTTTCACCAGGCACGAGGTATTCGGCCCCCACCAGTTGTCGTACTGCCCGCCGAGTTCGTCGATTTCGTAAAACTCCATCACCGGATGTTCGGTTTCAAACAGATTGTCCGACGCGTGCGTTTCGATGATGGCTACTTCGCGTGTAACTTCGCATACGCGTTCGAGCGCCAGCAGCGGATGACGCAGATGATAAAGGACTCCGAGAAAAAGCGTGATATCGAATGCGCCGAGACGATCGCGCGTAGATTCGTAAACGCTCAGTTCGTGGAACGGAATATCCAGATTGAGAGCCTCGCGCGCGGTAAAAAAATTCTCCGGCCGCCAGCAATCTACCGCAACTACGCGCGCACCGCGCCGCGCCGACTCAAACGAATAAAAACCGTCCCAGCAGCCGATGTCGATTACGCTCCTGCCGGTCAGATCGGCGGGCAGTCCGAAACGCTCGTAGTTGTCCTTCAGTTCATCGATCGCGTGCACGCCCTCGGTTACGAGACTGCCTCCGAGGTCTATGCTGTGCCACCAGGAGCCGGAAAGTATCCGCTCGTGCTGCTCCCGGCCGATGCGGTTTACGAGGTCTCTCAGATTGGAACTGTCGGGCATGGCGGGAATTTTAGGTCAGCACTCTCATATAACGCGAGTGGCGCGGAATGAATCCATTTCATCATCGCTGAAACCGAGTTCGCGAAGTATCTCATCCGTATGTTCGCCGAGCATCGGCGCGCGGCGGCGAATCTCGATATTCGCATCAGACAACCGCACGGCCGGATTCGGAATCGGCGCGGAGTTTTCCATACCCGGGTAGTCTATGAGCTTCAGCAGTTCGCGCGCCTTTACCTGCGGGTCGTCGAGCACTTCATCGAGGTTGTAAACGGGTGCGCCTGCAAGCCGCGCGTCGCCCAACTGCCGCACTGCTTCCGCCTGTGTGCGCCCGGAAGTCCACGCCGACATCGCTTCGTTGATTAACGCCGCGTTTTCAGCCCTTGTAAGATCATCGGCGCAGCGCGGATCATCGATCAGATCCTCGCGTTCGACGAGGCGCGCCCAGCGACGGAACATCGCATTGCCGTTTACAAGCACGACGATCCATCCGTCTTTTGCACGGTATACGTCGGCCGGCGCCGCATAGAATCCGGTATTGCCCTGCGCCTGGCGATTGACGCGCAACAGAGCCTGTTCTGCGATCATCGCCTGCATAAAGGTTATTCCAGTGGCAAGCAGCGATGCATCGACTACCTGCCCGCGCCCGGTCCGCCGGCGCTGATATACGGCGGCGAGCGCGCCGAAAGCGGCGTGGAGCGCGGTGCCGAAATCCTCGAAGTTTACTACGCTGCGAACCGGAACGGGCGGAAATCCCGTCAGGCTCATCGCGCCCGACATCGCCTGCACTACGGGATCGAAGCCCACTCGCTCGGCGTAGGGTCCGTCGGGGCCGAAAGTGGATATACGCACGAGTATGATGTCTTCTTTTATTGCGCGCAGCGAATCGTAATCGAGTTCGAGTTTCTGCAAAACATCCACGGGCAGGTTTGCTATTACGACATCGGCCGATGCAATGAGTCTGCGCTTTATTTCGCGGCTGAGGGGGTGTGCGGGATCGAGCGTCATTCCGCGCTTGTTGCGGTTCAGACCGATGAACATGGCTCCTTCGCCGCCCGATGTAACGGGAGTAAGGTAGCGATCCTCGCCGCCCTCGCGCCTCTCGATCCTGATTACATCGGCGCCGAAATCCGCAAGCAGCGTCGCACAGTACGGCCCCGCGATATAGCGCCCGAAATCCAGCACCCTAAGCCCCGCCAATGGTTCCTGCATTCCGCTTTTTATTCCTTTCGATGAGGATTCGGCAAGAGCCGATACTTTAACCCAAACTCCTCCGCTATGCGCAACGGGAACTACGTCACACAGTGTTTCATCTTTCGTTTCGTATCATCAGCCGGTCGTGATATGGTTCGGGTTTCATGCCGGCGGAATCAATCGTACAAGGAGAATGATACATGCTGCTCGAAGAGAAAAACGGATTGATCGTGGGCGTAGCGAACAAGGCAAGCATTGCGTGGGCGATTGCGCAATCGGCGGCGCGCGAGGGTGCGAGCCTTGCCTTCAACTACCAGAACGAGAGGCTGCGCGAAAACGTCGAGGGTCTGGTTGGAGACATTCCCGGGGCGAAGGCATATCCGTGCGACGTATCGGACGATGCGCAAATCGAAGAATTTATGAAAACGGTCGGAGCCGAACTCGGAGGGCTCGACTTTCTCGTGCACTCGGTCGCATTTGCGCCGCGCGAAGAACTGACGGGCGAGTTCGTCAACACCTCGCGTTCGGGGTTCGCCACGACGATGGATGTAAGCGTTTATTCGCTCGTAGCGCTTGCGCGCGCGGCGCTGCCGCTGATGAGGGAAAATGCGTCTATTCTGACGCTCACCTATCTGGGCGGTGAAAGGGTCGTGCCGCATTACAACGTAATGGGTGTTGCCAAGGCTGCGCTCGAATCCACGGTCAGGTATCTTGCGCACGATCTCGGACCGCGCGGCGTGCGCGTAAACGCAATTTCGGCCGGACCCATAAGGACGCTTGCGGCGCGCGGCGTTTCCGGAATAACGAAGATGGTGGAGCATCACCGCGAAGTAGCTCCGCTGCGGCGCGCAACCGAACAGGCCGAGGTCGGAGATGCGGGACTCTTCCTCATCAGCTCGCTTTCGCGCGGCGTTACGGGCGAGGTGATATATGTAGACGGCGGATACCACGTGCTCGGAACGCTTGCAGCAATCGGGTAAAAGCAAGGTAAAAGCGAGATAACGGAACAAACGAAAATAGACGAAACAAACGGAAATAGAGGAAACATATAGAAAAGTTCCATCCGTTCAGTATTTGTTCCGTTGTTTTTCCTCTTATTCTTTCAGCAGGGCGTCGAGGTAGTTGCGCAGCGTCGCGGCGGTAATACTTTCGCCGAGCGCGCCGTTTCGGATTACGTGCCAGGCGGCGCTGCCGTCGCCGCGCGCTTTGAGAATGAGATCATCGGCGGGCCGGGCATCCAGAATCGGGCTTGAACTGAGGCTTATCCGGCCCCGCGCCAATCCCTGATCGGGGACGAAACCGTGCTGCGGCAGGCGCGGCCATCCTGCTTCAACAATCATCGTAGCGGTGCGAAAGCGCACGCCGAAGCGCTGCCCCACCATCACCGAACGGCCCACGTCGAACTGCCACTCCTGCCGCGCAAGCCGGACCGCGGGCCGCTCCGGCGCGCCTCCGAGTTCGCCGTCCATTTGAGCGCATACCGCGCTGAGCGTATCCCAGATCCAGTCCAGCCCCTGCTCGCGCATACGGTCGTTGGCTGCGCGCAGCGCCAGGTAGTCGGGTGAATATACTGAATTGAGATCGTGATCCGACATCTCGCGCAGATATTGTTACATTTCGTGACGGTTGAGCAGCGCCTTGTGCATCGTGACCTCATCGGCGTATTCGAGATCGCTTCCCACCGGCAATCCCATAGCTATTCGCGTGACGCGCACGCCGAGCGGTTTGAGCAGGCGACCGAGGTAATTGGCCGTAGCCTCGCCTTCGGTGTTCGGATTTGTAGCCAGTATTATCTCGCGAATTTCGCTTTCACCGTCGGGACCGGGGCGCAGGCGTTCCAGCAGGTTGCGTATGCGCAGATCCTCGGGACCGATGCCCCGGATCGGCGACAGCGCGCCGTGAAGAACGTGATAGGCGCCGTGGTATTCGCGCGTCTTTTCTATTGCAACGAGATTGTATGGCTCCTCGACTACGCAAATGATCGAACGATCGCGCGCGGGATTTGCGCAAAACCGGCACGGATCCACATCGGTGAGATTGTTGCAAGTCGAGCAGAAAATGATGCGCGCCTTGACCTCGCGAATCGCATCGGCGAGCCGCTCGGCGTCTTCCTGCGATGACTTGAGCAGATGAAACGCCAACCTTTGCGCCGACTTGTGACCAATGCCGGGCAACCGCTTGAATTCGTCGATCAGTCGAGTAACGGGTTCAGCGTAATCGAGCATAAAGAGATACTGCTGCGGGGAAGGAGAAGTGCTGAGTGCTGAGTGCAATTTGGAAATAAGGAACTTTGCAGCGGTTTCGATTTTGGTGTTCAGTACTCTGCCAATCAAGTTCTTTGAGATTTTCAGCCGCGCAGCGGCGAAAGATCTGTAGCCTGGTGCGTGAGCGCCAGGTCAACATAAACAAAACGTCCGAGCCCTGAAAGGGCGAAAGATCTTCCGCCCCTCCGGGGCTGGCGCCGCTTCTCTACACCTACCCAGGGCTTACGCCCTGGGCTACAGATCCTTCGCCGCTTCGCGGCTGAAAAACTCAAAGAACTTTGTTTACAGAGTACTAAATGAAAATTCTTCGGTTTCTAATTCCACTCAGCACTCAGCATTTCTTCCTCATCGAACTGGGAACGATCATCGCGCACGGTCCATGCGCGCACCTCCCCGGCCCTTCCTTCGCGCACCGATACGATCAGATAAGACCATTCCGTAAAAGGCGCGTGTTCGAGATCGAATCCCGACGGCACGGCCGGATGATCCGGGTGCGAATGATAGTAGCCCCACACTCCAAGCCCGCGTTTTGAAGCCTCGCGCTCTGCACGCGAATAAGCGAGCGGATCAAGCTGCACGCGGTTGCGGCGCGAATCCGCCCTGACGTTTTCCATCCGCAGCACTTCGCTTATCTCCCGCACACCGTTTATAAGAGCCCCGAGTAAAAGCCCGCCGCACTCTTCGGGATATGCCGCTTCGCCGTGCGCGCGGATCGCGGCGATATGTTCCGGCTTAAGCCTGACGCTCATCTTCGCTCCAGAATGGATCGCTGAGATATTTCACCCCGCCGTCGCAAAGTACGGTTGCTATTACGCCGTGTTCGAGCCTTCGCGCAAGCGTAAGCGCCGCCAAAACGTTCGCAGCCGCCGATATTCCAACAAACCATCCTTCTTCGCGCGCAAGCCTGCGGGCGATACGATATGCATCTTCTGTACTGATTTCGATCTTTTCGTCGGCAAGCGATGGATTGTAAATGCCGGGAACTATCGAGGTTTCCATGTGTTTGAGCCCTTCCAGTCCGTGAAACGGAGAATCCGGCTCCATTGAAATCAGTCGAACGCCGGGGTTGAGTTCTTTTAGCCTGCGCCCGGCGCCCATAAACGTTCCGCTCGTACCGAGACCCGCTACGAAGTGCGTTATCCTGCCCAGTGTTTGTTCGTAAATTTCCAGGCCCGTAGTTTCGTAATGCGCCTGCCAGTTCGCCGGATTATTGTACTGATCGGGATAGAAGTATTGCTTGGGATCTTCGGCCACGATGCGCCGGACTTCGCGTATTGCGCCGTCCGACCCTGCAAGGGGATCCGTGAGTATGAGTTCTGCGCCGTAGGCGCGAAGCACCGCCTTGCGTTCGGGGCTTGCGTTTTTCGGCAGGCAAAGTTGTACCCGGTAGCCGCGCGCGGCGCCGATCATTGCATAAGCGATGCCGGTATTGCCGCTCGTGGCGTCGATTATGGTTTTCTCGCGAGTGAGCGCACCCGTGCGCTCGCCTTCGAGGATCATTCTGAGCGCAGGCCTGTCCTTTACCGATCCTCCCGGATTCGCCCACTCGGCCTTCGCGTAAATCTCGACGCGAGGATTTTCGTTCAGGTGCTGCAGCTTCAGAAGAGGGGTGTTCCCGATGAGGTCGAGTAAAGGTGCAGGCGCGCCGTCAACAACAACAGCGCGTGTCAGTGGCATAACAACAGTTGACCGTCATCTTCATACGCAATTTAAGTACGCAATCAAATCCGCTTAAGGGAGCGCACACGATTCGTCCCGGCGACGATGCCGCGTATCTTAACCCAGATCGCGCCGTTCAGCAACCGCCCGGAAAGCCCCGAAATTACACAATTCATGTACACGTGGAAGAGTACTCTAGATCGATTCACACGACTTCGCACATAAAAGAGAGATAACGGAACAAACGAAATGAAACGAAAATTACGGAAAAGTTGAATATTTCCGTCTTTTCCGTTTTATTTCGTTTGTTCCGTTATCTCTCTTCCGTTTTTTGCTGCTACAAACGCTCGGGACGCTGCCCGCCTACTATCAAATATCCCAAACGCACGTTTGTCCCCGTGTTTTTGGCGTTCTTGTCTGCGGATATCTTTATCGTCAATCGATGTTCGCCCGGACCGAGTCCTCCAGCGATGATTCGTGTTGCGATCTGATGTTTCGCGCTGTATGCGTCAATACGGTCAAGCGGTGCGGGAGCTGTTTTGCCGTCTATGAGGCATTCGATGATTCCAGCGTCGGGGCCCGCCTTGAATGCGAGTCCAAGCACGGTGCCTTCAAAAACGGTCTCTATTACCGCGCCGGTTTTGTCGCTCACAAGCAGCGTTGAAGGCAACGTGCGGTCCGTGTTCTGTTCGGGCTTCCATAGGCCGTCGTGCTTTAATTGCGCAACGGGGATGAGTTCTCCGTAGGTCAGTTCATCGCTCAGGTAGGGCGGTGGGATAGACCGGTAAAGGGGCGAGGGCTGCGCTTTTTGCTGTTCGCTCAGAAAGTCGGTGATGAGTTGCGCGAAGACTCGATGCCCGGCATCGAGCGGATGCCCGCCATTTTTCCATAATGCCGCAGATGAAAATTTTCCTTCCTTGATCAGTTTCCAGGTTTTCTCCTGAAGGTCGAGAGAGGGAGTACGGTAGTAGGCGGCGACTTCATCGTGCCATTCGGCGCGTGCGTTGCGCTGCTCGTTCGGGGCGTAAAGCAGCACGATTTCCGGCGGTTGCGGCACGGTGAGAAACTGACGAAGTATACCCTCGACCGAGCGTTTGACCACTGACTCGCGCTCCTCGGCGTCGTTTGCCGCAAATTCGATGAATACCAGATCCGGTTTGTGCGCGATGACATCCCGGCGCGCGCGCATCGAAGCATAGAGCGAGCCCGTGCCGCCGACCGAGGCGTTTATTTCCTGTATCCTGGCCTGCGGGAACTGTGCGCGCAACCATTCGGAGACCAGCGCCCGGTACGATGTCTTTGCAGGGTCGCTTGCATCGGCGCCTGCCGTTACCGAGCCTCCGAACCAGGCCACGCTCACGGTTTTCCCCGCGCGCATCTTGTCGAAAAACCTGCCGACGTTTCTTCGTGTCGTCTCGGAAGGCGAGACCCGTATGTTTTGTTCGGAACGGACCGTTTGATTGCTCCTCGCCGAGGTCCGTATTACAGGAAATACCGCAATAACCGGAACAAAAAGCAATATAGTCAAGATTGCAAACCCGGAATTATTACTCGAAGGTTTTCGTTTAGGCATAATCTGAAACCTGACAATTGTTCCGTTCGGTGGTTACAATTCATTGATTTTCGGAAGATGACGGGTCTGTCCCGGTTTATACCGGGCAAGCTCGGCCAGTTTATCAAGACTTGCACGCGTACCGATGGCGATCATTAGATCGCCGTAGCGCAGTATGTGATCGCCCGCCGGATTGAAATACATCTGTCCGTCCAAGCTTGTGATAGCCACTACAATTGTATTGTGTTCGGTGCGTATTCCCGCGTCCTTCAGGGCCACACCATCCAGGGGCGAGCCGGGCGAGATGCGCACCTGCTCGAAGTTCAGGTCGAGAGACTCGGTCATCGTAGTCAATTCGAGAAAATCCGCCACGGCCGGTGTAAGCGCCGCCTGCGCCATCCGATGGCTGCCGATCAGCACCGGAGACACCACTTTGTTTGCTCCCGCACGCATAAGTTGACGTTCTGCGGCTTCATCTATTGCGCGCGCTACTATGAAAAGATTCGGGTTCAGACCGCGCGCAGTCAGAACGATGTAAACGTTTTCGGGATCGCTCGAGGCCGTAGTAATCAATGCGCGAGCTTCACGCACGTGCGCACCCTGGAGAACCATCTCGTCCGTTGCGTCACCGACCAACACCAGATCGCCGCGCACAAGCAACTGTTGGGCAACCGCCTGATCCCGCTCTATGACGATGAAGTTTACATTCTTTCGGCGTAGCTCATCCAATACCCGGCTGCCCACCCTGCCCGCGCCGCAGATTATATAGTGGTCGCGCAGCTTGCTGATGTCCTTGAACAACTTTCGCCTCCCAAAGACCGACTCGAATTCGGTTTCGATCAACATTTGGGTGAGGCTCGAAACCAGATACCCGAACATTACCAGCCCGAACACAATCAACACCAGCGTAAACACGCGCCCCGGTTCGGTGAGCTCGTGGACTTCTCCGTAACCGATCGTAGACAGAGTGATGATCGTCATGTACAGGCCGTCAAACCAGTCCCAACCCTCGATTACCCTGTATCCGATTGTTCCGGCCGCGACAAGCGATGTCACTACTGCGACTGCATATATGATTCGTTTCCTGAGCACTTTTTCTCGTCTATGGGATCTGTTTCCGCAAAAGCCCGGAGCAAATTACGGCAGCGGCTCAAGGGCTGTCAATACGCGCGAAATCCAGATCTACAAATCAAACCAAACGACATCGGGACATAAAAGAGAAATAACGGAACAAACGAAACAGGACGGAACAGACGGAAATAATCAACTTTTAACTCATTTTCGTTTTATTTCGTTTGTTCAGTCATCGGCCGCCCTCGAGTAGATTACGAAGCGCGCCCTCAAGCTCCCGCCGTATCTCCGATCGCGCTCCCGACGGGACGCGGGGTTCACCTACGCGGATTTCACAAAAAAACGGCACCGGAATCAAAGCGCCCTTGGGAAGGCTTCGCCCCATGTTCACGAGGGCTACGGGCACAACGGGAATGCCGGGCGCCTGTTCAACGAGATGCGAAAGCCCCGATCTGAACGCCCCCAGCGATTCGCCGCTTCCCCGGGTTCCTTCAGGAAAGATGATAAGCGCTTGACCGGACTCAATCGCCGAGAGCATGCCTTTGAGCGGATTGTTCGTTTGCGATATGTCGCGACGGGCAATGGGCAGCGTATTGAAAAACGTGCGCGAAAACATCGATACCCAGCGGTTGCGCTCGAAATAGTCGGCCGCCGCCACCGGGCGAAGTTCGCGCAGCCTGCGTGTGGGGAAAAGGCTCAGCAGCGATACCGTATCCAGATGGCTGCTGTGGTTTGCATAGAGGATAAACGGCCCCTTTTCGGGCAAATGTCGGCGACCGCTGACGCGAAGGCCTATGAACAGGATCATAAACGGCTTGATCGCAAGAGCGAATATCAGCCGCTGAAAAAGATCCGCCCATACGCTCCTTCCGGTTGCGGCGGACGACGCAGCGCGATTTTCTTCAGTAGTGGAAGTAGCGGACATAGTGGAAGAATATGGGAGCGGCGTAACAAAGCGAATCCACGCGATCCAGCATCCCGCCGTGTCCGGGAATCAGGCCGCCGAAATCCTTGACGCCGAAATCCCGTTTGACCGCGCTCATTACGGCCCCGCCGCCGAAACCTGCAAGCGTCGTCATCAGGGCTACGATCGCGGTTTCAGCAACCGTAAACGGCGTCAGAAATCGCAGTCCGATGCTTATCAAAACCGTAGTCGCAATGCCGCCCAGGAATCCCTCCCAGGTCTTGTCGGGACTCACGCTCGGCAGAATTTTCCTGCGACCGAAGGTCTTGCCCCATATGTACTGCAATACGTCGCTGATCTCGGTGACAAAGACGAGAAAAAGCAGAAGCGCCCTTCCGTTGGACTCCCCATCGAGCGTCGGCGGCATTACGAGCAGAAAACCCAGGTGGCTAAGACCGAATACAAACGCCATCAGCCCCCATTGGATCTGCGACGCTGAGGCTACAAAACCGGCGGTCTCGCGCGACAGCACCAGCCGCACAGGCAAAATCAGAAAAACATATACAGGAATAAAAATGACGAACATTCCGTACCAACCGATCCATATCCAGTAATACTGAATCGGTACGGCCAGAAACGTGAGAACCAACCCGGAATGATCGGCGGGGCGCGTCTTTAGCAGCGTGACGTATTCCTTCATCGCCCAGAAGCTCAGGAACGCCAGCAGCACCAGTGCAAGCCTGTCGCTTACCGCTACTGCGCCGAAAAATACCGCCGCCATCGCCCACCACGAAGCCACGCGCGCGCTGAGTTCGCTGAAGTTCCGCTTCGGCTGCAAAACACGCAGGATTACCGTGATTGCAGAAGCCAGAACGAGTACGCCGAGGAGAATTGCTCCCATTCGCCATACGGGTGAAAGCTCGGTGAACGCCGAAAGACTCATCGCTCTCGCAACTCCTTTAACGCGCCCCGCACGCGGTTGATGCAGGTCCAGACGCCGGCTGCGGCGGCGAGGCCGAGAATCCAGGGCCAGTAGCGCAGCGTTTCAGGCGCAATCCAGCCTGCAAGGCCCATTGCACCGATTAGAAACGCGCGATCGCTTTTTCCCATAGGGCCGTCGTAGCGGCGCGAAGCGCCTAGCGCGCGGCTCATCACTCCGCAAAATTCGGTCAGTGTTGCGGTGATTGCGAAGGTTGTTGCGGATATCCGCAGTTCGGGTTGAAGCAGCGCCAGCGGCAGGTAGATCGCCAGATCCGATAACACATCGCCGAGTTCGTTAAGGACTGCTCCCAGATCCGAAACAAGGTCAAACTCGCGCGCCATCATTCCGTCTATGGCGTTAAGAGCCATACGTGCAAACAGCCATACGGGCAGCAGCCATAGCCAGCCGTTATATGCTACAAGGGCGCCCGCGGCGACCGAACCCATCACCGCCGCAATGGTGACGTGGTTCGGCCGCAGACCCAGCCGGGTCATCCTTGCCATAAGGGGGCGCAAGAGCCGTTGGAACCTCGGCTTCAGGTCGTAGACCGAGGGCATTTATTACTTTGAAGCCATGATGGGTGTGACCGTTATGCGGCGGAAGTAGACCTTGCCGTGATCGCCCTGCAGCATAATCGGTCCGGGCGCGCCCTCGTTTGCATCGAGCGCTCCTCCGGTTATGCCGTCAATGACTATGTTGTCGTGCATCTTTTTGCCGTTCAGCGTCACGGTCAGGCGATTGCCCACGATTATCGCTTCCATAACCTGCCACTGGCCGGGAGGCAGGCTTGCATTGACCAGGGGTTTTACGCGGCTGTAAAGCCCCATATGTCCGTGGCTGTCGGGGTCTTTGCCGTGATCGTCGAGAACCTGAAGCTCGTAGCGGCCGCGCAGGTAGATGCCGCTGTTGCTTTTTTCTTCGAGTTTGTATTCGGCGCGTATGCGAAAGTTTTCAAATTGGTGTTTTGAAACAAGGTTGTTTGCGCGCGGGATGTTCGTCATCAGCCCGTCTTCAATGCTCCAGCCCGATTCGCGGTCCTTGAACTGAACATCCCATTTGTCGAGGCTCTTGCCGTCGAAGAGTTCGACCGGAGTCCCGAAGCGATGGCGAGCATTTGCGTTGTGAATGCCCCAGCTCGGCGGTCTCACCCCTATCCACGAGATCTGCGCATTTCCCCCCGTGACGGTTCCGAGCAGCCGCCCCTCATCGACCCGTGCGCGATGTACGATCTTCGGTGCGTTTGCGCCTCGCGCGGGTGAAAAAATCAGTTCCCCGTTTTCTATGCTGATTTCCGGAAGCTTCAGCACGCTCCCACCCCGGTTCAGGAAATAACCCGCCAACATTCCATCTTCCATTTTCACTTCGAGCCAGTACGGGAATTTGCCGCTCGGTCCCGTAGCGGTGATATCCCATTTGCCCAGAAACGGGTTCTCCTGCGCCGTGGCGACTGCCGTAAAAATCAAAACCGCCGCCAGTGCGGACATCAATGTGCGTGCGCGCATGTATTCTCCTTATACAAGTATTCGAAGTAGCAGAAGTAGTCGATGCAGTCGAAACCTGTTGGTTATCGCCCGGATTATTGCACCGTCCCGGGCCGAATCACAACCTTTATCGATCTACAGTAGATTGGTATAAAAAATAGAGATAACGCAACATACGAAATGAAACGAAAAGTACGGGAAAATTGATTGTTTCCGTAGTTTCCGTCTCATTTCGTTTATTCCGTTATCTCTCTTCCAGATCCCGAAGTCGTGTGATTCGATTTTGTTCCCGGGCCCGTTTCAAGTGCATCAGTTTTCCCTTTATCTTTTCCAGAAGCGCTGCTATTGTTCCGCCGCTGGGATTCTTAACACCGATTTTACGTCGAGTTGCTCCGGTTTTAAGGCCGGGCGATTACGATGCCTCTTTCATTTGCGCCGGTACCCGGGTCGATTGCCCGGCGTAGAACCGGAGCCGCTATTCCCGCAAACTCAGGAGTTATGGAGAAGGAAATGAAAATAGCGCCTATATTCCGCCGTCTGGCAGGGCTGGTTGTGTTGCTCATAGCGACTGCCGCCGTAGCCGAAGCGCAGTTTGAAACTGCTACGGTGCTGGGCACCGTGCGCGACACAAACGGCGCGGTATTGCCCAGCGCCGCTGTGACGCTTCGCAATATTGCTACCGGTACGATTGCCACGACCACAACCGATTCGGAGGGGAACTTCCAGTTTCTCAACGTCCGTATCGGCCAATACAAGGTAAGCGCCGAGTTGCAGGGATTCGCCACCGCGGTGGCGGAAAACCTGACTGTAACGGTCAATGCCCGGCAGCGCGTGGATCTGACGATGCGCGCGGGCGCCGTTACGGAGACTGTATTGATTACGGCGGATGCGCCGCTGCTTGAGACCGAATCGAGCGATCGAGGGCAGGTCATAAGCCGCGAGCAGATAGTGAATCTTCCGCTCAACGGGCGCTCGTATGCGGATCTTGCGCTGCTGGCGCCGGGCGTGCGCAAGTCGCTTCTGAACAATCAGGGTTCGGGCGGCCGCGACGCATCGTTCAACGTCAACGGGCTGCGCAGTTCACTCAACAATTTCACGCTCGACGGCATCGACAACAACTCCTACGGCACGAGCAACCAGGGCTTCTCGAATCAGGTCGCGCAGCCCTCGCCCGACGCCGTGCAGGAGTTCAAGGTTCAGACCAACAATTTCAGCGCCGAGTTCGGCCGCGCGGGCGGAGCAATCATCAACACTTCAATCCGCAGCGGGACGAACGAAATTCACGGCACGCTGTACAACTTCCTGCGCAACACCTCGCTTAACGCTACAGGCTTTTTCAAGCCCACACGCGGACAGAAGCCGGTGCTTCAGCAGAACCAGTTCGGCGGAACCATCGGCGGCCCGATCATCAGGGATAGGACCTTTTTCTTTGCGGATTACGAAGGCTTCCGGCGCATAACGCGCGCGCTGAGCTTTGCGACTGTTCCGACGCTTGCACAGCGTCAGGGCAACATCGGAATTCCTGTGCGCAATCCCTTTACGGGAGTCGTTTATCAGAACGGGATCATTCCGGAAAGCGACATCACGCCGTTTGCGCGTCAGGTGCTGAATGCGCTGGTTCCGCCCGTCACCTCGGCTGCGACGAACAACTACGAGGATTTGCCGCGCAGCCAGTTCTACAACGACAAGGGCGACGTCAAGATCGACCACAACTTCAACCAGAAGATCACCGGATTCATCCGCGTCAGCCACCGCAAGGTGAACAATTTCGAAGCGCCGACCATACCGGGACCCGTATTCAGCGCGGCAAACGCATTCGTGCGCGTGCTCAATCAGCAGCTCGCCGGCGCCATCACCTACAACGTGTCGAACAATTCATTGTTCGAGTTCCGTCTCGGCATATCGCGCACGCAGGCCGGAAAGACGCCCACGGGCGTGGGCGATACGAATTTCCGTTTGCCCGGACTTCCGACCGATCCCCGATTCGCGGGAGGTCTCAATACGCAAAACATCAGCGGCTTTACCGCGCTCGGCCGCCAGTCGAGCAATCCGCAGTTTCAGGACCCCTTCGTAGTCAACCCGCGCTTCAATTACTCGTTCATCCTCGGCAAACACAGCATCAAGGTCGGGTATGAATACCAGGCGATCAATACCGAAATCGACGATTTCAATCCGAAATACGGGCAGGACAACTATTCGGGGCAGTTCAGCCGTCCCGTGGGCGGCGCCAACAACAACCTGTACAACCTTGCCGATTTTCTGTTCGGCGCGCGCAGCGGATATCAGTTGAACAATAACGTAATCGTCAACTACCGCCAGCGCATGCACTTCGGCTACATCCAGGATGACTTCAAGGTCAACCAGAAGCTGACGGTCAACGTAGGCATGCGTTACGAGTTTGCGACGCCGCAATGGGAAAAAGACAACCTACTGGCAAACTTCGATCCGGCAACGCGCTCGCTGGTGCGCGCAAGCAACGGATCGATTTATGATCGCGCGCTTGTAGACCCGGATCGCAACAACTTTGCTCCGCGCCTCGGATTCGCTTACAGGGCGATGGACAAGACCGTCGTGCGCGGCGGCTACGGCGTCAGCTACATTCACTTCAACCGTCTCGGCGGCGAAAACCTTCTGGCATTCAACGGGCCGAACATCGTGGGATCGGATATCGTGCAGCAGGTATCGCAACCGCTTTGCACGGGCAACCAGTTTCTGAACTGCTTCCGTCCGACGATGCTGGGTTATCCCGACGGCTTTGTTTCGTCGGACCGTTTCAATCCGCTGACGGCGCGCGTCAACTTCACGCCGCGCGACACGCGCACCGCTTACACGCAAAGCTGGCATCTGACGATCCAGCGGGAACTGCCGTGGAACCTGCTGTTCGATATCGGCTACGTCGGAAATCGCACAAACAAGCTGATCATCCTTGCCGACTATAATCAGGCGCGGCCCAACAATGCGAACGACCCGGCCGCGGGCACGCCGCTTCAGGATCGGCGTCCAATCAACGGTTTTTCGTTTATCCAGATTTCCTTCAACGGCGGATACGCGAACTACCACGCATTGCAGACGAAAATCGAAAAGAGATTCTCGGGCGGGCTGTACCTGCTGAACTCCTTTACGTGGTCCAAGACCATCGATAACGCCGCCGGCCACCTCGAAGCGGCTTCCGGCGACAATTCGCGCACGATCATCACGGATCTGAGCTACGGCAGGGGCATCGGAAGCTACGATCAACCCTTCAACAACACGACGAGCATCGTCTATGACCTGCCGTTCGGCAAAGGAAAGATGTTCGGCGCCGATGTACCCACGGCGCTTGACGCCGTAATCGGCGGATGGAGGATGACGCTCATCAACACGATGACAAGCGGCATTCCGATCAATCTGACCTACAGCCCGGCAGCAGCCTTCGTCGTCGGCTCGTCGCTTACCTACAGACCGAATCAGGTGCAATCCGAGTTGCTGTCGCCGAGCGGCAGCCGCGGGCCGGACAATTACCTCAACATCAATGCCGTAGTCGTACCGACCGATCGCAGCCGCCCGTTCGGCAACGTAGGACGCAATACGGCGCGTGCGCCGAGCATCTATCAGGCGGACCTCGGGCTGCACAAGGCTTTTCCGGTATGGAAGGAAGACGTCAAGCTGGAATTCCGCATGGAGGCCTTCAACCTCCTTAACAAGACGAACTTCCTTGCGCCCGACAGCAACGCCAACAACATCCGGCGCGACGGCTCTGGCAACGCCATTGCGGGCGGCACCTACGGCGTAATCCGCACCGCATTCCCGGCGCGTGAGATTCAGTTTGCCCTGAAACTCATATTCTGAGGAAAATCGCAGAGCTTGTTTATAAAAGAGAGATAACGGAACAAACGGAATAAACGAAACAAACGGAAATGGTCAAACTTTCCGTTTGTTTCGTTTATTTCGTTTGTTCCGTTATCTCTCTTTCTTCTATAAACGAGCTCGGCTGTGTTGACTTGAAGCTCTCAGCGACTTAAAGTGCCGACAACATTTACACAGCATCGGAGTTGCGGATGAATCGACTCAAGAAGGTCCTGTTCGCAGTCTCATCAACGCTTGTAGTAGCAGTGCTTGGTGTATCGATCGCAGATGGCGTAGCGCGTATTCGGGCCGGCGCCCAGATGGCCGACAACGCGCGCAGGTTTCTGGCATCGCTGGACTCCGATCAGCGGGTAAAGGCCGTATTCGGCTTTGAGGACGAAGAGCGTTTCAACTGGCACATCATTCCGCGCGCGCGCAAGGGACTCCCGCTCAAGGAAATGAATCCTGCGCAGCGCGAACTCGCAATGAGCCTGCTGCGCAGCGGAACCGGACGCACCGGATATACACGCGTCGAAACGATAATCTCCCTTGAACCGGTTCTTCGTGAAATCGAGCGCAGCACCGGTCCCGTGCGGGATTCGGAACTCTATTACTTTTCCATATTCGGAGAACCAACGGCGCGCGGGCGCTGGGGGTGGCGGTTTGAAGGCCATCACGTTTCGATCAACTTCACGATCGTCAACGGTACGATGGTAGTAACCGTGCCTGCGGTGTTCGGCGCAAACCCCGCCGAGGTCAGGCAGGGGCCGCGCAGCGGATTGAGAGCGCTTGCGGGGGAAGAGGACAGGGGCAGGGAACTGATTCTGGCGCTGGATGCCCGGCAGCGTGCAGCGGCTATATTTGATAAGGTTGCGCCGCGCGACATACTGACGCTGGCAACGCTCAAAGCCGATCCGCTTTCACCCGCAGGCCTTGCTGCAAGCGCGATGACCGCTGCGCAGCGCAAAATGCTCCAGAATCTTATTGACGTTTACCTGACGCGCATGCCCGAGGATGTAGCCGAAGAGCGAATGAAAAAGATCAGGGCGTCCGGAATGGACAAGATACATTTCGCCTGGGCCGGAGAGATTGAGCCCAGAAAGCCGCATTATTACCGCGTGCAGGGGCCTACGTTCCTCATCGAATACGACAACACGCAAAACGACGCCAATCACATTCATTCCGGGTGGCGCGACTTCGACGGCGATTTCGGACGCGATTTGCTGCGAGAACATTACCGTACGACGCCGCACGGGAACTGACCGGCGGTTCGCTTTTTTCAAGATGCGGCGTAGTGAACTGACGCCTCTGCCGGTCGACGCATACCTGCCGGAGATAATCGACCGGCTCGGCGTCGAGCGCAATCTGGTCATTGAAGCCGAACCCGGCGCGGGCAAGACTACAAGGGTGCCCCCGGCGCTTCTCGATTCCGTACTTGCAGACGAGGGTGAGGTCTGGGTTCTCGAACCCCGCCGTCTCGCGGCAAGACTCGCAGCCGCACGTGCAGCGGCCGAACGCGGCGAACCTCTCGGCGGCACGGTCGGGTATCAGGTGCGCTTTGACGACGTATCGGGCCCGCACACGCGACTTCGTTACGTCACCGAGGGCGTGCTTACCCGACGGCTGCTGCGCGATCCGTCGCTCAAGAGTGTAAAGGCTGTCGTTCTGGATGAATTTCATGAGCGGCGCCTGCAGGGCGATGTGGCGCTGGCCCTGTTGAGGAAATTGCAGACACGCGCGCGGCCCGACCTTCGCATTGTTGTAATGTCGGCGACCATTGATGCTGCGCCGGTAAGGGAGTTTCTGGGCGGCGCTCCGACGTTGAAAATTCCGGGGCGAATGTTTGACATTCGGGTAGAACACATACCCGGCCCCGATTCGCGACCGCTGGCGGATCAGGTCGCCGGCGCGGTCGGGCGTCTGCTGAGGGACGGACTCGACGGCGATGTGCTCGTGTTTTTGCCGGGTGCGGCCGAAATCAGGCGTGCAGCCGAGGCGTGCGAAGCTATGGCTGCACGCGAGGACGTTTTAATAGCTCCTCTGCACGGGGAACTACCGGTTGCCGAACAGGATCGCGCCGTGCGGCCGTCGGACCGGCGCAAAATAATTCTTTCAACCAATGTTGCTGAAAGTTCGGTGACGATCGACGGCGTAACAGCCGTAGTCGATTCCGGCCTTGCGCGAATTGCAGTTCATTCTCCGTGGTCGGGTTTGCAGCGTCTGACGATCGGGAAAATCAGCCGGGCATCGGCGCTGCAGCGTGCGGGGCGTGCGGGGCGCACGCAACCGGGCAGATGCCTGAGGCTCTACACTGCGGCGGATTTCGCAGCACGGTCCGAATTCGATCAACCCGAGTGTGCTCGCAGCGATCTTGCCGAAACCGTGCTGGAATTGCATGCTGCGGGTGTGCGGGACGCCCGGGCGTTCGATTGGTACGAAGCGCCGCCGCGCGAGGCAATCGGATCGGCGGAGGATTTGCTTAAACGCCTGGGCGCAATACTTGACGACGGGTCTTTGACAACAACGGGACGGCAGATGATCCGTTTTCCGCTCCATCCGCGTTTGTCGCGGATATTGATTGAATGCGCGTCGTGCGGAGCAGAACGGGACGGGGCAATAATAGCGGCGATACTGAGTGAACGCGACGTACTGGAACGCAACCTGTTCGGCGCCGCAGGCGCAGAACGCGGGGCGCGAAAGCAGGCAACAGTGCGAAGCGGGCCGTCGGATCTTCTGGATCGACTGGATCTTTTCCATGAAGCTGAAGTTTCGCGATTTTCGCCCGATGTATTGCACAGACTCGGACTCGATCAGGGCGCAGTCAATGCCGTAAATCGCGTGCGGCGGCGTTTGCTCGCTTTGCTGCGACGAACCGGTGAAAACGCTGTATTCGCAACCAAAAACACGGGCTCAGTTAATCCAGGCGCGTTTAATCCAGGCTCGGTTAATGATGAAACCGGCGTTCAGGGCGCGAATCGGGAGCGGGCGCTTCTTGCAGCAATACTTACCGGGTTTCCTGATCGTGTAGCGAGGCGGCGCGCGGCGGCGCGCCAAAAAGGATCGCAGGAAATAGAGGTATTGCTGTGCGGCGGGGGGCAGGCGACGCTTTCAGGCCATAGCGTAGTCACGCAGTCGGAGTTTCTCGTTGCGGTTGAAGCCGGGGAAAAACAAACGGGCCGGTCATCGGGCGTTGAAATCCGTTTGGCGAGCGCAATTGACGCCGAGATGCTTTTTGAAATGTACTTTGAGCGGTTGCGCGAAGTGGAAAGCGTCGTTTGGAATGACAAGTCAGAGCGTGCCGAGTCCGTTCGCCGGTTGTTTTACGACGATCTCATAATTGACGAGACTGCCGCGGGAGTTGCGTCGGGCGAACCTGCCTGGCGATTGCTTGCCGAGAAGGCGTTGAGCCGCGGGCCGGCTGCGTTTCTGGATTTGAATGAACTGGAGTGCACGCTGGCGCGCATTGAGTTCGCTGCATCTGTGGATTCGAGCGGCGGGTGGCCGGATCAGATGCCGGATGCAGACTCTGTGTTGATTGCTTTGTGCAAGGGGCGAAGCAGTTTTGCCGAATTGCGCGAAACCGCAAGGCGGGGCGATTGGCGTGAGGCGCTGCTCGGGCGACTCGGCGCCGCACAGCGGCGCAGACTTAACCTCCTTGCTCCGGAACGTGTATCCATTGGGCGCCGCAAACAGGTGCGCGTCGAATATGAGCGGGGCAAAACGCCCTGGGTAGCATCGCGAATACAGGATTTTTTCGGATTGAGGCAGGGCCCGCGCATAGCCGACGGCAGCGTGCCGCTTGTGTTGCACCTGCTTGCACCCAACAACCGGCCCGTGCAGGTTACATCGGATCTCGAAGGGTTCTGGATCAGACATTACGGCAGCGTGCGGCGGGAACTTTCACGTCGTTATCCGCGCCACGCCTGGCCCGAAAACCCGCTCGAAAAATGATCGTCACGAAAATGGTCGGACGAAAATGCTGCAAAAGCGCAATGCCAAACTCTTTTCTGCCCGCACATCACCGTGGCTGCTTGACATCCGCAAGGCATCCATGGAAATATCCACGCTCTCAAGAACAGAATTTCACAAACTCGACTATGACGCGCCGAAAACTTGCAGCAAATTGAATTTAGCAAGGAAGGCGGAGGTCTGAAGTATGCCGCAAATCTTCCACCGGAGTACGAACACATTATCGCGGGTGAGCATAGTATCGGTGTTGGTGATCGTGGGTGGCGTAATAGGGATATTGACGCAGATCAACCGGACGCCGTACATATCGCAGGCGTATATGGCCAAGCAGCAGCCGGTGCAGTTCTCGCACAAGCACCACGTCGGGGACGACGGGATAGATTGTCGCTATTGTCATCAGACGGTAGAGACGCAGGCGAGTGCGGGAATACCATCCACGAAGACGTGTATGAACTGCCATTCGCAGTTGTTTGCGACGAGTCCGTATCTGGAGCCGATACGCGAAAGCTGGCGTACTGGCAAGCCGCTGTTGTGGACGCGGGTGCACGACCTGCCGGATTTCGTCTATTTCAACCACAGCATACACGTCAGCAAGGGCGTGGGCTGTTCGACCTGTCACGGGCGCATAGACCTTATGCCGCAGACCTGGCAGGTTCAGTCGCTGCAGATGGAATGGTGTCTGGAATGCCACCGCGCGCCGGAGAAGTTTGTCCGGCCGAAAGACAAGATCTTCGAGATGGAGTGGCCCGCTTCGGGCTTCGATCAGGCCGTCGAAGGGCCGAAGCTGGTCAAGGAATACAAAATTCAGAATCAGAACGTCATGACGAGCTGTTCGACCTGTCATCGGTAAACAATCCCGCAGAGAAACGAGAACTCGATGTCCAGAAGAGACCTCTACGAAAACCTCGCTGAGATCCGGGCGCAGCTCGGCGACAAGCGCGGCCGCGAATTCTGGCGCAGCCTCGACGAGATCGCCGAGACCGAAGAGTTTCGGGAAATACTGCACCGTGAATTTCCGCCGCAGGCTCACGAATGGAACGATCCGGTAGGACGGCGCAATTTTCTGAAGCTTATGAGCGCTTCGCTTGCACTGGCCGGCCTCACGGGCTGCACCGTTCAGCCGAAGGAACACCTCGTTCCATATGTTCAGCCGCCGGACAACATGACGCCGGGCCTCCCGCAGATGTACGCCACGGCCTTTGCCCTGGGCGGCGTTGCGGAAGGGTTGCTCGTAAAAACCTACGACGGCCGGCCGACCAAGATCGAGGGCAATCCGGATCATCCGTCCAGCCTCGGAGCGGCAAGCGCGCTGGCGCAGGGATCGGTGCTCCAATTGTACGATCCCGACCGTTCGCAAACGCTCGGCTACATCGGCGATACCCGCGCGTGGGGCGAATTCCTGAACGAAATTCGCGCCGCCGTCGATGCTCAGCGTGCAAAACAGGGGCGCGGGCTGCGGCTGCTTACTGAAACCGTTGCATCTCCGACGCTCGGCGCGCAGATAAAGTCCCTTCTGGCCGACTTGCCCGAAGCGAAATGGATTCAGTACGACGCCGGCTCGGGCGACGGTCCGCGACTCGGCGCGCAGATGGCTTTCGGACAGTTCGTCAACACCGTTTACAAAATCGAAAACGCCGACGTTATCCTCTCGCTCGACGCCGACTTCCTTACACAGGGACCGGGCGCGCTGCGCTACGCACGCGAGTTTTCGCGCAAACGCAGCGTCGTAGACGGCCGCAATGAAATGAGCCGGCTCTACGTCGCCGAAAGCATGCTCACACCCACGGGCGCAAAAGCCGACCACAGGCTTCCGGTTCGTTCGGTCGACATCGAAGCTCTCGCTCGTGCAATAGCAGTAAAAGCCGGAGCGCTATCAGGCGATGCACCGCAGCTTTCCGCCGATGCGGAAAAATGGGCTGCGGCAGTGGCCGCCGACCTCAAGAACCACAACGGCAAATGTGCGGTTATCGCCGGGGAGCACCAGTCGCCGGCGGTACACGCAATAGCTCACGCGCTCAACAATACGCTCGGCAACGCAGGTCAAACGGTTGTTTATACCGATCCGATCGAGGAATCTCCGATCAATCAGATCGAGGCATTGCGCGAACTCGTGGCCGATATGAACAGCGAGCGCGTGGAACTGCTGATAATCCTCGGGGGCAATCCGGTATACACTGCGCCCGCCGACCTTCAGTTCCTCGACGCGCTCAGGAAGATACCGCTGCGTGTTCACCTTTCGCTTTACAACGATGAAACCTCGGAATACTGCCAATGGCACGTGCCCGAGGCGCATTACCTCGAAGCCTGGGGCGACGCGCGAGCTTTTGACGGCTCCGTATCCGTTATTCAGCCGGTTATCGAGCCGCTCTACAACGGCAAATCCGCTTATGAAGTTATGGCGGTGCTGCTCAACAAGGCTGGACAAACCGGACTCGATCTGGTGCGCGATTACTGGAAGTCGAAAATAAAGGGTGATTTCGAGACCGTCTGGCGCAAGGCTCTACACGACGGCGTTATACCCGATACGGCGCTTCCGGCAAAAACCGTTTCGCTCAAAGGCGACTGGGCTTCGGCCCTGAAGCCTCTTGAGGCTGCAACCGGAATCGAGATAGTGTTTCGCCCCGATCCGAGCGTGTGGGACGGGCGATTTTCAAATCTCGGCTGGATGCAGGAGCTTCCCAAACCCATAACGAAGCTCACCTGGGATAACGCGGCGCTTATGAGCCCCGCTACCGCGGTCGCAAAACTCAATCTCGCGCCCGAGGGCAAGCCCTACGAAGCCAACGGCAAGATGATAGAAATCGAGCACGGAGGCCGGAAGATTTCGGCCCCCGCCTGGGTAGTTCCCGGACACGCTGCCGATTCCATAACGCTTGCGCTCGGTTACGGTCGCACGCGCGCGGGCGCGGTCGCTACAGGCATCGGTTACGACGCCTATAAACTGCGCACGGCGGATGCGCCCGGGATGGCGGCCGGGGTCAAGGTGACGGTTTCCGGAGGCCGCTACGACCTGGCATCCACGCAGTCGCATTTCGCAATCGACGGGCTCGAAGAGCGCCAGATTATCCGCACCGCGTCGCTTGAAGAATACAAGAAGGATGCAGGCGCGCTTTTCCATCCCTTCCACAAGCACGACCCGCCGAAAGAAATGTCGCTTTATCCACACTACGAATACAACGGGTATGCGTGGGGTATGGTAATCGACATGAATTCGTGCGTGGGATGCAATGCGTGCGTCGTTGCGTGTCACGCGGAAAACAACATTCCGGTTGTCGGCAAGGAAATGGTTCGCCGCAAGCGCGAGATGCACTGGCTGCGGATCGATACCTATTTCCACGGTTCGATCGACAACCCGCAAACATACTTCCAGCCGATGCTCTGCCAGCACTGCGAGCAGGCGCCGTGCGAGGTCGTATGTCCCGTCAACGCCACGGTGCACGATGCCGAGGGGCTCAACGTGCAGGTCTACAACCGCTGCGTGGGTACGCGATACTGCGCAAACAACTGCCCGTACAAGGTGCGCCGCTTCAATTACCTTCTTTACAACGACTACGACACGCCGAGCCTCAAGTTGCAGCGCAACCCCGAAGTATCGGTTCGCAGCCGCGGCGTGATGGAGAAGTGCACATACTGCGTGCAGCGGATAATGCACGCGAAGATCGAATCCGAGAAGGAAAACCGCAAGATACGCGACGGCGAGATCGTGACCGCATGCCAGCAGACATGCCCGGCCGACGCAATCGTTTTCGGCGACGTGAACGATCCGGAAAGCCGCGTATCGAAGCTGCGCAAGGAGCCGAGGAATTACGGCGTCCTGGCCGAAATCGGCGTGCGCCCGCGCACGACATATCTGGGCGAGCTGCGCAACCCGAACTCCGAACTCGGATCAACCGGTCAGCACCGGGAGGGGCATAATGGCTGATGCAATGAAGCAGACCGGGCAGGAAGCAAGCAACGCGGCGTATGGGCCGCCTCCGGTCATAGGGCCGGGGCATACCTTTGCAAGCGTAACCGAGAAGATAGCCTCGATTGTGCTGCGCAAGGGCACCAAGCGCGGATGGATGGTCGGCTTCGGGTTGTCGTTTCTCGGCATGCTGATGATGCTCAACACGATTACTTACCTCGTGTTCAAGGGCATCGGAATCTGGGGCAACAACACCACCGTAGGCTGGGCGTTCGACATCATCAATTTCGTATGGTGGATCGGAATCGGCCACGCCGGAACGCTGATTTCGGCGATTCTGCTGCTGATGCGCCAGTCTTGGAGAACGTCGATCAACCGGTTTGCCGAAGCCATGACGCTGTTTGCCGTAGCCTGCGCGGGCCTGTTCCCGGCGCTGCATACCGGTCGTCCCTGGCTCGATTACTGGCTCTTCCCATATCCCAACACGATGGGGATGTGGCCGAACTTCCGCAGCCCGCTGATGTGGGACGTATTCGCCGTATCAACCTACGCCACGGTTTCGGCCCTGTTCTGGTTCATAGGTCTGATCCCGGATCTGGCAACGCTGCGCGACCGCGCGACGAGCAAGATACGCAAAGTCATTTACGGAATGCTCGCGCTCGGCTGGCGCGGCTCGACGCGCCACTGGTCGCGCTATGAAACTGCGTACCTGTTGCTCGCGGGCCTCTCGACGCCCCTGGTGCTTTCCGTGCACACCATAGTGTCGTTCGACTTCTCGATCGGAATCATACCGGGCTGGCACGCGACGATATTTCCGCCTTACTTCGT
Organism: Acidobacteriota bacterium; assembly: GCA_019639255.1. Taxonomy (GTDB): domain Bacteria; phylum Acidobacteriota; class Blastocatellia; order RBC074; family RBC074; genus JAHBSF01. Next base: position 51,418 of record JAHBSF010000002.1, on the reverse strand, counting down.
CGCCGGCGCCATTTATGCGGGTTTTGCAATGGTATTGACGCTCGGCATTCCCATTCGCAAATACTACGGCCTTGACGACTTCATCACCAATCGCCACCTCCGGAACATGGCCAAGGTCATGCTGGCCACGGGCCTCATCGTAGGTTACGGGTATGCGATGGAGGCGTTTTTCGCCTGGTACAGCGCCAACACATATGAAGCCTATATGTACAAGAACCGGACTACGGGACCGTACTGGTACATCTACTGGCTGTTGATTCTTTGCAATATTGCGGTTCCGCAATTGCTGTGGATCAAGAAGTACCGCGAGAGCACGGTAATGCTTTTTGTGATTTCGATGTTCATCAACGTGGGAATGTGGCTGGAGCGGTTCGTGATCATCGTCACGAGCCTGCACCGCGACTTCCTGCCGTCGGCATGGACGATGTATACGCCGACGGTATTCGACTTCACGATGTTTTTCGGAACGATCGGTTTCTTCCTGACGCTGATGTTCCTGTTCATCCGCATACTCCCGATGATTTCAATCTACGAGATGCGGACCATGGTTCCTGAAGCGAAGCTCAAATCAGAGGCGCATGCTTCGCCCGATAAACCGGCGATGCCGCCCGCGGGCGGTCCGCAGGAGAGCCCGGCATGAACGTCAACAAAGAATCGAACATTTACGGCCTGATGGCGGAGTTCGACAACCCCACGGCCGTAGTCGTTGCAGCGAAAAAAGCGCACGAGGCCGGATACCGAAAAATGGACGCATATTCGCCGTATCCGATCGAGGAACTCTCCGAAGCCATCGGCTTTCACTCCAACCGGGTTCCGTTGATTGTGCTTGTGGGGGGGCTGGCGGGCCTGTTTGCAGGGCTTGGTCTGCAAATATGGACTTCAGCCATCGAGTATCCTCTGAATGTAGGCGGGCGGCCGCTCATCAGTTGGCCGGCGTTCGTTCCGGTCACGTTCGAGATGACGGTGCTGCTTGCGGCTTTCGGAGCGGTGCTCGGAATGATACTCCTCAACGGATTGCCGCGACCCTATCATCCTGTTTTTAACGCGCCGCGTTTTGAACTCGCTTCGCGCACGCATTTCTTTCTGTGCATAGAGGCGGAGGATGCGAAGTTCGATCTCGGCGAAACGAGGAAGTTCCTCGAAAGCCTCGGAGCCAATGAGGTGACCGATGTCGAAAAATAAACCGCCCATGACGGGTTTTCGCCGCGCGCCGCTCAAAAAAACGATCGGCGCCCTGCTCCTTGCTTCACTGTCGCTGACGGCAGGCGCGTGCCGCCAGGATATGCACGATCAGCCCAAACTCAAGACCTACCGCGAGGGCGCCGACCGCGTTCCGCCCGAAGGCGCCGTAGCGCGGGGAACGCTGGCTGTTTCGGCTCCGGTTGCAGAAGCAGGCGCTGCAAAAAGCGAATTTCCGTTTGCGATTACCGCCGAGGTTCTCGCTCGCGGCGAGAACCGCTTCAACATCAACTGCGCTCCGTGCCACAGCAAACTCGGCGACGGCAACGGCATGATTGTACAGCGCGGATTCAAGCGGCCGCCTTCGTATCACGAAGAACGGTTGCGCAACTCGCCGGCGAGTTATTTCTACGATGTCATGACAAACGGCTTCGGCGCGATGGCGAGTTATTCCGACAAACTCTCGGTTGAAGATCGCTGGAAGGTGGCGGCCTACATACGCGTCCTTCAGGTGAGCCATAACGCAAAGATCGAAGACGTTCCGGCGGCTGAACGCGCCAAACTAGAAGCCGCCGATGCAGCAGCGCCGCAAGGAGGTCAAACCCAGTAATGGCGAACACGACATACAACGCACCCCCGGCCGTCTCGGGCTGGCAGCAGCGCGCGCTCGTCGTCGGCGTCATCGGATTGATTGCCACCCTGGCCGGATACTTCGTCGACCACGATCAGTTTTACAGGGCGTGGCTCGTCGGATTCATCTTCGTGCTCGGCATTACGCTCGGCAGCCTCGGATTCCTCATGATCCAGTACCTGACGGGCGGCTCGTGGGGCGTGGCAACCCGGCGCATATTCGAGGCTTCAGCCCGCACGATATTTCCGATCGTCGCATTGCTCTTTATCCCCGTAGTCGTGGGGATGCACAGCCTGTATCACTGGACTCACCTTGAGGATGTCGCCAAAGATCCGATACTGCAGCAGAAGGAGCCGTATCTGAACGTGACGTTTTTCCTCATCAGAGCGGTGTTTTATTTCGCGGTATGGGCGCTTTTGGCGTCATTTCTCGCGAAGTGGGCCAAACAGCACGACGATACGGGAAATCATTCGTTCAGGCAGAGGCTAGCGGATCTGAGCGGACCGGGCGTTCTTATCTACGGATTGACGATGAGCTTCGCCGCATTCGACTGGGTGATGTCGCTCGATCCGCACTGGTTCTCGACCATCTACGGGCTGCTTGTAATCGCGGGTCAGGGAATTTCCTCCATCGCGTTTACGATAGTGATCGCTACGCGCCTGTGGCATCGCGAGCCGATGAACCACGTATACAACTCGGGCCACTTCCACGATCTCGGCAAGCTGCTGTTTGCGCTCATAATGCTTTGGGCGTACTTCTCGTATTCGCAGCTTGTGATCATATGGTCGGGAAACCTGCCGGAAGAGATTCCGTGGTATCTGCGCCGGTTCAGCAATGAGTGGAAGCCGTTGAGCTGGGCGCTGCTTGTTTTTCATTTCATATTGCCGTTTTCGATCCTGCTTTCGCGCGGACTCAAGCGAAACGCGCGAAAGCTGGTGATCGTTGCGGGTTTGCTGCTTGTGATGAGGGTGCTGGATATTGTCTGGCTCGTAGCTCCGGAATTCAAGCAGACCGACGTGGGCGGTTTGTGGATGTATGCCACTGCGCCCATCGGCATTGGCGGAATATGGCTCTGGTTTTTCTTCAGGAATCTGCAGAGCCGGGAGCTTCTTCCGGTAAAAGATCCGCAATTCGAGCAGGCGCTTGTCGCCGCAAGTCATCATTGATGCATTTCTGATGCGTTCGGGCCGCGTTCGATGCTGGATGGAACAAAGATGAATCACGACAACGATAAACATTCGGATCCGGGTCACGAGATGAGCGACGTCAGTATCGGCGGGCTCGTGAAGTTTCTCGTCGTGCTGACCGTATCGACGATCGTCATTTTCGTGGCGATGAAATACTATACGAACTTTCTCGAAGGCCAGGAGGAACAGGCCGAACTGCCTCCGGCTTCGCGCGTAAACCCGCCGGGGGTGCGGCGTCTGCCGCCGATGCCGAGACTGCAGGGTGCGCCGGGCAGCGAAGTCCTGCCTCTCGATGAAATGAAACTGTACCGTGAACAGGAGCAGGCCGCCCTGACCTCCTACAGTTGGGTCGACAAGGGGACGGGCGTCGTTCGTATTCCCATAGAGGAAGCCAAAAAGATAGTCCTTGAGAAGGGGATGCCCGTGCCTTCGCCGACGGCAGCGGCAGCCAAGGGGAAATAATGATTTCGCGTCATTCCAGCATCAGCGGCGCGGCGCGCATTTTGTCTGCGGGCGCACAATTGATTTCTGCGCTTGCCGCCGTACTTTATTTCACCGCTGCACCGATCATTGCACAGCCGGCATATCCGGCCGCGCCCACGGGCGCACAACCCCGCTCGACCCCGGCCGCCGAACGGCCGAAGATTTTCGATTCCGTCGGTATAGATCAGAAGCTCGACGCACAGTTGCCGCTCGATCTCGAATTTCGCGACGAGCGCGGCCGGACGGTCAAACTCGGCGAATATTTCGGCGCAAAACCCGTCGTGTTGATGCTGGTCTATTACGATTGCCCGCAACTATGCAATCAGGTGCTGTCGGGGTTTGTAATGGCGTTGCGCGGAATGAAGCTGGAACCCGGTTCGGAGTTCACAACCGTTACGGTGAGCTTCGATCCCAAGGAAACTTCAGACCTCGCCGCGCGCAAGAAGGAATCTTACATTCAGAGTTACGGCCGTCCCGCAGCGGCCGATGGCTGGCACTTTCTCACGGGTGAAGACGCATCGATCAGGGCCCTGGCCGAAGCCGCGGGATTTCGTTACGAGTGGGATGAAGCCACGCGTCAGTACGCTCACGCTTCGGGCCTGATGGTTGCAACGCCGCAGGGCCGGATGTCGAAATATCTTTACGGAGTCGAGTATGCGCCGCGCGATCTGCGGCTTGCGCTCGTAGAAGCATCGGAAGGTAAAATCGGGTCGCTCGCCGATTCAATCCTGCTGCTGTGCTACCACTACGACCCGACTACCGGAAAATACGGCTTGATAGTAATGAACCTGATCAGGATCGGCGGCGTGCTCACGATTGTTTGCCTCGTCGCAATGTTTCTGATTTTCCGAGCGAAGAACAAAGGCCAGACCAAGATGGGATACTCGCACCACGCGTTTGTGCCGCCGGCGCTCCTGCAGATTCCGTTTGCGCCCGAGCAGGCGTCGAGTTTTGCAGCGGAAGTCGACGCCATTTACATTTTCCTCGTCCTGCTGACGCTCGTCATTGCGGTGGTCATTGCGGGACTGGAACTGTATTTTGCGATCCGTTACCGCAGACGTTCGCCCTACGAGATTCCACCCGAAGTCCACGAACCCAAGGTGCTCGAAGCCGCCTGGATCATCGTGCCGCTCGTGGTTTCGCTGGGGCTGTTTTTCTGGGCCGCGGCGCTTTACTTCAAACTCTACCGCCCGCCGCACGAAGCGCTCGAAATCTTCGTTACCGGCAAGCAGTGGATGTGGCGCGCGCAGCATCCGGACGGGCAGCGCGAAATCAACGCGCTTCACCTGCCTTTGGGGCGCAGGGTCAAGCTGACGATGACGAGCGAAGACGTATTGCACTCGTATTTCATCCCGGCTTTCCGTACAAAGGCGGACGTAGTGCCCGGGCGTTATACGACGATATGGTTTGAGACTACCAAGGCCGGAACTTTTCATCTGTTTTGCGCCGAATATTGCGGGTCGTATCATTCGGGCATGATCGGTTCGGTGACGGTGCTGGAGCCTGCGGCCTATCAGACCTGGCTGAGCGGCGGTGAATCTACGAGCGGATCACCCGTGCAGGCCGGGCAAAAACTCTTTGCAAGCCTTGCGTGCAATACCTGCCACAAGACCGACGGGCAGGGGCGCGGGCCGGCTCTCGAAGGCATCTACGGCAAGGAAGTGCTACTCGACGGCGGGCAGAAGGTAATGGTCGACGACGCTTACATTCGCGAGTCGATTCTCACCCCGCGCGCCAAGGTAGTCGCGGGGTATGATCCGGTGATGCCCACGTTCCAGGGGCAGATCAGCGAAGAGAGCATTCTGCAACTGATCGCCTATATCAGGTCGATCGGGGCGCAGAAGAAGCAGGATGGAACGCCGCCTGCTGCATCGGCGGGAAATTAATCCTAATCAACAGAGGCGATTCAGAGCGACAGGGGTGCATTATGGAAGCGACAGCCGTTTCAACCGCAACGGAGTCACGCGAAAACTACTTAAACATAAATTACGGCTGGAAGTCGTGGCTTTTTACGGTCGATCATAAACGCATAGCGATCCTCTATCTGGCCTCGATTACGTTTTTCTTTTTCATCGGAGGGGCGTATGCGGGGGCGGTCAGGCTCGAATTGCTGACGCCGGCCGGAGATCTCGTACAGGCGGACACCTATAACAGGCTGTTCACCATGCACGGCGTCTTTATGGTCTTTCTCGTGCTGATTCCGTCGATACCGGCCACGCTCGGGAATTTCCTGCTGCCGCTGATGATCGGCGCCAAAGACCTCGCGTTTCCGCGCATCAACCTGCTGAGCTGGTACATTTATATGCTCGGTGCGGCCTGCATCGTGTACGCGGCGCTCGCGGGCGGCGTCGATACGGGCTGGACGTTCTATCCCCCGTACAGCTCGATTTACTCCAATTCTCAGGTGCTTGCGGCGGGCGTAGGAATCTTCATCGCGGGATTTTCGTCGATTCTCACGGGTCTGAACTTCATCGTAACGGTGCATACGATGCGTGCACCGGGGATGACGTGGTTCCGCATGCCGCTATTTGTTTGGGCGACGTATGCGACGAGCATCATACAGATTCTCGGCACTCCGGTAATCGCCGTCACGGTGCTCGCGCTTGCGCTCGAACGGCTTTTCCACATCGGCATATTCGATCCGAAGATGGGCGGCGATCCGGTATTGTTCCAGCACCTTTTCTGGTTCTATTCGCACCCGGCCGTCTACATCATGATCCTGCCCGCAATGGGCGTCATCAGCGAACTGATCGCAAACATGACGCGCAAGAAGATCTTCGGCTACAAGTTCGTGGCGTTTTCGAGTCTGGCCATCGCCATCTTCGGCTTCCTGGTCTGGGGCCACCACCTGTTTACGAGCAGCCAGTCGGTTTACGCCGGAATCGTTTTTTCGATCCTGAGCTATATACTCGGCGTGCCGTCGGCGATCAAGACCTTCAACTGGACGGCGACGCTTTACAAGGGTTCTATGTCCTATGAGACGCCGATGCTGTACGCTTTCGGTTTTCTCGGACTGTTTGTAATCGGCGGCATGACGGGATTGTTTCTCGCCGCTCTGGGTCTCGACATTCACCTTCACGACACCTACTTCGTAGTCGCGCATTTCCACTACATCATGGTGGGCGGCGTCCTGATGGGGTACCTCGGCGGGTTGCATTACTGGTGGCCGAAAATTTCCGGCAAGATGTATCCGGAATTCTGGGGACGGCTGTCGGCGCTGTTTGTTTTCGTCGGTTTCAACCTGACGTTCTTCCCGCAGTTCCTGCTCGGTTATATGGGCATGCCGCGCCGCTATCACGCCTACCCGGACGATACGCTGTGGCAGGTTTTGAACGTAATGTCCACGGCGGGCGCATCGGTGCTCGGCGTCGGCTACATTCTCCCGATGCTCTACTTCGCCTGGTCGATGAAGTACGGGAAGACGGCGTCTGCCAATCCGTGGCCCGCATCGGGACTTGAATGGCAGGCTGCGTCTCCGCCGACTACGTTCAATTTTGATACCACGCCGGTGGTCACCTGGGAAGCGTACGACTTCAACCACGTCAAGGAGTTGAAGGAGGGGAACTCGGCATCGCCGCAGGAGCAGACGGTGTAAACAATTCGCCAAAGAGGCCCCGGCGGATCTTTACCGGTTGTTATTTAAGATTCGCGGGCAACAGGAGAAAAACCTTGGCTGAAAGTCACACGATCAAACACCACCCGGCGCTCAAGCACCATTTCGATACGATGGAGCAACAGCGCGAAGCGGGCACGATCGGGATGTGGGTTTTCCTGCTCACCGAAATTATGTTCTTCGGCGGGCTGTTTCTTGCCTACATCATCTACCGCGCCAAATACCCGGCCGGTTTCGAAGCCGCCAGCAATACACTGGATGTCTACCTGGGCGGCTTCAACACCGTGGTCCTCATACTCAGCAGTCTGACCATGGCGATGTCGGTATATTGCGCGCAGACCGGCAAACAGAAGATGCTGATTGTGTACCTGGTCCTCACGCTCATACTCGGGAGCGTATTTCTGGGCGTAAAGGCTGTCGAATACGAGCACAAATTCGAGCATCATCTTTTTCCGGCAGTCGGCTTTTACGACTGGACGCACGAGCCGGGACACGATCCGCAACTGGCGGATCAGGCGCGGATTTTTCTCTGGCTTTATTTTGCGATGACCGGATTGCACGCGCTGCACATGGTTGTGGGCGCGGGGATGTTGCTCGTGCTTATTTATTTTGCGTGGCGCGGAAAGTATTCACCGGAGTATCACGCGCCCATTGAACTCGGCGGATTGTACTGGCACTTCGTCGATATCGTGTGGATTTTCCTTTTCCCGCTGCTGTACCTGCTCGGGTTTCACCTGGGAGGGCACTGATCTATGTCACAGGAACATATCGTTTCGGTCCGCGTATACGTACTCATCTTTCTCGCCCTGATGGTGCTGACCGCAGCGACGGTCATAACCGCAAAATATGACCTGACCGTAATCTGGGGGCCGCTCAACGCAATAGTCGCTCTGACGATCGCGGTAATAAAAGCGACGCTCGTCGTGCTGTATTTCATGCACGTGCGCTACAGCTCGAAACTGACGCAGGTCGTGGTTTTCTCCGGCGTGCTTTGGCTGATCATAATGGTAGCGTTCACGATGATGGATTACCTGACGCGCCACGGCTGGCCCGAACCCAACCTTTGAACGCCCGTCAGCAGAGAGAAGAGAGATAACGGAACAAACGAAAAAAGACGAAAATTACGGAAATATTCAACTTTTCCGTGGTTTTCGTCTATTTTCGTCTGTTCCGTTATCTCTTCCTTACCTACTTTTTCAGATATTGATCGAACCATTCGATAGCTAGCCGGATCGCTTCATCGCGCGATTCGCGATAAATGCCGTAATGCGTGATGTTCGGTATTGAGACGTACTTCTTTTTTGCGCCGGGCATTCGATCGTATGCGAGTTTTGCATGATCCTTATTGTCGAAGAGTTCTTCCTTTTCCGCCACGATAAACAGTATCGCCGCATCCCTGATCGCAGCGGCATCTTCAACCGGAGCGAAATGCATGAACTTCTGGCGTATCGGCGCTCCGATCAGACGACCCACAACGACCGAGCGCGGCGCCGGGTACGCCTCGCCGTGCGCTCGCGCTGAAGCCTCCCTGCGCGTAATTTCCAGTTGCTCGCGATCCGCTCCAACCCAACGCCCGTCAAGCGACGCTACCTGCGATACGGCGGCTTTTACCCTGGGTTCCCGCGCCGCGACATATACTACGTGGCCGCCCGAAAAACTCGATCCGCGCAGCCCGATTCGGTCCTTGTCCACGGCTGTTTCACCTGCGGCCCAGTGAATGACGTTGAACCAGTCGGTAGTTTGTTCGAGCGGGTCTACGTACTCGCGCTGCTCGACTACCTCGGCCGTGAATTTCTGGTTCTGCCCGGATTTAGGTGTTACCGGGGACGGTGCGGTGAGAATCAACCGCGCGTCGCTTTCGCCCCAGCCGCGATAGTCAAACGTGATGACGAGGAATCCAGCGGCGGCCATATCCACCGCATCGCGACGGAGATTCGCCGCCGTGCCGCCCCATCCATGCGCCTGAATTATTGTCGGCAACGGTTTGCCTGCGAGGGATTTTAATGAAAAGAGTTCGGCGTGCAGCCGCACTCCCTCGCTCGTAATGTTTGCGGTCCTGAAGTCTATGTCGTCCGGTGCACGGAACTGCGCCGAAGGAACGGGAGCGAACCGGGCAGGGTCGGGCGGGCGCGTCGCCCCGGTCGAGGCGGGCGATTGCTGCGCCGATACAGCCGATACCGAACCCACGAAAGCAACCAGAATCAACAATGCGATCGCACGGGTGAGCAAACTGATTGTGTGCACGCTGCGCCTCCATTGATATGGCGGATTCCCGCCCCGATCAACCTCTGTCTCTTATCGAACCGTAAAATCGGTCTGCGGCTTTCCGCACGGGGATTTTACACGTATACTGCCGCCCGATGCTAACCGGTCGGTAAGTATCGACTGAGTTTTTTCCCAAACCCGGGAGGAGTTGTGATTGCATACAGGCTGGCACTGGTTTTTTGCGTCGCCATTTGCGGGGTTTTCGCGTTCCGTTCGGTGCATGCATATCAATCCGAGCGGCTGTTTACTCAAGCGCAGGCCGAGCGCGGGAAATTACTTTATGCGCAGCATTGCGCACTGTGCCACGGCCAGAGTCTCGAAGGAAATCCTTCGAGCGCGCTCTCGGGCGAGCGTTTCATGGCGAAATGGGGGCAGGGCAATCTCACGATCGACGATCTTTACTTTCTCACAAAGACGCAGATGCCCTTCGGCAAGCCGGACTCGCTCACCCCGCAGCAGTATGCCGACATCGTTGCATTGATGCTTGCAAGCAACGGATATCAGACCGGCGACCGCGAATTGCCGCCCGTTTCATCCGAGTTGAAGAAATACAGGCTCTCGCGCCAGACAACGCCCGCCCGCGAAGCCCCTGCCAGGGCTGCGCCCGCCGTATTCAAAAGCGGCGAAACCCCGGTCTCGTCCAAACCGACGCAGGCGGAACTGGACTCTGCGGGCGGCAGTTTTTCAGACTGGCTGCTGCCCAATCACGATTACGCCGGCAGGCGCTTCGTGGACCTGAAGCAGATCAACCGGCGCAACGCGTCGACATTGCAACCCGTTGCGATCTATCAGGTAGCCGACGAGAGCGCATTTCACAACAATCCGCTCGTCTACCAGGGCGTGATGTATGTCGCGACTGCCAATTCCACGATGGCGCTCGAGGCCTCCACACTGCGATTGAAATGGCGCGTGGACCGCAAACCGAAGGGGCCGGACGGGTGGACCGTGCACCGGGGAGTTGGGCTCAAGGACGGCAGGGTCGTGCGCGGCACGCACGACGGATACCTCCTTGCCTACGATGCAGGCAACGGGAAACTGCTCTGGGAGCGGGCGCTGCTCGATCGCGCGAAAAGGGAAATGGGTTTTACAATGGCCCCGATGCTTTTTGAAGACCTGATAATTATCGGTCCGGCCGGCAGCGAAGCCGGCGTCAAGGGATGGGTAGGCGCCTTCCGGTTGGAGGACGGCGAGCCGGTATGGCGCTTCAATACGGTGCCGGAAGAGGGAGAGCCGGGTGCGGAAACCTGGAAAGACTCATCCGCTCGCGCCACGGGCGGCGGTTCGGTCTGGGCGCCGTTTTCGCTCGATGCGGAGAAGGGAATCGTATACGTGCCGGTATCGAATCCCGCGCCTGACCTGTATACGGACTCGCGCCTCGGCAATAACCTCTATACTAATTCGCTGCTTGCGCTCGACGCCCGCACGGGCAAGCTGCAATGGTATTATCAGGCGGTTCCGGCGGACTTTCACGACTGGGATCTGACGCAGGTCAGCCCGCTTTTCGAAGCGCGGGTCGCCGGCAAGATGCGCAAACTCATCACGACGGCCGGAAAGGACGGGTTGCTGCACGTGCTCGATCGCGAAACGCACGAACATCTGTACGAAGTTCCCGTAACTACGCGAAAAAATCCCGATGTGCCGTTGAGCAGCGATGAGGGCGTGCACGCGTGTCCCGGAGTATTGGGAGGCGTACAGTGGAACGGCCCGGCTTACAATCCGGGACTGAACATGCTGTTTGTAAACGCCGTGGACTGGTGTTCGACGTTCAGAAAAGCGAAGGAGTTTCGCGCAGGCATCGGCGGATTTATGGGCGGCACGGCGGCGCTCGATCCACCGGACAAATCCAGAGGATGGCTGACTGCGGTGGATGCTTCGACCGGAGTGGTGCGCTGGAGGTATGAATCGCAGCGTCCGCTGCTCGCTGCGGTGACTACGACTTCGGCCGAACTGATCTTTACGGGCGAACTGACCGGAGATTTCATCGTGCTCGACGCGCGCGACGGCAAGGTGCTATACCGTTTCTATACGGGCGGGCCTCTCAACGGCGGAATAATCACCTACGCGATAAACGGCCGCCAGTATGCGGCGGTCAACTCGGGGAATGCGACGGGTTTCTGGCGAGCAGCGCGCGGTTCGGCGACCGTGCTGCTGTTTGCGCTCCCCGAGCGCAAACCGTAAATCTGACCAATTTTCGGTAATTTTCGTATCATTTCGTTAGTTCCGTTATCTCTCTTCAGACCAGGGAGGACTAAATTGTCTAAACGCAAATCCGCTTTCAGACTGTTTATCGGTGCGGCGCTCGTAGTTTGTTCGCTTGCAGCGGCGCAGCAGGCGCAGACTCCTTCGGGTTTCAGGCCGCCCGAGGGCATCGAGTACCGGCGTGTGAACATAATGAGCGAGGGCGTGCGAATGCACGGCGAGCTTTTCTGGCTCAAGGAATTGACCGGAAAGAAACTCCCGACCGTGATTCAGGCGCACGGCTGGGGCGGCACGGCCGCAGCATTCCGCCGGGATTCGATCGATATAGCAAAAGCGGGTTACCTTGTGCTGACGTTCGATTATCGCGGCTGGGGCGAAAGCGATGCTCGGTTGATTCTTGCGGGTTCCTCGCCGGTAAAACCCAAATCCGGAGAGCATCAGAAATTCACCGCCGAGGTAATGGAAGTTCGAGAGGTGGTCGATCCGCTGGAATTCGTAGCCGACTGGTTCAACGCCATACACTGGGCGATGGGTGAACCGATGGTGGATTCCGCAAGGATCGGACTGCGCGGATCGAGTTATTCGGGCGGTCACATCGTGCACGTAGCGGCGCACGATCCGCGCGTAAAGGCCATAGTAAGCCAGGTTTCGGCGATCGATTCGCGCCCGAAGGCCATCACTGTGCTTGGCGGCCCGGAAGAGCAGCAACTCAAGACGGCCTACGAGGAAGCCACGCAGCGCGCACGCGGCGAGATCGGGTATCCGCCCGCGCGCAAACAGGGCGTCTACGGCAATCTCATAGGCGCGCCCGTAAGGGACAAACTGATGCGGGCCGGGTTTGTCGAAGATGCGGCGCGGTTGCGGTGCGCTGCATTGTATATCGACGCGGAGAAGGAAGAACTCTTCGACATCGCCCACCACGCAAAACGCGCCTACGAACTGACGCCGGGAAAGGACAAGAAATACGTCCTCATTCCCGGCATCACCCACTACGGCATTTACCGCGAGGCATACGCCGAATCCATCAGGCTCGCAATCGAGTGGTTTGACAAATACCTGAAGCAGTGACGCAAATCGCGGTGTTGAGACCTACGCCGCAAGCGGCGCCCGAACGTCTGATACCGCCGGGGATGAAAAGCGTGCAAGATGAGGGCGCAGCATTTGCCTGCCGCGACTGAGCCTGGACATCACCGTCCCTAATGGTATGCCCAGTGCTCGGGAGACTTCCTTGTAGGAATATTCATACACGTCGGCAAGCAGGATTACCGAGCGAAAATATTGCGGCACCTGATCAAGAGCGGCGATGAAATCTTCGTCGCGCAGTTCCTGCGCGGCCGGAGGTTCATACGCAATCGATTTAAAGATCCCGCTTTCGTCCTCCCCTGCCGTCACAAGCCTCCAGGACTTGCGCCTGTGATGCTGTATGACGTGAAAGAGAATCTTGAACATCCAGGCCCTCAAATCGGTTCCGGGCTGAAAGCGGTGGAACGATTTCCACGCTTGCAGGTAGGTTTCCTGCACTACGTCTTCGGCCTCGGCAGGATTCCCGAGTGCGCGCCTCGCGGTCCCGTACAGCAGGTTCCTCAAAGGCAGGGCCCCGTCTTCAAACTCATTCATATTTTGTGAATTGAACATAACTCTCCCTTTCCGGCATCATTAGATCCGGTGCGATTGATTCACCAGATTTCTCTCAAGCTGCTACCTCGTCGCCCGCTCCTCTATATACTCCTCGTTTATTCGCAACGCCTTTTCCCCTCCTTTCTGCCTTCTCACTCACAACGGCAACGCTTGTGCCGTTGACCCGATCTCCTCACCGCTACTCATAAACTATGCATTTGCAATGAAATACACACTGCTACCCATCATCTCAAATCCGTCTCCCACGAATTGTCGAGGGCTATTGAGCCATACAAATTTCGTGGCCGCGACATTTCGTGAGAGAGATAACGGAACAAACGAAATAAAACGGAAAGAACGGAAAGGTTGAATATTTCCGTAGTTTCCGTCTTATTTCGTTTGTTTTGTTATCTCTCTCCCCACCTCAACCGGGATTTGCCGGGAATATGTGCACCCGGGAATTCAGGAAGCGGGTGAGGTTGGGCGTTTGATGCCCATTTTTTTCAATTTGCTGCGAAGGGTATTGGGGTGAAGGTCGAGGAGTCTGGCGGCGCCGTGTTTGCCTTCAATTACCCATTTGGTCTGGTTGAGAACATTGAGTATGTGTTGGCGTTGCAGTTCAACGAGCGTGGGGGGAGGGGAATTGTACTTTTCGGTTGCCGGCGAGGGAGAAATATGGATTTGGGGGAGGCTGTAGGAGCGGTGTGTGTCGATTGTGTACTCCTGATGGGGCGGGGATAGTGGGATGAGTTCGGGCGAAATCGAAAGTACGGAACCCGTACTGAGAATTACGGCGCGTTCGATCAGGTTTTGAAGTTCGCGTATGTTGCCCGGCCAGTGGTAGTTCACCATACGGTCAACAGTTTCCTGAGATATGGAATCTATTGCGCGGCCGAACCGTCGTGCGAAGCGTGCGGCGAAGAACATTGCGAGCTGCGGAATGTCGGAGCGCCGGCTGCGCAGCGGCGGAGTATTTATCGGCAGCACATTCAGTCGGTAAAACAGATCGGTGCGGAAGCGTCCGGTCCGGACTTCTTCATCCAGGTTCCGGTTGGTAGCCGCAATGACGCGCACATCGACCCGGACGGTTTTGCTGCTGCCTACGGGTTCGAATTCGCCTTCCTGCAGCACGCGCAGCAGTTTGACCTGGGCTTCGAGCGGGAGTTCGCCGACTTCATCGAGGAAGATGGTGCCGCCGTTCGCGAGTTCAAACCTGCCCGTACGTTTGTCGAGCGCTCCGGTGAATGCGCCCTTAACGTGTCCGAACAGTTCGCTCTCGACCAGTCCCGACGAAATGGCCCCGCAGTTGACCTTCACCAGCGGCCGCGTCCTGCGCGGGCTGCGATCGTGTATTGCACGCGCTATGAGTTCCTTTCCGACGCCGGTTTCACCCAGTATGAGGACCGTGGCATCGGTGGGTGCGGCGCGTTCCACCTGTTGCAATACTTCAATGAGCGCGGGGCTTGTGCCCACGATTTCATCAAAGTTGTGCTCGCAGCGGATTTCTTCCTGCAGGTAAATATTCTCCGCATGCAGTCGATTCTTTAACTGTTCGATTTCCGCCATTGCTCGCCTCAAACCGGCCTCGGCCGCCATACGTTCGAGTTCAGCCCCGGCGCGTGCTGCAAATATTTTCAGGATTTCCATTCCCCTCGGCTCGTTCATCGGTTCATCGTCGATTACGGCAAGGTGTCCTATGACTTCGTGTTGCGAATCGAATATGGGAAGTCCGATGTAGCTTTGAGCGTCGAGCACAGTGAGCGCTTTTTCTTGGGGGAACAGCTTCTGGAGTTCGTCGGCATAGAAGCAGGTTTCGCCCGCGTAGACCTTTTCGCATGTAGTTTGCCGCACTTCATACTCAAAATTTTCCGCCAGACCCTTGCCGTCCCAGAATGCCACCGTGCGAGCGCGCGAGCGTTCGGAGTTTGCGCATTCGGTGACGAATGCGATTTTGACCGGAATCGCCGACGCCAGATGTCGAACCAGTGAGGCAAAAAAATCGCCGCCCGTGACAGCAGCCGTGCCCTCCATAATCGATTTCAGGGTTTCCCTGCCCGATTTCATTTCGTCGTATAGACGGGAGTTTTCGAGCGATACGGCAGCCTGCGATGCAAGTACTCCGCATACCGATATCCGGTTCGACGTAAAAGCACTCGCGGTCTTGTTGTTCTCAAGATAAATTACGCCCACGAGCCTGCCCTGATTTATTACCGGAACGCACATAATCGAGCGGACCCCGTTGCGGGCAAAATGGGGTTCATCGCCGTAGCGCTCATCGAGTGCGGCGTCCTCCAGCACGATGCTTTCTCCGGAACGTCTGACGTAGTTGATCAGCCTGGCGGGAAGATCCTGCAAATCAGCCAGGGGCGCCGCCCGGTGCAGAATTACCCGGTCAATATCAGCCCGGCTGTCGGTCCTGCATTCAGCGTGCAGGCGGGCGCCATTCGCCGATTCAAGCAACAGGCATCCGCGTGTAGCTCCTGCATTTTCGGTAACAATTCTTGTAAGCTTTGCCAGCAGTTTGTCGGGCTCCATTTCACCGGCAATCGCCTGGGCCGCCTTCAGAACGCTTAAGTGATCAAGGGCCCTGTTGCCGTCACTACCTTCCGGTTTTACCTGCCCCGGCAATCCTGCTCGCCATTGTCCGTATGCGGTCGCCCCCTCGTGTGTTCGTACCGCCTCCGGATATAGGCTTCCCAACTGCTCCCATTTCGTTACCGCGCCCCAGGCCAGATAGCAGGCGCGCGCTTCAGCGGCAAACAGAGCTGCAACATTTCTGCGGCCTTCCGCCGCCTGAAGCCGTGCACACAGTTCAAGCGCGAGCGCGCGATAACGGATTGAACCGGTATGTGCGGCATACTCGATGGCCCGTTCATAAAGATTCATCGCCGGCGCCGCATTGCCCGCAAGTCTTTCGCGTTCGGCTTCCAGTATGAGCGACTGGCACGAGAAGTTTTCCGGGCAGTTCGCTGCAAGTACGGCGAAAGATCTGCACGCCTCATCCAGGTCCTCGTGATATGGACCTCCGTTCTTTTCATCACGGCTTGTGTGGTCTGCTGCTGCGATCAGGGATTTCCAGAACCGGAATTCTACGGGCCAGATCGTCCCTTTCAGATGGTGAATTATTTCGTCGCCGCGATGCGCCATATCCCGCGCGGAGTCCATATCGCCGTGCAGATAAAACAGATGCATTCGCGCGACGATGTAATAGACGGCGATGAAGGGGGCGTCGCGGTACTTTTCAATGTAATGGGATTCGTCAAAATCTCCGTGCGACAGGCTTGCGGGTGATCCGGTTTCGCCGCGAAGCGCGCGCGCCCAGTTCAGGATCAACTCCTGTGCGTCGGCGATCGCCGAAGCATTCAATCTCCTGAAAAGCTCCGTGTTCGGGGCATAGTCGCGTATGAAGACTGCGAGATTCGGTGCACTCAGCAGCCCCGCCCACGATTCGGTGAATGCGCCGTAAACGCCGTAGGTGAAATCCCCGTTCTCCAATCCGCTGCGGCAGGCTTCGCGTGCGTATCCGATACAGGTTTCAAGCGGGCGACGCCAAAGGTTTACGTGGGCATTGAACTGCTGGAACACCTTTGCACGCAGCCGTCTGTCGTTGAAGCGTTCATTCACCTCCAGCGCAAGGAGCCCGAACTCGTAGGCTGCGTGGTAATCCTCCCGAACCGGTCCAAGAGTGATTGCGTGCGTAACGTAGCCGTAGGCGGATTCTTCCGCGTTTCCGTATTCAAGCGATAACCTGACGATTGTTGCGGAAAGCAGGCGAGTGAGAGCCTGCCTTCCGGATATATAGGCCGACGGCCACGTTGCGGTCAGCAGTTTCATAACCATCCTGATTTCCGGTTGGGTTGCCGAAGGAAGGTCGGCGAGGTCTGCTATTCTGCGGCCGCCGAGCAGCAGATCGATCGATTCCATTTCGCTTTCGAGCTCCTGCTGCACCGAACCGGTTTCCGGCAAATGCACGCCGAACGGTTCGAGCGCCGTGCGCGCGCAATTTATTGCGTCTTCATACCGCGATTGGTATTCGTACTGCACTATGCGAAGGTTGAATATGCTTGCTCGATCGGTATTCGTGCGGGCGCGCTTGATAAGTTCGCCGAACGCCGAATCGGCGGAATCGAAATCCCTGCATAAATAACTGCATTCGGCCGCGCCGTGATGAAGAGCAAATGCAAGTTCGTACTCAGTGGTCCATTCGTCTTCCTGTATCAGCCGTGCACCTGCCGTAAAGTAACCTCGCGCCGCATCGAACGCCGTGGCGCGCAGTGCTTTTCCGCCGGCGGAGAGATTGAGGCGTGCAAGCGCCAGCCTCTCGGCGTGATCCTCGATCAACCCGGCTCCAATGTTCAGGTGATGGACTACATCGAACAAATGATCGTCTTCGGAAACAGGCTCGCCGCGTGTTTGAAGAAGTCGCCCGACGGCGAGATGGACCGATGGTCGATCGCGTTCCGGAATGAGCGAGTATGCCGCGAGTTGCACCTGATCGTGGAGGAAAGAGAATGTTTGCTCCTGCGATTGGATGAGGAATGTTTGCTCCACCGCTTCCAGCAGCGCCTTTACAGTAACATCCGAGGGGCGATCGGTAACAATCGCTATGGTTGCTGCATCGAATGAATTTCCCATCAGGGAAGCCGCCGTCAACGCGTGCCTTGCGTCGTCGGACAAGCGAATCAACCTGCGTGTAATCAGGTCGACCGCCTCATTCCCGGATGACTCATCCGTTTCCTCGTCGATTCGATATACCCATTGCCGGCGCATCTGATCGAAGCGAAGCCGCCCTTCTTCGCTCAACGATTTCAGCAACTGCGTCACAAAAAAAGGATTGCCTCCGGTCTTGTCGAGCAAGTACGACGCAAGCGATGCTGATTGTTCGGCGTTGCAGCGGAGCGTCTCGGCAAGCATCCGTTCCATATCCTCACGATTGAGCGGGGCGGGAATAATACGTTCAATTGCGATTCCTGCTGATTCCATCGTCGCAAGCACACGCGAAAGCGGGTGATCGTCGTCGGTTTCGCCGTCACGAAATGCACCGATCAGCAGAAGCGATAATGTAGAATTTCGCGTCAGCATCGTTTGGATGAGTTCCAGAGTTCCGGCGTCGGCCCATTGCAGATCGTCGAGGAATACAACCAGCGGATGTTCAGGCCGCGCTACAGCAGCGATTAAGTTATGGAACACCGATTGAAACCGATTCAGCGCCTCAGCGGGCGCCACCGAAGGCGAGGGCGGTTGTTTGCCGAGGATCAATTCGATTTCCGGCAACACTTCGGCAATCGCGCCTGCGTTAGCTCCCAACACTTCTGATAATCTCGCTCGCCACGTCGCTAATTGAGCTTCGCTTTCGCCTAGAAGCTGCGAAACCAGCTCCCGCAATGCGCGGATCAATACACCGTAGGGTGTCGCCGAACAAACCTGATCGAACTTTCCGGTAATAAAATAGCCGCGGCGCCGGATCATGGGTTTGCAAAGCTGCAGTATGAGCGATGTTTTGCCTATTCCGGATTCGCCCTGCACCAGAACAATTGTGGTGCGTCCGGAGCACGCCCGATTCAGTGCTGTTGTCAGATCTTCTGCTTCGCGCTGCCTGCCGTACAGTTTTTCCGGTGCGGAAAAAGAATCCGCAACGTCGCAGGCGCCGAGCGCAAATCGGCGAATCCGGCCGCTGTGCATCCAATCGCGGGTGCAGGTTTCGATGTCGGCGTATAAACCAGCAGCGGTCTGATATCGATCCTCCGGGGCTTTCGCAAGCATCTTCATTACAAGCCGCGACAACTGTTCGGGGATGTGCGGATCGACAGCGGCGGGCTCAAGAGGCGTTACCGCCAGATGCCTGTGGATGAGTTCAATCGGATCCGAAGATTCGAAT
This sequence comes from Acidobacteriota bacterium, assembly GCA_019639255.1. Taxonomy (GTDB): domain Bacteria; phylum Acidobacteriota; class Blastocatellia; order RBC074; family RBC074; genus JAHBSF01. Next base: position 32,366 of record JAHBSF010000002.1, on the reverse strand, counting down.
GGCAGCCGTCCGGTAATCAGTTCGTAGAAGAGTACGCCAAGCGAGTACAGATCGGAACTGAAGTCGACGGCGCGGTTCATTCTGCCCGTAAGTTCCGGCGCGCAGTAACCGAGGAGGCCCTGAAGGTCGTCTTCAGAGGGCAGATCAGATGCCGGAGGCGCAATCGGATTTGCGAGGCTCATATCCACGATCGATATGCGGTCTTGGGACGGATCGACAAATACTCCCTCCGGATTTATGCAGCGAAGCACGATTCGGCGGCGATGAATCTCTCCAACAGCAGATGTTATGCGAACGGCGAGGCGCAGAAACTGATCGAGCGTAATGCGGCCCGGGGCAAGTTCGGTGCACAGGGGAAGTCCTCCCGGATCGCAGATCACGAGATGGACGCCGGCAGGGGTGTGCAGCAACTCGATTACCTTCGGTACGCTTTCAACATTGAGGCTGTGTAGAATATTGTACTCTCGCGCGAGCAATTCATCGCCGTGCGGCCCGTTGCTCTTCGGTTTCGCTGCCTTGATCAGAACCGGTTGCCCGTCCGCAACCCTGCGCGCCCGATACAACCTGTACCGGGAATATACCGAATCCGACGATATTTCTTGGGTAACTGTATAGCCGGGGAACATCCGCGCCTCCCTGGCCCGCGATCATATTCCGCAGAGCGTTGCGGTTCAAGTAAGACGTAAACAACGGAACAAACGAAATGCAACGAAAACTACGGAAATATTCAGATTCTCCATAATTTTCGTTACATTTCGTTTGTTCCGTTATCTCTCTTTGCCCAGTACGGTCAGTCTGACCGAAGCCGGCAACAAAGAATTCAGGTTCGTCGTACAGGAAAACGAAGGACAAGTCTCTCGTTTTGGGAATAAAACATAAACACGGAATACGCGAAAGAAACGGAAATCCCGGGAAAAACAATCTTTGTTCATCAACTTTCGCGTGTTCGGTGTACTCCGCAGATTGTTCTCGATGAAACATTCGGTATTCACAGGCAGTTCAAGCGAGACTATCGATGCACACCCAGGTGCTCGCCGAATATCATTTGCCGAAGCCTTTCGTTTTTGGGTAAAGCTGGGTTTCATCAGTTTCGGCGGCCCGGCTGGGCAGATTGCGATTATGCACCGCGAACTGGTCGAGCGGCGGCGATGGGTCAGCGAGGAACGATTTCTGCATGCGCTCAATTACTGCATGTTGCTGCCGGGCCCTGAAGCGCAGCAACTGGCGATTTACATCGGCTGGTTGTTGCATCGCATACCGGGCGGCATTGTAGCTGGAGCGTTTTTTGTCCTTCCGTCAATCTTCATTTTGCTGGCGCTGTCGTACATTTACGCCGCGTATGGCAATGTCGCGGCGGTAGCAGGCGTCCTGACCGGGTTCAAGCCCGTAGTGGTTGCCATTGTTGTCGAAGCGGTGCTTAAAGTCGGGAAACGGGCGTTGTCGCGGCGAGCACATTTTATGATCGCGCCGCTGGCTTTCGTTGGGATTTATTTCCTTCACGTTCCGTTTCCCCTGCTTGTAATGGCGGCGGGGCTGGCCGGATTGGCGCTGTCACGCTTCTGGCCGCAGGGGCTGTCAAACCAGGAAAAGGGTAAAACCGTGAGCGTCATTGCCGTCGAGACCCCGCCGCCCGCGCATACGCAGCCTTCTCGCATGCGAGCATTGCGAACGCTGGCGGTTGGAATCACGCTGTGGGTCTTGCCGTTTATTACACTCATCGCCTGGAGCGGTTGGGGCGGTTTACACGCTCAGGAATATCGATTCTTCACACAAGCGGCGCTTGTAACCTTTGGCGGCGCCTATGCAGTGCTCACCTACGTCACACAGGCGGCGGTCGGCAATTACGGCTGGTTGTCGCAACAGCAAGCGGTGGACGGTTTGGCGCTCGCTGAAACGACGCCGGGGCCGCTGATTATGGTCTTGCAGTTCGTCGGTTTTATGGCGGCGTGGAATCATCCGCAGGGAATGTCGCCCGCCTTGAGCGGCGTCATCGGCGCGTTTGTTACGACCTACGCCACCTTTCTGCCGAGCTTCCTGTTTATTTTTCTGGGCGCGCCATATATCGAGTCTTTACGCGGCAATCGCCATTTGACAGGCGCGCTCAGCGGCATCACTGCGGCAGTGGTTGGCGTGGTGCTGAATCTGGCGCTGGTGTTTGGCGCCGCGGTGATCTGGCCGCGCGGTTGGGCAGGCGGCACGCAATGGTTCGCCGTTGTGCTGAGTCTGGCGGCGTTTATTGCGCTCTACCGGTTCAAGGTGGATGTGCTCTGGGTCGTCATAGGCGGCGGCTTGATCGGCATGGCGCGGACGTTCTTATATCAATGAATTCATGTTATAGAGACAGGAGAAGTACATGAGCACGACACTCGCCTTGCGCCCGGCGATACCTCGCAAAAACCGAATGCGCATCTTTGGGCGGCGAAGCGCAATCCGATCAAAGCTGCTTTGAAAGAGAGATAACGCAACATTCGAAAAAAGACCGAAACCACTAAAATATTCAGGTTTTCCGTAATTTTCGTTTCATTTCGTTTGTTCCGTTATCTCTCTTTTATGTCCCGAAGTCGTGTCCGCCGAACCTGAAAAAATACCTCGATACACAGGTTATATTCCCTGATCGCACGATGGAGGACCTGATCGATCCTACCTTGACCGCCCCTCCAGCGGGCTCATAATTACAGCTTTTTTGACACATTCTTCCAACAGTGCTACCATCACCCCAAAATTCCGACTGACTGATCGGTCAGAAGCCAATTAGATTCCGTTTTCAGGAACAGAACCGAGACAGAGGTTGAAAGGAGAGTTGATGAGAAAGGGAACGAGCTTTATCGCCGTTATGTGTGCAGTATTGATTTTTGCGGTTGGATATCAGGCAATGGCGCTGAGAAGCCCTGCGACAGGGACCATCAGGCGCAGCATTCTGCTCAAATTCAAGCCTGCAGCCACACAAGACGAAATCCGCAGGGTTCTGGAAGGGGTGAAGGCAAACGTAGGGAGCATCAAAGGGACGAGCAACATAATCGCGGGTGCGCAGATCAACGACGGAACTGCGTTCAGGTACGGCGTCTCGATGGATTTCGACGGGGCGGAGTCGCTTGCAGCATATAACAGGGACGAGGGTCACAAGAAGCTCCACGAACAATTCGTGCATCTGATAGAGGAGGCTCAGATAACCGATATTCTTGGGCATTGACCGGCAACTCGCAAAGCGATGACCTGAAAAAATGATACCTGGTGCGCAGGTCGCGTGCGCGAGCGCTTCGTCCGCATCCTTACTATCCAGACCTGCGGGCCGGACGACCACACTTTTAAGAGGAGGTAAATTGGAACCAAAACATGGCAAGCCCGCCGGGTTTTATCATCATCCCAGCGCTCAGCAGCGCGAGGTGGCGTTCAAAACCGCGGACGGTTGGACAATTCACGGCACCTTGACCGTACCCGTAAATCTGCGCACGGACGAAAGACTGCCGGCTGCGCTTCTGCTCCACTCATCCAGGCACTCTCATACTGCGTGGCTCAGTTTTCCGGGGTGGGCAAGGATTCAGGAGTCAATCGTTACGCTCAGGATAGATTGTCGCGGCAGGGGGAGAAGCGAGGGGCCGATTCGGTTTGCGGATATGTCGGAGCCGCAGCGCGCAAAAGTCGCTCTCGACGTGGCCGCCGCAATAGATTTCCTTTCGCAGCAGCGCGAGGTAGACGCTTCCAGGTTGGGTATTGCCGTAGAGGAACGCAATGCTACTGCGGCCGTTATGGGTGCGATGGGCGACCCACGCGTGCGCGTGTTTGTTTTTCTGTCCGGAATTCTGAGTCAGGAGGCGCTGGATCTCATAGGCTGCAACGGCCACAAATCAATGTTGTTTCTGGTCAGTAATGAAGACCAGCCCAGCCGCGATAATATGACGGAAGCGTTTGGTCTGGTTAAGGGCGCCGACAGCGAATTATGGTTGCAGGACGGTCTCGGCGTCGGTCTTACGATGTGCAACATGTGGCGCAACAAGTATCTTTCCCGGCCCATAGAGGAAGCGATCGATTTCCAGGCCGGCGACTGGCTGCTGAATAAGTTGCGCGGTTCCGGAAGTATCGAGGAAATCACGCTGCAAACGGACGACGGCTGGCTTTTGTATGGCAATCTCGGCCTGCCCTATGCCTGCGGCCCGGATAATCCAGCCCCTGCACTGATACTGCTTCCCACGGCGCTCACCGACAGGCAGATTTACGCGCGACTCGAGCGTCTCCTCCTCGATGCAGGAATTGCTTTTCTGAATCTCGAATACAGGGGAATAGGAAAGAGCGTCAACAAGGGGCTTTATCTCGTTCAAACCATGGCGGAAATGATTGCCGGCCGGCGCGATGTCCACCAGGGGTTGAACTATCTGTCCTCCCGAAATGAGATTGATTCAAATCGAACGGGAATCCTGGGAGGAATACTGGCTGCAAAATATGCGCTTTACACGGCCAAGGAAAATCCGAAGGTAAAAGCCATAGCCATGCTCGATCCGGTTACCTGGCCCTGGGATGAGGAGACGGATCGAGAAATGTTGGCATCGGTCGGACGGCCGGTACTTATGGTTTCGGGCGAGGGTATGGGAGAGTTGACGAGAAACTTTGCAAAACTCGCCGCCGAAAATCCCGCCAACAAATTGATAACATCCCCGGGCGGCGTGGTTTCGTACCTGCTCTTCGAAAGGGATAACACCCTTGAACCCACGATCGTCGAGTGGTTCAAATCAAATCTTGCCTGAATACCGATTCACCGGCGGCGAATATGTCGGCTTTTGAGTCAGGCCGTCTTGAAAGGCGCCGGATGCAGGAGTGTTTATGTCCCAAATAAAGCAGTCATCGGAAAGACCCAATTCATCAGACATTTCCTCAAAAACCGCTATAGCCCTTGTCGGCGGCACTCTTATTGACGGAAATGGCGGGCCTCCGGTCAAGGATTCATCCGTAATTATCAGCAAAGGCAGGATCGTGGATGTCGGTCAGGTCGCCGAAATCCAGGTTCCTGATATGGCGCTCGTAATCGATGCACGCGGGAAATATGTAATGCCGGGTCTCATTGACGTACACGTGCATTATTTTGACTGGATGGGCGAGCTTTTCCTGGCTCACGGCGTAACTACAGTCAAAGATCTTGGTAACGATCTTATATGGATTTCGACCATAAGCTCCGAAATTGCACGCGGAGAGGTGCGCGCGCCGCGCATTTTTTATGTAGGGAACGGACTGGATGCACCGCCGCCTGCGAGGGATACCCATGTAGGCGTGTCAAACTCCGAAATGTGCAGGCTGGCGGTTACTCTGTCTCAGCAAAAAGGCGCAACCGCCGTTAAGGTCCGGGAAAAGATCACGCCGGAATTGTTGGGCGCCGTTGCAGATCAGGCGCACAGGCTGGGTATGCCCGTCACTGGACATCTTCGAATGACCGACGCACGCGAGGCGGCTCAGGCGGGCATCGATGGCCTGGAACATGCAAGCGGCATTGTGCAGGCGCTTACGCGATACCCTAGGGAGATCGATCCCCGAGAAGACGAACTCACGACCTTTATTGCAGACCTGAAAGCGTGGGATTTGGTAGACCTCGACCAGGGCAAACATCTTATGGATTTTCTGGCGGCAAAGCGTGTAGCCATCATACCGACGCTTGCCAACTGGGGGCGAATGGCATCCGCTCGCCGCGACAGGTTTGCCGAAGAGGATGCCGGATATGCCGCTCGATCTGCGCTGAAATACGTTCCGGATATGTGGAGGAGGATCTGGGAAGATTCTGCGGTTTTCAGGCTTTCCGATAACCGCGTTCTTGCCGAGGTTCAGAAGGGTTACGAAAAGCTGCAATGCCTCCTTGTCCATTACTACGAGGCGGGTGGGCGTCTGCTGGCCGCTTCAGATACGTTCATATCCGTGCCGGGGGCGAGCATGCAACGCGAATTGGAGATGCTCGTAGACGCCGGCTTCAGCGAGTTGCAGGCAATTACGATGTCTACCCGGGACAACTCAGATTTTCTGGGTCTGTCGGCCGACCTGGGAACAATCTCTCGGGGAAAACTCGCCGACATCCTGGTCGTGGACGGAAATCCACTAGAAGACATTCGCAACACCCAGCGGATCCACATGGTCATCAAAGACGGCGACGTTGTCGACACAAACTATCACGCCGATTATTCCGTGCCGACTCCGAGACCGGCGCCAACGCGCCCCGTATGGCTTGAAAGCCGCTTGCATTCGTAGCTTTCAAACGGTTCACCACCCAAATACCATGAACAATCCAAACTCTATCAGCGGCGATGATTCTGAACCGGGCGCCCGAATCTATTACGGTTGGGTGATAGTCGCGGTATGTTTTCTGGTAATGACGCTGATTGCACCTATCCAGTCGTCATTCTCCGTCTTTTACGTTGCGATACTGGACGATCTCAAGTGGAGCCGCGCGGATACGGCGCTTGCTCTTTCATCCTGGTATCTTGCGGGCGGCATAGTATCGCCGTTTGCGGGCGGGCTTGTAGACAGGTACGGACCGAGGCTTGTAATGCCGATTGGCGCAGTAGTAACTGCCGGCGCATTCATATGGACGAGCCGGATGACGCAGCCCTGGCACTTTTATGTGGCGTTCGGGTTGCTTGGCGCGATCGGATCGCAAATGCTCAATCTGGTTCCGCTGACCACTGTGATTTCCAACTGGTTTGCGAGACATCGGGGACTCGCCATAGGGCTTATCAGCGGAGGACTCGGCCTTGGGCAAGTAGGGATACCGGCGATCCAGTATCTGATCGAACAAGTCGGCTGGCGCAATGCCTATATCGTCCTCGGCATCCTGATCATGATTATTCCGTCGACATTGATACTGCTGTTTCTACACAGACAGCCCGCGGACAAGGGTCTTACCATTGATGACGAAAGAGGAATATGGAGAGCAGGGAGGGGGACTGTAAATGACGGGGACAATAGCTCCGGCGATCATCGCACGGAAGTTGTTGTAGTAGATGTCGAGTGGGCGCAAACCGACTGGACCATACGCAGGGCGGTGCGGAAGTCGAGGTTCTGGCTTCTTATCTCAGCAATGGTGCTCGACACAGTTGCGTTGACTACGATTACGGTTCAACTAGTAGCCTATCTTACCGACATTGGATACAGCGCTGCGCTGGCGGCCTCCGCCGTAGGACTTGAAGGTGTGGGCAACATTGTCGGACGATTTGTCGGAGGAGCAATGTCGGATCGGGTCGGAAGAGAGAAAACCCTTACTCTCGGAGCAATTGTAATTGTGTGCTGCGTAATGTTGCTTAGCGTGATCGGCGGTCTGGGCGTGCCCGCGCTTGTTTATGTTTTTGCGCTTTGTTTCGGCTTCGGGCACGGACTGACGCTTCCGGCGTTCTTTTCAACAGCGGCGGATCTGTTCCAGGGCAGGCATTTCGGTTCGATATTGGGTGTATGCATACTCGGCGGTTATTCGGGTGGGGCGCTGGGAGCCTGGCTGAGCGGTTATATGTTCGATGTAACTCAGGCATACTCGGTTAACTTTACGGTATCGGTGGTTGCAATGACTGCTGTAGCGGCGTTGATCTGGAGGGTGAGGCCTGGAAGGATCAGGTATGTCCGCAGTATTTCGGCAAATGTCGTTTAGTACTCTGTAAACAAAGTTTTGAGTTTTTCAGCCGCAGCAGCGGCGAAAGAGCTGTAGCCTGGTGCGTGAGCGCCAGGCCAGTAGAAAAATAACGCCCTGAAAGGGCGAAAGATCTTCCGCCCCCTTCGGGGCTGGTACGGCTTCTCTACACCTACCCATAGGCTGCAGATCTTTCGCCGCTGCTGCGGCTGAAAAACTCAAAACTTTGTTTACAGAGTATTTAGGTTGAATGCGAGCGGTCTGATCTACTCTGAATTATGCTTGCTTCGCACATTGCTCGCGCCGCCGCACTGGTCGGCTAATTGTTGAATAGTCTCGGCGCGAATTCGGCGAGCGAGCGCCGCCAGGTCTGCCATTCATGGTCTGTGCCGGGCGACTCGTAATAGATGTGTTTGATGCCTGCTTTCTGCAGCGTTTGATGAAAGGTATTGACGCTCTGATACATTCGCTCCGGTTCTTTCGTACCGATCCCGATCCACACCAAGCGCACTTTCTTGTTGAAGGCCGCTGGGTCGCTCAGGACGCCGCCAAACGCGGTTTTGAGGTCAAGTGGCGAAGTGGCCATGCCGCCGCCCGCGCCGCTGAATCCGCCGATGTAAGAAAAGAGATTGAGATGCTTCAGCGTGATCTGGAACGTCTGCATTCCGCCCATCGAAAGGCCCGCCATCGCGCGGTGATCGCGGTCAGGTATCGTTCGGTAGGTCTTGTCAACGAATGGAATCAAAGCCTGAGTGACATCGTCCGCGAACGCCGAGGTCATTTCCTGCATCGCCCTTATTCTTTCGGGCGAACCAGCAGGAATGCCAGTCAAAGCGGGCGTGGTCTGACCGGCACGGCGGGCGTAGCCATACGCCATCACGATAATCATGGGTTTGCACTTTCCCGCTGCGATCAGATTGTCAAGGATGAAATTGGCGCGCCCCTGCCGAATCCAGCCCGTCTCATCCTCGCCGCCGCCATGCTGCAAATAAAGTACGGGATAGCGCTGCCTGGTTTGTGTCTCATAACTCGGGGGCAGATAGACCAGTGCGTGTCGCCAACTGCCCGTCACTTCCGAGTTATACCAAACCTCACGCACCTGACCGTGCGGCACATCTTGAATCGAGTAATAAGTTGAGCCCGGCTCTGGAACCTCAACGGCGCTGGCGTGCTTGCCTCCTCCAAAAAAGGCCTGACTGCCTGTATCGCTGACTTCCACGCCATCAACGACGAAATTGTAGTAATGCAGGCCGGGAACCATCGGCGGCGTCGTGAACGTCCAGAATCCATCCGCCTGTTTCGCCATCTCGGCTTTGGGGCCGCTCCAGAAATTGATCCCGACTTTCCTGGCCTCAGAAGCTTTGATGCGAAGTTGAACTCTCCCCTGAGTGTCAACGCGCGGATACTCAGCGCCCCAAACATTGGTCGTCGCAGGCTGAAAATCGCTCGGCTCTTGTGCGTAACAGAGTCCTGCAAAAAACAGGCTGCCGGGCAAAAGACAAACAGTGAGCGAGATGTTGAGTAAGCGAGCGGTATGTGTTCGCATGAATTTTCTCCAGTTTTACTTATGCGCCATTCCATTGCCTGTGCGCATTAGTACTCGGTAAACAAAGTTCTTAGAATTTTTCAGCCGCGAAGAGGCGAAAGATCTTCCGCCCCTCCGGGGCTGGCGCCGCTTCTCTACACTCACCCAGGGCTCGCCGCCCTGGGCTACAGATCTTTCGCCGCTTCGCGGCTGAAAAACTCATAGAACTTAATTGGCAGAGTACTGAACACCAAAATCGAAACCGCTGTAACAGCCCAGAAAGAAGACTGGGCTGCAAAATTTGATAATTGACCGATCACTTCCATATCGATTATCGGGATTAGCGGTGAACGCTCCAATATATCAGATCGGCTCTTGATTGCATGTAGGGGTTTCACAAGGCATTTTACCCCCGATTATCAGACAAAATGGCCTTTCGTCCCTGATGTCGGGACACATTTCTTCGCCCCGTCAGGGGCTGACGAAATGTGTCCCGACATCAGCTTTCGTCCCATATATGCAATTGAAATCCGGTCTAGGTGTGAGGCGGAATCTCTACTTCCTATCAAAGCCGACCTTCAACTTTCAATTGGCGATTATACTCCGCCTCATCGAAATGCCCCTTCGACTCCGCGAGCAAACCGTCCTCGCCAATCGTCCATTCCTCATACCCACTGATACGCACAGTCTTGCCTGTACCTCCTGGGCCGGTGTTTGTCCCAGTCAGGGTCCAGCGGTAGACAGCCCGATCCCCCTCGACGCTCACCCCGTCCATCGTCACGACCATGTCAGGGAAGGCGGTCATGAAGCCCTGCGCCGCCGCAGTGATCGCTGTTCGGCCTACAGAAGGAACCCCATCATTGATCTTCAGCGAGCCCCGCTCCGCAAAGAACGCCGCAACGCCGGCCGCGTTCTGACTGCACCAGGCTGTGGTGTATCTCGCTCCGAACTCCTGCAACTTTGCAGTGTCCATCGTCGTCTCCTTCGATGCGTACTCCGCGGTTTCTCTTCCAGTTCATGCTATGTGCCAATCTAAATCAGACCACGAAACATGGGGACACATTACTGGGTACGCACGCTCTTGTGGAGCGATTCCGGCAATCGCAAGCTAATAGTGCTCATTTTATTTCTCCTATCAATTGCAAGAATGCTTTGGGCCCCGGAACTCTTGATCCAAACTGTTCCAAACCCGCAAAATCCCGGGTGTTAAATGTGATGATAAATATGCAATACCAGTCGATTAGTCAACGAATGGCTTTGACCCGCTTGAATCGCTCCAATAATGGTTGATAAGGTTACCGTCATCTCTGAGCCTGTAAACGATTTGAATCATTCTCCCGTCCATCGCGGGCCGCTGAATTCCGTATCGAGTTATTACGTCGATTACGAATCTTGCCGTATTCTATTCAGCCATGAAAACCATTGTACTCGACTGCCCCGGACATTTCTCCACCGCCGACCGATCGTTTCCCCAGCCGAATAAAGGCGAAGCTCTGGTGCGCATTCGCCGCGTCGGAGTGTGCGGCACCGATCTGCGCGCATTCAGGGGGAAACAGCCGTTTTTCTCCTACCCGCGCGTGCCCGGTCACGAACTCGCCGGAGAAATCATCGAAGTCGGCGAAAATGCGGATGGCTTGAAGGCCGGAGACAGGTGCGCAATCGAGCCGTATATGAATTGCGGCGCGTGCACGGCCTGCCGACGCGGCCGAACCAACTGCTGCGCGCGGTTGCAACTGTTCGGCGTGCACATAGACGGCGGAATGTGCGAGCAGATGGCGGTCCCGACCTCGAAACTTCACCGGTCGGATGCTCTCTCGCTCGATCAACTCGCGCTCGTCGAACCGCTCTCGATCGGAGCGCACGCCGTTGCGCGCGCGCAGATCGAAGCCGGGGAATATGCACTCGTCGTCGGCGCAGGCCCGATAGGGCTTTCCGTGATTCAGTTCGCCGCAGCCGCAGGCGCTCGCGTAATCGTGATGGACATCAACCGTGAGCGTCTCGATTTCGCCGCTCGGCATTTCAACGTCGAAGCGACTATCGAAGCCGGAAACGACGCCGCAAAAAAACTGCTGGAAATAACATCGGGCGATATGCCCACGCTGGTTTTCGAGGCGACCGGCAATCCAAGTTCGATGAATGCGTCGTTCGATCTGCCGTCGCACGGCGGGAGAATCGTTCTGGTAGGACTCTTTCAGGGCGATCTGACGTTTCACGACCCGGACGCGCATCGCCGCGAACTGACGATCATATGCAGCCGCAACGCGACGGCTGCGGATTTCAGATTCGTTATGAATCTTCTCGAAGAAAATGACATAGACATTGATCCGTGGATCACGCACCGCGCCACGCTCGACGACCTGATTGCGCAGTTTCAGCATTGGCTCGATCCGCGCAGCCGGTTCATCAAGGCCGTGGTGGAAATCTGATCGGGAAAGACCGCGGAAGACGCGGAAAAGAATCCGCCCGGTTAGCTTTTTCGCGCCTTTCGCATCGGTGTTTCCGCGCCTTCCATGGCGCCTCTTTCATGCTGCGCGTTTCATTTTTCTGCGGTCCTCGAACCAGTCGCGCAGCATACGCGCAACGCCCTTTTTGCCAGGGCCGATGTACCGGGTGCGGCGCGTGCGGTATTCGGAAAGTATGGCTTCGGCCTCGGCGCGCAACCGTCGATCGCTTTCGTTTTCCACATAACCTTTCGGCACGGCCCATACGAAACGATTCGTCGGCGAAGAATAGGTCGGAATCGAAATAAAATCGCGTTCAACCATCCGGCCCGTAATTTCCTGTTGCTCGCCTGCCGCGACGAAGAAATCCACGGCCGCATCTGGAAACCCGAACATATACCCCTGCCCGCGCCAGCGCGGTCCCTGAGCGCTGTATTCGATCGCCATCAGCACTTCTATCGGATGCGCGCTCGCCGTCAATCCGTACGGAGCGAAAAATCCCGTGTGCCGTTCGATCGTCGCAGCGAGAGCCGATCGGTGAAATATCACGCCTTCGGCGTGCCGAACGCCTTCGTAGATGCGGGCGAAATGATGGATATCGGCGTAGATTTCATCGCCGCAGCGCCAGACCGAAAGCATCCGCCGCGCTTGTTCGATCCCCGTCAGATCGGGATTCGCTACGTTGAATTTGAACGAAGCAAACCCGCTGCTCATCGGCTTCAAGCCTCCGACGATTGTGTAAAGCGCCTCTGTATCGAGCGCTTTGAGCAGCATCTCCTCCGACTTCGCGCGCAGTTCCGGCGGCAGCGTCTCGAACGGAAAACACGCGGGCGACGCGCTGCGCCCGGAAATCGAAAACGAAAACACAAAAATCGCAAATACAACTATCCGATTCACTTCAATGACCTCCATAACGCGATAAAACAAGAACGCGGACTATACGCAATATGAAGACAAAATTCACCCAAAAAGAATCGCAACTCCCGTCCATACCGTTTTATTCCACCTCCTCATTTTTCCTTTTTCTTTGCAACGCATCCTTAAACGCTCGTCGGTTCATCGAATCCTTCAGTCAGTTCATCTACGAATATCGACCGGCCATTGGAAATACATGGTCGCATCGGGTTCGGCAACGTACATTGCGGTATTGGTTCAAATCTGTAACAGAGGGCCGGCAACAGAGGATCGTCATGAAGTTATTTCTCAAATCAGTATTGATCGCGTGGCTGTCGATTGCCGTTCATTCGACGGCTGCGGCCGGGATCTACGTTGTACAGTCAACGCTCTCGGGCCGCGTCACGGACGCCGGCGGCGCAGCCGTGCCCGGAGCCAAGGTCGAAGCGGTCGAGACATCGACAGGCCGCACCGTAACGGTCACGACCAACACCGAAGGGTTATACGTCATTCCGCAGCTTGCGCCGGGCGTCTACCGCGTATCGGTGCAGAAATCGGATTTCCGCACGAGCGTCAGACAGCAGGTGATTCTCCACATCGGCGGCAACGTCGCCGAGAATTTCGCCCTCAGTCCCGGACAGATCGAAGAAACGGTCGTGATCGAGGGACGCTCCTCGCTCGTCGAGAAAGATTCGCCTGCCGTCGGCGCGCTTGTAGACCGGCAATCGGTCGAAAACCTGCCGCTTAACGGCCGCAGTTTTCAGTCGCTGATCGAACTCGCGCCCGGCGTAGTGCTGGCCAAACCGAACATCAATTCGCCGGGACAGTTCAGCGTCAACGGGCAACGCACCAACGCCAACATCTTCATCGTCGACGGCGTCAGCGCCAACGTCGCCGCGAGCACCTCCGCTCAGGGTTACCAGCAGGCCGGAGGCACGCTGCCCGGCCTCACGGTTCTGGGCGGCACCAACAGCCTGGTTTCGATCGACGCGCTCGAAGAGTTCCGCATACAGACCTCGACCTATGCGCCCGAATTCGGCCGCTCGCCCGGCGCGCAGATTTCACTCACGACGCGATCGGGCAAAAACCGGTTGACGGGCGGCGTCTTCGACTACTTCCGCAACGAAGCGCTCGACGCCAACGACTGGTTCGCCAACCGCGACGGCGTCAAACGCCTGCCGCTGCGCCAGAACCAGTTCGGCGGCTTCCTCGGCGGCCCCATACGGCTGCCGAAAAAACTCTTCGGCCCATTCGGCTACGACGGCCGCGACCGGACATTTTTCTTCTTTTCGTATGAGGGACTGCGGTTGAAGCAACCGCAATTCGGAACGCGGTTCTGGATCGTTCCGTCGCGCGAGGTCCGGCAAACCGTCACGGGGCCGCTGCGCGACGTGCTCAACGCGTTTCCATTCCCCAACGCTGCTTCGCAGCCCGGTGATCCGGCCAACACGGGCCGTTACTTTCTGACCGTTTCGCTGCCTTCGCAGTTCGACGCCGTCAGCACGCGCATCGATCATCGTTTTGGAAGCGCTCTCAACGTTTTTGCGCGTTTCAACCGGGCGCCTTCGAGCAACACTACGCGCGCCTTCGCAAGTCAGAACAATCAGTTCGATCTGGATTCCGAAACGCTGACGGCCGGTGCGACCTGGACGATTTCGCCGCGCGCAATCAACGACGCGCGCATCAACCGGAGCCGCACCCAGGGACGATTTGAATTCGTCGGCCTGCCCGTAGACGGCGCGGTGCTGCCTCCGGACAGCCTGATCTTTCCCGCAGGCGTCTCGCGCGAAAACACCTCGGTCAGCCTCAACATCATCTCGGCGAGTTCATTCGTAACCAGCCTGACGCAGGGCCGCTCCCTCGGCAATGACCAGCGGCAGATAAACCTCGTCGATACCTTTACACTCGTTGCAGGCAATCACGAGCTGAAAGCCGGCGTCGATTACCGCCGGCTGACTCCGCGCGCCGCAGCTCGTTCGCTCGGCTATTCCTACAGTTTTTACAACGCTGCGGCCGGCACTTTCCGAACCGACGGACTGGCGCAGTCGCTTCAGGTGCAGGCGCTCGCCCCGGTCAATGATTTTCTCTTCCACAATTTCTCGGCCTTTGCGCAGGATACCTGGCGGCTGGCGCCGCGACTGACACTGACCTACGGCCTGCGCTGGGAACTCAATCCGCCGCCTTCAAGCAGCGTACTGCCGTATTCTATCGAGGGGTTGGACAATCCGCTGACGGCGACGCTGGCGCCGCCGAATACTCGCCAGTGGGAAACGCGGTACGACAACTTTGCTCCGCGCGCGGGAGTTTCCTATCAACTGCCGGAATCGTGGAAAGCGATCGGCGGCGCGGTAGTGCGCGCCGGGTTCGGCCTCTTCTATGACCTGGGCGCAGGCACGGCTCTGCGCGGCTACAGCAGCTTCCCGTTCAATTCCGTGCGTACGACGACAAACCTCGAGTTCCCGGCGCCTGCTTCTGCACTCGCACCGCTGCCGTTCAACACCGCGCCGCCCTATTCGGCGCAGTTTTTCGTCTTCGACCGAAATCTGGATCTGCCGGAAACGCGGCAATGGAATGTAGCGGTGGAAAACCCTCTTGGGCGCAGTCAGACCGTAACGGCGTCTTACGTCGGCGCAATCGGGCGCGGATTGCTGCGCTCGACTCTTTTGCGCAATCAGGCGGCCAATACAGCGCAGGGAATTCCGGCGATCGTGACCATCAATCCGGCGCTTTTTTCCAACACCGCCCAGGTCTTCGTCACGCGCAGCGAATCGACTTCGGATTACCACGCGCTGCAATTGCAGTTTCAGCGCAGACTGGCGCGCGGATTTTCGGCGCTTACTTCGTATACCTGGTCGAAAGCCATCGACGATGTTTCGGATGAAACCATAGCCGGGCTGCCGCCCGACGGACTGCCCGGCTTCCCGGTCGATGCAAGACTCGATCGCGCTCCGGCCAACTTCGATGTTCGCCATAATTTCATCGGCAGCCTCAGCTATAACCTGCCGGCGCCGGTTTCAAATCCGTTCGGCAAACAACTGCTCGGCGGCTGGGGCATAGACGCAATAGTCAGGATGCGCACCGGGACGCCCGTCAATGTAGTCTCTACGACGCCCGATCCGCTCAACATAACCGCCAATGTGCGACGGCCGGATCTCGTCCTCGGCGCGCCGATTTACATCGACGACCCCACGGCGCCGGGCGGACGCCGGATCAATCGCGAGGCCTTCAGCGAAGCTCCGCGCGGCCGGCAGGGCACGCTCGGACGCAACGCGCTGCGGGCCTTCGGCGTACAGCAGTACGACTTCTCGCTGCGCCGGGAGTTCAGACTCGGCGAAGCGTTGCGTTTGCAGTTCCGCACGGAATTTTTCAATCTCTTCAACCATCCGAATTTCGGCGACCCGGTCAGCGTGCTTAATTCGACGGCAACCTTCGGACGGCCGCTGCAAATGCTCAACCGCACACTCGGCCCCGGCGGCACAAGCGGAGGACTCGACTCACGATACCAGGTCGGCGGACCGCGCTCGATCCAGTTCGCACTGAAACTCCTGTACTGAAGATGGATCGCGGGAGAGGCGGAAAAGAACAGGCCGGGTCAGCTTTTCCGCGCCTTCCGCGTCCGTGTTTCCGCCTCTCCCGCAATCCATCTTCAGCGGTTAACCACCAGCAGGCGCCCACCCTGCCCGAGTACTGCGCGCGATGCATCCCAACCCAGATCTTCAATCTGTTTGCGCGTCCCCAGCAGGTATACGCGGACTTCTCCGCCGCGCAATACATCCACCTCTTCGCGCGTAATCATCATCTTCGGCGCATCGTCATAACGCAGCCCCGCGGCGATCGAATCCGCTCTTCCTTCATAAAGCAGCAACCGCACCGGCGCGTAAAACAGGATCGAATTCGCCGATTCGTAATCGCCGCAGACTATGACCTGCGCACCCTCCCGATCCTTGAGCGCCAACCCGAACGGCTTTGATGAAAGCAGCCCCTCGCACAATCGCAGGCTGTAGAGCGCAAGCAGACAAAATACGGCCATCATTGCGGCAAGCGAACCGAATGCTGCAAGTCGATTCCCGCGCCGCTCCCACAACCACGCAGCCGCCGTCCCTGCCGCGAATACGCCAAGCGCCCCTACTAGCGGCCATATCAGTTTTGCGCGCGTTTCGGCAGGCAGCTCAAAAAGCGGCGAAAAAAGATTTGTATATGCACGGCTGCGCGCACCCGCCTCCGCTCCGGCGAACATCTCCGCGCCCGTTGCATTCCACCACACGCCAATGCCCCCAGCCGCCAATCCGAGTACGACGCCGAACATCGCCAGCGCAGTAAAACTCCGGCTTATCGACTTTCGATTCGTATCTGCGAGCGCAATGCCGATGAGCAGCGCAAGCGGCGGCAGCGCCGGAAACGAATAATGTTCCAGCCGCGACGACAGCGTAAAAAAACCGATCACTACCCCCGCCCAGCACCAGCTCATCCTGATTATTGCCGACCTGTTTTCATCGCCCCCGGGCAATCTCCACGTTGCAGGCAGAAACGCACTCCACGGAAACAGCCACACAAGCAGCAGCGCCCAGAAAATCGGCGCGGGTATCGACCCGTAATCCACCGGTTCTCGCCGTCCGAAAAACCGCAATATCTGTTCGTTGACGAAGTAATGATAAAGAAATCCCGGATTGCGCGCCGCAGCAATGACGTGCCACGGCAATGCAATCCCAACAAACACCGCAGCAATCAGCGCCATATGCGACCACGTCACGCGCGGCCGTTTCCGTTCGACAAACAGAAACGCTGCGATTGTCGCAAGCGGGAAGAAAATCCCGATCAGGCTTTTTGAAAGCGTAGCTCCTGCAAGCGCCGCGCCCAGTCCTGCAGCCGCCCAGACAGATTGTTTTTCCGCGCAATGCAGTTCCAGAAAACAGAGCACCGCACCCGTCAGGCACACAACCAGAAATATGTCGGGGAAGGCTTCGAGCGTAAAAAACAGCGTGCCGGCCGAAAGAATGAAAATCAGACCCGCGACGATCCCCGCGCGGTCATCCCCCGCAACGCGCCTCCCGAGATATGCAAGCATCAATGCAGTTGCAAAAATCCCGATCGCCGCAGGCAACCGCGCCGCCCATTCGCTCACGCCGAAGACGAGGTAGGACAAGGCTACGAGCCAGTACATCAGCGGCGGCTTGTCCAGAAAACGGACGCCTCCCGCCTGCGGCGTCACCCAGTCGTTGCGCGAAATCATCTCCGCTGCAACGGTTGAATAAAGCGCATCGCCGTCGTCGAGTATCGCGCGCGCCGAGGGCAAAACGTATACGACGATTGCGGCCGCGAGCAGCACAGAAAAACCGCGGAAAACGCGGAGTGAAACGGAACTCACGGAAAACATCTTTCCATTCCGTGTGTTCTGTTTCATTCCGTGTGTTCCGCGGTTTCTCTTCGATTCCACTGCCGGACGGTTCGATCTAAATCAGACCACGAAACATTGGGACACATTGCTGGGTACGCACGCGCCCTCGCGTGCTATTGTTCGTCACAAACCGCACGCGAGGGCGCGTGCGTACCCAGTTGCCGACTCCGTTGTATGTACCATTCTGCTGTGGTTCGATCTAGAAGTAATCCTGCAACACGCCGCGCCGGCGGATGTCGAGCGTCGCGCAATGGAATGCGCCGCCGAAAGGCAGGTAGTTGGCGAATGCTACGGGAATGGGTTCGAAGCCGTATTCGCGCAGCTTCTTCATCATCCCGACCTGTGTTTTTTCCACGATCACGCGCTTTTCGTCGAGCGACAGCACGTTGACGCTGATCCATTTGCTGCACATCGAAAAAAACCGCGCCATCACGTCCGAACTCGCCAGCGGATCGGGCTCCGGCGCTACGATCACATCCCACGATTTGAAATGCTTCGGCAAACGCTCAACATCTATATATTCGGGATTGACCAGAATCCTGCCCGGCGCCAGCAGCGTCACGCTCGAATCTATGTGCATCGGGTCCAGACACCGGCTCTCGATCTCGACCAGTTCGCACCGCTCGCCCAGATGCCGCCGCAGCCACTCCACGCCGGAATCGTTCGTTACGTTGCTCTTCTGATAAAAAATGTGACGCCCGGCGCGCACGAAATCCGCCGCATCGAATACGGGTTCGGAATCGTTTATCACATACCGCATAGGCCCGCCCGGTTCGGGCATCCTGAACCTGTAGTCGAAAAGCGAATCCAGCAGTTGCGGGCGCGGCGCGACGGTCCATCGGGCGCCGGCGCGAAAATATTCCTTGAACAGCGGCTTGTATGCAAAGCTTTCGTGATAGCGCGAGCGCCACGCCATCGGCGTTTCTATTATCTCGTCGCCCACGACCAGAAAGCCGTCGCGCGGACACGCGATGCAGAATCCGCGCGAACTCCAGTCGGGCGTCGAAAACCGCGGCTTGAAATCCACAACCTCCGGACGGCGCACGCGCACGCCCTCGGCTTCGAGCACGTGTATGAACTCGTCGAGCTGCTTCTGCGCGGCTCGTTTCATCCACCCCGGATAGCGCATACCGCCGAAAAGCTTCACAAGCTGCGCTACCGCGCGCGGCACGTTGTAGGTAACCGTGACGTGTCCGGGCGGAATCGTGGCTCCTTCGAGCCGCCCGACTATTACCTCTTCGAGCGGGTCCCATTCGTTCCAGGAGTTGACCGGGCATACTTCGCCCTGCTGCGTTTCGCCCCCAATTTCTTCACGGATGTTCGCTGTCGTTTCCATCCCTTGTCTGATCCCTTCCGGTTTCTTACTTCGACCACTTCTTCCTGAACCACTCAACCGTCCGTTCAAGACCTTCCCCGAACTCGATGGTCGGGGCCCATCCAAGCTCGGCCTTCGCCTTCTCAGCAATCACTTCCTTGCCGCCGAAATCACCGGGCCGCTCCGGCGTAAACTCTATGCGCACGCCCTCCCCCACAAGCCTCTTTATTCCCTCAGCCACTTCCAGCACCGTCACTCTGCGCGCGCCTTCAAGGTTGTAAGTCTCGCCGACCGCGCGCTCGTCCATAGCCAGAACGTGCGCGCGCGCAAGATCCGTAATGTAAAGAAACTTGCGGAACTGATCACCCTTGCCCGATACGGTCAACGCCTCGCCCGAAAGCGCTTTTTTCAGAAACACGGGGATCAGCAATTCCTCGCGCATTCGCGGACCGTAGGGGATGCCGTAACGCAGCACCGTCACCGGCACGCCGTACAATTGACTGTAATTGTGGCATACCATCTCCGATGCGATTTTCGTCGAGGTATAAATATGCCCCGCCCCGTTCGGATAAAAGGGCGCGGTTTCATCGGCAGGCAGGTTGTTGGGAATACCGTTGTATACCCATACGGTCGAAGCCAGATAAACTCTGCGCGCCCCGTTTATGCGCGCCGCTTCGAGAACGTGTGTAGTGCCCATCACGTTCAGCGCCGCCGTATAAACCGGATACTTGTGCGCCGTGTTGACGTTCGACACGGCGGCCAGATGGAATACGTGCTCGATGCCGCGCGTCGCCGACAATACCGACGACAGATCCATCAGATCCACATCCTCGAAGGCCACGTCTTCGCGATGCGGCCGCACGCGATGGTCTATAACCGTCACTTCGTGCCCCGCATCCGCAAGCGCATCCACTACGTGAGAACCTATAAACCCGCTTCCTCCCGTTACCGCAACCTTTGCCATAATTTCGTTGTGCTCCTCCTCAAAAACATCGCGTATAGATCGCTTCTATCCAATGACCGAGGCAAGCGCCTCTACGACCTGCTGCGCTTCAGCCTCATCCATGCCGGAATAAACCGGCAGGCAGATCTGCCGCGCGCAGTAGTCTTCGGCAACGGGAAGCTCACGCGTCGCATACGCCGCAAAAACCGGCTGCCTGTGCAGCGGTTCTTCATAAACCTCGCCCGAAAGCGATACGCCGTAGCGCTCGCGCAATTCCATTTTCAACGCCTTCCTGTCGCGGCTTTCCCGCAGCACGGCCATGTATTTGTAGTAATTCGAGACGCCGTCCTCGGCCGGTCGCACTACGTCGAGATTATTGAACGACGCCAGCGCCCGGTCGTAATAAGCCGCTATGCGCCGCCGGTCTGCAATCATCTGCGGCAGGCGTTCGAGATGTTTGAGTCCGATGATTGCGTGCGGTTCAGACATGCGCCAGTTGTAGCCCAGACGCACGTGTGCATTCACGGTAAAACTGGCCTTGCCCTGATCGCGGTATATGCGCGCTTCCTCGGCTATGCGGTCATCGTTTGTAACGATCATCCCGCCCTCGCCCGAAGTCATCACCTTGGTCGGATAAAAACTGAATGCGCCCGCAAGTCCGAAGGCTCCGGCCCGAACCCCTTCGAACGATGATCCGTGCGCGTGCGCTGCATCTTCCAGCAGCGGTAGTCCCCGCCGAGCGGCTATAGCCAGCAATTCCGGCATGCGATGCGTGACGATGCCGCCTATGTGAACTACGACTATCGCGGCGGTGTCCGGTGTGATCGCCGCTTCGACATCTTCGGGTTTGACGGCGAATGTTTCCGGGTCCATATCGATGAACACTGGGCGCGCGCCCGCGTGCAGTACCGCAGCGGCGGTCGCAAAAAAGGTATTGGTCGGAACAATCACCTCGCGGCCCTCGACGCCTGCGGCGCGAAGGATGATTTCCATAGCGGACGTGCCGCTGTTGACCGCAACGCCGTGGCGCACTCCGCACAAATCGGCGAAGCGGCGTTCGAACTCGGCGCCGTATTTGCCGAGCGTCAACTGCCCGCTTTCGAGAACTTCAGCGATACGTTCGGTTATCCACGCCCTGTCTTCCGGCAAGAACTGTATCTTCGCTGCGGGAATTTTTCTTTCCTGTATGTTTGCCTTCTCCATCTCCTGAGCTTTCATTCGTTCCTTTCGATTTGTTTCGTTGCATCACCTGAGACCGGATGATCGACTTCTCCGGTCAGACTGACGAGTACAACGCCGAGAATTATCAGAGCGATGCCGGTCCAGCGCAGCCCCGGCACGCGCTCTTTAAGAATCATCACGGCAAGCAATGCGCCGAATGCGTATTCGAGCGCAGTAAGAGGAAAAGCCACCGTAACGTCGGTCCAGCCCAGCGCCGCAAGCAATGCGAAATAAAACACCGCGCTCAAAAGCGTCCCGCATATGACATACGGATCGATCAACGCGCGCCAGAAGTATGCGAGCATTTCCAGCGGAGCGTAGTTTTCAAGCGGCCCCACGGCCTGCATTCCGCGTCGCAGCAGTATCTGCCCCAACGCTCCCGAAAACGTCGCAATGGCCGCAGCAACAAGAACTCTGAACATCTGTCGCCCATCTCCCTCTCGGTTATCGGGGAAGAAGAAAGTGCTGAGAAGAAGTGCTGAGTGCGATTCGGAAATCAGAACTCTGTAAACAAAGTTCTTTGAGTTTTTCAGCCGCGGAGCGGCGAAAGATCTGTAGCCCAGGGCGTAAGCCCTGGGTGGGTGTAGAGAAGCCGTACCAGCCCCGGAGGGGCGGAAGATCTTTCGCCCTTTCAGGGCTTGAACGTTTTTTTTCTGCTGACCTGGCGCTCACGCACCAGGCTACAGATCTTTCGCCGCTCCGCGGCTGAAAAACTCAAAGAACCTTGTTTACAGAGTTCTGATTTCCGAATCGCACTCAGCACTCAGCACTTCTTCTCAGCACTCAGCACTTTCTTCCTCCTCCGCAATCAGCCTGCCGTCGCGCGTCAGTATGAATTTCGCGCCGCGCCACGTAGTCGTTCGCCGCACAAACGCCAGCGCCCAGGAAAGAAGTCCGCAGAGATCGCGCGCCGGCAGCAGCCACAACGCGCGCACGCCCTCGCGGTCTTCAAACACGCGGCTCATAATCCAGGCGGCCGTCCCCGTTCTCAGTGCAACTGCGGCGGCAAGCACCGCCCACCCCGCCGGATTCGCCGGATCGAGCAGCGCATACAGCAACGCAAACGGCACGGCGCGAATTATCGCCGTGAAGAAAAACGCCAGCGGCCGCGCCGCGCGCGTGTTCTGGTCCCAGTAAACCTGATGCTTCCACCAGTCGCCCGGCCGCTTCAGATCCACCATCGTTTCGACTACGGGAGCAACCAGCACGCCGCGCTTGCCCGTCTCGATGATCCTGCGGCCCATTTCGTAATCTTCGACCAGATAATCCGCCAACGCCTCGATTCCGCCCACCTCCTCCACCGTTTCGCGCCGCACCGCAATCGACGCGCCCAGACAGAACTTCGACGCGCCGCTTTCATACGCAAACACCACGCTCGGCATAAAGTCCGCGTTGAGCGAAAGCAGTTCCATTTTCTCAAACCAGGTATATGCTTCGGCGGCGCGATAAGGCGTGCATACGAAACCGACCCCGGCATCGGCAAGAGGCGAAATGATCGCACGCAAATAGCCGCGCGGCAAACGCACATCGCTGTCGCTTATGACCAGAACATCGTGGCGCGCGCGGGGCAATCCGCCCGCAAGGTTGTTTATCTTTCCGTTGGTGCCGGGCCGCTTCTGTTCTATAACCACCCGCACACGATCGGGCCCGAATTCGCGCTCGATTTCCGCAAGCACAGCAAGCGCGGGATCATCGGGCCGCTGCACGGAAAAAATCACTTCGTAGTCCGGATAATCCTGCAAACAGGCGCTGCGCAGATTCTCGTGCAGATTCTTTTCCAGCCCGTAAACCGGTTTGAGCACGCTCACCGCAGGCCATATAGCCGGCTGCACTCCCCCGCCCCTGCGACGAAAACGCGCCCCCGCCCATACAGCAAGCAGACTGAAAACCGATCCTCCCATAACCGGAAGCAGACATATCGCGCGGATTATCGACACTATAATCAATGTGCTCAAGTTCACAAACCGGAAGAGAGGACGCACAGATCGCGGGATCGAACGGAAACTGCGAAAAAAGCCATCCGCGTTTTCCGCCCGCTTCCCGTGTTTACCTTGTTCTCAAAATGGTATCTCCGGGATACGCCCGTCCGAGGGATCGGCCCAGCGATCGTTCGGAAGCACGGGAGTCCATCCGGGCCGCAGCGGGTCCTGATCGTAAGGATAATTTCCGAGGCGCAAAAACATCTCGTGATATTCGCACAGCTTTTCGCGGTCGAGCTGCACGCCGAGGCCCGGACCCTTGGGCACTTCGATCGCCCCGTCTTTGTACTGAAGCTTCCCGCCCTCGATTACATCATCGGTCAGATGATGGTAATGCGCGTCAGCGGCGAACGAAAGATTCGGGATCGCAGCTCCCAGATGAAGCATCGTGGCGAGTTGTATTCCCAGTTCGCCCGATGAATGCACGGCCACGCCCAGTTGAAACGTTTCGCATACGCCCGCGGCCTTGACGCACTGGCGCAGGCCGCCCCAGAAGGTCGTATCGAGCAGTATCACATCCACGGCCGCGTCGAGCACGTTTGCGGCAAGCTGCTCGAAGTTGACTACCACGGTATTGGTGGCAAGCGGGGTGCGCAGTTTCTCGCGCACTCTTCGCATACCGTGCAATCCGTAAACGGGGTCTTCGAGATAATCGTTGCGAATCCCCTCGATCTGCCGGCCGAACCATATCGCCTGCTCCGCAGACCACACGGCGTTCGGATCAAAGCGAAAACGATCGCCCGGCAACGCGGCGGCGAGCGCGCCGTAACAATCCAGTTCGTATTCCGGCGCAAACACCCCGCCCTTCAGCTTGTGCGAGGTAAAACCGTATTTGCGCTTTAATTCAAGCGCGTTTGCAATCAACTGTTCCGGCGTGCGAACCTCGCCCGCTCCGTCCTTCGGATTCGGATAACGAAAGAAAAGATACGAAGCAAACGGCACGCAATCGCGCAGCCTGCCGCCGAGCAGATCCGAAACCGACGCGCCCCACTTCTGTCCGAGCAGATCGAGGCAGGCGAATTCGAGCGCTGCGAGCAACTGCGTCCGGTTGTTGTAAAGCGATGCCGTAGGATTTGCAATCAGGAAACGCATCTCTTCGATGCGCGCCGGATCGCGTCCGACAAGATAGGACTTCAGTCCGTTAAACGCTGCAACCGCCGACTCGCCTCCCCCGCCCATCTCGCCCAGCCCCGTCAACCCCTCGTCGGTATCCACCTCGACAATCGTTCTGACGAACCTTCCCCAGTGACAGCCATTGGCGTGGCGCAGCGGAGCTTCGAGCGGAACGGTGACGGGTGTGGCGCGAATATCGGTGATCTTCATCTCTACGTTGCTCTCGTTCTCCCCTTCTCTCCTTTTCTCCCCTTTTCTTTTTTCCCTTTTCTTTCTTCGCTTCCGTCTGTTCCGTCTCTTTCCGTCTGTTCCGTTGTTACTCTTCTCCCCGCCTTCCGCACCCTCAGAAGAAAATCTCGAAGTCCATCTTGTACCAGCGGCGGTAACGCCCGAAGAAAACGCCCGAAAGCAGGTCCGCCACATTGCGGCGCACATCGAGCGGATTGAAATGGTTCGTCACGTTGTAGCCTACAAACGACAACCGCACCGTATACTTGTCGCCGCGAAACTTCACGTCGAAATCCTTCATCACGCGCAGATCGAGCGAGTAGAAGTTAGGAAACCGCGTCCGATCCGAATTCGCCACGCCCGAATACTGCTGATGTTCGTCGAGCGCGGCGTAGGGAAATCCGTTGCGGTATTCAATGAGCGGCGCGATTCTTACGCGCAGCGGCGCCTTGATCAGGCCGTAGGCGAGAAACCTGTGCGGAAGATCGCCGCCCAGATTCGTGTACTGATTCGTGCGGATCACGGGAAACGGCGAATTGCCCAGATAATCCGTAAATTCGTTGATGTCGCCCTTGGCCCGGCTGCGCACATACGAAAAAATGAAGTTCTCTTCCTCCCTCCATACAACCTTCGCCGTCGCCTCGAACTGCCGGTAACGCGAACTGCCGTCGCCGCTCACAAGCAGCGCGTCTTTCCCCGAAACCTTTCCGGGTGTGAGCAGCACGAGCCCTCCCGATTGCGCCTGCATATAGTTCGTCTTCAGGCGCAGATGACGCCCGAAACCGCGCTCCAACTCTACGCTCCACGTCAAACTGTGCGGCGAAAAATTGCCCGCGCGATCCGCTTCCCTCACAAATCCAAAACCTCGCCCGCTGCGCCCGATGATGTTTGCATAACGGCGCGGGGCGTCCGTCACCTCCCCGTTTGATCCGTACGTCGTTACAATCTGTTCGGGATAGCTGTCAAAAGCATAGACATTGAGCGGCACCCGGTCGTAGAAAACGCCCGCGCCGCCGCGCACTACCGTGTCCCTCATTCCGAACGGCGCCCACGACAATCCGAAGCGGGGAGTGACCCTCACGCTGCCCGCAATCGACTGCCGTTCCACACGACCGCCGAAATTTATTGCGAACTGCGGATGCAGCACCCAGTTGTCCTGCGCGTAAACGGCTGTTTCCGTATCGCTGACCTCAAACGGACGCCCGCCGGCGAAATCTATGCGCCGCCGCAGTCGGCCCTGCGCATCCTCGATATTGACCGTGCGCGCAAACCATTGCCCCCTGCTAATAGTGCGGGCAAGCGATGCGCCGAACCGCAGATTGTGCGCGCCGAGATAATCGAAGGTTGCGGGAGTGAACTGCTCTATCAGCTCCAGGCGCGATGCGTTCCTGTTCTGCTCGTTGAAAAAATTGCCGCGATTGCCCACCGGCGTCAACGTCATTTCTCCGCGGCCCTGCCCCCATACATCGCTGCCGTATTGCTTGTAGGCGAACGTGGTTTCCAGAAGGTGCCCGCCGATCGCGAGGCGGTCGATGAGCGTCGATGTGTAATCGCGCGCGCTGAAGTTCGACGATACGGGACGCGGATCGTAAAAGTTCAGATTGGCGTAAAGCGCCTTGCGCGGCGCGGCGTGCACGGTTGCGGTGAGCGTGTGCGTCGGGGATACGATGTAATCGAATTGCGTAAATGAATTCACCGATTCGGTTTTCATCTCGCGGTTCGGATGATCGAGTGTACGTATCGGTTCCTTGAAAAGCCTGTATTCCACGCCTTCGGAAATATAAAACCGGTTCTTGATGAGCGGCCCGTTGAAAACGATGCGGGGCGAGGCGTTGAGCAGACCCGCAAGATGCCCGCTGCGAAAACGAAATGCGGGCAGCGGATCGCGCACATCGAAGCTCCACCGTTCGCCGCCGCGCCGCGTCTCTACCGACACAACCCCGGCCGTGAACCGCCCGTATTGCGCCAGAAATGGCGATTTGAATACGTCTATGCGCTCGACGCTGTCTACTGGAATCGTCATCCCGAAGCGTCCCGTAGCCGGATCGGTCACATCGGCGGAGTTGACTACAAGCGCGCTTCGGTGTTCGCCGCTCGCCAGTATATTTATCTCTCCGTCCTGCGTGCGCGTCACGCCGGGCACGAGCGGCAACGTATCGGCTACGTTCGCGGGCCGGTTTGCAAGATCATAAAGTTGCTTGCGCTCGAATTGCCCGCCGGGCGTCGCAGCTCCGGCTTCAACCGGCGTGCCTGCGCTCGCCGTTACGGTGACGCCCTCTTTCAGTTCGATTTTCGGAACCAGTGAAAATCGAACTTCCAGCGGAGAACCCGGCGAGATGATGATGTCGCTGCGGCTCATGGATTCGTAGCCGTCGCGTGCGACCGTTACCTCGTAGCGTCCGGCCGTTACATTGGGAAACTCAACCGCACCCTTTTCATTCGTACGCGCCGTGGCTGCAACCGCACCCGAACGCTTGAGCTGCACCGTAACGTCGACCACGGGCTGATTGGAAGGATCTACGGCGAAAACACGAAGCGCCGCCTGAGCGAATGCCGGCCCCGAAAGGAAAATAAACAATATGACGGCACACAGTGCCCTGAACGCCAGATTAAACATAATAATCCCCAATTACTGCACGCTGGGGGTCGTAATAGGGTACACGATTTGCTCGGTCAAGAATAAGTCAAGAATAACGGAACAAACGAAATGTAACTAAAATTACCGAAAAGTTCAGTATTTCCGTAATTTTCGTTTCATTTCGTTTGTTCCGTTATCTCTCTTTTACATCCCCGAAGTCGTGTGATTTGATTTAGTTTTTGAATAGAATGACGCTCGGAGCCGATTATGAAGTTGACCGTTGAACGACAGATACTGATAGCCTTTTTGCTTGCGATCGTCTCGCTCGGCGCCATAAGCGCCATTACATACCAGGGCACGGAGACGCTGATCGACAATCTGCACGCGGAAAAAGAGCGCCAGGAGGCGCTGATCGTATTAAGCGAGGTATTCGCATTGGTCGCGGAGGCCGAAATCGCGCCGCGCGGATATGTACTTACGGGCGACGACGCCTTCATCCTGCAACTGCTGGATGCCGAAAATGAAATCAAGCCGCGCCTTGAAAGGCTGCGTACATTGCTCTCCGCGCTTCCGGGACAGGGCGAGCGGCTTGCATCGCTGCGCCCCGAAATATGGGCGCAATTCGATCAGGCGCGCCGACTCAACGATGCACGGCGTCAGGGGAACACATCTACCAGATTGCTGAAGAATGAAATCGAAAGAAGCAGGAGCATAGCGACAAAAATCAGGGAACTCGCCGAAGAACTGAAAGCAGCGGAATACGATGCACTTCAGCGCGCAGCCTCGACCGCCGAGCACAGCGCCGAGTGGTTGCGCCGGTTTTTATTGCTCGGCAGCATTGCCGCCGTGCTGATTGTGGCGCTTGCGGGCGCGGGCGTGATAGGCGAGTTCCGCCGTCGCGAGCGCGCCGAGGATGCGCTGCAACAGGCCAACCTCGCGCTCAAATACGCAAACGATGAACTCTCCCAGCGCGTCGAGGCGCAGTCCGAAGAAATGCTGCGCAAGACCGGAGAGTGGCAATCCGAACTTCAACAGCGCTTCCTGGCCGAACAGTCGGCGCGGCGCGAAGCCGAAATGGCCAACAGGCTGAAGGATGAATTTCTCGCCACCGTATCCCACGAACTGCGCGCCCCGCTCAATGCAATCCTCGGCTGGGCGAAACTCCTGCGCTCGCGCCGACTGGACGAGCCCACTACGGTCAAAGCCCTCGAAACCATAGAGCGCAGCGCCGAGAGCCAGAACCGCCTGATCGAAGACCTCCTCGACGTGTCGCGCATCATCGCCGGAAAACTGCGGATCGATTCGCGCCCGCTCGCTCCCGGCTTGATCGTCAGGGCCGCGCTCGAAACCGTACGCCCCGCAGCAGAAACCAAACAGATCACTCTCGCAACGGAAATTCCCGACAGTATGCCGATGCTCGCGGGCGATTTCTCCAGACTCCAGCAGGTAGTCTGGAACCTGCTCTCAAACGCAGTGAAGTTCACGCCGCAGGGCGGACACGTCACCGCAGCCCTCACAGCCGATGAATCGCAGATAGAGATCGCGGTCAGCGACGACGGACAGGGAATAAGGCCCGAATTTCTGCCCCACGTATTTGAAAGATTCAGACAGGCCGATTCATCCAGCGCGCGCCGCCACGGCGGATTGGGGCTCGGACTTGCAATCGTCCGCCACCTGGTAGAAATGCACGGCGGTTCAGTGGAAGCGCAAAGCGACGGCGAGGGTTGCGGCGCGACTTTCATAGTCCGATTGCCGGTGCTGCCCGCGCAGAACTCCGAGTCTGCGGACGGTAATGCAACGCGAACGACGCTTTCGCGCCCGGCTGTGCCGCGCCTGCCCGAAGGCATGCTCGCGGGCTTGCGAATACTTGCTGTAGATGATCAGGAAGAGGTGCGGGATCTGTTGGCGGAAATCCTCGCCGGATACGGCGCAACGGTAATAACCGCGTCATCCGCCGCCGAGGCCCTCGATGCAATAGAGCGCGAACCGCCCGACCTGCTCGTTTCAGATCTGGGCATGCCGCAGGAGGACGGCTACAGCCTGATTCAAAGAGTTCGCACGCTTGACGATGACCGGGGCGGGCGCGTTCCCGCCATTGCGCTCACGGCATATGCCCAGACTACCGACCGGTTGCGCGCACTCGACGCCGGATTTCAAACCCATCTGGTCAAACCCGTAGAACCGGGCGAACTCGTTATGACGATCGCAGCGCTTACCGGGAGAAAACAAACCGCGGAACACGCGGAATAAACCGAATTTATTCGCTGATTTTCGTATCAATTCGCTTGTTCCGTCATCTCTCTTTCCTCCCCGTCTTCACCCTCGCCTGCCTCGCCCAGATTATGTTTTCGGATCATGCTGTAAAGCCGCGGGCGGTAGACGCCGAGCAGTTGCGCGGCAGCCTGCTTGTTGCCCTGCGTTCGTTCGAGCGCCGCGTCGACCAGTACGCCTTCAAGCGTCTTGAATATGTCGTCGTTCATCTCGCCGGCCGGAACCGGAAGGCCCTCCACGATCCGCCGCGCCAGATCCGCAAGCGCAAGATCGGCTCCCGAAACCGCATCGGCATTCGCACGAGACGCTGCATTGTCCGGAATTCTTGATTCAGCGGCGAGTGATGCTTCGCCTTCGAGTTGCAGATCCGAAGCCTCGATAAATTCAGTCCTGCACAGCAACACCGCGCGCTCCACCGCGTTTTGCAGTTCCCGCACATTGCCCGGCCAGCGGTGGGAAAACAAACGCGCATAGGCCGACTGCGATATGGATCGCACGTTGCGCTGATATTTTTCGGCGAAGGTGCGCAGGAAGTGTTCGGCGAGATGCTGTATGTCCTCTTCGCGCTCGCGCAAGGGCGGGACGCGCAGTTCTATGGTGTTGATACGGTAAAACAGATCCTCGCGCATATTCCCGTCCGTGACCGCCTGTCGCGGATCCCGATTTGTCGCCGTTATAAGCCTGAAATCCACCGGGAATACCCTGTCGCCGCCGAGCCTGCGGTAAGCGCGATCCTGAAGCACCCGCAGCAGCTTCGGTTGCAGTTCGAGCGGCATTTCCGTGATTTCATCCAGCAGCAGGCTTCCGCCGTCGGCCTGCCCGATCAATCCCGCCTTCTCGCTCGCGGCGCCCGTAAACGCTCCCTTTACGTGACCGAACAGCTCCGATTCGATCAGGTCTTTCGGCAATGCGGCGCAGTTGATTTTGACGAACGGACGGCGCGAGCGACGGCTGCGAAAGTGTATCGCGTTGGCGATCAACTCCTTGCCCGTACCCGATTCGCCGACTATCAGAATGTTCGCATCGGATTCGGCGACGCTCTCGATCATCTCGTAGAGATTCTGCATCGCCTTGCTCGAACCGATGATGTTGTAATACGAGGTGCGCGACGACAACCGGTCGCGCAACCGCCGGATTTCAGCCGTTTGTACGCCGCGTTCGAGCGCCTTTTCTATCAGCAGCAGCAGTTCGTCGAAATCCACCGGCTTTTCGACGAAATAAAACGCTCCGGCCTTCGTCGCTTCCACCGCCTTCGCCACCGAACCATAACCCGTAACCATTATGATTTCGGTATCCGGCGCGGCGTCCTTTATGTGTTTGACCAGTTCTATACCGTCCATATCGGGCAGCGAAAAGTCGCTGAGCACAACCTGATAGCCGCCGCCCGCGGCCTGCTCCAGTCCCTCGGCGCCCGTCTGCGCAACCGCGACTTCATAACCGCGATCGAGCAGATGAAACCGCGCCAGTTCGAGCATCGACGCATCGTCGTCGATTACGAGCACTCTGGGATTTGACATAGATGACCTCGCTGCACTGTAACAGCATCTTACTACGCGCCGAAGGCAAAGGCACGCTGTACCGATTCCAAACAGTTCCGGCGCCGGCATGTCCGGTTATCCTTCACCTCACAGGCATACACACAGCACATCCCACGATGCCGGCCACACTATTTAACCGCTCTATTTTCAAGCAAATAAGCAATTCATCCGGAGACTGGCACCGTCATTGCCCTGTTTTTGTGATGAAGCCAACATTCGGTACGAGGAGATGAAGAAATGATTGAGAGAAAAGAAAAATATATCGGAGTCTGGATGCTCTCGCTTGCGCTTGCGCTGCCGATTGCGGCGATGTTCGGAACGACTGCATCGGCGCAGCAGCGCCGCGCAACGGTGCGCCCCACGCAGGCGCAGACCGCCTTTAATTCGGGCTACGCCAGCGGCTACCGCGACGCCTTCAACGAAGGCCAGAACGATCAGCGCAGCCGGCTTAACCGCGACATACGCACCAGCGACCAGTACCAGCGCGGCGATCGCGGCTATACCCAGAGCATGGGTAATCAGGGGGCATACCGCGAGGGATACAGGCTTGGCTTCGAAATCGGCTACGTAGACGGTTACTACGGCCGAACCTATACCGCAACCGTTCCCGCAAACGCCTTTGCTTTGCAGCAGCACGGCGGCTGGACGCAAAACAACGGGCAAACAGGCGGACAAGCAATCGGGCAAACAGGCGGACAATCCGGCAACGTCGGGGGTGCATTTTTGATACCCGCCGATACGCGGCTGCGCGTGCGTCTGCAGAATTCGATCAACACGCGAACGGCGCGCGAGGGCGACCGGTTTTCGGCCGTAGTGATCGAGCCGTCGAATTACCGGGATGCGGTCGTCAACGGATACGTAGCGAAACTCGACCGCGGCGGCCGGCTGACGGGCCGTACCGAACTGCTGCTCGCGTTTGAAACAATAACGCTGCGCAACGGGCGTTCGGGGCGGTTTGCGGGCGAGGTCGTAGAGGTGCATGCAAGCGATTCGGTGAAATCGGTGGATGAAGAAGGCAACATCGAATCGTCGAGCCGCACCGACGACACTGCGCTGCGCACGGGCGGCGGCGCAGCACTCGGCGCCATCATCGGCGCGATAGCGGGCGGCGGCAAGGGCGCGGCGATCGGGGCGATTCTGGGCGCCGGCGTCGGAGCGGGTTCGGTCTACGTCCAGGGACGCAAGGATCTGATACTCGACTCGGGCGCGGAAATGACGCTGCGCGCCGCTGCGCCAGGGGAGACGCAACGATATTGAGAGGCGGGGAAGAAGAAGTGAGAAGAAGAAGTGCTGAGTGCTGAGTGCTGAGTGCAATTTGGAACCCAGTACTCTGA